>JBAUXO010000030.1:0-175674 GCA_049584315.1 Candidatus Sulfotelmatobacter sp. | reverse complement strand
ACAATGAAGACCCCAAGCCCTTCGTTTGGACCAAAACCGCCGACCAAATCCTGGCCAGCATCGCTCGTTACGCGCAGCGCACGACCTCCTCTAACTTATGACACGAACCACTGGGACAGGAGACTAGGCATTAGTGAAAAAGGCGTGTCCTTTTGCCAAAAGGCTGGCAAACTTAGGTAGGGCTACGCAAGCAGTTGCGATCATCGGAGTAGAACTTCGGGTCCAATCCCACCCAATCCCGGTTCAATCTTTTCTGTTCGGTTCAGATTAATACCGACGAACGCGGCGATTATTCAGCGGTTTGGACCAGGCGATTCTGCAGGCTTCGAAGAATCCACGGGCTTTGACAATGGAGGCGACCTCCCCTGGGCTGGCAAGGGCGTCTCTTACCATCACCACCAAGCCGTCGAAGCGGCGCCGGGCTGTGAGCTGATGCTAGGGCAGCACGAAAGCGGCGATCTTGATACGTAGATCTGGCGGCCGGGAGCGATTGGTTATCAGGGAGCGAAATGAAAGATGACTTTCTGGTACTAATCTCTTTGGAGGCGAACTGCAAGCGCAATATTCATGGTTCTCGCAGTCCGATCAAGTAAAGTTAACCTTGTCACTAGCGATTATGCCTGATCCAGCGACCGTACGCGCTCGGCCGATGCTATCCTGCTCCCAAGCAAGCGATAGCCAGTCAACGGGGAGGCTCGGGCCACTGAAAGCCTTTTCGTCGTGATTGACGGGCTCCTCCGGGCCAAAACTAAGGCATCCCATGCGGAATCAATGACCAACATTGCTGGCAACGAACGATTCCAGAACGGCGCGCAAGATTATGCCGCGTACCTTGAGACACCCGAGGGACGATTACGCACCGACCTAGCCTTTGCCAACCTGCAGGATTTTATGCGCATGCCCCAGGCCAAGGAATCATTGTGTGCGCTGGATGTCGGGTGCGGCACAGGAGTAACGGCAGTTCGCCTGGCGCGTCTTGGCGTGCACGTTACGCTGCTCGATTCGTCTCCGGCGATGCTAGATAGAGCGAAACGGACCGCACAGGACGCAGGAGTTGCAGTCGTGCTGCAACATGGGGATGCTTTGCAGTTGACGAACTTGTTCCAGGCCCGCTCCTTCGATTTAATTCTCTGTCACAACCTACTGGAATATCTCGATGACCCAATTGCGGTGTTGTGCGGCGCGGCTCGCGCTTTGCGCGATTCATCGGCGATACTGTCAGTCCTTGTGCGGAACCGGGCCGGCGAAGTATTCAAGGCCGCTATCCAGGCAGGCGATTTGGCGGTTGCGGAAAATAACCTCACCGCTGAGTGGGGACAAGAGTCTTTGTACGGAGGCCGGGTGCGACTATTTACCTCAGAGAGCTTGCAAGCCATGTTGACAGCGGCGTCGCTAGCAGTGACTGCCGAGCGGGGTGTACGTGTCCTTGCAGATTACTTGCCATCGCGGATTTCACGCAGCGCCGAGTATGAGCGGATTCTTGAGCTGGAGCGCAAACTCGGCAGCCGGCCTGAGTATGCCGGGGTCGCCCGCTACACACAATGCTTCGCGCGTTTCGCTTGATGGTGGATGGAGAATGTTCCAATGAATGACGGCGCCGGCAAATCTTCACCCATCGCGTCTGGCGCGAGGTCTGATGCTACGATTTCGCTTGGGCTCGGTCTCACCAACGAGTGTAACCTCTCCTGCGCTTTCTGCTACCGGGATCCAGCCCGCACGGATCGCCTTTCTCTGGATCAGGTGAAGCGCATCATGGAACGATTGCCCGTCCGCTCGGTGAATCTGGGCACTGGCGAGAACGGCATGCATCCAGACTTTAAAGCGATATTGGATTACCTGCGAACAAAACCCGTCAAACTCACCCTCACTTCCAACGGCCACAGTGTTGCACTCTTGGAAGACAACAAACTGCCCGCCTTTCACGACATTGAATTTTCGCTCGATTACGCGACGCAAGCCGAGCAGGATGCACAGCGCGGGCCCGGCAATTGGGAGCTGATTCAACAGCAGGCGGAACGTTGCGTGAGGCTGGGTGTGCCCGTGACCATCATCGCGGTCATGATGAAGGCGAACTACTTGCGTCTGGCGGAGGTGGCGCGAGTGGCCAAACAGTTTGACGCCCCCTTGCGAGTGAATGTGTATCAGGCCGTGCGATCCGACCTCTACGCGCTTTCCTACGAACAGTACTGGGAAGGGTTCGAGCGGCTCTTTGCGGAGACTGATGTGATCGCCATTGGCGAACCGCTGGTGCGAGCGATGGCAGGGCTCCCGCCGCGGCGTGGAGGATGCGGCGTAAACACCGTGAGGGTTACGCCCCGCGCCACAACACAGCCCTGCGTTTATTGGCCAGGAGCAGGGGAGCCGCTGTCCGATTTGATCTCGATCGGTCTCGACATTCTAGATTCACCGCCCTTCGACCAAGCCCGCACGCTTCCTGAGGCGTGCCAGCCTTGCGAGTTCCGGGACTCATGCCATGGAGGTTGTGCCGGCCGCCGGCGCCTCCAGGGCGCGCTGCCGGAGCCGGACTACTACTGTCCCATCGTTCGGGGGGAACGCCCAAGGCTGCAGATCCGCATGGCCGCCACCCGCGATCTGCCCAAGCTCGGCAGTTCCTGCACGACCGTCGTAATCGCCCGCTAGAGACTCGCCGTTTTATTTCGCGTCCGTCCAGGTATCCGATCCAGTCAGTTTGACCGCCACGTCAGAAATGAAAATGTGCAGGGGCTTGCCATCGGCCGTGCCGCGGTGCTCGGTTGAGAACAGAATTGGACCTGCCTTTTTGTATCCTGCCCATGTTGCGAAAACGCGGCTCGGCGGCTTGGCCCCGCCGCGGTGATAGACAAAGTACACGACGCGGTTGTCTTTACCGACGTAGAGATCCCAGGTGTCACCGGGGGTGTAACCGCCATCCGCGGGATACTTCACCGGAACCAACTCGGCCGTGCCGGGGCCAACTGGCAGATTAAACTTGCCCTGATCGATCGCGCTCGCGCTCTTGTCCCAATAGGCATGAAACGGGAAGAAGGTCCAATAATTGTCGTTGACGAAACTGGGATCGATCTGATTCTTCACATCGTCGGACTGGGTGCTGACGTCGGTGCGTACGTAGCTAACCTTCACGGGCTTGCCATCTTTATCCGTCCCCTCAAACGTGACCTTGCCGGTCTTAGGCTCCCACTCCCACTTGTGCGCAGCTTTGAAGAGCCCGGTAATTTCTCCATTCCAGGTGTAACGGACAGCCTCGACTTTGTCCCACGAATCGACTCCGAAGGTTTTGGCGACTTGATCAAGAATTGGCGAGCGCTGCTGTGCCCAGGAGGTTGCAGCAAGACCCAGCACTCCGCACAGCAAAAGACCGACCATCGTTAAGCGGCGGACACTTCTCATAGGTTCGCTCCTCGGTGAATTGGACAGATGCGATTTTGGATGACGGACAACCGCTTCCGGTTACACCATCAGATGTCAGCAAGGCGCACCTAGTTCCTTGAACCTGGGGTGACCGACGGTCGTTTGAACCATCGAAACCCGATAATTGCACCGGAGGCTGCCACGGACCCGAATTCCAGCAACATAATCCAGCCAGGAAGCAACCACGGACGACCCAGCGTGCGTAAATGCCAAACGTAGTAGGTCGGGAGGATGCTGACTGTCCAGATGATGATCGGCACGGTCGAGGTTGACCGCAC
The DNA here is from genome assembly GCA_049584315.1 of Candidatus Sulfotelmatobacter sp. Classification (GTDB taxonomy): domain Bacteria; phylum Acidobacteriota; class Terriglobia; order Terriglobales; family Acidobacteriaceae; genus Sulfotelmatobacter. Next base: position 171,988 of record JBAUXO010000030.1, on the reverse strand, counting down.
GAACGGCAGCAGCCAGAGCAGATACCACGGATACACGACCGGTGCACATAGCAGTGATGCTGCCATAGGCCACGCAAACGCGTCCGGAGACCATGCCGCGGCCTTGCGTCTCAGGCAGATTGCGGTGACAAGGCCGACGAGCACAGCCAGGACCGCTACAAACTGCGGAGCCGCCACTCGCTCGAGCGTACGAAACACCGGATCGTTAAAGCGGAAACTCCGGACATAAGTGCCGAGCGAGCCGATCGGGATCCGTCCATGGTCGAGAAATGGTAGGTATAGAAGTCCGACCACAGCTGTCGCCAGAGCACCGTCGCGAATACGAACGCGCTTCCAGTAGAGTGGCAGAAGTACAATCGGGAGCAATTTCACTGCAACAGCCAGCCCAAATGCCAGGGCTGCAATCGTACGCCAGCGCCGCCCCAGCGCGGCGGCGGATACCAAGAGCAGAAGCAACCCGACGATATCAACATGGCCGCTGCCTGCCACTTCTATGGCCAGCAGCGGGTTCCAGGCATAAGCCAGAACCCAGTGTGCTCCTTGCTCATTACTATGCAAGATATCGAGCAAAACCAGAACGGTCGCCAAGTCGCAAACTACAAATGCTACTTTCAGCGTAAAGACAGATTCATGAATCGCTGTTACGGCGCGGAAGAAAAGCTCAGCGCCCGCTGGATATGGGCTCGGTAAATCCGGGTGGTTCAGCGTGCGGGTCTCGGGCGTGTGCAACCCAGCCAGGGGAGGGTCCCCGGGAACGACCAGGTAAGGGTTGTAGCCGAGCCGCTGCACGCGGCCATCCCAAAGGTAACGATGAATGTCATCATCGGAACCGGGCGGCATCACTAGAAACGCGAGGTGCCACACCGCAGCCAGCGAGAGCCCGATGAAGATGACGCGGCGCGGAAATCTCGGAGTCGAGAAGAATTCACGAATAGCAAGCAGGTACGCGATGCCGGCAATCCCCAGCAGAATCAGGAATGACGGTTTGCCCAGGCCGCTTAGCTTGCGTGAGCAGATCGTCAGCGCCACAAGCAAGATGGCGCCAAACCCGTACAGCCGGCGGGATGGCGTAAGCTTCACAACTTTCCCGTTTCCGTCCGTAACTCTGCCCCCGCCCAGTGTTTCAGCCAGGCCGCGGTTCGGGGCGCCCTGGCCGGAGCGAGCCGCAGTTCCGCGGCGAGCCGAGTTAGGTCGTCTTCCACGTCGATGTCGTAGAAGGGCTCCGTGTAGCCAACGGAAAACTGCAATTCACGAGCGCGCGCAAGCAGGACTTCAAGCGCGCTCTTGGTACCCATGCCATGGCCATCGAAAAGCGCTGGATGGGCAGCCTTGGCCCCTACCAGGTAATAGCCGCCATCGTGTGTCGGTCCAACCACCACGTCGTGTCCAATGAGCGCCTCGAACGCGCTCTCAAGAACCGAAGCCGGAAGATGCGGGCTGTCGCTGTTGAAGGCAACGACTCGTTGCCGACCTGAGGCTGCGAAGTGGGCAAACACCGAGATCAGGCCTGCCGCAAGGCCCTGCCCTTGCTGCGCCACGACAGTCACCGCCCCTCGCGTCAGACGCGTTAGTTCTTCGGTATCCGAAGCCGGGCACATAATGGCAACGTCTACCGCGCGCAACGAGCTCGTTAGCGCCATTGTGTCGTCCAAAAGCGAACGATAGAGTTCGGTCACGGCATCGACGGGAAGGCTCCGCGTTAAACGGGTCTTCACCCTGCCCGGCTTCGGTGCTTTCGCCATAACGACCAGCGTGCAGTCCCGGTTGCGCGAATGCACCGTGGTCTGGCAGGAAGATCCCATAGAAAATTGGTGCGCAGATTCACGCCGGCCGTGGCATTCCGGCGTTTCCACGTCGAAAATAATAGCGCACTATCAGGCTGAGGATGAACCACGCCGCTCCCACAGTGCCCTTCAGCGTACCGCTGATCTTCGAGTTCCCGAGACGCGGATAATAGCTCACCGGTACCTCAACGATGCGGAATCCACCGAGCGCACCCTTTAGAATTATTTCAACCGCCCAGCCGTACGTCTTCTCTTGGAGGTCAAGTCGGCGAAGGACGTCGGCTCGCCCGGCCCGGAACGGTCCAAGATCGCTGATCCTCAAACCATACAAAAATCCGATCAGAAAGGCTGCCAGACGGTTACCAAACGCAGCGTGCCAAGGCATCGCCCCACGAATGCTCTGCTTGCCCAGGCGCGAGCCCAGGGTGATATCGGCGCGGCCGTCAATGATGGGGGCCAAAACAAGCGGCAGCTCAGCCGGTCGATCGCTGTAGTCGCCGTCGAGGAAGACAACCACATCAGGGGTGTTCGCGTTCGCGAGCCCGGTCAAACAGGCTTGACCGTATCCGCGCCGAGGTTCGTGCAGGACGCAGGCCCCCATCTTTGAAGCGATCTCGGGAGTCCCGTCGGTTGAATTGCTATCTACGACCAAGACTTCCGTGACAAGCTCTACCGGGAGATCAGCTAGAACTCGGCCGATGGATTGCGCTTCATTGTGCGTAGGAATGATGACCGACACTCGCACTTGATTTTGGCTCCAGTCACCACCATGGGGAGGACGGCCAACGCCGTGCGAGCCAGGCGTCGACGCCCCAGGCTCGACCCGCCTGCCCCACCGCGAGCGCAAGCGATGCCATCACTGAGACCAGCAGCTCCCAAATCCACGAAGTGCCCCACTCAGACACCCAGAGGCTAGCCAGGTACAGGAAAGCTACAAAGGCGACCGGGCGTGTCAGCAGACCGATGACCAGCAGGACTCCGAGAGAAATCTCGGTCACCGCCTGCAGGGGAGCCGCCATCGCGGCGTGACTCGCCATAAGACCCATAACAGCCTTCCACGCGGCTGGCGAGTGACTCGCTTTTATGTAGTAGTTGATCAGCCCCGCGTAGCCCGCTGGGGTGTAGAGGCCCTTTCCCAGGTTTTCGAAGAAGACCCACACAAGCATTGCGCCGATCGTCAGCCGAACTATTGCCAGTCCTTTCGCCGCGGACGGTTGGTTGGCCACATTTTGCGTTGGGCTTGCGCTCGTCATCATCGCGAACCTCGTATCCACTAGATGTCGTGCCAGTTTACGACAAGAGCAGAGGCACTGGAGATCTTAAGCGGTTTTTCTTGTTCCTGCTACTAGATGCGCAAAGGGCATTGCAGGTTACAGCGGGACGAAAGGCGTGCGTTCAAGAAAGAGAGAAGAGAAAGGCCACATTTTTATTTGCGACGGTTCTTCCTGGATGCTGGATAGCTACGGGAAAGCCTGTTGGTGATGTGCCAGTTGTACGGGCCGAACCAGGATGCTGCGGTTCGCTGCAGCGCAACTGCGGAGGATCTTCCCGAGGCCAGCTGTGCCGGAATTAACGTGAAGTGGTTTTGCACCTCGGCTGAGACAGAAACTCTTAATTGTACAAACGGAAGATGCTCAAGAGATACAGGGCCGACTCCGCGCTTCAACCTCTGATTCCGCTCCTTGCTTTGCATCACAGCGATTCAGGAAATTGCTCGGCGAGGCGAAAGTAATGTCGCCTCTATGCCCCAGAAAAGGGCTTCTAGAGAATTAGAACCAACGGCCTTCGGCAGCGCCGCGTGTCTGGCAGGAATCACACTATAATGATTGCCCACTTCCAAGTTAGCTCAGTCACCCAGAGGTGCCACAATGCCGAGGACCGTCGGGTTCATCAATTTCCGTCCGGCTTCATCAGCAAAGAACGAGACGGCGATTGTGTTCGTCCATGGATTTACCGGGGACGTCGCGAAGACCTGGAGGCGCATCCCTGAGTTCCTTCAGGCCGACCCCCGCTTGAACGAGTGGGACTTGCTTGGCTTTGGCTATCAGAGTCATCTGCGCTTCGATCTGCCGGGTCTCTGGAGTGCAGACGCGCGACTCGAAGAAATCGCCATCATGCTTCATTCGCGGCCTGAGCTCTCTCGAGAAAATTACAGAAGGCTCGCATTTGTGGCGCACAGTATGGGGGGATTAGTCGTGCAGCAAGCGCTTGTCTCCTACGAAGACCTACGCAACCGCACCTCCCATGTTGTGATGTTTGGAACGCCGAGCGGCGGACTCACAAAGGCACGCTTCGCCTCATTCTGGAAACGCCAGATCCAGAACATGGAGGCCGGCGGACGGTTCGTAACGGCTCTCCGCGAGAAATGGAAGTCGCTGAAGTTCGACTCTAATCCGCCATTCGCCTTTGTTGCGGTGGCCGGCGAAACGGATCAGTTTGTGCCGCCCGAATCGTCGCTGAAGCCGTTTCTCCAGGCAAAAGGTGATGTCATTCCCGGGAACCATCTGACCATGCTCGATGCTGAGTCCGCCGACGATCCCTGCGTCCAAATCATTATCCAGACTCTGTGCAAAGGTGCCGCAGCGCACGGTTCACGCAGCGCCGCGAAAGTGTCCATCGAGACCGGCGAGTTCAGCGACATCATCCGCCGCCTGTGGCCAAATCGAGCCTCTAATCCTGACCAGGTACCTGCCAATCTCGATGACTATGGTGCGGTGCAGCTTGCCATTGCGTTGGAGAAAACGGGCGACAGTGCCGCTGCGCTCGCCGTCCTGACGAATCACAAGCCGAAGGGCGCCGATGTTGTGGGGGTACTCGCCGGCAGGCTGAAGCGAAGATGGTGGCTCACCAGCAATGCCGACGACCTTGAAAACGCTCGCAAGCTTTATCAGGAAGCTTACGATCAGTCGGTCGCGAAGAATCCTCCTGATCACGATCAAGCTTATTATCACGGAATCAACCTTGCGTACCTCGCAATCGCCGCGAAGCGCGATTTCAACACTGCCCGTACCATGGCGTCGAAGGTGTTGGACCATGTGGCCGGGGCGACGGATCCCGGATTGAAGCACTGGCGGCCCGCCAGCGAAGGCGACGCGCTGATGATCTTGGGGCGCACGGATGAGGCTATCGGCAAACATCGGGAAGCAGCGACACAAAAGTTGAGGCCTTGGGAGTCCAGTTCGATGGAGGAACAGGCGTTGCGTGTCGCCGATCTCTGCCGGCCTGACGAGCCATACCTTAACGAGCTGGCCAATGTTTATGAGGGCAAGCCATGACGAAAGCACCCCTTTGCTTCATTCTGATGCCCTTCGGCATTAAGGCCAATGCTGACGGGTCGAAGATCGACTTCGACCGCGTCTACCAAGACGTTATCGCGCCCGCGGTCCGTGATGCCGAACTCGAACCCATTCGCGCTGACCATGAGGTCACCGGCGGCATCATCCACAAGCCGATGTTCGAACGCCTGATTCTGTGTCCGTTTGCGGTTGCCGATCTCACTACCGCAAATGCCAACGTTTATTACGAACTCGGCGTTCGCCACGCGTTCAAACCGTTTAGCACCGTGCAGATCATCGCTGAGGCGAGCCGGCTTCCTTTCGATGTGCAGATGCTGCGGACAATTTCGTACGCCCTCGGAGCGGATGGCGTACCCGATCCGGCGAAGGCCGGTGCGACCAGCACAGCTATAGCCAAGTTTCTCAAGGAGGCCCGCCATGGCGCACAAGATAGTCCGATCTTTCAGCTTATCGACGGCCTTCCCGCGCCTAACTTAGAACATCTGAAGACCGATGTGTTCCGTGATCAGGTGGAGTATTCCCTTCAGGTAAGAGACAAACTGGCAGATGCCCGCCGCTCCCCTCAGAAAGCTGAAGGGGTGCGCGCCGTCGAAAAAGATCTGGGCGACATCGCCGATCTCGAAACCGGTGTTGCCATTGACTTGATGCTGTCTTATCGCGCTGTCTCCGCCTGGGAAGACATGGTGAAAGTGATCCGGCAATTTTCTGCGCCACTGGCGCAGACCGTTATGGTTCGCGAACAGCTCGGGCTAGCCTTGAACAGGCTCAAGCGGCGCGACGAAGCACAACAGGTATTGCTAAAGCTGATTGAAGAGCGCGGCCCCAGCAGCGAGACCTGCGGAATTCTCGGACGCGTATACAAAGACCAGTGGGACGACGCCGCCAAGTCTGGTAATACCTTCCTGGCCAAAGGTTATCTCGACAAGGCCATTCAAATGTACCTGCAGGGTTTTGAGGCCGATTGGCGCGATGCCTATCCCGGAATCAATGCCATCACCCTGATGGAACTTCGCAACCCTCCGGATGACCACCGCAAAGAACTTGTTCCGGTCGTCCGTTACGCCGTGCAACGCAAGATCGAAAAAAGCAAGCCCGACTACTGGGACTACGCGACGCTGCTAGAGTTAGCCGTCCTTGAGGGCAACCAGGAGAGCGCCGCCCACGCGCTAGGCGATGCTTTGGCTAATGTTCGCGAGAAATGGGAACCGGAGACCACCGCGCGCAACGTTCGTCTGATTCGTGAGACCCGACAGGCTCGCGGCGATCCGACTCCGTTCGAAGCCGATGTGGAACAGGCTCTGGACCAAGCGGCTGCGATCCACTAATCAATCTGGTTTTGACGCAGTTTTGCTCCCCTCGTCCATGCGGTGACGGTCCGGGCTCGACTTGCGGTGCGCTTGACGATCAGCCAAGGTTCATTATCCTTGGCGCTTCTTCAGCGCCCTGAAGATTGCCACCCAATGGCAGCAACTCTGTTGTCGCCGCGACTCTTCATGAGTAACTCGCGGGCAAATCGCGACTCCGCCAACAAACTCGCAATCTAGCTTCGCGAACGGGGATTCCGAGTGTTCCTCGACACCAGCGACATGACCCGGGCGACAATTTCGTATCCAGGCGGGCGAAGGAGATCCATCGATCAACAGGGATCGTTGCCCTAATCTCCGATAAGGACTCGCTGAGCCGGTGGGGGCAAGCGGAACCGGCAGCGCCATTGCTGAGATCGGGAGAGCATCATTCGGTGGTGTAGTTGATTTCCATTCGGCGGACCCGAAAGCTGGACACGTACAAAACCAGCAGCGACACGAATACGATTCCGAGGATAGCGACCGGCGCCGATACCGGATCTGGATTCGAGACAAGCAGCGCCAGCAGGGGCGGCGTACCCGGAGGGGTGGGGATATCCACCGGGCAGAGAGATTTCAAATAGTAGATCACGCTGAATTTCTTGAGCAATGCCGGCAGGAAGGGATTGACTGCCTCCCAAACCAAAATTGCTGCGGCGGGAAGGATAGGATTCCGAAACAACATCCCGGCGGCCAGGAAAAAGGCTCCGTAGCCCAGGCAGGCCAGCGCGGTGACACCCAGATACGCCGCAGTCTGGGCCAGGCCGTGATGCTGGTAGAAGTAGAGTTCCCGCGCGCTCGAACTGAATTGGCCGGTAAAGACAATGATCTGAAGCAGTTCGCTGGTGACGAAAATGGCGCACGTGGCCAGCAACCCGGCCAGGAACTTCCCCACCATCAACACATCGCGGCGAATGGGCGCAAGAAAATAAAAATGGAGAGTCTTGTCGAGGATCTCTCCCCGGAACAGATTCATAAAGATGCCCAGACAGCCAAAGAAGATCGCAAGGCGGAGATAGAAAAACTGGAATACCCCGGCGAAAACCACGGAATCGTCGGCCAGGGTGTACCCCTGGAGATTGACGCTAGCGGCTTTTCCGTCGTCAAAACGGATGAACAGGCTCTTGAATCCGTCGGAGTACTGGTATTCCTCGTGACGGACGGTCTCGAATTCGCTGGAGTCGAGCCGCCTCCGCTCGTTCCAACGAAAGCGCTCCGGCGGTTTCCCCAGCAGCGCGATTACTTCCTCGCTGGTCATGCCCGGCCTGACCGCGTGCAGATCCTGTTCGCTCAGTTGTTTCTCGCTTTGAGCCGCGATGTGGCTGTTTCGTACCCGTAACCTGGAGGCCATGAGAAATTGAGCCATGAAGAGCAGGAGCGGCAATAGGGCAACGATGTAGATCCAAAGTCCCCGCCGCGCGAATAAAGTTTTCTTCATTTCCAGGGGGATGACGGACTTGATCTGTGCCCACCAGAAGCTGATCATCGCACCACCTCGTCGCTGCCGATCAGATACTCATAGACAGAATTCACATCATCGTCGGCAGGGGCGACGGATTCGATCTCTATTCCGTTCGAGGCAATGTGATTTAACATCAGGTAGAAGCCGTCCGCGTCGCGCGTTTTGACCAGCAGGCCGCGCTCGTCATCGTGGATGCGCACTTCAATGATGCGCACGCTCGCCATCATCTTCGACGCAAGATCCCGTGGCCGGTCGCAGCGAATCAGAACCTGAGCGGGATGTTCCTGGATTTCGTCGCGCAGGCTATGGATTTTCCCCTCGCCGACAACGTAGCCGTTGCTCAGCAGGATTACTTGATCCGAGATGGCGTCGACTTCGTGAAGAATGTGGCTGGAGATAATCACGTAAGAACCTCTCTCCGCCACCGAGCGAAACAGAGCAATCATCTCCGCTCGAGCTAGTGGATCGAGCCCGTTCAGCGGTTCGTCGAGGACCAGAACTCGCGGGTTGTGACTCAGAGCTTGGGCGAGCCGGATGCGCTGCCGCATTCCCTTGCTGTAACCCGCGACGTTGCGGAAGGCCGCATCGGTGAGTTTTACTCGCTCGATTGCGCGCCAGGCCATCTGTTCCGCAGCCTCTGCGTCGCGTCCCCCCAGTCGCAGATACGAATACACAAACTGAAACCCCGTCAGCCCTTTAGGGAAGGAGTCAAACTGGGTACTGTAGCCGAGAATCTGGAAGAGTTTCTCCGGCGCGTCCGGGTCGATACCAAGAATCCGTACTCTCCCGCGGGTCGGGCGGACCAACCCGGTCATCAAGTTCATCAGCGTGGTTTTTCCCGATCCATTGGGTCCGACCAAGCTGGTTACGCCTGGAAGGATCGAGAGGCTGACGCGGTTCACGCCCAGGATCTCGCCGTAGAATTTCGAGACATCCTCGAAGGCGATGCGATCGCTCACTTGATCACCTCGAAGGCCCGTATCTTCCGTATGAGCAGGGCGAGGCAAATCCCGCAATATGCGAGTAACGCCAGCCATGCTTGCGGAGCAGAGATCTTACCTTCCACATCCATGCGAAATAACGAGGTCCAAACCATTCCCATCAGGTAGACGATGTTGAGGAAGTAGCCGGACTCGGTGCGCAATACGGCATTGACGGCCTGCGAGAAGCCCGCCCCGAAGAACAAAACAGCCAGCAGCAGCGCGCCCGCGACAATTCTCCACTTCACCCAGGCAGAAAGGGCCATGGCGAGAAGGGACAGAACCGCGATCCATATCAGAGAAGAGAGCATGATGCTCCCCGCGATCCACAGATGCTCCCAGGTCCATGCCGGTCCGGCGAGGCTCGACTGGATGGCGAACAGAACCAGCCCAGGAATCCAGGTGATCTGGGATAGCAGGATCGCCAAGACCGAGGCCTTGCCAATTACGTACTCCGCGCGCGAGAACGGGCGGCAAAAGTACAAAGGCAGCGCTCCATTGGCCAAGTCCGGCGAGATCAAGCCGGGACCGGTGAACGCAGTCAACACAAACGCCATGAATCCCTGCGCGGTGACGAAATTCAAAAAGAACCTGTTGTCAATTTTGAGGAATCCGCCGCCAACGGTGCCCAACTTATCGAGAAAACTTAAATTATGCGCGAGGTAGATGATGAGAAGGCACGCCAGAGGGAAGAAAAAACAGAGAACGAAGAGCGCCGTCTGCAGCTTAGAACGGAACACATTGCCTCTCGAATAGCGAAACAGTACCAGAAAACGCGACCAGGCCGGAGTCAGTGCGCCGGCATAGGATGTGTACGTGCGTCTATAAACGGCCATGATCGCCCTCTGAACCGCGCGCCTTGGAACGCTTCATCTCAGCTCTCATATTTCAGCTTTCCATCGCCTTGAGGAAAATGTCCTCCAGCGTATCCCGGCGGAAATTGAGCCGCCGGATCCGCACCTCGCGCTCCGCAGCGATGCGGTAAATGTCGCGTATCTCGACTCCATCGGCGAGGATCATTTTCAGCCGGTTCGCCGTCGTGGCGCACTCGCAGCCCAGCTTCTCGACCGCCTCTGTGAAATCGCCGTTGCCGCCGTAGGTTTCCAGTTCCAGAAATCTCTTGTTGGCCTTGCGCTCTTCGTCCAGATTCGCGTAATGCGCAATCCCTCCGTGGTTGAGGATCAAGACCTCCTCGCAGGTTTCTTCGACATCGCGCAGAAGGTGCGAGCTGAGCACGATCTGCAGCTCTTTGCTGTCGCGGATGTCGCGGATCATCCGGATCATCCTTTGCCGTGCGGAGGGGTCGAGGCCGTTGGTCGGTTCGTCGAGAATCAGCAGCTTGGGTCCGTGAACAATCGCCTGGGCAAGCTTCGCCAGCTGTTTCATGCCGAGCGAATAGGTTCCGAGTTCGCGATATCGCGCTTCGGCCAATCCTACGCAGAACAGAGCTTCGTGTGCGCGTTCGAGCGCCGCTGCCGGTGGCAGGCCGGAGAGTTCCGCCATCATTTGAACGAACGAAACCGCACTCATCTTCGAGATCAGCGCGTCGTTCTCGGGCATGTACCCGACGAGACTGCGGACTCCTCTGATCTCGGTCCGGACGTCGTGTCCCAAGACGCGGGCCGACCCGGAGCAAGGCGTGTAGAAGCCGAGAAGTGTATTAATCAGCGTCGACTTGCCCGCGCCGTTGGGACCAAGCAACCCAATCGCTCGCCCGCGCAGAGAACAGGTCAGGTCTTTCAGGATGTCGCGATTGCCAAAGCGAACAGACAGGCCCTGGAGCTCAATGACTGGAGTTTGCCGAGCAGCAGAGGCTGGCTGACTCGTATCCGCTACTGCTCTGTTTTGGATGATCGTACTCATGAACGACGGCGTCTTGACTACTGGGTCGTGCCGGGATTGCTCAGAGCTCTGCCCGAGAACACCTCCGGCAGAAATCGGCCGCCATGGCCCAGCGTCATCAGAGTACCAAGGTCGAGACCCATGAAGCCGGTATCGCTGGCGACCACGATGCGCTTAGGCTCGCCGTAGACGTAGATCAAGCCCGGGGCAGTATTTGCCTGAAGCGCGGCGATGGACTGCTGTTGCTGTGCGGTAAGAGTACCCACCGACTTGATCTGATCTACCAACGGCCCCACCACTGGACCGATGTTGTGATAGAAGATCGCCGAGAAATTCGTGTATCCGTCGCTGGGCAAAAGTGCCTGAAAGGTCGCCGAGTGCGTCAGGGTAAGTTCAGCCTGACGATCCCGGATGGCTTGCGAAATCGTGGAAATGTCCGGCCCTGCGACCAGATAGCTGTCGACGTAGGTGTAGTCCATCTCGGAATTCGGATGCATTGAATTCCGCAGAGTGTAGTAGGTTTGGGAACCCACCGGTTGCGCCGTCAGTTGCAACGAACCCGCTCGCTGAGGCGCTTCTCGATTGAAGCTGTCGACCAGTTTCGCGATGGTTGATTGCAAGGTGGTCGGATCGTACACTTCCAGAACTGCTTTCCACCTTGGCGTAGGCAGCACCGGTCCGTCGAATGCGAAGGTCACCTCGCCACCCAGCGGCGCAGCAATGTCGTCGAGTACGCGCACACCGGTTTTCGCTTCGAACTGCGCGAGATCCTGGGAGAAGTTTGAATCGCTGCTCCCAATAATCTGGAACAAATCTTCCATGATGGTGCGAGGATTCTTGATGACAAGCGAATTCACCATGCTCGCGTTGGGCGAGATGAACTCCAGAGCACCCATGGGAGCAGGTGCGGCCAGCCACGATGCCACCCCACGCCGCTCGGAAGCGAACGTTAGCGCTGCGCGATTTTCGGTCTTGCCTCCGACCTCGCGACGTTCCATCATCAGGTAGCGGACATCTCCCATTCCTTCAGGCAGCTTCTTATCACCACTCTCTGTTACGTGTTGCGCGACAATTTGTTCCATATCCGCGCAAAAGAGCCAGCTGGCCCCCTGCTGATAGGAATGCAGCACCTGCTGATAGAGGGGCGTCTCCGTAAACTGACTGGCGCCCGATTGCCGCATCTGCGTCGCGGCGCGCTGCAGTTCCGCCACATCCGGGCTCGCGACCAGCATGCCATTATTCACATAAACAAGGAGCGGCCGGTTCGAGGCGGACGACACCGCCCACGGATCCCGCACGACCTGCAGTGCAGATTGGGGGTGATCCTTATTGAGCCGTCCTGCCTCAGTCTGCAGGAAATTCTCCAGCCCCGACTTCTGAACCTTGGCGAGTACTACCGGTGCACGGTACGTCGGTCCATCCTTAGCCACGGCAAATACGATCTCGTCTCCCAGATAGCTGTTGAACGTCTTCATCTGGTCCACGATATCGTCGAGTTTCGGACCCTTGCCGTGCTGTTGCTGCTTCCACCAATCGCGCAGTGCTGAGCTTTGCTGTAACTGGTCCTGGAACAGCTGGCTCGCTTGGCCCAGAGTGGACGCCAGATTGGGGATCGCGGCATAAATGACCGTGTGGGCGGGAATGTAAGCGAGAAGTTCGGAACTGTAGCGCAGCCCCGGTCCCGGAATCGCCTGCAATTGAGTTTGGAGGATGGCAAAATCACCCAGCAACGCAAGATACTTCGCGGAATTCCGGCTCCACGCAATTTCGTTTTGAATTGGAACCTTGGAAACACTGGCGCTCGAGGTCTCCTCATCGCCCGCGTGCAATTCCGTCGTCCGGTCGCCACTAGCGACCCGTACCACACCCTCGATGGCGGCTACCCGGGAGCCCTTGGTTCCATGGTTGACAGAAAATATCGTCCCTTTGACTGATACCAGACAATCGTTGGTCGCGACATAGAGGCGGCCGGTGGCGGCTTCAACAATGATGTGTCCACCATCCAAGTGGATCGTGGTTCCCCTCAATTCCCGAGAAACAGAGAGGTCGGAGCGTTCCCCCATCTCGACCAGGGATCCATCGAGCAACCGAACCACTGCGTTCGAACCCTTCGCGGTACGGATCTCATCTCCGTTCCGGATCGGATAGCCCGCTGGAATTACCCGCACCTGCTCGTCAGAAACCACGTAGAGCGAGCCATCCACATTCTGGACTGCTCCTCGAACCGCGTGTCGGCCAGGGAAGAATCCGTTGAGCATCGCGAACGATGCAAATCCTACCGCGATCACCGCGGCTGCTCCCATGGCCCAGCGCCACACCGGGAACCCGCGAGATGCTAGTTTTGGCTGCCAGACTGGCTGCCGCTCTCCGTCACGGGCGCGCTCAACCCCATTGCGGCAAGCAACACACTGATGTACGTGATCTTCGAACAGCAACCTGCGAGACTCGGGCAGATTCTTGTCCAAATACGCCGGGATGAGCGTCTGGAAATCGTCACAGCTGCGCAGCTTGCGCAGGTTCAGTTCGGCAGCTGGAGTAGCGGAGATCGAGTTCCAAACGCGTTCGCCAGCCTGCGAAACCACCTGGTCGTCGACATGTTCGTTTCGAATCTCAGAGAGTAGCCGGTCGAACTTTTGATCGCTCATGATCTGTCTCCTAAGTAAGGACGAAGCTCCCTTCGGAGCTGCACGCGAGTGCGATGGACAATGACCGCCACCCGCACTTGTGAAATACCGAGTAAGTGCGCAATCTGCGGATTGCTGAGGCCCTCAAGGAAGCGCAGGGCGAAAATCTCCGCAGGCCGCCGCTTAAGTTGAGCCATCGCGCGACTCAGGGCCTGCCGCAGACCAAAAGAGTCAGCCCGCGCCGGCGTGCTCGGCATGAGAGACTCATCAGGAATTGGAACCGCACGGTCGGCCTGACGCGACCGGATCACGTCCAGCGCGGCGTTGATTGCGGCTCGACGCAGATAGCCTTCGGAGTTCTCCAGCGGAACCGAGTTTCGGCCTCGGCGAAGCAGACGCAGAAAAACCGTCTGCAACACATCTTCCGCGTCCCCCGCATTGCCCGTGATCCGATACGCTGTGCGGAACACGAAATCATGGTGGCCTCGAAACGCGAGCTCGAGTTCGTCCGGAATCGGGATGGATGCTTCCCCTAGTACGCTCAGCAGGTTACGCCTCCTCTACTGCGCTTTCATAGGTAAAGACGCGGGCCCGGGGAGATTATTACAAGCCAGGTGCGAAATATCTTCCGAGGGGGGCCGGGTTATTGGGAGGATGTGAATGCGTAAGAAACTGTGTAAGTTTCCAAAGGATCTCCAAAAGCAGAAGATCAACCTTAGGTCCCCGCTCGTGCGCCCGCCGAACAGTGGGGTTCGGAATGGGTTGAACTGCGCCTATCGGTTGGCATCATTCGCTGCTGGCGATCACCGATGCACTGCGAGCGGTGAGCCCTCCTGGCCACCAGTTCCAATCGCCTGCAATACGAAGAAGCGCAGGTCCAATCACAATGCGAACGAGTGTTGCGTCAATTAACACGGCCACAGCCAGCGTAAATCCGAGCATCTTAATCACCAGGAAGTTTCCGAAGGTGAATGCCGCGAATACCACAATCATGATCGCGGCGGCGCTCGTAATCAGTCCTGCGGTTCTGGCTACCCCCTCGGGGATTGCCTCTAATTCACTCAGCCCGCTCCTCCTCTCTTCGAGGACTCGTGCGACCAAGAACACTTCGTAATCCATGCTCAGTCCAAACACGATGGCAAACGCGACAATTGGCACGATGGGAAATATGCTGCCCGTTCCCTCGGGAACTCCGAAGAACCTAATTCCGCGTCCGTCCTGAAACACTAGAACCAAGGCTCCGAAGGAGGCCGCAACCGAGAGCAAGTTCAGAGCAATGGCTTTCACCGCGGCGAAAAGCGATCGGAACCCAGCGAGAAGCGCTATGAGCGTCCCTACCACCACCAGCGCTATTACCGAAGCGAAGCGATCTCTCACAATCGTCTGATAATCGGCGGTTAGCGCCGGGATGCCTCCAATGCGCAGCGTGGCCCCGGGTACTCCGGTGAGAGCTACCGCTCCGGTCTCCCGCAGTTCCCGCACCCAGTTGACCTGACCGTTCACGGAAACGGAAGTCTTAGGTAACACCTCAATCAGCGCCGCTCGCCCATCGCTACTCAGGAACGTTCGACGCGTCTCGCGCGGGAGGTTGCCGAGGCCAGATCGGTCACCATCCACCATCGTCGTCATGGAGATCACGCGGTAGGCACGAGGGTCACTCGCGAGCCGCTTACTCAAATGATCGAGTGCATTCCAGCCCGCGTCCGTTTGCGCAATGGAGTCGGTTGGAAGTTCGAGAATTACGCGCAACGAGTACACAATGCCAACCCGATCCATTTGTTCAAGGGTGTGAAGCGCGCGAACCGATTCCGCCTGTGACGGAAGCCAATCCCCTCTGGGGACGCTGGTATCGAGCCGCGCAGCCTGCGAGGCGAGCAGAAGCAAGGGGGCGCCTGCCAGAAGGATGGCGAGCCAAGGATGGGCAACAATCACCTTCCCCCATCGCCTCCAGCGGTTTTGCGTGCGTGCTGCCCGATGTGCATCCCAACTTGCAATCAGGGGTACCCGGCCAGCATTAATTCGCGGACCGAGAGCTGCCAACAATGCCGGAAGGAGGGTATTCGCCAGCAGCACACTCATTCCCGCCACGAGGACTCCAGCCAGCCCGATGGAACGGACTTCGCTGATGGGAACGGTCAAGAGGGCTAGAAATCCGATGGCCACAGTGGCGGCCGAAATCAGCAGCGTTCGACCTGCTTGACGTGCCGCGATCGCAGAGGCTTTGCGTCCGTCTTGCTCAACGGCAATCGCTTCCCGAAAGCGGCTGACCATCAGGAGCGCATAGTCGATTCCCAAGCCTAGCCCCAGCATCGTGGACAAATTCTGAACCAAAATGGACAAATGCCAACGCAGGGCCAGGAATCCTGCAATCGCCAGAGCGCTCGCGATGGCAAGCTGACCAATGGCTACTGGAATCAGCGCCGCCACCAAACTTCCGAAAGCCACCAGCAGAAGGACGAGTGTGCCGGGAATCACGAGACTCTCGGCGTGTTTCACGTCGTCCGCGCTAGCCTTCCGAATGTCAAAATTAAGTGGCGTCTCTCCCGTCAGTTCGAGCTTCACCGCCGGATAACGGCCCCGCAGTTGGTTTTCAAGTGAGTTGTCCAGCCCGTGAAGCTTAGGGACGAGCGACTCCACGGGACCTTCGGTCGAGGTGAGTCCGACCAGAACAAAAGTTCCTCCTCCCTTGCCCAGGAAAATCGGATCGCGAAAATCAAGATGGGAAACCACTCCCGTGACACCGGGTTCTTCTTTCAGTTTCTCTTCAATCATTGCTAACGCTTGCTCGCCCTCCTCCGAATCGCAGGGGGGGATTCCCTGAATCACCAGGACCACCTGGTCAACGAATGGCGAACGAAAGCGAGTGGCCAACTCCTGCGGGACCTTTCCCGCTTCACTGCCTGGGATGCGCGTTGCGGTCTCCAGATGGCGCTCGGCGTGAAAGGAAAACGGAAGAAGCGCTAGGACGGCGGCAAGGACTACCCCGGCCAGCCAGAAACGGCGCACATGCACGAGATTCATAGTGTCACGCAAAATCTAGTAGTGGGGCGAATTCTTCCTCGTTGGCTTGTCGTAGTTCGAAATCCTAGAAGATCGGCGGAAAAATCAGCAACAGAGAATTAGCCCACTACTCAAAATCGTTACCGTTAAGAGATTCGCATCCCGCGGGGATGCCCCTTCGGAATTCCGGATCAGCCTTCATTTGAAATTTGAAGGTTCTCTCTAACCCCGTGCGGACGGGTTCGCATTCCGGACGGGTTCGTATTATTTTATTGTGTGGTTAAGGATACACGGTTTCCAGGAGGATCCTTGCATAAACTCGCGTTGTTCGGGTTGTTTGCCGCCATTCAACTGGGTGCCGCAGATCCCCGCATTGGTTCCTGGACGCTCATCTCGGCGGATTCTTCCCTCGATCCCCCCAACAAACTCTCCATCACGCGTCTACACGATGAAGTGCACGTTGTGATTTCAGGCGAAACCCACCTCGACTTTACGGCGAAGGTGAACGGCCATGACACGTCCGTACGAGGCAATCCGGCATTTAATCAAATCGAGCTGCGGAGGATCGACAAGCATCAAGTCGAGATCAAACAGAAGAAGGATGGAGCCCTGGTAGCGACGATTGATGACAAACTGTCGCGTGATGCGAATGAGTTAGTGAGCACGACTTCACAGAACGGCCGCGCCGACCGGATTACCGTGTGGACGCGGAGCGGGGGAAAAAAGAAGACTGCCAATGACTTATTCTCCGGCGAGTGGACACAGGATCTGAGCAAGACTCGATTGCGGCAGGGGATGGCACTCAAGGTCGAGGCGGACGGAAAGGATGGGGTCCGCTTCTCGGGTGATTTTAGCTACAGCGCGCGCTTTGACGGCAAAGAATACGATCTGAAAAATTCCAGAAACGACACCGTGACCCTCCAGCTTGTCGACGCTCACACGGTCGATTCGATTTACCGGCGGGACGATCAAATCACTCAAAGAGACCGATGGGTGGTTTCCGCCGACGGAGCAGAAATGACGCTAAGCACGACAGGCACGTTGGAAACCGGTCAGCAAATCAAAGAAACACTGGTGTTTCGGAAACGCTAACGTCGCGGTGCCACGCCCGATGCGTCCGCGCGGGTGAACGCCTCACGGCAGTTACTCACGGTGTTGAACTCACGAGGCGCAACCGAGATGATTCCCTTTCGCTGCATAAATCGCAAGATGCCATTGACTGTCTCTTCGAGAGACGGATCCGGCTTACCCCATGCGGAAGCGTCCCGAGCCGCCAGATAGCAGGAACTGTCGTAGCGTTTGAACTCCATGGCCGAGATGTTGTCCACCGATCCCACCAGAAAATCCAGCAGCGGAAAGAGCAGGTCGTCTTTCCTGCATCTCCTGATGAGTTCGGGAACGAAGTCGGGAAGACTGAATATTTCAAATTGCCGGCCGGTCGCCTTTGTGATTAGGCTGGTAATATCCAGCATGTTCGCGTAGTCGTCCCGGGTGACATGATAGGTCTTATTCGCCGTGCCGGGAGTCGTGGAAATCGCAACGATATTATTCGCCGTGATGTCTGCGGGAACGAAACTCACCTGGTTCAGAGCATCGACTCCAATGCCGTGATTTACCATGAACGCCAATAAACGAACCGCGATGTCGAAGTTATTGCCTCCGCCGGTAATGGAAGGACTCACCAGAGCGGGCCGGAAGATCCGCGTAGTAAGCCCGCGGCAACGCGCATCCATAACCACTTGCTCCGATACCCACTTGGACTGGCTGTATCCAAAATCGAGAAGCTCCATGTTCTCGTTGAAGTCGGTCTCGTAGAGAACTTTCTTCACCGCCCAGCCGAATATGAAGGTGGTCGAGACGTAGTTGAAGCTCTTGGACCGTCCTTCAAACCCCAGTCTCACAACCTCATTCGTCCCCAATACGTTCGCGTCACGCATCCGGTCATAGTTGAGCAGGTAATTTACGGTCGCACCGTTGTGGAACACCGTATCGATTTCATTTGCCAGGCAATCCCACACCTCCCGCGTCAATCCCAGCTCCTTCTGGCCAAGATCTCCGCAAACCGGCGTCACGCGGGTCTCGAACATCTGCATCAGTTCCGCCGGGCAAGGCCCCATGGACTCCATCGCCGCCCTTAGTCTTTGCTTGCCCTGATGCTCGTCGGAAGACCTCACGAGAACATGGATCTTCGCGCTCGTTTGTTCCAGCAGACTTTTCACCAGGAACGGTCCGATGAAGCCGGTACCGCCGGTGAGTAGAACATTATTTGGGACCGATGTTTCGGGCAATAACGCAGGTGCCGAAGGCTCGAAGATGAGCTTCCTGTCATTGCTCATCATCCGTTGTTCCTCCGCGCGCTGCTCTTCGCGACAGACCGCCAAGTACTGCCGCAATGGTCCCAGTGCTTCTTCGGGAGCATGCTCCAACTGTTCGGCCAGTCGGAACAACTCGGCTACGCTCACCCGCTGAATGAGGCCGATATCGACCTGCCTCGCCAGCATATCGGCGTCTTTGTTCTTCAAGAGTTCCTTGATCTCGTGCATGAACACAACGAGATCCAGGGAATCCAACCCTGCTTCGACGAGGTTGTACGATTCCGTGCCCGTCAGGTTGTATCGGACTTTCAAAGCGTCGAAAGGCGACTGGCCCACAGAGCCGCAGGGGCCGTCGTCCTTCTCTCGCGAAAACTCCGAGAGAACGGTAAATTGACCTTGCAGCCACATGTGCTTGGTTTTATGCCGCATGATCTTGCCCGAACTGGTTCTCGGTATCGCACGGGGTGCTATGAAAGAAACCAGCGCCACTTCCACATTGAGGTAATTCCGGACGGCGGCTGCAATCTTCAGCGCATCGGGCAGCGCTTTTGGATTTTTCACCTCGGCGACGATCGCCAGCGCCGGCTCGCTGTCTTCATTAATCTGGAACGCGGCAACGCAATTCGTCCGGATCAGACCGGACGCTTTCTCCACCACCGCCTCGATATCCTGCGGGTAATAGTTTTGCCCGCGGAGAATAATCATGTCCTTGATACGGCCGCAGACGAAGAGTTCGCCGTCGTGAAAGAAACCCATATCGCCGGTGCGAAGGTAGCCATCGTCATAGGGGCTGTCGTCTACCAGCCGGGCGTGAAACAGCTTAAGCGTCAGTTCCGGATTATTCCAGCAACCCAGGCACTTACTCTCTCCTGCGATCCAAATCTCGCCGATTCGACCCGGCTCCAGAGCGACGTGCTTCTCCGGATCCACGATCTTTACCGTTAGGCCCTGCAGCGGAGTTCCGCAACTGACAATCTGAGTGGCCGCGCCGATTTCGGAAACCTCAGTCGTCATGCGGGCCTTCCCCAACGCGATCGCGTTCTTGTTGACCGAAACAATATTGCGGCCACCGAGCGAAACCGCCAGAGTATTCTCCGCTAGCCCGTAGGCGACAGAAAAGCTCTCCGACTTCAGTCCATGGGGCAGAAAGGCCTGCAGAAACCGTGTATAAGTGTCCGGTTTGACGGGTTCCGCGGCAACCATCAGCAACCTGAGCGAGCTAAGATCGCAACTCTCCAAACTCTCCTTCGAAAGCCGACCGGCGCGCAAGCAATAGTCGTAAGCGAAGTTGGGCGCAGCAGAGGCACTGGCCCCATAAGTCTTGATCGCGTCGAACCACAAGGTTGGCCGCTGTATGAAATCCGTGGGAGCGAAGCCGTAGGTCGTGCCGCTTGTAAGCGCGGGATAAAGGTAGCACCCGATAAGTCCCATATCGTGATACTGCGGAAGCCAGGATACGACGATCGGCGCGGGATGGTCGATGACGAGCGGGCAGTTGTGCAGTATGTTTTCGTGCGTGACCATCACGCCTTTAGGATCTCGAGTCGATCCCGACGTGTACTGGAGAAACAGAATCTTCGAAGCGCCATTGAACGTCTCATCCGAAACCGTATCGACGAAATCTTCCGTCACAACCCAACGAAGACCGGAAATGTAGTCGACGTCGACTCCCGATGACGAGACTCCGCGTCTGGCGAGATTTGTCATCAGGGATCCGAGGTAGTCTTTGCTTGTTAGAATGCCGGTCGCCTGGCAATCCTTTGCGATGTGGACCATTTTGTACAGGGCGCTCTGGAAGCCACGAGAACTGGGGGGATAGACCGGCACGGGGATCAATCCCGCCCGCACGCAGCCAAAAAACGCGCAAATCATTTCCAGCCCAGGCGGGTAGGCGAGCAGAACACGGTCCTGGGCCGCGAAACCATGCTCCTTGCGCAAATGTCCTGCGATTACTTTCGTCCGGTGGAGAAACGACTCATATGAGTATCCTCCAATCTGATTGCCGTTTACGTCAATGTACGAATAGAGAAGCCTGTGCGGGTGCTGATCGCCTAGACTATCCAGCTTGTCCAAAATCGAAGGCATCATAGATCGGATCGATACTCATGGCGGTGGCACCGCCAGTCGCTAACCTCCTGCGTTAAATGAGAAAACTCCGTACCAGCAAACAAAAATCTCGCTGCTCCCGCGCCCCGGGGGCAGACCGACTTCGGGAACAGGCGCACAATCATTCTTAGGACCATGCGTCTCTCGGTCCGGTCAAGACTTCTACGACAGGACTCGGCGTAATCGTAATACGCTTTACAGGCGTACAACCATACCCGATGTCTTGTTTCCTTCCCGGAAAGTGGTCCATGGTAACAGGGATTTGGAAAGCTGGGAAGGAGCACCACCGTGTCATCTGTGGAACATGCGCCGTTACGTCTGGCTCCGGTTGACCCGAAATTTCCTTGCTCTTGCTCAAGTTCTCGAGCTAACATCAATTTCCGACGCTTGCGCCAGAGGCGGTGTTTGGGCAACAAAATCCGCCGCTAGCCTGACATCGTTGTGCCGGTGACATCTGAGACGAGGCAGTTATTAGTCTGAACCCGGAGATTGATGATCTTGTACCATCGGAGGCCTCGCTGCGGCACTCCGTCGTGGATCCCTCGTGTGCCTCTTCATTCCCAAAAGTCTTGCGCCGCCGCCTCGACGATTTCTTTTCCCACGGGAACATTTCTCCCAAGGCCGACCGCACCATGTGGGTCAAAATCGCGGTGGGGCTGGCTGTGCTGGCTGGCAGTTGGATCGCTCTTTATGCGCTCAAGCCGGATTCATGGAGGTTTGTCGGCCTCTATCTCTTAAATGCCATTGCACAGACATTCCTTTTGCTGAATATTGCGCACGACAGCAACCACAACGCCATCTCGTCGGTGCGGTCTGTAAACAAAGCCCTGAACTATGTTTTCGATGTCTGTGGAATCAGCTCATACATGTGGCGGATCCTCCATCATCGAGGCCACCACTCCTGCATCAATCTCTACGGTGAAGACGACGCGCTTACGGGACGCAGCGTCTTACGGTTCACGCCCCACGAACCCCGGGCGCCCTTGCAGCGCTTCCAGCACATCTATGCGCTCTTCCTTTACGCGCTATTTTCTCTCGATTATGTGTTCCTGAGGGACTTTGAGTGCTTTTTCTTCCCCTCCCACGACTATCTGAAACACACGAAGCATCCGATGCGAGAATACGTCATCCTCTTTGCAGGTAAAGGATTCTACCTCACCTACATGCTCGTCTTGCCGGTCGTGTGGTTGGGGAAATCGCCTCAGCTGGTCGCTTTGGTTTTCGTGCTTGCCCATTTGATCATCGGTTTGAGCGTAGCCCTCGTATTCCAGACCACGCACTCGGTCGACAGCACTTACTTTCCCTTGGACCGCAACGAGTTTGACAACGGGATCTATCACATCTTCGCGACAACCGCCGACTACGCGACCACGAACCCGCTCGTCGGTTGGCTCGCTGGCGGCCTCAATCACCATATAGTCCATCATCTGTGCCCTTTTGTGTGCCACACTCACTATGCTCCGCTGACTCGTATTGTGAAGGAGACCGCCGAAGAGTATGGCGTGCCCTATCGGCAACATCCCACAATGAGCCGGGCGATCAAACATCATCTGCTCCTCTTGAGGCAATTGGGGAACGAGGATCACTTTTCGAGTACCTAAATTTACCAGATGACCAGACTACCCACTCAGGCAGACCGCGCGGGATTTCCGGCACTTGCCGACACGCGTCTGGATCGCGAGGCGTGACCTTGCCGCAAAGCGTGCCCGCCGTCTCCCGATTTCGCTCTTTCCTGGATTCGCGCGCGATGGCCCACAATCCTGTACGAGTTCTCTCGAAGTACTCTGTGCTTCACGGCGACACCTTCCGGTTCTATTTTGGCGGCGTCAAGGAGGCGATTGTCACCACCAATCCCGTCGTCATTCAGCATGTGCTGAAGACGAATTCGGAGAACTACCACAAGTCCGAGATTCAAGTGAAGCGGATGGGCCATTTCCTGGGCAAGGGTCTTCTCACCACTGAGGGGGAAGCCTGGCGCACGCAGCGGCGCCTCATCCAGACAGGTTTTGAACGAAAGCAACTCGAAGTTCTGTCCTCGATCATGCAGGAGTCCCTCGTCGACTCGCTGCGGGACTTTGACCGACAAGCCCGTATCGGCCCTGTCGATATCTACCCTCTCATGATGAAGATTACCTTCGGGATGGTAGGCAGATCTCTGTTTGGCGCCCGGTTGAAAGAGGAAGACATCGACCTCATCAGCCTGGCCATCTCGACCGTTCAGGAATTTATGGTTCGGCAAACCATTCAGCCCTATCTGAATCCCTGGTTTGCCGTCTCCGGCGAGTTGCGCCGGCACGAGGAAATGCGAGCCCGGGCCTTCGGCGTTCTGCTCGACTACATCCAGCGGCGTCGAGAGGAGGCTCCGGGCCACGACCTCCTGCAGATCCTGATGGATGCTCGCTACAGCGATGGCCAGGGCATGAGCGACGAGTTGATCCTCAGTGAGAGCATGCAACTGCTGGTCGCCGGCCATGAAACCTCGTCGAATGCCTTATCGTGGCTTCTCTACCTTCTAAGCTCGCGTCCGGATTGTGCCGACAGGGTCCGGCAGGAGTTCGATTCGGTGTTGGGCGAAAAGCCTCTGAATTACTCAGATGTTCCGAAGTTCGAGTTTACGACTCAGGTGATACTGGAGGCGCTGCGCCTCTATCCGCCGTTTTGGATGGTCGACCGGATGGCCCTCGCAGACGACCGTGCAGGGGACTTCGATATACCCCGGGGATCGACGGTCCTTGTGTTCATTTACGGCGTGCACCATTCGCCGCAGTACTGGGAGAACCCGGAGACTTTCGACCATGAACGGTTCACAAAAGTGAAGGCGAGGCTTCACACGCCCTGCACTCATTTGCCCTTCGGGGCTGGGCCCCGGGGTTGTATCGGCGGCAATTACGCCATGCTGCAGATCCTCATGATTCTGAGCGTTCTGCTCAGAAAATACGATTTTCGTCTGGTTCCGGGCCAAACAATCGAAGCACGCCCGATGGTGATCTTGCGACCGGAGCACGGAATCCGCATGACCTTCACTGAGGCCATCCCACGACGGCCCGATCGTGAATCTACGTGTGCCTTGATCTGACATCTCGCTAAGTTGTACTCTCGGGCCCGCGCCAATGTCGGTTCTTGCCACGAGCGTCGCTACGCTTACAGCCGTGATCTGGTCTTACCTCGCCTTGGCCAGGGGGTCTTTTTGGCGTATCCAAGGCGCTGAGCCCGACGGCAGCGACCAGGCGGGCTTTTCGGGCGGCGTCGTTGCCATAGTTCCGGCCCGCAATGAGGCAGACCTGATCGGACCGGTCGTTACCTCCCTATTAAATCAGCGCGTGGCGACGCCCATCCTCCTCGTGGATGATGAGAGTACGGACGGTACAGCGGATGTGGCACGGCGCGCTTCCGAACAATTAGGCAAGGCCGATGCGCTCATTCTGATTCAGAGCAAGCCCTTGCCGGCGGGGTGGACAGGGAAATTGTGGGCCATTCACCAGGGCATTGAGCGTGCACGCGCGTTAAATCCCGCATGGCTCATGCTCACGGACGCTGATGTACTGCACGGTCCAGAGACAGTGGCGAATCTGGGTCGCATTGCTTCGCATGGTGATTACGATCTGGTCTCGTTTATGGTGAAGCTGCATTGCGAGGGCCTTCCGGAAAAATTGCTCATTCCCGCCTTCGTCTATTTCTTTTTCATGCTCTACCCGCCAGCCTGGATTCGCGATAGCCGACGATCGACAGCCGGCGCGGCCGGCGGCTGCATGCTCGTGCGAGCAGAAACCCTGGAACGCGCCGGAGGACTGGAAGCCATTCGCGGCGCAGTGATCGATGATTGCTCGCTGGCCCGGCTCCTGAAGCAGCACGGCGGGCGATTGTGGATAGGATTAACAGAGAAGAGCCAAAGTTTGCGAAAATACGGGACCTTCTCGGACGTCGAGCGCATGGTCTCGCGCACGGCCTTCAACCAATTGAGGCACTCCTCGCTACTGCTGCTGTGCACTATTGCGGGCATGGTGATCACCTATCTGGCTCCTCCACTGTTGTTGCTCACACGCAGCAGGCTGGCGATCTTTATGGGCGCCGCGGCCTGGGCGGCCATGACGATGACGTACTCCACAATGGTGCGCTACTATCGACTGAACCCCGCATGGGCACTGACCCTGCCGCTGGCGGCTCTGTTTTATCTGGGCGCGACAATACATTCGGCGGCTAAGTACTGGAACGGCAGTGGCGGCGAATGGAAAGGAAGAGTCCAGGACGTCCAAGACCCCCCCGCATGGTAACGATGGTGTGTTTGTCTCCGGCTCCCTCCAATGCCATCGCATTGCCGCCCTGATTGCCGCAGGCATCGGCCTTGCGGTTCTTTCGACAGCGGTCATAGCGAAGAACGAAACGCGGAGTGATCAAGTCTCGGAGGCCTGTGGGCAGATCGAAATCCAAGCTTGCCCGGTTTCGAGACAGAATCTCGCAGCTCACGGAACGCACCAATAAACCGGAAAGACATCGGCGAAGGAGTTCGCCCTTAAGCGCTGTCCCAAATCATTAATCGGACAGATGATGACTCCTAGCAGGAAAATCCTGTTGCGGAGTTTGTGTCTGTTTCGGGATCCCTGCTCAAAACTCAAATCCCAGTGCTTGACTTGATGGAAGCCTTTCTGGGTGTGCTGCGAAGGCTGCGAAGCGTGGCCGAAGAAAATGCCACCGGCTTCGAGGCGGACGGCTTTCGGTCACTGTTTGCTATGCTCAGAGCCGAATTGAGTGAGGAATATCTAGAGACCATAAAGAACCATTTGAAAGAATTGAAATTCCGGAGAGGGGCCCTGTTAAGTGCTCAACTCGGCGACAGCGATGAGGGTGGTCACTACATGCTGCAACGAGAAGGACGAAGGCGCCGTTTTCCTGCGTGCCGAGCGAGAAGCCGATGGGACTCGAACCTTCAGGTTGGGGAAAGGTGAACCTTTACAGACCAGTTACGGCCAAGAACTATATGACAAGGTATTCCATGCTGAGGATCAGGCGATTGCTGCCGGGCCGATGATGAGCAGTTGGTTCGGAGCCGGGTTCACACCCGCGCGACGCCAAGGTGTGTGGATTCGCGGAGGGCAGTCACTTCCTGTTCCAATCCATCCAAGCGGCTCAATTCCGCCTGAACCGCCGGTTCCCCGTCTTCTTTTACTTTCCGGGCGCGGATCAAGGCCTGCTCTGCAATCCGACTCACCTCATGCAGTAGCTTGCGAATCTCGGTTTCTAACTTCCCGCGGCTCTCCTGAACCCGGTTAAGGACGTCGCTGTGTACGCGGGTGCTGTTGGTTTCGAGCAGCCTAGTGAGAAACTCTCGGGCCTCGTTCCTAATTATCCAGCTACCGCCTAACAGGCTAAGAATCAGGTCGGCCAGCCAGCGCAGCGGTGAAGCAGGCTGCGCGACATCAATGAACTCGTGGAAGGTGAATTCAGAGCGTACGCGAAATCCGCGTTCCGGTTCGAGAGCATGGGGCATCCGCGCCAGTTCGGGAATACCAGCGCTAGCGAGTTTCTGTAGAAACTCGTTTGCCATTTCTACGAACCGCAACGCCACACGCCGGTATTCTTTCTCTGCTTCTTTCTGCTCGGGTTTCAACCATGGGACGACGTGATGTCTTGCCAATTCCTGCGCCTCGTGAAAAGTGCGCCGACGATACGATGGACCTAGCCAGCCGGATATTGATTGCAGCGAAACGTCGAACTCCTGGTGTGCCTGCGGCAGGACGCGCGCGAGGAGTGTCTTGTGACGATCGACGAACCGGTCCGAGATGTGCTGTTGCTCAGACATGAAAAGATACCCAAGCTCCCTCATCGAACGCTCAGCATCGGCAATGGTCCGCTTCATCACCGCAATACGGGTCTCGGACTCTTCGATTGGTCGTTGAAGCGCCTCGCGTCCTTCGCTGATGATGACCAGTAGTTGCTCACTCAGACGTTGCAATCCGCGGTCACAAGCCGACCGCACCAATTGACGGCCCGATCCGTTTACGAGCTCCTGCAGCGCTTCAACAAGCCTCTTCCAATCACGTTCGGGGCCACGGTTTTCCGCTTGTCCCTGCGCGCTAATCTCGAACACCGGCCCGATCTGGCGTTGTAGGCGCTTTTGAAGCAACTGACGGGTGAAGGCTGCCGCTGCGGCTCTTTCCGAGTCCGTCGTGCGATCGGCCTTGTTGAGCACCAAAATCAGGTCGTGCACCTGTTTTCCAACCGCTTCCACGAGCGTCAGTTCTTCGCCGGCAAGCGGAGGGTCTGCGCCCACGACGACCAATGCGGCATCGATGTGAGGTACGAACGCCTGGGTCGCGGCGCTATTCCCGGCGAAAACCGAGCCCAGCCCCGGTGTATCCACGATGCACATACCGGAAGACAGCAGAGGACTGGGAACAAACGCCTCGGCGCCCTGGATGCCCTTCTTGTTTTCGGGGTTGAGTTCTTCGGTCACGTACTGGTTTAAGTCGGAAATTGGAATCTCATTCCAGGACCCGTCGCACGTTCGGATGCGCGCATTCAAACGCTCACCAAACCGAATGACAGTTGGGACGGCAGTCACCGGAATGTACCCTGTCGGAAGAACCGGCGATCCGATCAATGCATTGATAAGTGTAGACTTGCCACGCTTGAATTGCCCAACACAGGCAACATAGAAACGGCCTTCCGACACACGGGTTGCTAATTCGCGCGCTTCATCTGTGATCAGCTCCGCGCCCAACTCGTCTCCCAGCGTTGCCAGACGCAAGAGGCGGGTCGCCCCGTCGATCGCACCGGCAGACGAATTCGCTATACTTTGGCCCTCCGATGAAAATGCAATGGCGGATTGATCTCTGGTCGCTGCCATCTCACTACACCTGTGACCGAACGCCTTCCTGATGGACGTAACGGATTACTTCCACCTCAGACATCGCTATCAATCCTTCGTCCACCATTTCATCCAGTGCAGGAATGAGGCTCCTGATCTTTTCCTCGGTGTCGATCACGGAGACCATGATCGGTCGATCCGACGAACGAAGCAGATGCCGTTTGTGGATCAGCGTGCTCGCGCCATAACCTTCAATGCCGCGAAATACGGTCGCACCAGCGATATCGAGTTCCCGGCACTTGATTACAATCGCCTCGTGGAGCGGCTTGTTGTGCCACTTGTCTTCCTCGCCGAAATGGATGCGCAGCATTTTGGCTTTGCCTTCCAGTTTCATACCTGCATCTCCTGCCGCCGATCGGCTTTCTGATAGTTGTGCGTGTACTTAATGACATCGACGTTTGACAGTACGACCAAACCTTGCTGCACCATCTGGTCCAGAATCGGCATAAACGCCTGCAGTTTCTCTTCTGTGTCAACAATCGACAGGAGGATGGGCCGGTCGTGCGAGAGGCTCAGCTTGGCATCCTTGTGGATGCGCCGGTTGGCGCCGTAGCCGAGGATGCCACGATAAACCGTTACACCAGCAATGTCGTGCGCTCGCAGGCCGTGGACGATGGCTTCATGAAGAGGCTTCCCATTCCATTTATCGTTTTCCCCAATGTAGATGCGCATCATTTTCGCCTTGCCTTCCCGCTTCAGGGGAAGACCTTCAGGAGGGTTTCGCTTCTGCTTCTTCTCGGCAGGTTTGACGATGGTCGTATCGTGCATTTCAATGAGACCAGTGCCCACCATCTCCTGCAGCTTCGGTAATAATTCCTCCACCTTGGCTGCGGTTTCGATGAACTCGACCTTGACCGGTAGGCGGACCGCCAAGTCAACAAGGCGGGTCGTGTGCAGGTGGTGATCCGCACCGAATCCAGCGATGCCACGAGTCACCGTGGCACCCGACACGCCATGGAAAAACAAAAAGTCGAGAATGGCTGCATAGGCGGCCGTCCCGTGGAACTGCTGATCTTCTGCTACGTAGACGCCGACTTTCTTGCCCAGCCCTGGTTTGAGCACATTTTCCTCCTCTTACTAGAGTCCTCTTTGACCCACCAAAAACTCAGCGGCACGACCCAAAAGTCCTCCGCCTTCATGAATTCCGTGTTTTAGCTGTTCGAGGAAGCTTTCGAGTTCCTGCTGCAACTCCGCTCGATTTCGTTCAACGATTTCGTCAACCAACGTTCGCAAACGCAATGGGACAAATTCCTTCACTTTCCGGCCGTGCTCCAAGCAGAGAGTTCCCTGGCTCTTCATCCACTGCGCGAACATTACTCCTTGCAGCTTCTGCGCTAGCTCACGCAAGCGAGTGTCTTCCTCTTCGAGGACACGATGACACAAGGTGCATTCGTCGCTGTTCACTTTCCCCACCAGAGGCGACTTTAACATTCCTAAGAAGACATTGGTTACGCTTTCCCCAGGCGTGGAGCGCGAAAGTTTCGCTCTGGATCGAGCGAGCGCCCACCCGTGGAAATTACACACGCGTAAGTCTGATTGAGGCCGAGCTGTTTCCGCCAGCGTCCACTGGAAGTCTTTCAGGATCGCGCAAATTGGACATGTACCCTTGGTGAGTGCCTGGCTTACGTTAGCTCCCGGTGCTAAAGCTTCCGCTTTCATGGGATCGCCCTCCCCGCCATAACGCCACCCCAGACGGCAAAAAACCCGACGATCACACTTACCGCCACATAAAGAAAGCCCAGACCGATCTGGCCATCCTGGATGGTGCGTAATGTCTCGTATTCGAAGCTAGAGAATGTCGTGTAGCCTCCGATGAAGCCAATCGGGATTAGGTATCGCCAGTTCGGGCTCCAATGAGTCCTTGCTGTCAATAAAGCAAAGATCAGCCCGATCAGGAACGAACCCGTGATATTAATGACGAGTGTCCCGTAGGGAAACCGTGTTCCCATTTTGCCGCCGATATAAGTGCCCAGCCAGAAACGCAAAATCGAGCCCAGACAACCCCCCACACCCACCAACACGTATTTCAGCAAGTCGTTCTGTTCCTTTCCTGTTCGTACTGCTTCTCAATCGTCTTAAGCTGCTCAGTGCGCAACCGTCGGCGCAGGCCGGCTGCTCTCCAGCCGATCCAAGTCACAGCGAATGGTATCTTCCTGTCCGACCGGTGACACGTGGTCTCCCACCAGCCTCTCGATCTGAGCGCGATAGCTGTTGGCATATGCGTCGAACCTGCGTTGGATCTGACTTAGCGTTCTGTCTGACCAGTCATAGAGCAAAGCATGGTAGGCCGAGAGAGACTTCGTAACTTGGCTCCCGATCATTCCAGCCAGACGCTTCGTAACCATTGATCTGGAGATATTTCCACCTAGCAAACTGAGGAGAAGAGGGGGTCTCATTTGAATGTCCAGTTGGCCCAGATTGAATGCTGGCATCTCCCGCACCACACCAGAGAATTCCTGCGTTCCAGGCACGTCCTCGACTTCTAGAACTTTGGCAGCAGCGGCTAATGCTTCATGGAGTTTGTGAGCCATGGCGTCCATTCGTCGGCGAAGAGATTCTGTTTGTTCCTGAACCTGAAACGTCACTGCATTCCGCACGATCATCGCTGCTGCTTCCCCGGTCGCACCTTGCTTCGACCAGGACTCGATCAGAGTAGCTCCCGCAAATCGCAGCATCGGCGTGGTTGAATATTCCAATTGGTTCGCCAGGCCGCGGGCGAGTTTCTTCATCTCTTCGAGCCGGCCACTAGCCTGACGCAATTCAGATTCGATAATGCGTAATTGTTCCACCTTCTTCGGGGATACCTGATCCTTGCGGCGGAGCCGTGTGCGTAAAGCCATCTCGACCGACTGTTGCAGCGCTCCCAGTTTGCGCCGTATGGAGCGAAGTTTGAGATCCTGCCGTTGACCGTATAGAGGCGCAATGTCCTGTTCGAACCACTGCTGCAACAGATCCTTGCTCCCCGACATGACGCTCACTGCATGGACCGCAAGATCCAGGTTCAGCTCTTCCTTAATATGATCCTTGACATAGCCAATCACCCGCGAGCGATCTTCGAGGGTCAATAAGTCTGCCTTGCTCAACAAGACATTGGCCGGAATTGCCGCGTCATAGAGAATCTGAATGGTTTGCAGGTCGTCCGGAGTTAGAGTCGATCCAGCATCGATCAGGACCACGCCCAAATCGCAACGTGGGAGGTAGGCGAGAGTCTCGGCGGCTCCCCGTGTCGCCAGCGATCCCAATCCAGGAGTGTCGACAAAGACGATTCCCTCCCGAAGGCGAGGGGAAGGGATCTGAACCACGATTCTGGTGACATGTTTTTCGTTGCCACGATTCATCTGCTCAGCGACGAACTGGGGCAATTGCGAAATGTCGAATTGTTCGGGAGTCCGGTTCGCAAACCACACATGAACCGCCGGAGAATCTCCATACCACAAGCGTGTTGGCACCGCTGTGATGGGCGTCACTCCAACCGGGAGCACATCTGTTCCTAGGATTGCGTTCAGTAGAGACGATTTACCCGAGCTTACGCGACCAAAAATGGCAATTTCAAAGCTGTTGTCTTCCAGCCGATCGAGAATCATCGACAAGGTGGGTCGAAATTCGACCAGTCCATGTTCGCTAATGATCGACTCCAGTCTCTTGAGCAAGGGGACTTCGTCTCCGGTTTGTTCTAACCTGTGCAATCGTTCGTGCAAGTTTTCCCGGGAACCAAGGGTCAGATACTGATCGAGTTGTTTCACCAATCCTTGTAGTTCTCCAGCAATGCCATTGAGTTCAACTGCGGCGGCCTGGGGAACCTCTCCGTAGCCGCCCATGTATTCGGGCTTCAACTCCTCCGCGGCAATGTCCACAAACGTTAGATTTACGTGGAGTGCACGCGAAACGGGGATATCGGCTGGCGGTCGCTCCATTCCTTGTCCATGGAGCACCCGAATCAGCTGAGCGCGAATGCGGCTGATGTAGTCCTCGATGACGCGCCGCTGGGCAGGACCCAGATCGGAAGCATATTGCGGAAAAGCCAGCTTAGATGCCGAGACATTGAGCGTGCTCTCCATCTCTGCCAGCAGCTTGTCAATGTGGCGACAGGTTACGCTGAGGCGCCGTTCATGATTCGAATTGAGCCAGTTGGGCCGACCCGTCACCTTGTGGCTCCCCCGTTCATGCGAAAATCGATGTACAACGGAGAGATCTTGATGTGTTCCGCGGAGCGGTATTTTGGATACGTTGCCATATTGACCAATGCAATAATCGCTCCGGGATTCCCCCCGCTGAACTCCAGAACTTTCTCGATGAATTCACTAATGTTCGTGCCTGACAGAGCAGAACGCTTGATCCGTTCACGAGCGAATTGTTCAGCCGTTGAGTCGTCGAAATTGCGAATGTCACACTTCTGCGAGCGGTCGCCGTAAAGTGGCTGTAGGAAACCAGTGTCTTCCATGTGGCTGGAGCGTGCTACGGCGCTCACCGGCGTCGAGCCCCATCCCATAATTTCACGAACAGACGACGCAAACGAGTACGAGGGACGCTTAAGATGGTCGAGCACAATCGAATACTCTCCCTCCTTCAATGCATCCATCACAATTCCTTTCAATGAAACAGCGGATTTCGTGGTGATCGTTTCCTCATCGCGAAACACTCTGACAGCACGCGGACTCTGCAATCGCAGTAGACCACGCGCGAGACTGCGAAACATCACATTGGTCGTCGCTGAGTCTTCGCAATAGAGAACTGACCGAAACTCGGTCAGCACACTACGGAGCAGAAGCGTTTTGCCAACTCCCGATGGTCCATAGATGAGAAACGGGCGCCTCTTCACCAGGAACTGGTCGATTCGCTGGCGTTCCTCCTCACGATCAAAGATGGATTCCGACATCATGTGTTCCATTCACCATCGCCACGATCAACTGGGTGTTGACCCTTCCGCTTCACCGCAAGCAACGACCGCAGAACGTGATCTTTCGCCTGAATTGAAACGGGCGAGGCTAGCCGCCGTTCGATCTCGGCATTGACAAAATGTAGAGCAACGTCCCGATGGCTTCCGAGCCATCCTTGAATTCAACTCTTCGAGAACTTCGGCTAAGAATTCCTCTTTCTCTCGGTTGTCTTGGCAAAACATACAATCGTGTCCGGGAATGAAGGCATTGGCCTGGCGGCGTCTCAGCAGTGTGAGTCGAGAGTTAGGTTCCACATCAGCAACTTCTGAGAGCCCTGTATCAGCGAACCGTGTGAGGCTTTCACACAATATCGCCAGTCCGAAACCGCCGGTTGGCCATGTGTCGTCTTCAATTTCTTTCGCCATCCAGAAGTGACGCTGACAGAAGCCGCCGCCCTGCAAGAACTTTTGCCGCACAAAAGGAAACATCATGCCCTCGTACAGGAAAGAGTGAATCCCTTTGCGTTCGGCGGCGTGTACAGCGTGGCAGATTGCACATCCACCCAGCCCGAGCGCCTTTTTGAGCGTGTCTCGCGTAAGCCAGAGTGTTTTGCTGTCCGACGGTTTCTCCGTGCTCTTCTCCGGCTTGCCTGACTTCACCTCCAAGACCTCGTCCCCTCCAGCTAATGAACCACCATCACTGGACAATGCGCATAGCGCAACACTCTTTCGGAAACCGAACCCAGCATCATTCGCACAATCATGGATCGCCCACGTCTCCCCAAAATGATGAGATCAATTCCGTCCTTTTCGGCACGGTGAATGATCTGTTCCGCCGGGTGTCCTACGGCCATGGCGGTTTGAACTTCGAGTCGGTGTCCACGCGCTTTTTCCACGATTTTCTTGAAACCTTCTTCATAGTGCTCGCGAGCGTCGTCGAGCACAGCCTCCAGTTCGACCGAAGTCGATGGTTCCGGTGGCCGTGCGACTGAAAAGATCAGCACCGTAGAGTCGACACATTCTGCCAATGAGAACGCTACATCGACCGCTTTATCAGACTCCGGCGATCCGTCGTAGCCAACCAACAATCTGCGAAAATGAGGGTTGTGCCGCTTTCCCGTCATACTCCCTCCTCAGTTTGAGCGCTTACAGCTTGAAACACAGCCGCGCTGGCGTGAGTTTTCGCCGATAGCAGGTGTCTCGGCATGAACCAAGCGTTGGCGATCATGGTCGGTATCACGGCACTCCCGATCACCGTGGCGACCAAATAGGAATACTGCGCCTGGGTGATGACACCGTGATTCAGCCCGAACAGCGCGGAAATAGTCCCGAACGTCAGGCCCGTCGACATCATCAGCGTGAAGTACAGCCCTTCTTCCTTCTGATAGTTAAAAGCCTTCACCGTGGGGTACAGTGGAATTACTTTCGACAGCATCTTGGCAAAAAACAACACAGTGAATACGAGCGGAGCCGCAATTAATGCAGGCACGGATACAAACGATCCCGCCCGAATAAAGTAAAACGGCGTCAGCAATCCGAACGTCAGAGTGCGCAGACGCCTTATGAGACTGTGGTCGTTGCCCACAGTGCCCGCCAGGACCATGCCGATGATGTACGCTGGCAAGACCGCTTCGCTGCCGGACCATACCGCCAATCCCCCCATTGCGAACGGTAGGAAGAGTATGTACTTGGCCTCCAGCTCGGAAACACGTCCTCCGTACTTCCTGAAAAATCGAGGTGTGAGAAAGGGAAGAATAGCGAATACCACAACACTGACGCCTATAAAGATCAGAGTTTTCAGCGTAAATGGCGAGAAGATCAGCCCCAGAGCAATCACAGTTCCTAGATCGTTGACGAAGCAGGCAGCCAACACACCCTTTCCAAAATCTGTAACGTTGAACCCCAGTTCCAACATCACCGCATAGACGACCGCCACAGAAGTGGTCGAAAGGGCGACGCCTGCGAGCCAACTGGAGCGGCCCGCCCAATGCAAGACGTAGTGGGCAATTGCCGTGCACCCAAAAAACGGTCCAAAGAAACCGACGAGTCCAACTATCGTCGCCTCTTTCCATTTCGTCCGGAAGATCTGGGGATCGAGTTCGGCCCCGGCCAGAAAGGTAAGAACGATGGCGCCAGTACCGGCGAGAAAGCTAATCCAGCTCGTCTTCCCGCCAAGTTCAGCGTGCACCAAAAGCGCACCGATCACCAACTGGGCCACAGTGCCTACGACAATTTCACTCAGGGCAGTGGAAATGCGGAACCAGATGGCAACCAACGTCGCGATCAGCGCCAAGCCGACCCACACGGAGGCGAGAACCCATACGTTCTCCATGAACGTACCTCAAGCTTGATTTTGCGGAATCGTTGCCGGGGTATGACTCCGCGACAAGACACCGCTTGTCAGGAGTCATCAGCTGTGCCCGGCTTAAAGAGTGGGACAGCGGTTTCGGTGAACTCCTTCACCGTCGATAACATCTTTAGTACAGCAAAGATCAGGCGTGAAGTCAACGGGTTTGGCCCGTCCTCCGGTCATGCGCCGGTTCAACCTCAGCTAAACCAATCTTCCCTAGTCAACGGCAAATGGCTTTCACCGCGATCCGGTTTGCTCAAAAGGACTTGATACAGGTTGAGCCGTCCGGTTGTGAAGGCATGCGCCGAGGGTCGGCTCCGAAAACGACGCCCGTGTTCCGCTTTGGCCTGTTCTCGGCAGGTGACAATTGGGCTTAGGGCTGATGCTGGCGATAACGCGCGCGCTTCCATGTCCCGTAACTATCACGGAATTGCGATGAGGAGACCGCCACTCATACCGATGGACTGCTGGTGGCCTCCGGCAAAACTGTAGTCGTAAGCAGGTTCGAGGAACCAGCCGAAACGGTGTTTGCCGGTCGGCCAGAACATGAAGTCTCCCGCTATCCCCCGAGATGGAGTTGGTCACTTTCCCGTTCTGTCTGAGGTGGACCCATTCGGGGCCGACGCCCACCATGAACTCTGCCTTCCGTGATATGGTCCACGGCTTCTTGAAAAGTAGGTCGGTGTCCCATTCCGTTGACTTACGAGTGTAGAAGGGCGACACGCCTGCCTCAAGCTCCAGCCACTTCTCTATGGGTGTCACCTCCGCTGCAAGATTCGGCGCGAACGTTGCTGCGCCTCCGCTGAGGTTCCAGCTGGTTGCTGCGCCAAGCTCAACAATGGCTGCGGGGTCTTTGTTCTCAGTGCCCTTTTGAGGATCGCCAGAGGGCGCCTTAGAGGAGGTCTGCCCACGAGCAGGACACAAAAACAGAAACAGGCACGCTCCAGCGAGCGTGAACACGTATAGACGCATTGATGTCTCCAGAGTGAGTTGTGCGTTCCAGCATCCTCGCTAAAGGCACGGAATGGCCAAGCTAAGAGGAGACAGTTGCACACGGAGGTCGAAAGATAGAGGAGTGTGGCGTGAAAACAGGCGAAAGCGGTTCAGGACGAACGCTTGAAGTCACGGTATTCACCGGACCCAGATTCGCACTTGCATTCGGAAGTCCGTCAAAGCCACAGCACCAGCAGATGCCGTTACAATGCTCCGGGGTGGTGGGCTGCTGCTGGTTGACAACAGTTTGCGGCGAGGAAGAGATTCCAGTGAGCGGTCCATCGCACAGATCGCAGTGCGGCGGATGGACTACCAGGAACACCAATACCGCGCACAACAGCCACGCGGTAAGGCAAGCCGGTGTTGTAATTGCGCGAGCCAAGCTATTGATGATAACCCTTGACCAGGTAGGCCACCAGAGGCTCAGCTAGAAGGTCATTGGCGAAAGCCGCTCGTTCCGAAACTATAGCAAGAGTTCGAGAATCGTGTCTGTTCCCGGGGTCGGGCCCGATCTATCTTAGTCTTAACGCTACAGCGTTCACCCTATGGACCTCGATTCCTGGCAAACCTTATGATTTCATGGGTTTTTTGGTCCTAAGGAACTTACCGCAAAATGGTTACTTCGGCGTCCAATCCCCGCGTTCCGCTGATCCCGTCCTTCTCGTACGCTCCCCGGCTTTTGTGTCGTTGGTGATTTTGTGGCCGAGGACGCCAAACGGCGCACGGGAGGGGTGGCGGCCGTTCTGAGGGGCACATAACGATCACAGCGAGTTGAGCCATTTCAGCAGTTCCTCATCTTTGCGCCATCCATCACTTCGGCGCGATGGCACCGAAGTTGCGACGGGCGGAAGGCAAGCCGCCACAGCGGCCATCTTTCCTCTCAGGGTGATTTCCGCATAGCGATAGGTCGTTTCTAAGCTGACATGTCCCAGCCAAGCCCGAATGACATTGACGTCGACGCCCTGCTCCAGGAGTCCAACCGCTGTGGAATGGCGGAACACATGAGGAGAAACGCCGCTATATTTTATTTCTGGAGTGGAGCGACGTAAACCGGAAGTGTGTCGTTTGACGATTTTGTAAATGCCGAATCGTGTCAGCGGCTTTCGCTGGCGAGACATGAATAAAGGAGAGGATTGGTTTCCCTGAACGTCAGGAATTATCCTCTTCAACAGTTCGGCCGTTTCAGGCCAGAGCGGGCAACTTCGCCACTTATCGCCCTTCCCATGTAGCCGGATGCGCAGCGGCCCATCGAGGTCGACATCGGTAATGCGCAAGTCGGCGATTTCCTGCACCCGCGCTCCCGTGTTATAGAGGACCATGAAAATAGCCCGATCGCGGAGCGAAAGGGTTCCTTGGCGCGGCAGGTTCTTGAACAGAGTCTCGATCTCGTCGTGCTCCAGATAATCAGTTCGAGGCGGCGGAGTGCGTTTCATCGGAATCGCCTCCACGCGTTGAGCTTCGGCCAGCATCTCGGGATACTGGAGACCGACATACCGGTAGAAAGTGTGCAGAGCGGCGAGCCTCTGATTGCGTGTGCTCACGTGATTTCCGCGCGTGACCTCGATCATGCGCAGGAAGTCGAGCACTCGCTGTGCAGACAGGTCTGACAGGATCAGCCGTGTGATCGGACGCCGGCAGTTGCTTGCGACATAGGCAAGGAAGAGTTTCAGTGTGTCCCGATAACTTCGAATCGAACCTGGCCGGAGTCCCTTCTGCGTCTTGAGGTAGTCTTCGAAAAATGCAAATATAACCTGCCCCACACTTTTCATCGGACGCCTCCTTTGGGAGCCAGAACCTGGAAGCGTTGAGCAGCTTGATGCAGCAGTTCCTCGGTGATGGTCAGGTACACAGCTGTTGAGCTGGGATCTACATGTCCCAGGAAGGTTGAGAGATGCATGAGGCGGCAGTTAGGATCGATGCCCTGACGGTACCAGCGAAGCAGCGTGGCCACGGCAAAGGAATGTCTAAGGTCATGGAGTCTGGGTGGGGATACGCCCGGTGGAATGTGCAGTTGCAGCTTGGGTAGGAGAGTATGGAAAGTTTGGCTGATTGTCCCCTCGTGAATGCAGCCTCGCTTGGTGAACGAGAACAGTGGCCGTTCAGGCGCAGCATTGCTGCCGTGTCGTTGCTCCACATAGCGCTTGAGACGTAGCACCAGATTGGGACCCAAGGGCACGATTCGGTTTTTGCAAAACTTGGTTTCCCGAATGAAGAGCAAATCACGACTGAAATCGGCGTCGGCCAGTTTCAACCGAACCACTTCGCCTACTCGTAGCCCCAGGCCGTAGAGAAGGGCAAAGATCGTCTCATAGACCAAGCCTCGATGCCGTGCCATTGATCTCTCCGGTAGACTGCGCGCTATGGCGAGCAGTTGCTTTGCAGTATCGAGATCGAACAGATATGGAATCCGGCCTCCAGTTTCAGGGCGAGGAGAGGCTGCGACGGGATTCTGTTGTATCCATTGCTGCATGACGGCGAAGGCGAAGAAACGATGAACGGTTCCAAGCAGATGGTTGTAACTGCGTGCGCTAACGCGAGGGCGAGATTTGAGAAAGTCATCGATTGCCGTGCTATCGATGGCTGACCAACCTTTGATGTCGCGGGCCTGGAAGTAACGGTCGAAAAGGCGCAACACTTCGGCGTCGGCGCGGTACTTGCGATTCAACGCTCTCTTATATTGGACAAAATGATTCAGGAAGGGCGCCAGAAAGCTCAAGAAAACGGGAGAGTTCATAGTTCCTCCCCATCGCCCATGGCGACTTCCCGCAGGGATGCGATTGCAACCTTGCTGTACACGCGAGTGGACTCCGGCGAGCGATGTCCCACATAGTCGCCGATTGTCTTTAGTGGAAACTCAGCATCGATCAAACGTTGCACACAGGTGTGCCTCAGCGTGTGCGATCCCGGCCTGCGTACTTGAATCCCCGCGTTGTGAAGATAAAGTGCAACACTGGAGGACACGGCCGCGGAGGTTATCGGGGCTTGCGGTGCGTAGATGCGGAAAAACAGATGGCGATCCTCGGTTTTAGGCCGGCCATGCTTGAGATAGTCGATGATCGCTTCTGCGACAACTCCCGCCAGAGGATAAACTGTGGCGTGTCCTGCTTTGCGCGTCAGGACTTGAAGTCGTTCGCGCTTCCAGTCAACATCGTCCAGAGTCAGCCTTGCGACCTCATGCGCCCGCAGGCCATAGGTCACCAAAAGAAGTAGAATCGCATAGTCTCGCCG
The DNA here is from genome assembly GCA_049584315.1 of Candidatus Sulfotelmatobacter sp. Lineage (GTDB taxonomy): Bacteria > Acidobacteriota > Terriglobia > Terriglobales > Acidobacteriaceae > Sulfotelmatobacter. Next base: position 132,924 of record JBAUXO010000030.1, on the reverse strand, counting down.
TCCCCGAATCGTCCTTCGCTCCACTGCTTCCAACATGCGGCGGACTTCATCCCACGTGATGGAACGTGGCACATCGTCTAGTCGATATATCTGTGGAGTTCCCACGGCTCCGCTGAGATCCCGACTCGTGATTTGCTCGCGGTGACAGAACCGCAACAAAACTCGCAAATGGCAGCAAAGACCGAGGCGCGTGCGGGGAGCCACCTTCGGCCTGTGCTGCACAATGAAAGCTGCCAGAACTGCCGGGGACAACTGGCTGAAAGAAGTGACGCCAGTTCGGTTGAGGTACTGAGCAAACTCACTCAGGTGGCGACGGTAGTTGCGAATGGTGCTTTCTGCGAATCCACGTTCGCTGCGCAAATACTCAGCAAATCCCGGAACCGCTGATTCGAGCGGAAATGGGCGTCGCCGGCGATTGCGAATTACCGGCTCGTTACAGGCCAGCTGCAGCATCTGTCGTACACCACACTCAGCATCGATTGCGTGCTTGCGTACCGCAACTACTGTCTTTGCCTTGGCTCCGTGCTGCTCCAGCCATCGCGATACGAACTCCTTTATATAGGCCTTGCAGAAAGCAATGTCTCTGCAACCCTTCTTCTCTGCGAACTCGGCAAAGTGAAACAGCAGCGGCAGGCGGCGATAGACAACGAGGCGAGAGTACCCGTGTGCTTCGAGCCATTCCAAGTAGCTCTCTATTTGTGGAGCCAGCCAACTAGCACGGATTCTGTCGAGGGTTGAAGGCTTAACGTAGTAGTCTTCGAGCATGAAACACCTCCATTCGGAAATCTCCGATGGAGGTCAATGATCTGCCTAACCGCACCCGTTGTGTGAAATGGTCTGCATTTCAGCTGCCGGACAGATTGAATTTCTCTCGACTTGTCCGATAACTCGTTTGTAGAAACCCAACTTCAGTATTGCCGACCACACGACCTCAGAACTAATTGCACCGACGGATATGCATGCACGCGCAGAGTCGTGGACCTGCGTCACGCAGGGGTATATTGCGCGCGATTTCGACTGGACGCGGGATGTTAACATTGCGGCGACACAGGGAATCTGATTCCGTGAGGAGATCATGAGTAGTTCCACTGCTGCTGCGAGTCAAGTTTCCGCTGACTGCGCATTCCGTGTGGTTTGGGCGCTTTGGATCGGGATGAGCCTCGTCTACGCAGCGGGCTACTTCCGCGTTGCCGTGTTGGGCGGCCGCTATAGCCAGGGACTGCTGCTTGCGTCGCTGCCCGTGCTGCAAGCCATCTGGATCCCTTTCTACGTGAGGCGAAAACAATTTCGCAGTCCGGCAGAAGCCATGATTCGAAGTGCGGCGACGGCCGTGGCGATTGCCGGAATCGGCGAAGCCGTCTTCCTGATGACTGCGGCATCCTTCGGAGGTTTCCGGGTGTCCGGGGATTCCGATCGTCTCCAGGTAGGTTACGTGTTGACGGTGTTGCTCTTCGCCGGGCTTGCGGGAGGAACTGCGCTGGGGATACTGCGATGGCGCGTTCTGCAACGCCAACAGCGGGCGCAAGCTATTTCTCGGGTTTCGGATTCCCGTTGGCGCAATTACCTCCGCTCAGCTGTCCTGTGGATCGCCAGCGTAACTGCTTTTGTCTGGCTACTCGAATGGCTCTCTCGCGTATCTTCCTGGCAGGGCGATTTCGTTCTCTGGGGATTTTCATTTGGCGTTGCGGGCTTGTTCCTGATAACGCCGATTCCCCTCGTTTTTCCACGGGCCACAGAGACCAATCGTTGGAAGCTGACTTGGAAGTATTCAGTATTCGCCGCGCTGGTCCTGGCAGCAATTTGGGGGTTTCTGGTCCCTATCGGCATTGCTTCTCGCGTCCCCTATATCGTCAACTTCGTGGTCTTGGGATTTCCGCTGTATCTGTGTGTGTTTTGGATCGCCTGTTTTTTCTGGGCGTGGCTGTATAGCTGGTCAAGGCCCTTACCTGCCGCGGCATCGTATTCCGGGAGCGCGCCCGCGCCTCATCATCCAGCGCGTCTAACGGAATGGAAAATTGTTGGCCTCACTGCACTCGGTCAGATAGGTGCGTTGTTGGCGGGATTGCTGGCTACGGCGCCCCCTGCGCTGGGCATCCATGGGGTTGGATGCCTGAAGGTCTATTCTTCCAAGCCCTCCGAGTATTGGTTTTGGAAAGGCTATAAAGGAACTTCGTCCGAGGTAACGCTCGAAGACCGGATCATCATCCGTCCCACCCTTGATTCGAGCGTCTGTGTGAGCATCCCCACGGAAGGGATGGACGACCCACAGTCCATCGATCGCGGTTTTGTCGAGGCGGCCTGCTCCTGGTTCGGGCTGATTGATCCCGAACGATGGGAGAGCGAAAAGACCAGGCAGATCCGCAAGGAACTGGCTCGCCTTCTGGGCCGCGATTTCTCCTCCTATGATGAACTACGGTCATGGTGGGAACAGAACAGGGAATCACTAGTCTGGTCCAGCGAAGATCAATTGCTGGAGATAGATAAGACGGACATGTGGAATCTGGAAAATCCGTACGCCTATCGCCAACAGCATCCTCGAATCGGCTGCAGCAGCGTTGCCGAAGGGGTGCGCCAACTGGGGCCGCAGTGGCTCTCGGGGGTGCCCGATGGGTTTGACCCTGCACCCGCAGGTAGGGGCGCCGTGCTGAACGATCGCGATGCCCGCCTACTCGGCTTGAAATTCTACGTTGACGACAGCATTGAAATTCTTACTGGGGACCAGCAGCGCCGCACCCACGAGTTCCTGCGCAATATGATCGGAAGCGACTTTGAAACCGAAGATGCGTGGCGGAAGGCTCTCGACCAGATGCGCCCGACCAATCCCTGGCATATGAGTGTTATCGAGGCCCAAGACTGGGTCTCCTTAATTGGAAGGACAAAGAACACCGCCAGGGAAGCGACCACGCGGGCGGGGTTACAAGAAAGGACGGGATTGAACTACGCGAATGTGGAGGATTTCGTCCCCTGGCTGGAGAATCCCGAGAATACGCGCTCAGGCGATTGGGAGAAAGCAAGCCGTATGATCGGCGATCTTTGTATTGACGATAATGGCCAGATGCACTGTCCGATTCGGACCCTCGCAATCTTGAAGCAGTTGACCGGCAAGATGTTCGATTCGCCTCAACAGTGGGTGCAGTGGTGGCACGACAACCGGGCGAATGTCGCACTCTCTGGGGACGGACGAACGCTCGTGACCAAACCTGAGTAATGCCGAGGCACCCGGTACCCGCCGAGGCAACCTATCACGAGCAACAACTGCCAGTCGGCCGCTCATTGAGTGGCTACGATTCCTGCTTATGGGCGGATCGCGGGCAAACCAGAAATTGAGGTTTAGCCGAGTCTGACAGCCTCGACGGGTTCTCACAGCGGCGTATGAAAGGTCTGGTCTCAGCTAACACGTTATGTGCCCTTCGGAAATGCGAACCGCCCATTCCTCCGCACCACTGGGCGTCCTCGGCCACAAAATGACGAACGGCACAAAAGGCGGCTTATGTGCCTGGGCACATAAGCGGCCATGATCACGAAGGACATGTGGTTCAGTTGTACACGGATGATGACTTTCTCATGGATGGGTTGAGTCGTTTCATCGGTGGGGCACTTGCAGTGGGAGATGCGGCCGTCGTCATTGCCACGGAGTCCCACCAAAGAAAGCTGGAAAAGCGGCTTTCCGCCCGGGGGCTGGACACGGTTAAAGCGAAGCGGCAAGGGCGATACTGTACGCTGGACGCCGCCCAAACTCTGCCCCGATTCATGGAAAACGGCACGGTTGACGGGGCGCGCTTCAAGACGATTGTCGGTGGATTGTTGACCCACGCTCGAAATGCGGTTGACGGCAAAGAGTGCCGCATTGCAGCCTTCGGAGAGCTCGTCGCATTGCTGTGGGCGGAGGGGAAGCCACAAGAGGCCATCCGCGTGGAGCGGCTTTGGAACGATTTGGCAAAGACTCACTCCTTCTCGTTGCTCTGCGCTTACCCGGTTTCGGGCTTCAGCGAGGAGGGGCAAATCGAGCCATTTTTAAAGATTTGCGAAGAACATTCTGGGGTTGTTCCCAGCGAGAGCTATGCCGGCCTGGGAAGCGAAGAAGAACGCCTGCGCAGCATCGCGCAGCTGCAACAAAAAACCCGGGTGCTTGAAAAAGAGCTGGCACTGCGTCAAAGCGAAGAGCGATTCCGGTTGTTCGTCGAGGCTGTACAGGACTATGCGATCTTCATGCTGGACCCTGAGGGAATCATCACCAGTTGGAATATCGGGGCCGAGCGACTCAAGGGATACAAGACTGCGGAAATCCTGGGGAAGCACTTCTCCTGCTTCTATCCCGAAGAGGACGTGCGAAATGGCAAGCCGCAATGGGAGCTGGTGATCGCGGCGAAAGAATCGCGCTTCGAGGATGAAGGCTGGCGACTGCGAAAGGATGGATCGAGATTTTGGGCAAACGTAATCATCACGGCGGTCAGGAATGTTCATGGCGAACTATTGGGTTTCGCAAAGGTAACGCGGGACTTTACTGAAAGAATGCACGCATATCGGGCCTTGGACAAAGAAGTTGCCGAGAGGCGAGATGCGCAGCGGAAGCTGCACGAGTCAGAACGGTCGCTGCGTGAACTGTCGCTTCATTTACTCCGCACTCAGGATGAGGAGCGAAGGCGGATTGGCCGCGAGCTTCATGATAGTCTCGGGCAATATCTCGCGGTGTTGAAGATGAAGCTGCATTCGTTGGAACTCGTCTCTCGAGAAGAGCAGGGCGATCCGGCGGTTCGGGATGTTGCGGAATGTATCGTGCTGGCGGATAACTGCATCAAGGAAGTGCGGACGGTTTCCTACCTGCTATATCCTCCAATGCTGGAAGAGATCGGCTTAAAGTCTGCGATTCCGTGGTATCTGGATGGATTTTCTGAACGCAGCGGAATCAAAACCACCTTCGAGGTTCAGAGTGGCCTTGGCCGCCTGTCTCGCGACGCCGAGTTGGCTCTGTTTCGCGTTTTGCAGGAGAGTCTCACGAATGTTCACCGGCACTCTGGAAGTTGCGCTGCAGGAGTGCAACTGCTGGCAAAGGATGGTCGGTGTGTTCTGGTAATAGAAGACCAGGGGAAGGGTATCCCTTCAGAGTATCTGGAGCAAGCTGGTAAAGACTGGATAGCCGCTCCGGGAGTCGGATTGCGCGGCATGAATGAACGCATGCGACAACTCGGCGGTGAACTGGAGATAGTTTCGTGCGAAAGCGGTACAACGGTTCGAGCGATGGTTCCAATGGGAGGATCGCGGTCGGAGTTGCCGGTCTAAAGTTACGCGGCCGTGGAGGAAGGACCTCGTAGCAGCCTTACAAATTGGGAATGGGGATGTCAGCTCCCGTATCTTGCTGTCCACAATGCCTGCGTCCGGATCGACTGCCTACCGAGGTTCGTCCAACCGGGCTCAGGGGTTTGTTCTATCCTGGCGCGCATCTAAGCGGGGGTGATGTGAATTTCACCGCTCTACCGATGGTAGACTGCGATTATGGCGAACAAGAAACCTAAGAAGAAGAACAAAAAGCTTAAGAAAATGGCCCCGAGCAAGAAGAGCGCGGCTAAGGGCGCGGCGAACAAGAAATTGGTAAAGAAAAAGTCCGCCCCGAAAAAGGGTGTGCGGAAAACCAAGACCGTCCGCAGCAAGACGGTCAGTTCGAAGACTGCCGGTGCGCCGAAGAAACGAGTCGCGGCAAGAGGGCGAAGTTCGGACCCGGATCCGTTCGAACTCCAAGGAATGACGTCCCGATCGGCGGGACAATCTGGAGATTTGCAGGGATTATCCAACACCGAATCTGCGGATTCCGAGAGCGTCGATGAGTTAGTCGAAGAGGGCAATGCGTTCGAGGCTGACGTCGTGGCTGGCGTGGAAAGCGCTGGGGACGATGACGAGAAGGAAGCTCGCACGCATGAGGTGCCCGAGGACGATGTTCCGGGCGAATATCTGGACGAGGATTAAGCGCAGATTGTCCGGTTGATCCTGGCGTGGACGACCTGAGACCTGACAGGTTCTGGTCTGGCATCATTTGCCCGATTTTTGGCCGGATGCGGAAGTCGGTGCCGGGGCTGACGTTGGCGAATCTGCAATGAGAACCTTCTTCACCGACTCAGGAATTTCATTCGCATGCGCGAGCAATTGGCTGACCTGCCATAACTGGGTGTCGGTTAACTTGGTCTTGAAGGAGGGCATTCCCGAGAGACGGATTCCGTTGGTCGCCTTCCAGTAAGTCTCTGATGCCGGGTCATCGGTCACACCCTTGCCGCGGAACAATTGCGGCGGTTTCGGAAACATCGTGGTCTCGTAGTCCAAGGGAGATTGTCCTGGCAGTCCGTGGCACAGGGCGCAGTGCTGTTTGTAGACGCTTGCCCCAGCGAGAAAATTGGGTTCGTCCGCGGACACAGAGGATGGGGGAAGGTGTTCCTTCTCGATATGAGCGTCCAGAGCCATATTCGCCAGCTTCTTCTCAAACGGCATTGGCGGGTCGGCGGTGGCTACTGGCGCCATGCCGGTAGAGAAATAATAAAAAACGCAAGCCCCTGAAATTGCAATAGCCAGAATGAAACCGATCACGATGCCCTTTATCACGCGCGCTCCCGTTCCAGATCAAAAGTTAAAGCGATAACCCAAAATCATCTTAGCAATCAAATGGTCCGTCGCGCCCGTAACCCCGACGCCCAAACCGAAATTAATCTCCCATTGGGGTGCGACGGTCAAGTCGATCGCGGGGAAGATCTGGTGCTCTTGTTGTGCGACCGCATCGAACCCGGTCACCGGTCCGACCGAACCGTAATATTCCAGACCGCCAGCAATTTTCGGATTGAAATCGTAACTCAATTTGAAGTTTGGCGAAAAGACAACCCCCTGATTCACGCTCTGGCCATGGAAGGACCGGTCCAGCGTCGGGTTCAGGGCCCAATACCAGCGACCGACTTTTTGGTCCACGATGGGACGAATTTCCCACGTCCAAGTATCGACGGAATATTGCCGCCTCTGGTAGCCGATTTCGTTGGAGATGCTCACCCCCACGGGCCAATGCCATTTCTTCGGAACGGCAACGCGGGGCCGGATGTGGTCGCCAACCCACTGCCACCTCTGGCCCTCGGTAATGGAAGTGAAGATGTAAAAGCCACACTCGAACCAGTCATTGAATCCGTGCGTGATCTCGATGGTCTGGTGCTCGGCATGATTGGTGGGATAGAGGCCGTCCACAGCCGTCTTCGAGCCGTCAATCGTAAAGTTGCTGTGGAGTTCAAGCATGGTATGCGCCGGATCGACCAGGTCGGATCCGTACACCTGGATTTCATAGTTGGCTTGAGCGCGTGCGAAAGATACAAAGAAAATGACGATCAGGAACGGGACGGAAAGACGTCGGTAACGCAGTCGCCGATCAGAGTCACCAAGTCCCATGAGAAAGATTATCAGCTAGAGAATGAATTCTCGATGACGAACAGATGACAAGTTATTCATTCTTCCCTCGCAGTTTGCGTACCGGATTCAATCCATGCGGACACGGTGGGTCCGATCGGAGGCGCTGTGGCTGTCGATGAGGATCACTTACAGACGAAATTCGAGGCGTCGTTGGTGCTGCCGCTCCCCTTGTACACAGCTTTCTGCGGATAGGGGCACAAAGGACGAGTAAACGCCACACCTTGCGCGACCGTGTTGTTGACGTAGTGTGTCGCGATGACACTCTCGGGTGCATTGTTCTGCTCAACCCACTGCACAAGCGGGGTGAGCATGTCGAAGACATTTGCGCCGGGGCCACCGCTACAGTGGTTCATCCCAGGCACCATGAAAAGACGGTAAGAGTCCTGCGTCTGCCGCAGTGAACCGCCGGAAAAGTTCACGACGTCATCGAAATAGAAGATGCTGGTCAGCGGCGGCACCTCGGGGTCACTAAACCCATGGTATTGGATGAGCTTGCCGCCCTGAGCTCGGAACGGCTGCAGATCGGGATTCATTGCGTTCAGCACCGACGCCAAAGTTTGACCGGGAACCACCACTTTGCTATCCACGTAAGCTGGGTCAGTGCTCCAGTCAAAAGTTCGAAAGTCCCAGTCCGGATCGTCGAAGACGAAGTACTTGAAGAAGGGAATTCCAATCGCGGCATGAGAGTTGGTTTGCGGCGCAGGCGGCGTTGGTGGAGAAATATGGAAGGGCCAGCCATCGGCTTCGCCGCCCCGCTCAAAGGGCGGGTAATAGCCCTGCCGGTGCACCATCTGATCGGGACCGGTCCAGAGGTTTCCGATCGCTCGCACCTGCTCCACCGTAAGGCAGCTCGGAGGCTTTTGGGAGCCCTGGCACAAGAGCGCTTGGGGATTAAAGTGACAGCGCCGGGGATCATTCAGGACGCCATCCACGACGCCATCAAGAGTATCGCACGCGGCGTTGACGGCGTTGCCGAGGAGTGTGTCTTCAGTAGTGAAAACCGTACTGGCGGGGTGGTTGAACATCTGCCGCACGACCCACAAATTCCCGCCGACATGATGGTGGGTGTAGAAAGCAACCGGATCGCCGGCAACGATTCCGTCATAATCGCTGGAAAAGCGCTGCGCCTCCATCAGCGCCTGTCGTCCGCCTGTTGAACAGCCAGCGAAGTAAGCACGCTGCGGACTCTCGCCGTAGAAGGAGGCAGTAATCTGCTTGCCGATGACGGTCATCAGATGCACCGAGCGATATCCAAAATCGATGATCTTCTGCGGGTGCCCAAGGGCAAACGATCCATCGGTGGAGGAGCCGATATGGCCGGTATCGGTACTGGCAGTGGCGTACCCAAGCGAGACGCCGGGAGCGAGCTCGCTGTACCCGATCGCGCCTGCAAAGCCGCCGTTTCCGACACCCTCGAACTTCCCGTTCCAGCCAGAGGTCGGCATCCAGACTTCGATTCTGATGTCGGAATCGCTGGTCGGAGTCAGTCTGGCCGCAACCCGGCAAAAGGCCGGCATGTTGGTGAAGATCTCGCCATCCGGCGCCGTATAAGTGCCCGCTAGTATCGACTGGGCCGCCGTTATCGTGGTTTCCGGCAAAGCGAGAGAGGACAGACTTTCGCAGCTTGCGGCAGACGCGTGATCAACCGCGAGTGCGCCAAACACGAGAGCCGCTGCCGCCGCCCAAGGCAGGAGGTTGTGCCTCCCTTCCACGCTCGAGGAGGTATTCTCTTTGCACCCTCTTAGCAGCGACCTGAGCACGTGGTTCCTCCCCGGTGGACGCACTATCAGGCTAAAGCAGGAGTCCACGGCATGGCAAACGATGGCTGACGGCCGGGGCAGTTCTCCCTCTTACAAACTCAATTATTGCCAACCACCACCCAGGGCCTGGTAGATCGGGACAATTGGTGTACACCGCGAAATGCGGCGCTCATCTGATACCGGCTCTTCTTCCGAACCGACAGCGGGTAGTTGATCGGAGTGACGCAATAGCTTCAGGCTTGCGATTTGCTCGAAGGCGCGAGTTCGAGCGGCGACCACATCCCGCCGCGAGCAGCCCAAGAGAACAGAACAATCTTGATCGGAGTAGCGTTCGAGCACCGACATTACGTACGCGAAGCGCTCGAATGGTCCCAGTGCAAGAACCGCCGCCAGGTTCTCGTTATCGGTGAATTCGGTGAATAATGAAGAGCTCGAACCGCCATTTCCCTCTAACGGCCGCGGGTTGAGGAGCCGGATGGCATTTTGGATGATCGCCCGCCGAGCCCAGGAGCTTGCCAATTCTTTGAAAACCGGGCTGGCATCGACAGAGTCCTCCAAGCCGGAGACGAAGCACTGTTCGGCCTTTTCACGGTGCGCGGTCAGCAGGAAAGACAGCAAATACAGACCGTTCATGTCTTCCTCGAAAATTCGGCAGAAACTCGCGCTGGTTGCATACGGCGTGGATTCCTGGTCTACGACTTGCTTTGTGCCAAGCATCTTGCCTCCCTACTACTACTGGTCGTTTGAAACTGGTGGAAATGGACCAATAAATCGTCCTTTAATTTGCCGACAACTATTCACGACTTGTGCCCACATCTTCGGGCAAGTCGCTTCAGCACATGTCGAGTGAGGACGCCCCCGCAGGAAAACTTCGCACCCTCCTTCATCAGATCGAAGATCGCGTCTTCTCCCTCGCGGCTAATAACGGTCAGGCTGCCCACATCGATCACCAGTCTGCGTCCGTCAAGGTCACGGCTGGCGCTCTTCCACGTCCTGCGCAACTCGTCCACCCAGGGTTCGATGAGCCTGCCTTCCACCACTAGCCTGCGTTGTGACCGGTTATCGATGATGGAAATCTTGAACATGCTGATTCTTGCGACGAACTCGGTAAGCGCAAGACCCTGGCCAAAGGACGAGTCGCACAAATGGTTGAAAGCGTTGATGGAAATGAAACCGGCGCGGCAGTGTGTCGAAAAATGTCGAAATCAATCTCGACATTTGTCGAGGTGGGAGCGAATCCGTGGGGCGGAAGTCGAAACCTAGACAAAGAAAGAGGGGTCGGAAACCTGGGTGGGTCGAGAATTCACGGTTCTAGAGGTATGTGCGGTCAGGCCGCCCGGTCCGCGCGCCCGGAACTCTGCTCAATCGAATTAGGGGCGGCTCTGGCCACTTTGTCCCTGCCGATAAACCGCCTGCGAGGTCTCATTGCCATTGCCTCTCTCAGAAGAGCGCCAAGAAATAACAGCATGAAGGAAACTGCCGCTCCGCACAAGCTCGTTAATGCGACGGATCCCATCATGTTGAGGATTCAGAGCAAAGCAAGAGCCAGGATTCACGGGAAAGCTAACTCACAGAAAACAAATGAAAACTGGCAGTCAGCCGGACATTCGCCCGCTGGTCTTGCCGCAATCGTGCCAAACACTTTCGACAATTGTCAAACTCTACGACACTCTGCGCGGGTCGATCCCCAGCTTCTTCATGCGCGAAATCAGGGTTGTACGTTTGATGCCCATACGCGCGGCAGCCCCATCGGCGCCCGCGACTCGCCCATTGGTGGTTTTCAAAATGCGGACAATCGCATCGCGCTCACCGGCTTCGCGCGTTCCTACCCCCGGCGCGGTGCTGCCGTTGTTGCCTAGTTCACTGATTGGAGCTTCGAGGGCGGTGCCGTGGGTAAGGATTACCGAGCGTTCGATGAAATTTTCCAGCTCACGAATGTTCCCCGGCCAATGCCAACTCGACAGCTTCTTCATCGCTGTGGCGGGAATCGATTCGATCTTCTTTTCCATGCGGCGGCCATACTTCTGGGTGAAGTAACGGACCAGCAGGGGAATATCGTCGGGACGTTCGCGCAGGGGCGGAATGCGGATGGGAAAAACGTTCAGGCGGTAATACAAGTCGCTGCGGAACTCGCGATCCTCGATCATTTTGTCCAGGTCGCGATTCGTGGCCGCCACCAGCCGCACATCGACCTTCTTGGTTCTCGTGCTGCCCAGCCTCTCAAACTCACGTTCCTGCAAGGCTCGCAACAGTTTGGGCTGGATTTCGATGGGAATGTCCCCGACTTCATCCAGGAAGAGTGAGCCCTGGTCGGCCAGTTCAAGCCGGCCAACCTTTTGTGAAATCGCACCCGTAAAAGCGCCCCGTTCATGACCAAACAGCTCGCTCTCCAGAAGACCGGTTGGAATTGCGGCGCAATTGAGCTTCACAAAGGTTCGATCCTTGCGGCGGCTGCGTTCATGGATGGCGCGCGCAATCAATTCCTTTCCCGTACCGGTTTCGCCCAGAAGCAACACGGTTGAATCGCTGGGAGCCACGGTTTCTACGAGATCTAGAACATGGCGGAGGGCGGAACTCTGCCCCACAATTCCTTCAAAATCCAAATCGCCACGGATTTCATCCTCCAGATACAGCTTCTCCTGCGTCAGCTTGTCCTTGAGATCGGCGATTTCACCGAATGCCAGGGCGTTCTCCACACCGATCGCCACCTGCTGCGCCACCTGAGACAGAAACGCTGTGTCCTCCTCATCGAACGCATTCTCTTGCCGGTTCGCAAGGGCGAGTACGCCAAGCAAGCGATCCCGGCTAACCAGCGCCACATCGCAGAACGAATTAATGCCTTCCCCGGTCGCCTTGGCGTACATCTCAGCAGACACTTCGGCAGGGTCAAGCCGGTTCAGGACCCAGGTTTTTCCGCTGCGGAAGGTTTCACCGGGCATCGTTCCCGCGATAGGAATCAAAACTTCCTCGGTGAACAATCCCTTGCTGTCGGGGAAGTCGAGAGCATGCACGCGCAAATGCGCTCCGTCTGGCTCGGGCAGCATAATGGCTGCCGCGTCGCACTGCATGACCCGGCGAATGCTGGCGGAGATCGTTTGCAATAGGTCATGAAAATTTAGGTTCGAAACGACCTGATTGGTGAGATCAAGGATCAGCTTCAGTCGGTCCTGCGCCTGCCGCGACAGATAAAAGTTCACGGCAGCATCGATCGCCAGAGCAATCTGGTCGGCGACCAAAGAGAGGAAACGGACTTCGTCTTCGGGGTAGGCGTAGGGACGCGTGCTGCCGATGCTCAGCACACCGAGCCGGCGATCGCCTCTGGCGAGCGGCAGGACGCAGGTAGCCGCAATCCCTAGTCCATTAAGACAGTTCCTATGTTTCGCGAACCTCGTCTCCTCGCTCCAGTCCGCAGTCACAAGGGGTTGCTGAGATTCATGTACCCACTCAATTGGCGTGTCCTTTATAAGAACCTTGGCGGAAGACAGGCTTTGCCTCGTGCCATTGGAATAAAGCAAGTGCCACGCGACGGTCTGGGTCTCGTTCTCAAACGCGACCAGATGCAGGTAATCGAAAGCAACGACGTCGCGCAGCGCTTTCACCAGCATATCGCCGGCAGCTTCACAATCGCTGCACGTGCCAATCGCGTTGGCCGCGCGCAGCAGCGCTTCATAGCGGTGCGCGTGTCCCTCTGCGGGTGTTACCGGGAGAACATTCACAGCACTCATAGATTGCTTCGTTGCTCACAAGTCAATGACGAACCTGTAAGCCATTGTTTCCGCCGAAAATCCGGAAATGGCTCGGGTTCGCGGATATGCTTCATGAGATGTCACGCAGGGCGGGAAAGCTTCGACAAAATGTCGTAGTTTTCGTCACTTGTCGAATCCTGTGTCGAGGCGACTCGACAATCGCCTCGACGCCCACTCCTCCCGTCGGCGCAACCTGCGTTCGATCAAGTACTTCGCGGCAACATCCATCACGGCCGATTTTGGCAGCTGGGATACCGTATTAAGCCTGAATGACGATTTCATACTGTGAGGGTAAATCCGTGGGAATCGTCGGCGAACATTCAACGGTTGGAGGAGTCACACGGTGCGTCAGACCGCGATTATGCTCGCAGGTCTTTTCATTCTAATAACGCTCGGACGACGGCTCAGGAGAGCCGGTCGGAGATCAGTTTGCAGGGCACGGGCTTTTTCACGAAGGATACAGATAGTCAAGGTAGGTCGCAGAGGACTACCGACACGGGTGTTTTTCTAGTCGCTTACCGGTATCCCATCAACCGCTGGCTCGCGGCCGAAGCCGTCTATGGTTAGGACCGTAACACGCAGCAATTGTTGGGCCTGCGGCGTTCTCCAGAGTTCCGACCGATATTCACCAAGCTAGCGGGGGCTTCGGGTTTCGCTTGCCGGCGGCCGGCAGGTTTCGGATCAGCCCGTATGTTCTTGCGGAAGGTGGGGCGCTCGTGTTCAATCCCACAGGCAACAACTTCGGCTCGGTTCCGAGCGCTCAACCGCAGGCTGCCGGCGTCTTCCCATACGGGACGGCGCTGATTTTCCAATTACCAAACACCTCACGCGATCCGATTCTCTACGCTCATTCTTAGTCTGCGCATACCATCGTAAATCTGATGTGCATTTACGCCCCCGTAGCCAAGAATCAGGCCGCCTCGCGCCGGAGGTTTCAGGCAACAACTGGATAAGGGCATGACAGAAATACGCCTCTGAGCGGCATGCCTTGAAACCTTCAGGTCGTTAATACCGGGCGGTAGCAACGCGAGCACATGCATTCCCGCGGCGTCGCCGATCACCTCTAGCAGATCCCCCGTCTGGCTCTGGATCGCTTTTATCAGCGTCCTTCGCCGATCCATATAGAGCATTCGCATCCGACGTATGTGGCGAGCGAAGTGTCCCTCGCGGATGAAGTCGGTCATGACCGCCTGGTAGAGAGTCGATGAAAAGATATCGGCAGCGTCCCGAGCGGCGGAGAAAGCGGGGACTAAATCCCTGGGAACAACCACATAGCCCAAGCGCAGAGCGGGAAACATGACTTTACTGAATGTTCCGATATAAATCACTCTCGTATCCGTGTCCAAGCCTTGTAGCGACGCGATTGGGCGGCTTCCGAACCGGTACTCGCTGTCGTAATCATCTTCGATGATCCAGGCTCCGGAGCACGCCGCCCAGTTGAGCAGTAGCATGCGGCGTGTGGCACTCATCGTTGTTCCCATGGGATATTGATGAGATGGCGTGACGTAGACAGCCCGTGCGGTGCACCCTCGACGGATGATCTCTGCCACCTCCATGCCGTCGTGATCCACGCGAACCGGAATCAATTGAGCCCTGGCCGTCACAAAAGCTTGGCGCGCGCCGAGATAGCCCGGTTCTTCCATCCAAACACGATCATTGGGATCCAACAGAACGTGTGCCGCGAGCTGCAAAGCCTGCTGTGACCCCGTGGTCACCAGAATCTGCGACGGCTCGCATCGTACGCCGCGAACCGCGCCCAGGTACTCCGCGATGGCTTCGCGGAAGGGTGGATATCCCATGGCATCGCCGTAGGCCATGATGCCCCTTGGCGGATTTCGAGAGTGCCGAGCTACCAGCTTCGACCATACCCCGATCGGAAACTGGTCAAGGGCGGGCAGGCTTACTCGAAACGCACCCGAGACGTCAAACCAGGGTTGAGCCGGCGCATTCGTCAACTCTAAGCCCCGCCGTGACATTCGCCGCGGACCTGTGCTGCCTGCGCCGGGTTGAAGTTCTTTCCGCGATTTCACCGTCAGGGGACTCAGCGCGTCGTCCGGGATCGATCGAGCCACGCACGTGCCGGCTCCGACGAAGCTTTCGAAATACCCTTCGGCGAGCAGTTGCTCGTACGCGTTCAAGACCGGGATCCGGGAAATCTTCAGCTCCGCAGACAAGCTTCGGGTGGACGGTACTCGCTGTCCAGGGCGCATTTGGCCATCGATGATGGTGCTCCGAAACCAGTCGTACATCTGGCGATAGAGTGGAGTCTTGCTGCGGGAATCGATGACGACCGGTGGAAGGAAGCTGGCAGGAATTCGTTTCATTCCGGATCTCCAGAGTGGCTACATCCTAACACGTCAAAGTGGCTATTGTGACCGACCACTTATAGGGTTAGTTTTTCTTAGATGAATCAGCCGGGAGGACGATATGAGCACAGTGATTTCCGCGACAACGAACGTGGAGGGGAACCAATTTGATTTTCTTGAAGGTGAGTGGAACGCGATCTGCCGCTTTCCTCTGCCCGATGGATCCTGGGGCAAGGGCCCGGGCTCGCTGACGGCAACCAAGGTGCTTGACGGCTGCGTTTCGCTGGAGTTCTTCGAGGGACCCTATCAGGGAACGGTCATCAAAGGTCTCGGCCTCCGCGCCTTCAATCGGCAAACCTCCTATTGGGAGCATACCTGGACGGACACCTCTTCGCCGGGTGGCTTCCGGGTATGGCGTGGACGATTTGAAAATGGCGCGATCGATCTTCACGGCCAGTGGGAGGACGAAGCTGGTCGCCGGGTTCTCTCGCGGCTCAGATGGTCGCAGATCACAAATCGGGCTGCGCACTGGGAGAGTCACCGATCTATGGATGGCAAAACTTGGAGCAAACACTGGGAGATTGATTTCACGAGGAAAACCGCGAAGTAAGGAGAAACAGACAAATCATAAGGAGGTAGTGATGAACATCCAACGCATTCGGGCTTTGCTCACGATTTGCAGCTTGGTTGTCGTGTTGCAGCCTTTTCATGGGCTCGCGCAGCAAAATTCAGACGCAGCGAAATCCAGCGTTCAAACCTCCCCGCAACATGATGGACAACATGATTTCGATTTCGAGATCGGTACCTGGAAAATTCATCTGAAGCGCCTCGAGCAGAGCTTAGCTGGTTCCACTACCTGGATCGAATTTGACGGTACTTCTGTTACCCGCAAGGTGTGGGATGGGCGCGCTCAACTGGAGCAATTTGAGACCGATAGCCCGGGTGGCGGCCACATTGAGGGTCTGACCCTCCGTTTATACAATCCCCAGTCTCATCAGTGGCGCCTTTATTGGGCCAACAGCAAGATTGGCATCTTGGACCCGCCCCAGGTCGGTGAATTCAAGAATGGACGGGGTGAGTTTTACGCTCAGGACACGATTAATGGCAAAACCATCTTGATTCGATTTATTTGGTCGAATACCGACACGAATACGCCTCACTTTGAGCAATCCTTCTCCGATGATGGCGGCAAGACCTGGGAAGTCAACTGGATTACGGACCAGACGCGGGTGAGCGATGAATCTGACAAAGCGCACTGAACTCCGCCGCCTCCCCGGTCGAGGATCGCACGATCGAGAGACGATTCACCGGATACTGGACGCGGGCTTTCTCGCCCACGTCGGATTTTGCGTGGAGGGCCAGCCGTTTGTCATTCCGACGTTATATGGCCGCGATGGAGAAAAACTCTCTTTGCATGGTTCGGCCGCCAGTCGCATGCTGGGCGAGCTGGCAACCGGCATCCCGGCCTGCGTGACGGTGACGCTCGTGGATGGATTGGTCCTGGCACGATCCGCCTTCGATCATTCCGTGAACTACCGCTCGGTGGTTGCATTTGGAACAGCACAGAAGATCGCGGATCCAGCGCAGAAGATGAAATCCTTGCGCGTTATCTCCGAACATCTGATCGCCGGCCGATGGAAGGATGTCCGCCAACCCAGCGAGAAGGAATTGAAAGCGACCACGGTGCTGCAATTCTCAATCGAGGAGGCATCCTCAAAGGTGCGAAGCGGACCGCCGCTCGACGACGAGGACGACTACAGGCTGCCGGTTTGGGCCGGGGTCTTACCGCTGGAAATTAAATCTCAGGTGGCGATACCGGACGACAGATTGGTCGACGGTGTAATCGTTCCCGATTATGTCCGACACTACCAAACTCGGCTTAACCGCGGAACCAGCCATCCGTCCCACAAGTAGCAGCAGGGAATTCAGATTATGCGGGGGAGTGTCGGCGCTGTGGCAGTGATGACCGCCTGGTTGTTGGGCAGCTGGGTCGGCGCGCGGGCCCAAGAGCAGGCATCGCCGCCGGCTGTGGTCCGGCAGTCGCTGGACGACGCCTGGTGGACCGGACCCATGTTGGCTCCCAACGCAAGCACGCTACCGCGCGGACACTTCCTCATCGAGCCCTATTTCTACGATGTGATCGGTGCTCATTCGAACGGCTTCGGTTCGCTGACGTATGTGAACTATGGACTCGTAGACAAGTTAACGGTAGGGCTGATCCCGACGGCGGGCTTCAACCAGCTGAGCAACAGCCCGAGCAGCTCCGGCCTCGGGATGGGCGATCTCACTTTGCAAGCTCAGTACCGGCTCACGAAGTTTCACGAAGGTAGTTGGATTCCGACTACCTCTATCGCGGTGCAGGAAGGATTGCCGACCGGAAAGTACGATCGGCTGGGCGACCGACCGAGTGACGGGCTGGGCAGCGGAGCCTACACCACGACGTTGGCGCTCTACACGCAGACTTACTTCTGGCTACCGAATCGACGCATCCTGCGCATGCGCTTCAATGCAACGCAATCGTTTTCCCGAAGCGTGAACGTGGAAGACGTGAGTGTCTACGGCACGGAAGCTGGCTTTCGGGGTCAGGCCAAGCCCGGCAGCTCCTCCTATGGGGATGCCGCTTGGGAATACAGCCTGACGCGCAGGTGGGTACTGGCGCTCGACGCTACCTATCGGCACAGCTGGAATACCCGCACGACCGGAAATAACGTTTCGGATCCCATGCCAGCCAGCATCCAGCTCAACTCCGGTTCCAGCGACGCGTTTGGCTTCGCGCCCGCGGTTGAATACAGCTGGAAACCTAAGCTGGGTGTGCTTCTCGGCGCCCGCGTGATTCCGGCGAGTCACAACACGAAGGCTACCATCACACCCGCGGTGGCGATCAACTTCGTTCACTGATCTGTAGATCGCCGAGAAAGTGAAACGCACTACCCTACGATTTGTTCCGCTCGTTCCTCTGCTTCTTCCGCTTGAATGCCGCCCCACTGAAAGCCCAGAATCCCACCAGGGTCCCGCCTGCGAAAACCGACCAGAGCGCTTTATTCGACCAGGGCGCGTATTTTTCCAGGCCTAAGTTTGAGAGGTCCCAAAACGTCAGAGGCCAAACGAAGACTAGATATGCTCCCACCACCACCATGACGGCCACGATGGCGATGAACAGGGCCATCGCTCCCGCCGACAGACTTTCAAACACCAGCATGCTCCAGTGTTGCGGGGCGCCGTCGTTCGGCGGGTTTTTCACTCGCGATCTCTGGACAAGCGGAGACATAGTCCTCCCGGCGAATATTCGCCCAGCTCACGCCCGCCGGACGCGATCTTCTAACGTCTAGGATAGAGATTGATCCCCAACCGTCCCAAGTTACCTTGGACATGACCGTGCAGCCCTGCCAGGCCGCCACGCCAAACTGTGCTCGGGCCGGGTGGATGGCCATCGGAAATCGCCCGCAGAACCATCGACCGCCCCGCCAACCTGTTGAAATAGAAGAAGAAAGGAGGGCCACGATAGTTATCTTGCCACTCCCGCTGTTCTCCGCCATGCTTCGGGAAGATGGATGGAATCGACCAATTTGCGGCCTTGGCGTCGTCGGATGGAAGTCCGGACTCGATCTGCGCCTGCGTGGCCAATATCTTCCGCGTAACGGAAACGGAAGTTGCTCTGCTGGGGCTTAGTGGAAGTCTGCTGAACTTCCTTTATCCCTGTGAGTTGAGAACGGCCGGGGCGATCCCTCTCTCCAGTTCAGCTGTCGCTGCCCGGACGGCGCGCACCAAGCAGGCGGAGCTGTTCAATGGCTTTACGCAAGTCAAGCACTTCAGCGTTTTTGAGCTCGTGAAACTGGGGCATACGGGGCTGGACGACCAAGTGATCCAGAAACTCATGTCTGCGCCCATTCTTGCCGACAACGGAGCGGTCATCGGAGTGATTCAAGTCTCCCGCAAAGCCCCGCGCCCGGCCGCAGCAGGGCCGGACTTTACTCCCGATGATCTGCAGAAACTGGAATCGGTCGGTCGCCTCGTCGGAGCGCTCAGGGAAAGAGCGGAAGTTCTGCCCAAGTGACGTCGGATTGAAAGTTCGAGTGCTTTTACTCGAACTCGAGTACTACGATCTCGGGATTCGATCCCAGTCGAAGCGGCGGTCCCCAGGTTCCTGCTCCGCTCGATGTGAAAACCTGCATCTTTCCAATTCGGCTCAAACCATACACAAACTGCCGGTAGATCCGCCGCGCCATCCAACTCCAGGGGATGAACTGTCCCAGATGGGTATGGCCAGACAATTGAAGAGTAACGCCGGCGGCCTCCGCGATCTCCGGATGGTTGGGGGCGTGGGTCAGCAAGATGCTTGCGCGGTTGCGATCCAAATGAACACCGCGCAGCACCGACGCAAAATGCTCGTTCTGCCCCGCGTTGCGGTAGGGCACGCCAACAATCTGCAAACCGTCCACTTCTATTTTTTCATTGCTGAGCACGCGCACTCCTGCCGCAGCAATGGCGTTCAGATACTTGCTGTCATCTCCAAATTGTTCGTGATTTCCCGCGACAAAATATACTCCGTGCGGCGCAGTCAGCTTGCTTAATGGCTCGGCCGCTCGCCCGGCGTCGATGGCCGTGCCGTCATACAGATCGCCAGCGATAAAAATCGCGTCCGGCTCCTCCCGCAAAATCTTTACCACCATGCGGCGCAGAAAACTTCCGTTTCGTACGTGGCCGAGGTGCACATCGCTGATCAACGCCGCTTTGCGCCCACGCCACGCGGCCGGCAGATTCGCCAGCCGCACCGTGGCTCGCGTGATTCGCGTCCAGCCTGCGTTGAAGACACCGTAGGCCCCCACCACCGCGGCAACACTGAACAGCAATTCCACGGTCCGATGGAAGTTGACTTCTACCCCAGCCAACCTCGCAACACCGAAAAGAATCCAGGCAGAAACCGCCGCCAGGAAGAAAAAGGTCAATAGACCCAGCCAAACCGCAGCCGCCTTATAAAACGCGCGCACAGCGGGGTTGGTATAGCGAAAGGCGAGCAGTGAGGCGGCGACAAAGCTCACCGACAACAAGGCGAGCAGCAGCTTGGTCCAGAGCGCTCCAGCGGGTTCGCTTCCGGTGGGTGAAAACATCCAGGTCTGATAGAGAAAAAAATGCGTGAGAAAAAGAACGGACTGAACCATCACAATAAAGCCAAGCAAGCCTCTTCGAGCGCGCATGGAGCATTAGATTCCACAACCCGCCATTCGGATTGTATTTTGCGATTAACTTCCCCAGGCGGGCGTCTGTTAAGCCGTAGCGGGCTCTGCGCTCAGCGAGCAGGGGTTCAGAATCTCTTGATTAATATGCTGCTGAGTTCACCTATCACCGCATCGAACCCGGAGATGGGTTGGAAGTACACCATCCAGATGGTGAGAGGAAAATTCAGGCCCGGCACGCGCAGGGCCTGCAGCCGCGTCCTTAGCCGACTGCGCTTTACGATGCGCTCAGGTACCAGGCTAAGCCCGCGGTTCTGAGCGACTAAGGCAAGCTGAAGTTCATAGTTGTAGGCTTCTACAGCCACAACCATGTCGATATTGGCCCGGAGAAGCGTACTTCGCAACGCGGCTCGCGCAGCGCAACCCTCCGGATTGAGAATCCATTGCACTCCGGCCAGGTCTTCTATCCTCCGAGCCGGGGGATGCTCTTCTCGCCGGGACGCGATCAGGACGAGTCGTTCTTTGCCGAGCCGCTTGCCCACCATGTCAGCCGGCAGTTGTTCCCCTGCGGGCAGAAGAATGACGGCCGCATCGAGGCCTCGCGAACGTACACCCTCGAGCAATTCGCGGCTCCATCCCGTGCGGAGGCGAGGAGCAACTTTGGGAAACTTGCGGCGGAGCTGGCCCACAGGTTCCGTAAGTGTAAATTCGGTGAGGGCATGCGCGACTCCAATCCGAATTTCACCCATCGGAAGATCACGGTTGGCCATTGCAGCACGCACTTCGCGAACATCGTTGAGCAGTCGCCTGCATCGCTCCAGCGCAGTTTGGCCCGCACCGGTTAGCCCTACCGGTCTGGTGCTCCGATCCAAGAGAGGCGTACCGAGGGATGCCTCAAGGCGTTGCAGGCGCCGCGTGACTGCGGACTGGGTTACATACAAGTCACGCGCCGCCAGGCTTACCGAGCCAGCGTCCGCAACACTCACAAAAGCCCGGACGTCATCGAATTCCATATGCGCATATTAGCAATGCATATTATTCATTTGCAACATGTTATTCACTGCGGATAGAGTGATGGTTAAAACCCCGGCTACCCTGGGAGAAGATTGAAATTCGTGCAGGTCTGATGATCGACCTCACAAAGGAGCAAATTCCTAATGCATGGAAACAATCCGATGGAGGTGGTTCCGTTTCGTATTGAGCGTGTCGCCAACTCCAGGTTGCAGGCGGTTGACTTTCCGACGGTTGCATTTGGGAGTGTTTTCAGCGACCACATGTTCGCCGCGGAGTTTCATGATGGTGGTTGGAGTGCCGGTCTGATTTGCCCCTATGGCCCGATTCCTATGGCTCCGAGTGTCAGCGCGCTGCACTATGGAATTTCTGTTTTCGAAGGCATGAAGGCACACCGGGCGGCCGACGGTCGTCTCCTCTTGTTCCGCCCGCGTGAAAACGCGCGACGATTCCAGCGGTCGGCGGCGCGGCTGGCGATGCCGATCCTGCCTGAATCGTTGTTCCTGGATGGCCTCCGGGAACTGATTCGCCTGGACCGGGCGTGGGTTCCTCCGGCAGAGATCGGTGCACTTTACATACGGCCGGTGCTGTTTTCGACCGATCCATCTCTTCGGGTGAAGCCGGCGGATCGATACCAGTTCATCATTTTGACTTCTCCTTTTGGCGCATATTTCTCCGCTCCGGTAGATGTGCTCGTCAGCCAGCGCTACGCGCGTGCGTTTCCGGGAGGAACCGGCGACATTAAGCCCGCCGGGAATTATGCGGCCGCGCTGCTGGCAGATCAGGAAGCGCGCGAGGCAGGATTCAACTCGGTTATGTGGCTGGACGCGCAGGAGCGCCGCTACGTGGAAGAATGCGGCGTCATGAATGTATTTTTCGTTCGGGGTGAAGAGGTCATTACGCCATCTTTGAGTGGCACAATCCTGCCCGGCATCACTCGCGATAGCGTGATCACACTTCTGCGCGACATGGGATATCGCGTGACGGAAGATCGTATTTCCATCGATGAACTAGTAGGAAGCTACGAGCGCGGCGAACTTCGGGAATGCTTTGGAACAGGGACGGCGGCGATCGTGACCCATGTGAGACGGATTCGATACCAGGAACGAGTTCTTGAACTGCCCCCGCTTGAAGAACGAAAAGTGGGGGTTGCCGTACGGGAAAAACTGCTGGCCGTGATGACCGGCCGCGAGCCAGATCCGCACGGTTGGGTTGAGAGCATCTGACAGAAAACGAAAAGGAAGTTCGAAATGCATTACCTTCTCTTTTATGAAGTTGGCGAAGACTACGCTGCCAGGCGCGCGGAGTTTCGAGATGCGCATCTGGAAAGGGCATGGGCGGCCAGCGCGCGTGGCGAACTCGTGTTGGGCGGTGCATTGGCAAATCCCGTAGACGGCGCAGTGTTGCTGTTCAAGGGCGACTCCCCGGAAGTCGCGGAGAAGTTCGCCCGCGCTGATCCATATGTCACCAGCGGAGCAGTGAAGCGATGGCGCGTACGCGAATGGACGACAGTCGCGGGCGAAGACGCTGCAAAACCTATCCGGCCACATGCGGGAAACGCAGCAAAAGCCACGCCAAGCGGGTCTTCGAACGCCTGGAGCCAAGATTCTTCATCCCAAGACAAGGGGATGATCTTGCGAATGTGGAAGGCGCGCTCGACCGTCGAGAAGTCGGGCGAATATATTCAGCACGCCACCGGGAGAGTTTTCCCGGCGCTTCGAGCTATCGAAGGACACCGCGGAGCATACCTGCTCCGCCGCGCAGTGGACGGCGTGGTTGAACTTATGGTGCTCACGCTTTGGGAGTCGATGGAGGCGGTCCGCAAGTTTGCCGGAGTGAAGCCCGAGCAGGCCGTGGTGGAACCGGAAGCGCGAGCGGTTCTCACCGATTTTGATGAGAGGGTGAAACACTTCGAGATTGTTCATCGCCCGGATTGATAACCCGCGACCCCCATCAAAATAGAGATAGAATTGTGCGGGCCCATGGTGCCCTGGGGAGGTGTACGCGCATGTCAGGAAGAGAGATGTCAGCGGCTCGGACAGTGAGGCGTTCTTTTTGCTTGGGTTTGATTCTCTTCGCGACTGTATTCGGCGTCGCGCAGAACCAAAGCGGCTCCAATCTCCCGCCGTACAAGAATTCCAGCGTGCCGGTTGAGCAGCGCGTCGAAGACCTGCTGGGCCGTATGACGCTCGCGGAAAAAGTTGCAATGCTGAGCGGGGCAGATTGGATGCAGAGCGTTCCGAATGAGCGGCTCGGTATTCCGTCCATAAAAATGGCGGATGGCCCGTTGGGCATCCGTTCCTGGGCCGGCCCCTCGGCCGAGACTAGTGCGGCGACGGCAAGAACGAAAATCGCGGCGACTGCTTTTCCCGCAGGAGTGGCCATGGCCGCCACCTGGGATACGGAACTGGTCCAGGAGGAGGGGCGGGCAATCGGTCAGGAAGTGAAGGCGGTTGGTCGCGACATGATTCTGGGACCAACCGTGAACATTAACCGCACTCCTCTCTGGGGTAGAAACTTCGAAGGATACGGCGAAGATCCCTATCTCACGAGCCGCCTGGGAGTGGCTTACATCATGGGAGTTCAGAGCGAAGGTGTGATCGCGACGATCAAACACTTTGCCGCAAACAACCAGGAGTTCGAGCGACACCGGATCAACGCAGCGATCGATGAGCGGGCTTTGCACGAAATCTATTTCCCCGCGTTCAAAGCTGCCGTCGAGGAGGCGGGAGTCTGGTCGGTGATGTCCGCGTACAACAAACTCAACGGCGTGTACTGCGCTGAAAATCCCTTCCTGCTGAAAGACGTGCTGCAAAAGCAATGGGACTTTAAGGGCTTCGTAGTTTCTGACTGGGGCAGCACCTACAGCACCGTAGCTACGGTCAACGCCGGAATGGATTTGGAGATGCCTGGCGGTGAGCCCATGAGAGAGTGGCTGAAACGGGCGAAAACGCAGGAGTCCGGCAACGGCGGCGGCTGGCTGGTCCCGGAGAAAGTGCTTCCGCAAATATCGGCAGGCAAGATATCCACGGCCACAATTGATGACAACGTAGGCCGCATGCTACGTGTGATGTTCCTCAGCGGACAGTTCGACAAACCACACCCCGCAACCGGCGAGATCGATACGTCTGAGCAGCGTGCCCTGGCGCGCAAGGCCGCGACCGAGAGCATCATTCTGCTGAAGAACGACGGCGATTTACTCCCGCTCAATCCGTCGAAGATTCATTCCCTCGTCGTTATCGGGCCCAACGCCGCGGTAGCCAGAACCGGCGGTGGGGGCAGTTCGCTCGTGAGTCCCAAGTATTCGATCAGTCCATTGAAAGGGATTCAGGATCGTGCGGGTGAACATGTGCAAGTCAGTTATGCATTGGGCGCAAGCATGGAGGGCGAGGATCCCAGCAAGGATACTCCGCAGGCGCGGGAGCAGCTTAGAAACGACGCCGTCAGCGCGGCGGCGAAAGCAGACGGTGCCATCATCGTGGTCGGCAGGTACCCCAAACTTGAGTCGGAGGGTTTCGACATCAAGTCGCTGGATCTGCCAGCCGGGCAGGACGAACTCATCGCCGCCGTGGCGAAAGTCAATAAAAACACCGTCGTGGTGATCAACGCCGGCGGGCCTGTCATCATGTCGCAATGGATCGCGCCGGTTCCGGCCATTGTGGATATGTGGTATGGCGGACAAGAAGGCGGGAACGCAATCGCGGATGTTCTCTTCGGTGAGGCCAATCCTTCCGGGAAGCTCCCCGTTTCGTTTGTAAAGGCGTGGAAGGATTCTCCAGCCTATGGGCACTATCCCGGCGAGAACCTGCAGGTCGAGTACGCGGAGGGCATCTACGTGGGTTACCGATATTTCGATACGAAAAAGGTAGAGCCTCTATTTCCTTTCGGCTACGGCCTTTCTTATACGAAGTTCGATTACAGCGATTTGAAAATTTCGCCCGACCAAACCTCAGCGAGGAAGCCGGTAGAAGTGAGCCTGCGAGTCCGTAACAGCGGATCCCGCCCCGGGGCCGAGGTGGTGGAGCTCTATGTGCACGACGGACACGCGAGCGTGGATCGTCCGGTTCAGGAATTGAAAGGCTTTCGCCGGGTGGAGCTGGCAGCTGGAGAATCGAAGACCGTGAGTTTTACGCTTGACCGCGCGGCGATGGCTTTCTACAGCACCACGAAGAAAGATTGGGTCACGGAGCCAGGCCAGTTCGACGTGCTCGTTGGCTCATCGTCGCGGGACATGCGAGTGAAAGGCTCGTTTATGCTTGAACCTTAAGAGGTCTCGGCCAGCAATGTATTTTATGACCGAGCGTTCAGCGCCCGGTCGCGGTGAAGGCGGTTGCCGGTGTAGTGATCGTTACAGAATCGGGCTGCGTCCAGACCGCCTTCCCGCCGGACAGCTCGATGCGATTCATGGTGATCTTTAGTTGCTGATGATCGACCTCCACGAGGAGGTAGTGGTAGTTCACTTCCTTGCTTTGGAACGGGTCGCTCGGAGCACGCTCGATGGGATAAGCGTGAGCCGCTCCGCCACCGGAAACAAAGTAAGTGACGGATCCGTGTTCATGGCGCTCATAGTTGTGCACGTGGCCGGAGAACACCACGAAACGCGCGCGCACATGCGCCTGGCGATCCTCCAATATCTTCGCCAGAGCTTTCTCCGTAGACCGGGCGGAGTGGCCACCTCCGAGCATTTTCATGTCCGAGGAGCTGGTGTACGGCGGATGGTGAAACATAAGGAAAACGAAGTCCACGTCTGCCGGGATTTTGTCCAGTTTACCGGCCAGCCATTGGCCCTGCGGGCCAGAGACTTCATCGAGAGAGCTGTCGAGCACCAGGATGAGCGTATTCGCGGCGCGCACCGAGTAATACCGGCTATGGTGCAGATCGGGGAAGCGCTGGAAGTAATTGCCCAGCGCAATTTTCTCGCTCCCGTGCAGATCATGGTTGCCGAGCGCCGGATACACCGGAATTTTCTTGTCGCGCCAGACGCTCGTCTCTCGATCCCATACCTTCCAATCGTCCTCATCGTAGCCGTTATAGACGATGTCGCCGGTGAAACAAATGAATGCGGGATTTACCCCGGCGATGGCTTCGACCAAAGCTACGCGTACTTCAGGATTGGCAGCGTCTGTATCTTTCGGATCATGAAAGCGTGTATCGCCATACGCCACAAAGCGAAAGGGCACGCTGGTTTTGAGCTGCAGATCAACCGAAGTTTGTGCGGTCGATTTCTTGGTGCAAGCGGCGAACCCAAGCAGTGCCGCAGTTAACGAGAGTAATAATAACTTTCTTGCCAATGATCGTCTTTCGGAGCGCATAATAAGTTTCTGTACCAGATCGATAGTAATATCCACTTCCATGATTGGCTCTTCAGCGCTGCACGATGTTGCAAATGCAGCCGCGGGAGAGGGGTGCCCAGCGGATCCACCGTGTCGATGACTGGATCGATGCGTCGCTTAAAGTCATCGAAGCGCTCCGCCGGCAGCTTAGCGAAGAACCGCGCATTGGTGTTTTCGCTGCGGACTCGCGTGACGTATTCCACCATGTTGCGGCCGTTTTCGGTGAACTCCGATATCCAGCTTAATGCGGAGCGTCCGCCTAGCGAATGCAACTCGCAGCTATTTTCGCGAAGGTGATAATCCTTGTATCCCTCTCTTGTCCGCTGGCGTATTTTGTGTTGCACTCGCCTCGAAAGCTTCTTGTCCATGGCCTCTGCGGAAATTAGGTCCGGCGGGCTGAGAATCTGCACGTACAGCCTCACCTCCTGATGAGTTTCGGGCTCTCGCAATAGGAGGGTACTTTGCTGCTCTCCCCAGCGGTCCGGACCGATCCATCTCCAGCCAGGGGGCAAGGAGAGGCTGACTCCGGACCCGCTATCTTGATATTCGTTCGTCTGCGGGTAAGCGATACTCGCAGCCGTCAGACACAAGAGGCTCGCAAGAACGATTCCGGCAAACACAGAGCGCGTACCTGACCGCCTCTCGCGGATTGCCTAACATGGTAATCCGCCGGGTCACAAAGGTCGAGACTGTTTCATGAGAGCATAATTAATCTCTCACTAAACCACAGCTTGGCTATTTCCCCACCACCAGCACCTCGAACTGCCCTGATTCTGCTGTGGATAGAAACAGCTGGTGGGTTTTCGGATCCAGGGCCATCGTCTTGGCTTTCGGCAAAGTTTTCACAGTTTCGACCACGGAGTATTTGTCCGAGCCATCCTGACGAACAACGGTAATCGTCCCTTCGCCATTCGAATTGAAGATCAGCTTCGTCGCGGGATCGAAGGCGGTGGCATCGACATGATCGCCAATGGGCAACGTTGTGATGACCTGGCCCGTATCGGCATTCATGACGGCCATTACTTTGCTGCGGCAGCCGATGAATAGCCGGTGGTTGGCGCGATCGATGGCCATGCTCGAGGGCGAAGCGCAAGGTGCTGTAGGCCAGCGCTTGTCGACCGTCAGTTTGCCGGAGTCGATCTTCAGCACCAGGCTTTCCTCCTCCAGATTGTTGTAGACGAAGCCGATGCCGTCCGCAGTCGCGTATTCCGGCCCGCCCCCAAGATCCACCGTGCCCGCGACTTTGCCGGTGGCCGCATCGATGGCAGTCGCGCTATTGCTCGCGCCGTTGAAGGCGAAGACTCGCGAGGTTGCAGGATCGAAGATGATTGCATCCGGCTTCTTTCCGGTAGGGACATCGGCGATCGGTTTCAAAGTCTTCAGGTCAAAAATGGTGACGGTCGAGGATTGGCCATTGCTCACGAATCCGCGGCCAAGCTCCGGTGCGATCGCGATTCCATGCACGCCCAGCGTCTTCGGGATAGTTCCGACGATGTCCCCCGAATCCACGTCAATCACTTCTACCTGCGTACCGTGGGAAACATACAAGCGCCGCGCTGCTTCATCCACACTGAGATAGTCCCAACTACCCTGGCCGGGGATCGAGATCTTCTTGGTAATCGAAAATTCCGCTGCCGATGCAGTGGAGATACCACCAAGAGTGGTTGCCAAACCCAAGACAACAGTGAAAACCGCAAGCCTCCTGGTCGAAGTGTTGCGGCACGGAGCGCCCTTCTTCCTTTGCATGCGAGTCCTTCTTTCGTTGGCCCGAACTGGGCGAGCGACTGGAACTCGAATCCTACGCAGCCAATCTGAAGTTCGCCTGAAGCCACTGCGGAGGCGCAGGTTGGCGCAGATCTTCCTGGCTACTCTCGGCGCGGCTCCCAGCGCAGGCCAAAGGAATAGGTAGGTTTGTAGTATTCGCGTTGCGTTAGGTACCAAGGGCTGCCGTTGTAGAACCCGAAGACCTGGTCGGTGAGATTCAGGCCCTGCCAGAGCACGCTTAGAGTCCGCTGCACGCGGACGCTCGCTTGCGCATCGACTTGCAAGTGCGGATACAGATAGTTGTCCCCGAGCGGGCCCTTTGGACCAATAAAGGCGGGATCTTCGCAACCGCCCGCACCGGCCTGCGCCTGGGTGCATTGCTCCCACTGGTACTGGTAGATACTGGCGCTGTTGTAAGTAGCTCCCAGCCGGGCCGAGAAGCGGCCCCGGTCGTAGCTGGGACTGAGATTCCATATCGTCGGCGTTTGACGCTGCAATGCCGGATTATCGGTTCGGAGGGGCAGTGCGCCGGCGCTCGAACCCGTCTTGCTGAAGTTCGCCATGATGCCGAAGCCGCTCCAGGCGCCCTTAAGGAATCCGAGGTGCTGGATATAGGAAAACTCTACGCCGTAGAGCTTCGCGTTAACTCCGTTGATGATGTAGTCGAGAATGTCGCCATGATACTGCGGATATTGCGCTCCACCATAGTTGGGATCGGCAAGATAATAAATGGGCTGGCTCAATTGTTTGTAGAAGAAGCCGGCCTGGAACTCGCCGTAGGGCTTCAGGTAATGCTCGTAAAGCACATCGTAGTCGTTGGCGTGCTCGGGCTTCAGACTCGGGTTGCCGACCGCGACGGTAAGCGGGTTCGTGCTGTTATCCAGGGTTATATACGGCACCATATCGTAAGGATTCGGGCGGGAAATGGCACGGGCATAGACGGCGCGAATGTCAGAGTCGTCGGTGATCCGGTAGCGCAGTTGCACACTCGGTAGCGGATCCCAATACCAGGTGTTGGCTTGCTGCGGGGTGACGGTTGCCTGGGTGCTGGTTGCGTTGTTGACCACATTGAATCCAAGGATATCCAACTGCGTGGCCTCGACTCGCAACCCAGTCTGCAGGCGGAAGCGACCGAACTCAATAGTATTCATTGCGTAACCGGCCGAAACTCGTTCGGTTAAATCGAAGTTGCTTGCATCCGAACCGAAGGCAGTAGCTGGCTGGTCGAGCGCGAGGACGCCTTGGCTAATCGCATTGTTCAGATTGTCGGCAATTGTGTTGTAGTTGGTAACGGGTCCGAGTGGATACGCGCCGAAGTAGTAGTGAGGGTTGGTGAATCCGCTGAGGTAGTTGGTCATCAGCGAGACCGGCGGATTATTGGGATCTGCGATAAACGTCTGATCGTACGTCGGTGAGTACGCGTTTTGTCCCTTATGGGCGTTGCGCACTTTGAAGCCAAACTCAAAAGTCGAGAAGTGTGAACCCAGATGATAGTCCCTGGCGTAGGAGATCGCGCCTTGCAGGTTCACTTGCGAAGTTATTCCCTGAGTGCCGTCATACTCCGTCAACGTATATTGCGATGCATCGTAGGTTGGAGATCCGAAGCAAGACGGATCCCACTGGGGCAGATGAAAATCTGGGCCCAGAGTGTTTACGCACGTGGTGAGATTACTCAGGGCGCTGCCTGGCACCGGATCGAAGGTTGCTCCTGGATTGCCGGCAGCGCCCAACTCCCGCGAACGCGCCGCCGAAAGTTCCCAGCTCAACCAAGAGCCGCTGAAGACATGTTTTCCCCCAAGCGCTATGCTGACTGCCCCGTAATCCGGCACCCGACTGGAAGTGGAGAATTGGGGTGACCCGCCGTCATTCAGGGTGTAAACCCACTTGTTGCCGTAATCTTTGAAATCAGAATCGAAGTAATGAAGGTAGAGACCCGAAGCAGGGTCCTTGAGTTTGTAGTCGAGCGACCCGCCAAAACCATAGCGTTTCCGTTGATATCTGTACTCCCTGATATCCATACTGCCGTAGGAAGGAATCGCCGTGTCATTGGGTGAAGGTTCGAGGTCGTCGATGCCGCGGCCGTTATAGTCGTAGCTTCCTGAGAAAAGCGTGCCGAATCGTTTGTCGTGTCCAAACCGCTTCCCCGCCGTTCCGTTCACCAAGCCAATGTAACGAGTATTTACGATCGGAGTGAATCCGCCGATTCCTTCGAGTTTTAGCGTAGGCAATTCACCAGCTTTCTTGGTGACCAGATTTACCGTTCCGCCGATGGCGTCGGCGTCCTGGTTCGCAGCCAAGGTCTTGTTTACCTGCACCGACTCGACGATGTCGGAGGGAATGGTGTCCAGTTTGAACTGGCGCACGTTGTCCTCGGGCGCAGGAAGCTCCACGCCATCCACCGTCGTGTTGTTCAGCCGCGGCTCGGTGCCGCGGATCTGCACATACTTACCTTCACCCTCATCGCGCTCTAGGCTTACGCCCGGCATCCGGCCCACCACGTCCGCGATGTTTTCGTTCGGCAGGCTCTGAATGACGCTTTCCGACATCACGTCGAGGATATTGTCGGATGTGCGCTGAACGTTGATGTCCTCTGCCACGCCGAGAGCGTCCGCAACAACGGTAACGGCTTCTCCTTTTCCCTCGACCTTAAGCAGCGCATCCACGCGCGTAGCCTGACCGGCAACCACCTTCACATCCGCGCTGAAGGGGAGGAACCCGACGTAAGAAATTGTGAGTTTGTAACCGCCTGGAGCAAGGTCAAGCACGGTGAACTCTCCCACCTGGTTCGTAACGACAGATACATTGCCCGGCTCGACTCGTACTC
The DNA here is from genome assembly GCA_049584315.1 of Candidatus Sulfotelmatobacter sp. GTDB lineage: Bacteria > Acidobacteriota > Terriglobia > Terriglobales > Acidobacteriaceae > Sulfotelmatobacter. Next base: position 101,575 of record JBAUXO010000030.1, on the reverse strand, counting down.
TCGCGCCCGGTAGCAAGGCTCCGCCACTGTCTGCCGCGTGACCAACAAGGGTACCTTTCCCGGTCTGTGCCGAGGCCGAGTGCGCCAGAGTCATGCAGAGAACCAACCAGACCTGTACTTTCAAAACGCTACGGAGAGTGCGGAACGAGGTCTGACTTTTCATGTTGATGCTCCTAGGAACAACCACTGCGAAACTGTTCTTGCGGCGCCCGAAAGCGACGCACCATACAATTCGTTCGGGAACCTAGCTCCGCCGCCACAGGAGAACCTTCGGATCAGGGATGACTGAAAATCGTAGCCAGTGGTTGTGAAGCGGTGATGAAAGGATGGTTAATATTTTTTCAGATTCACGCGGTTTATGCGGCGGGGATGGTTGCGGAAAGGCGGAGCCGGGCGAGCAAGAAACGTAGCCGGGCTTCGAATCGAATCGCTCGCCATCCAGTCCAGGTTACGGAAGTCAGTGCACGCTATCTGTTCCGGTTGATTTCGAGGCTTTGTCATCACTCTCGACACTTCGGAGCGATGTCGCTTTAATAATTTTGTAGTCTTTGTATTCGATGGAGAGGGTGGCCACGCCGCCGAGTCGTATCGCGCTTTCCGTATGGTTCTCGGCGGGCAACCAGAAGTCATTCACCTTGACATACCTGTGTTCGATGTCGGTTTTCTTGATCCAGAACGACGGGTTCTTCGCTGGCTCTCCTTTGATTCGCACCATCGCGAAGTCTTTCGCGTCGACCCATATTCGTCCACGGTAGAGAAATTTGTTCTTGGTCTTGGGGAGCAGGTTCAGAACATATTGAGTGCCTTCCGGCGTGGATTCGTATCCAGCCAACGTGAAGTCGTAGTTTTCCGTGCTCAGCGCGGTGTGGCGGCGGTTCTCCTCGTTGGAGGCTTCCTGCTCACCTTCCAGGAGCTTGTTGAAGACGTGGTCGATGATGAACTTGGAGCCAGTCTCCGACACAACGTGAAACCGCTTCGAATTAGGAGCATGATAGTCTACGTTGACCACCATCTCTGCATCGCGGGCGCTCGGAAAACCGCGATATTGCATGCGGTAAACTCGTGTTGCCTTGTACTCATCCAGCGCCGCAGCGCGCTCCGCATTCCTTTGTTGCAGCTTCTCGACTACCTGATCAACCGTCAGAGGCGCAGTGGAATTGGAATAGGGAGTTCCCTCAGCGGTATGCTCTTGCGGCAGCGAGTAGCACATTGCCGCAAGAGTCGCACCCAGTACAAGCGCCGCAACCAACCCGCAATCTCGAAAGCGATTATTCTCCATGATTGCCACTGAAAGTTGTGCTGTCAGTCTACCCGAGATGAGCGGCCTTAACATTTCAAAATAAGGGTTTCGGGTTCCTCTTTTTGCATTACTTTTTCCCATCGTAGGTTGCGCACCAAGTCGCGCTGTATAATCGGTTTTCCTGCCTATGCGACCGTTGCTTCTCTTGTGGACGGGACTATTCCTGGCTCCCGGGCTATTCGCACAAGCCACTCCGTCGCCCCATTCATCGAGCGCATCGTCGCCGGCCGCGCCACCGGAGAGCACCCAAAGTGTTCCGGAGTTCGAAGATGTCGGGCAGAAGGCTGGGATCACCGTCTCGCACATTTCTTCCCCCGATAAAAAATACATTGTCGAATCCATGAGTGGTGGGGTGGGGTTGATCGACTGCGACAACGACGGCAAACTCGACATCATCACCGTGAACGGATCCACGGTTCAGCGCTATCGCGAGGGTGGTGACCTGATGATCACGCTCTATCACCAGGATACCGATCCCAAGAGCAACAATCTCAAGTTTACTGATATCACGAAATCCGCTGGGCTTACGCATAAGGGCTGGGGCATGGGAGTGGCTGTCGCCGATTATGACAACGACGGCTTGCAAGATATCTACGTGACGGGTTATGGCGGCAACGCGCTGTATCACAATCTGGGTAATTGCAAATTTGAGGATGTCACCGAGAAGGCCGGAGTGGCTGCCGGCGGATTCAGCACCGGCGCGGCTTGGGCCGACTACGACCGCGACGGCCGCGTGGATCTCTTTGTCTCGCGCTATGTCCACGTCGATATGAATGACTTGCCGCAGTTCGGCAACGATCCTCGATTCTGTCGCTTCAAGGGAGTGCTGGTGCAGTGCGGACCGTGGGGAATGCCCGGCGAATCAGATTTACTCTTTCACAACAAAGGCGACGGTACCTTCGAAGAAGTCTCAAAGAAGGCTGGGGTCGATGATCCGCATCATTATTACGGCTTGGGCGCGACATGGGGGGACTATGACAACGACGGCTGGCCTGATCTTTATGTCGCCAACGATGCCGGCCCGAACTTTCTATATCGCAACAAGCATGACGGAACCTTTGAGGAGGTCGGTCTGCTTGACGGGGTTGCACTCAGTGGCGACGGCATGGAACAAGGTTCCATGGGCGTGGACTGGGGAGATTATCTTCACGAAGGCCGGTTGGCGATGGTCGTAACAAATTTTTTCGAGCAGGGAACAACCCTGTATCACAACCAGGGGAACGATTCCTTTGCGGACGTTAGCGTGCCAGCCAAGCTCTTGCGACCCACTTACCCGTTCGTCTGTTGGGGCACGTCTTTCTTCGACATGGATAATGACGGCTGGCCGGATTTATTCGTAGACTGTGGCCACGTCTATCCTCAGGTCGATACGATTCCCGGCGGCACACCCTACCGACAGCCCATGCTGCTGTTCCGCAATCATCGCGATGGGACTTTTGAGGATGTTTCCCAGGCGCTGGCGAGTATGCCTCCACAATCAAGGCGGGGCGCGGCTTTTGGCGACATCAACAATGACGGCAACGTGGACATCGTGGTGCTCAACGTGGGTGAGCCGCCGTCGCTACTGCTGAATCATAATAACAACGCGAACCATCGCGTGCTCTTCAAACTCATCGGTATGAAAAGCAACAAGGCCGCGATTGGCGCGCGCATTACCGTAAAGGCTGGAAAACTGGTGCAGTTCAGTGAAATCCGCGGCGGGTCCAGCTATCTTTCGCAGAATGATTTGCGCTTGCATTTTGGCTTGGGCGCTAGCGACAAGATGAATGAAGTAAGCATTCGCTGGCCCAACGGCGAAACCGAGGTTCTGCGCGACGTACCCGCGGACTTCATCTATACCTGGGTCGAGGGCGAAGGAATCAAAAGCAAAGTCGCACTGCCTGCTTTGCCACAGCGGTGAAGCAGATCCAGTCCCCCAAGATTAGGCAGCGCCAGCGATCGTGCTCTTGTAGACAGACTCGGTGATTCCAAGCTGTGCGCGACCCCGTTCGCCCAGATCTTCCACCGTGCCGCGCCCTACAAAATTGACCTCGAAATTATCCGCCGGAAAGTCCGGCGGGGTCTTTCCCGTGAGGAAGGAGCGCGCCTGCCTCTCAAGGTAAGCGCTGTTCTTCGGGCAGCCGGGGGCCGAGGGGATGTACATCACGTTGCTGTAGCCGGTTCCCCGGTGTTCGTTTTCCACGGCGTGAATCACGTCGCAGTGCCAGAAGATCGTATCCCCGGGCTCCATGACCGGGATCGACGAGAGCGCCTTGATCAGAGGGCTGTGATACTGCTCGTTCACCGAGAGAGCTCTTCCCGGCAGGGCGCCGCAAAGGTCATCTTCGGGCACATCGTCCTGAATGGCCCGCAGCAGAATGTAGACCATCGCTTCGGCGATGGGAATCAGTTGGAGGGTTCCGTCTCCCGGGCCCTGGCGCGTGAGAGCGGTCCATCCCTGAAAGGTGCGGAACATCGAGCACACCGCGGGCGAATCCACTTCTTGCACCTGCGGACGAAAGGCTGCGTCGAAGGCGCTGTATTTCCGCCAGTCGCCCGCGAACACGCTGCGGTACACCTTGCGGAAATTTTCGTCGAGCCAACGCTCCACGGAGCCACCGTCTACGTGTGGCGAAAGACCGAGCGATGCCGAACCGGGCGGCCGGCGACGGATGCGATCGGCATAAGCTGGAGTTTCATCCGGATTGATGTAACGCACTCCGTCGCTGTCCGCCCGCCACAGATTGTTTAGGAAAACGCGGAGGTTCGTCAGTGACTCAGACTGTCGCGCCTCGACCTGAGGACGGGACCAATAGATTCCATAGATCTGAGGTTTGGCCGAGGCCAGCGTGCCAAAGTACTTGTCCTCGGCGCGATGCGCAAGCTTGGCATCCAGGTCGTTCCTTTCCACGTAGGCGGCGATCTCGTCGTCAAACCCAACGGCTACTTCCTGGCTGAAAGTGCCGCGCACCACGCAGGCTCCGCGCGAGCGGACCTTCCCCATCAGTTCTGCCGGAACCTTCCCCGATGCCACGTCCGGGTATTGGACAATGGGAATGACGTCGTGTCCGGATTCACGCTCGGTGAGGATTTCTTCCACACGTCCGCGCATCTCGGCCTCTACCTCGCGGAAGACTTCTTGGTGTTCGGGTAACGCTGCCCGAAGCTGCTGTTTGGTCGTCCGGATCGCCTGGGGAAGATTCTCAATGACCAAAGACATGTCGTTGCTCCTGTGCGCGGTCTCACGAGGACCACGGCTACTCCTGCACCGGCGCCGCAATTCTAGCGTATTTTGAGCAACCAGAGCGATGAAACCTTAGCGCGTCTCAAACCACCAAATGGAGGGAATGAGCTGGATTTGGGTGCTAGCAAATGCAAGCGGATGACGGTAATCGGAAGTTAGCGATCGCTATCGGTCGTTAGCACTTCACTCCGTGCCCACGCCCAAAATCGCCCTTATTCGATCCCCAGTTGTCTCTGGATTTGCTCCAGCGACGCGCCTTTGGTCTCCGGAACCATGGTCATGACCCAGAGAAGCTGGAGCACCATCATGCCAGCAAAAAACGAAAAAACGTAACCGATAGGGAAGGCGGACACCATCTTGGGGAAGAACGTAGTGAGCAGAGCCGCAAAGATCCAATGCGTGCCGCAGCCGAGACTCTGGCCCTCCGCGCGATGGCGATTGGGAAATATTTCGGAGATAAAAACCCAGATCACCGCTCCCTGGCCGATTGCGTGCGCGGCGATGAAGGCGAAGATGCAAGCCGGCACAATGAAGAAGTGACCGGTAAAGAAAGCCCATGCGACCAGCCCAAGCGAACTGATGTAGCCGACCGAGCCGATATAAAGAAGAGTGCGCCGGCCGAGCCGGTCAATCAGCCAGAGACCGACAAAAGTGAAAATCAGATTGGTGAAACCAATTCCGATCGATTGCAGCAGCGCGGCTTTTGCGCCCAGGCCAGTAAGTTCGAAGATGCGGGGAGCGAAATACAAAATAGCGTTGATGCCGGACATCTGATTGAAGAACGCGATCAAGATAGCGAGCAGGATTGGTTTACGAAGTCGCATCGTCCAGAAATGTCCGGAGGACAATTTTTGTTCCGATGCGCTTGCCGCCATAATCTCATCGGCCTCGGCCGCGATCTGTGTCTTTGGAGCCTCGGGCTCGATACGTTGCAGTACCTCCAGAGCAGACTCGCGGTCACCCTTGCGGCTTAGCAGCCAGCGGGGGCTTTCCGGAAGACCAAAACAAAATATCGCGTAGAGCAGCGACGGAAATGCGGCCACGCCCAGCATCCAACGCCAGGCGTTATCGCCCACCCCCGCCAACAGAGCGTTCGATACGTACGCAACCAGGATGCCGAAAACAATGTTGAACTGGAACATACCGGCAAGCTGGCCGCGATGTTTCGGCGGTGCGATCTCCGAGATGTACATGGGGGCGACCACGGTAGAGATGCCGATGCCCAACCCACCTATCACGCGCGCGAGGATGAAAATGGCTACGTTCGGCGCCAGCCCTGAGCCAACCGCGCCAACAAAGTAGAGGACGCCGATCCAGAGCAGCGTGGCTTTGCGCCCGAATCGGTCCGCGGGCCAGCCGCCCAGCAGGGCGCCCACGACGGTGCCGTAAAGGGCTGACGCCATGGCAATGCCGTGCAATCCGGGACTCAGGCCCCAAAGGGTTTGGATTGTTTTTTCGGCGCCGGAAATAACCACCGTATCGAAACCGAAGAGAAATCCGGCGAGTGCTGAGGTGAGCGACCAAAAGAAGATGCGACCATTCATAAGTGGGCGGAGAAAGTGCTACCAAACAGTGCCGCGACTCATTCGCGATCCGGCTTGTACTATACGCCAAGAACGAAGGCCAATAGCGGAACACGGAACTTACCCCTTGGTCAGCGGATATCCCTTTTCCCGCCAGTCGCGAATCCCACCGTCCATCGAGATGACGTTGGTGTAGCCCATCTTCTGCAGATTATCGGCGGCAAGCGCCGATCGGAAGCCTCCGCCGCAATAAAGCACAATCTCCGCATTCACACCAGGTACGCGCGCCTCAATGTCACGCTCGATGATGCCTTTGCCCAGGTGAATCGCGCCCGGCAGGTGGTCCTTGGCGAATTCGCTCTCTTCTCGCACGTCCACCAGCAGAAATGTCTCACGGTTGTCGATCTTCCTCTTCACTTCTTCGACATTCGTTTCGCGAACTCGCGTCTTGGAGTCGTTTACAATTTTCAGAAACCGCGGAGGATGTTGGTGAGTCATAGGTTCCTTCCGAGTAGCCACCCTATCGTACCAAGCGGACGATGTTCGTGGGCTCCGAAAGCCGAAGCTCCGTCTCGCTCTCCGCTTTCTCAGTTAGCATGATCAGGTGCGAGAGCGTGCACCAACCCGAAACATCGGCTTGGCCCGGGCCTTATCAAAGCTTGGCTATTGTTCTCGCTCGACTGCAGCCCAGCTGATTCGGTCCGGACGCGTGGCCCTAGGCGGCGAAATCCGGCGCGATCCGGAGACGCCCGTGTCCGGAAAGCTAGATCAGATCAGAGTGGACGGGAAACTCATTGAGGCGCAGAAAAAAGTCTATCTCATGATGAACAAGCCGCGTGGCGTAGTGACTACCGCGTCAGACGAGGAGGGACGCGATACTGTGTACGCGACGTTGAACTCATCTCCTGGCGGCTACGCGAATCGGTCGCGTGAAGGATTGCCGTGGGTTGCTCCCGTCGGTCGCTTGGACCGAGCGAGTGAAGGTTTGTTGCTCCTGACCAACGATTCCGAATGGGCCGCGCACATCACTGCTCCCGAAACACACTTAGAGAAGACTTACCATGTGCATGTACGATCCAGCGCGAATGATGAGTTTATCAAGGCGCTAGTGCGGGGAGTGAAATCGAACGACGGAGAAGTGCTCCGGGCCAAGCGGGCTCGTCGGTTGCGGGCGGGTCAGAAAAATTGCTGGCTCGAAATTGTCCTGGATGAGGGGAAGAACCGCCAGATCCGGCGCATGCTCGAAGGTTTGGGGGTAGAAGTATTGCGCCTGATTCGCGTTGCGATTGGACCGCTGGAGTTGGGGGCTCTCGCGAAGGGCGAACACCGCGCCCTCGCCGGGCAGGACAAACGAATGCTCGATCGGGCGATCGGAAAGCAAACTTCATGAACCACGTGACATTCCTTTCCGCCCTATCGATGGCCGAACTGGTCCGGAAGAAGAAAATCTCTCCGCTCGAAGTGTTAAATGCACATCTGGAGCAGATCGAAAGACTGCAGCCAAAACTAAACGCCTTCGTGCAAGTCGACGCGGAGCGGGCGCGAAAATCCGCCCAGGATGCCGAGTCCGCCGTGATGAGTCAGGCACAGCTGGGGCCGCTACACGGCGTTCCACTTACCATCAAGAGTTCGTTCAGCGTGGAGGGTCTGCGCTGCGAGGCCGGAACCCGGTTGCGCGCGGGATTTATCGCGCGGCAGGACGCGCCGCTAGTCACACGCCTGAAACATGCTGGCGCAATTATTCTGGGCACAACCAACACGCCCGAGCTTCTGATGGCGTGGGAAGCCGACAATCTGCTTTACGGCCGGACGAACAGCCCGTGGGACCTGGATCGCACGCCCGGCGGCTCGAGTGGCGGCGAAGCAGCGGCGATTGCTGCGGGTATGTCCGCCGGAGGTGCGGGCAGTGACGGCGGCGGCTCGATTCGCGTGCCGGCCCACTTCAGTGGCATCTGCGGATTGAAGCCCACGCCAGGCCGAATTCCGGCAACCGGACATTTTCCCGTATCTGCCGGCCCGTTTGCATCGATTGGCGTCGTCGGCCCGATGGCTCGCACGGTTGCCGATTTGAAAATTCTCTTCGAGGTCATGCAGGGCGCAGACGTCGGTGATACGAATGCCGCGCCGGTGCCGCTGCGCTGGCCAAGCGAAGAGGCAGGCAGGAAGCTGCGAATTGGTTATTTTGAAGACGATGGCCGCACACCCGTTACCACAGAAACCCGCGCCGCTGTTCGCACGGCCGCAGATGCCCTGCGCCGCTGCGGTTTTCAAGCGGAGCCATTTCGACCGGAAGGCCTCGAAGAAGCCAGGCAACTGTGGTGGAAGTATTTTGTGGTTGCTGGCGGCATGCTCCTCAGGCCGATGTTCGATGGCCGCGAGTCTGATCTCAGTCCCATCCTGAAGCAGTTTCTCGAATGGGCCACCGCCCAGCCAGCCCCTACGGGGCGCACAATGCTCGACGCCTGGATTGACCGTGATGCTCTTCGTGCGCGGTTCTTCGCGCAGATGGAGCACTATCCTATCCTGCTGTGCCCGGTCGCGGCTGTGCCGGCTTTTCGACACGGAGAGCGGAGTTGGCTGATTGAAAACAAAACCGTCAACTATCTCGATGCCTGGAGCTACACGGAATTCTTCAACCTGCTGGGCAATCCCGCTGTGGTGGTTCCGGTGGGTCAATCGTCTGCGGGCCTGCCCATCGGCGTGCAGATCGTCGCTCGTCCGTGGGAGGAAGAACAGGCGTTGTTTGTCGCTGCCGTGGTCGAAAGAGAATGCGGAGCATGGAGGATCCCGCCTCTCGCGTGAGTGGGTTCAGCTGTGGGTAGTATTTTTGCACTATTTCATCCGTCAGCCCGCGTGAGTACCTTGAATCGCACGCGGTTTCACGCACTGTGGGCTGCTCCGCGGCGGCGTGTTGACAGTTTCCGATGCGAGCAAACTCCCAATTTTTCTTCGACAGGACCTTGTCCTGGCTAATTCCATTTCTCGTAATTTCAGCGGCGTACCTGTATGCCTTCCCGCAGCCGAATCTTTTTTATGCCGCCGTGGTGCTGCTGCACGCGCTGGCAGGCGTGATCGCCGCAATCCTGCTGGTCCCTGCGCTTTTTCGCCTGCTCCGCCATGGAAGCTTTGTCCAGCGAGCTGGTTGGTTACTCATTGCAGCTGGAGCGGTTCTGGGACTCATTCTTCTCAAGACTGGTACGCCGCGCACGGAATGGAAATGGCTCTATCTGCACATTCTGATCTCGCTCGCTGGGGTCGGCTTTCTGATCGCCTCCAAGCCGGGCCTGCGGCCTTGGGCGACCACAAGTGGAGGCGCGACGGCCCTGCGCACGGCCTTTTGTCTCTTGCTGCTTGCGGCCTTGGGGTACGGAGCGCATTACATCCGCGACAGTTGGCAGACGCGTGCCCGCATTCAGAATCCTACGATGCCCCCGGATAATATGAAGGGGGAAGGCGACGGACCCGAGGGTTCTTTCTTCCCTAGCTCCGCGCAGGTTTACGGCAAGCAGAAAATTCCCAGCAAGTTTTTCATGGAATCCGATTCCTGCAAGCGCTGCCACGAAGATATATACAACCAGTGGTTCAGCTCGGCGCACCATTTTTCTTCCTTCAACAACCAGTGGTACCGCAAGGCGATCGAGTACATGCAGGATACGGTCGGTACCAAGCCCTCGAAATGGTGCGGCGGATGCCACGATCCAGCAGTGCTGTACAGCGGCTTGATGGACACTCCCATTAAGCAAATCGTACACCGTCCGGAATCACAGGCTGGGCTCGGCTGCATGATGTGCCACTCCATCGCCCGCGTGAAGAGCACGATGGGTCAGGCGGATTTCTATTTGGAGTATCCGAAACTGCACGAACTCGCCGCGACGCAAAATCCGGTCGCGCGCGCCTTGCACGATTTTGTGATCCGGCTGAATCCTGAACCGCACCGGCGTGTGTTTCTCAAGCCCTTCATGAAAACGCAGACGGCGGAATTCTGTTCCACCTGCCACAAGGTCCATCTGGATGAGCCGGTGAATCATTACCGGTGGCTTCGCGGCTTCAATGAATACGACAACTGGCAGGCCAGCGGAGTTTCCGGCCAGGGTGCGCGGTCATTTTATTATCCGCCGAAGCCACAGCAGTGCGCCGATTGCCACATGCCGGCGGAGGCGTCGAAAGATGCTGGAAACGTCAACGGATTCGTGCATTCGCATCGTTTTCCCGGAGCCAACACCGCTGTGCCCACGGCGAATGAGGATGCCGCGCAGCTGAAACTTACCGAGGGATTTCTGAAGAGCGGCGCGCTTACGGTAGATATTTTTGCTTTGTCGCCCGCGGCGGCGCCATTGAAAACGGGCGCCACAACTCAATCAGAATTGGCTACGACATTCGCAGTAGGGGAAGAAGCTGAAACTAAAATCACTCCCGGCGCGGGCGGGGAAGTGGCGCCAGTCACCGCTCCGTTGAACCGCGTGCAGCCAGCCCTGCGTCGCGGTGATACGGTTCGCGTCGATGTTGTCGTTCGCACCAAGAAACTTGGTCACTTTTTCCCGGGCGGAACCGTGGATGCCTACGACACGTGGCTTGAACTGAAAGGCACGGACGACAAAGGCCAGACTGTTTTCTGGAGCGGCATGGTCGAGGACGACGGCAAAGGTCCGGTGGAGAAAGGCGCGCACTTCTATCGCTCGTTGCAGATCGACGCGCATGGCAACCCCATCAACAAACGTAACGCCTGGGCCACGCGAGCGACCGTCTATGCGCGGCTCATCCCCCCCGGCGCGGCTGACACCGTGCATTACCGCATGTTGATCCCGGAACATGCCGGCAACAAAATCACCCTGCACGCTCGCCTTTGCTATCGCAAGTTTTCCTGGTACGGCACGCATGAAGCGTTCGCCGGACAGCCCGACCCGGCATCGCCGAACTCGGTTACCCCCGACTACGATGATCGTCCGACAGTGTTCACGGCGTCGCTGGGCGGAGTTTCCGCCAAAGAAGAAAAGATTCCCGACTTGCCTATTGTCACGGTGGCGGAAGACGAAGTGACGCTGCCTGTCGTGGCCCACAATGCTCCCCCGCTCCGGGCGCAGACGATCACTCGCAAGGATGAATGGCAGCGCTGGAACGATTACGGAATCGGACTGTTTCTGCAGGGGGATCTGAAGGCCGCGGCGGCGGCGTTCCAAAAAGTGACGGAAGCTGATCCGAGCAATCCCGACGGCTGGGTGAATATCGGCCGCTGTGCCGTGCAGGAAGGCGACATGGACCGTGCCCGCGCCGTGCTTGAGAAGGCACTGGCTCTCTCTCCGAACCTGGCACGGGCGAATTATTTCTATGCGCGCGTACTGCGCTCCGACGGCAACTACGATGGCGCCGTCGCTCGCTTGCGCATAGTTCTCGGCCAATATCCGCGAGACCGAGTCGCGCTGAACGATCTGGGGCGCGTTCTTTTCCTGCAGCGAAAATATGGAGAAGCGGTGGGGATTCTGCAGTCCGTGTTGGCCGTGGATCCCGAAGACCTGCAGGCGCATTACAACTTGATGCTGTGCTACAACGGATTGGGAAACGGGAAACTCGCGAAGGAGCACGAGACGCGCTACTTGCGATTCAAGGCCGACGAATCGTCGCAGGCGATCACCGGACCGTACCGCCAGGCGCATCCGGAAGACAACAATGAACGTCAGGCCGTGCACGAACATGTTTCCGTGCCTCTGCCTGCGCTGAGCCCGAACCATCGAGAGACTTCCGTCTCTGCTGTCCGGCCCCACAAAGCGGGGGCGACGCCTACTCCCGTTGTTGGCGGAGCATCCAGATGAACTGCCGGTTCCGAACTGGATTTACCAGAGTTCTCAGCGTCTCTGCGTCTTTGTGGTTATTATTTTTTCCGCTGCGAACAAGCCAAGCCCAGCAAATCCACTTCCGCGACGTCACGGCCCAAGCCGGCATCCGCTTCACGCACAACAACGGCGCCTTTGGAAAGAAGTGGCTGCCGGAAACCATGGGCCCGGGCTGCGCTTTCATTGATTACGACAATGACGGTTATCCGGACATTCTGCTCGTAAACGGCGAAGACTGGCCTGGGCATCCGCATGGCGGGCCTACCACTCCAAAGCTCTACCACAACAACCACGACGGAACGTTCACCGATGTAACTCGGAAGGCTGGCCTGGCCGTGCCCATGTTTGGATTCGGCGTTGCCGTCGGTGACTATGACAACGATGGCTTCGACGACCTTTTCATCAGCGCGCTAGGGCAGAGTCATCTCTTCCACAATAACGGGAATGGCACGTTCACCGACGTTACCAAACTTGCCGGGATGCTGGGGCCGAGCGAGTTCTCGACCAGCGCCGCCTGGGTGGATTACGATCGCGACGGCAAACTCGATCTGGTGGTCGCAAATTACGTGCGTTGGACTGAGCAGACCGATCTCTACTGCACTCTTGACGGCGCCCATAAGTCCTATTGCACGCCGGAGTCATACAAAGGAACGTCCCTGCGCCTCTGGCATAACCTGGGCGGGGGAAAGTTCGAAGACGCTACCGAGAAGGCAGGTCTGGGCGATACCACGTCGAAAAGCCTCGGGATTACTATCCTGGATTATAACGGTGATGGTTGGCCCGACATTCTCATCGCCAACGATACCCAACCGAACAAGCTCTATCGGAACAAGAAGGATGGGACCTTCGAAGAGAGCGGCGTGACGGCTGGAATCGGATTTAGCGAAGATGGTGTGGCCCGTGCCGGCATGGGTGTCGACGCCGCCGACTACGACCGCAGTGGTCACCCGAGCGTCATCATCACCAACTTTGCCAATCAAATGGCCTCGCTCTATCACAACGAAGGCAACGGCTTGTTCGTCGACGAGGCTCCGCAATCGGAAGTAGGGCGAGCCACGCTGGTCACGCTCGGATTCGGTTGTTTTTTCTTCGACTATGACAACGATGGCTGGCCGGACATTTTCGTTGCCGACGGCCACATCGAAGACGCGATTGAACGGGTGCAGAAACGCGTTACTTATGCCCAGCCTGCGCATCTGTTCCGCAACCTTGGCGGAGGTAAGTTTCAGGAAGTAACGGCTCAGATGGGACCCGCCTTTGCCGCTCCGCGAGTGGCTAGGGGCGCGGCGTATGCCGATATCGGCAACAGCGGTTTTCTGGATATTCTCGTTACTACCAATGCCGGCCCGGCTTACTTGTTCCACAATGAGGGCGGAACGAATCACAGTCTGCGCCTGAAACTGGTGGGGACGAAATCGAACCGCGACGGCATCGGTGCGGTCGTGCTCGTAAGTTCAGATAACCACAAAGACAAGCAATGGAAGATGCTGCGCTCGGGATCGAGTTATCTTTCGCAGAGCGAACTCGTGCTCACTTTCGGCCTTGGCGCTGAAACCAAAGCCGACAGCGTTGAGATTCAATGGCCCAGCGGCCAAGTGGATAAGCTCACGAATGTGAATGCGGGACAAACCGTAACCGTTCAGGAAGGGACGGGCATTGCGAGCGTACGCGCATATGGTTCTGCGCCGAAACCTTCCCGATGATGTTTCCCCTGTGTGCCCCCGTGTCCTCTGTGTTTAAATCTTGAATCAGATGACTTCCCGAGTCTCAATTGCACTAGCCGGCACATTGGCGGCTGCCTTCGGCCTCTTCTCGACCGCTCCCCAACCTCAGTCGAAAGCCAATCCGATCGAGGCCGCGCGTCTGAATAATCTCGGTGCGGCTTACATGAACCAGCAGCTTTTTGAAAAGGGACTGAAATCCTTCCAGCAAGCGGCTGAACTCGATCCCGCGTTGACCATGGCGCGGTTGAATGAAGGCATCGCTCTGCTCAACCTGCAGAAGATTGACGACGCGAAGGTTGCACTGGAAGACGCGCTTAAGCAGGATCCGAAGAACCCGAACGCGTGGTACAACCTCGGCCTTCTGGCCAAAAATACCGGCGACGCTCAGGCCGCGATCGAAGCCTTTCACCACGTAGTCGAAACCGACCCAAATGACGCGGACACATGGTATTTCCTGGGCACGGCTTACGTGCAGGCGAAACAGTTTCCACAGGCCATCGACGCCTTCCAGCGCGCGCTGCAACTCAACCCACTGCACGCCTCGGCCGAGTTCGGACTATCACGCGCCTATCAGCAATCCAACGACATCGACCACGCCCGCGAGCACCTGAAGAAATTTCAGTACATCACGCAGAATAAAATCGGTGCACCCATGAGCCTGGCTTACGGCGAGCAAGGACAGTACTCGCGCGCAGTGGAGTCGCCCTCGGTCGGGACGAAAGCGCCCGCGCCGATCAAGGTGCGCTTTGTGGATGTGACCAGGGAAGCTGGGATCGTAACACAGGGCTGGGCTTCTTCTCCGCTCGCTAAGGGGCCCTCCTATCTCGCTCCTGGGGCGTGTTTCCTGGACTATGACAATGACGGGCGGATCGATCTCTTCCTACCCGGTAACGGCGCTCACAGCGGAATGACGCTGTACCACAATATCGGACATGGAAAATTTGAAGACGTAACCACGAAGGCGGGATTCGATCCTGCTGCCCACGCGATCAGTTGCACGGCAGGAGATTACGACAACGATGGATTCGAGGACTTGGCGGTGGCTTTCGCGGATCGGATAGCGCTGTATCACAATCAGAAAGACGGGACCTTTAAGGATGTGAGCCGCGCCGCCGGATTTCCGGATGGATTTTCTGGCCGCCTATATGGCCTTGCATTTGTGGATTACGACCACGATGGCGATCTCGATTTGTATGTTGGTTGCGCTGGGAGTGTGGTTAGTCAGCAGCCCTTGGCGGGAGTCCCCCCAGACGTGGAATCGAGTGAACATAGGCCGCTCCCCGAGGATATTTCTCTGTCCTCCGCCGTTCCGGGCAGTTTGATGTGGCGCAACAATGGGAATGGCTCGTTCACCAGGGTGGAGGGGGAGACAGGATTGATCGGTGACTCTGCTGGGCTCAACGCGATTGGCAGCGACGTCAATAACGACCGCGCGGTGGATCTGGTCACAGCGCAAGCCTTACTGAATCCCATCATTTACGAAAATCCGCGTGAGGGTAAGTTTATCCCTCGCAGAAATCTGAGTAACGCCAAGACCGGCGGGGCGCATGGCGTGACGGCGCTGGACTTTAACCACGATGGCTGGATGGACATTGCATTTACGCAGTCTGGCGAACCGGGGCTGATACTGTGGCGAAACAACCACGGCAAGAGTTTCGACCGGGTAGACCTTCCTGCGACGAATTGGGTCCGCGCTTTCGGTGTGGCCGCCTTGGACTACGACAACGACGGCTGGGTCGACCTCGTCGCCGTCGGCGAAACAAAAGAGGGCAAGGGCGAAGTGCGCCTGTTCCGCAACCTGGGCGCTGATGGTTTCAAGGACGTCACCACCGACGTTGGCCTCGACAAGATTCAGCTTAAAGATCCCCGCGCCATCATCACCGGTGACTACGACGGCGACGGCGCGACTGATCTGCTGATCACGCAGAATCACGGTCCTGCGGTGCTGCTGCGCAATGAAGGCGGCACTCAGAATCACTGGCTGCGCTTGTCGCTCAAGGGACTGAACGACAACAAGAGCGCCATTGGCACCAAGGTGGAAGTGTTCGCGGGGGGCAATCGGCAGAAGTTTGAGATCGCGGGTTCGAGCGGGTACCTGGGACAAAACTCGACTGACATCGTGGTAGGACTCGGCGACTCCAAAGAAGCCGACATCGTGCGGATGACCTGGCCGACGGGCGTGCTGCAAGATGAGATCCACGTTGCCGGTGACAGGCAGCAGAACTTTCTTGAGATGGACCGCCGTGGAAGTTCTTGTCCCACGCTGTTTGTATGGAATGGCGAGCGCTACCAACTCGTCGCCGACATGCTGGGCGCGGGCGTGGTGGGACACTGGATTGGGCCCGGCCAGCGCGATATCCCGCGGCCAGTGGAGTACGTCAAGATCGATCGCAACCAGATTCGAGAGAAAGAAGATCTGCGCCCCCCCTCTGCAGAAGACGCGACGAGGACGGGGCACCCAACCCTCAGCTTCCGCTTCATGGAGCCTCTGGAGGAAGCTGTCTATCTGGATCAGACGCGCTTGCTAGCGGTCGATCACCCGGCGGATGTCGATGTTTATCCCAACGAATATTTCGCGTCGAATCCGCCCTATCCGGAATTCAAGGTGGTGGTGAGCCGCGATGCGCGTCCGCCCGCGGGTGCGTGGGATGAGCACGGTCACGACGTGTTGCCCGATCTTCTGGCGCATCGTTACGTCGGGGATTTTGTTTTAACGCAGTTTCAGGGTTTTGCCAAGCCGCACCGTCTGACGCTCGATCTGGGCGAGCCCTACCGTGGCGGCCCTTTGTGGTTGCTGATGCATGGCGAGGTGGAATATTTCTCGGCCAATAGTATGTATGCTGCGTCGCAGGCCGGAGTGCGGGCTATTTCTCCTTTTGTGGAAACACTCGGCACAAACGGGAAGTGGATCCGCGTAGAAGACGATATGGGATTCCCGGCGGGCGGCCCCCGTACGATGACGGCCGATCTCACCGGCAAGCTGCCGTCGGGCACACAGAAGATTCGCATCACGACCAACCTCCAGATTTATTGGGACAACATCCTGGTGAGCCGAACCCCGCAACATTCTCGAAAAGGCCAGAGCGTGCGACTGACGCCGGTTCCATTGGTTCGCGCCGATCTGGGCTTTCATGGATTCCCGCTGAAGATGGAAGGCACGCCGCCCGGCAACGTGCAGTATATTTACGAAAAAGTGAGCGCGACCGGGCCGTATACACGCCCCACCGGAACTTATACGCGCTACGGCGATGTGTTGCCGTTGCTCGTCGCGACCGATGACAAACTGGCGGTCTTTGGATCAGGCGATGAAGTGCGGCTCGACTTCGATCCGTCGAACCTGCCGACTCTCCCCCAAGGCTGGGTGCGCGATTATTTCTTCGCGGCCAACGGCTACGAGAAGGATATGGACTTCTACGCCGCCGAAGGAGATTTCGTGGCGCCGCTGCCATTCCTAAAAATGGGCGACTATCCGTATCGGTCGGGCCAGACCTTCCCGCTCGACGATGCGCACGTGAACTACCTTCTCGAATACAACACTCGACACATATCAGGAAACGAGCAGCCCGGATACTGGTTCGATTATGGCTCTTCGAACTAGGGTGCGAATTTGTGTAATATAAAAACGTTTTAATATTGACATTCCCGCCCTCCCCATCATCCAATAGGCGGACTCATGGAAACTACCTCGGCTCCTGCTGTGTCGTCCGCACCTCGCCTTCGCCGCACGCTCACGCTTTGGGATCTAATTCTTTACGGCGTCATCGTAATTCAGCCGGTCGCCCCCATGTCGGTGTTCGGCGTACTCAGCAATCGCGGTCACGGTCACGTTGTCACCACGATTCTGATTGCCATGGTCGCGATGCTTTTCACCGCCATCAGCTATGGGCGGATGGCGCGGGCGTATCCCAGCGCTGGCTCGGCGTTCACTTATGTCGGGCAAGAGATCAACCCTGCGCTTGGCTATGTGACGGGCTGGAGCATGGTCATGGATTACCTTCTTAATCCGATGATCTGCATAATTTGGATTAGCCAGCAGGCACATGTGTTTGCGCCCGGCGTCTCCTATGCCGCGTGGGCGGTCTTCTTCGCGTGTGTATTTACCGCTTTGAATGTGCAAGGCGTGAAGACTTCCGCTCGAGTCAATACGGCGCTGGCTGCGGGCATGGGAGTGGTGATTGCGATCTTTTTTGTGGCGGCGGCGCGCTACATTTTTGGCCACCCTCACGATGGTGCGGCGTTCTTTACGCGTCCTTTTTACGATCCCGCGAGTTGGAATACGAAAGCTGTACTAGGGGGCACCTCCGTTGCCGTGCTCACCTACATCGGCTTCGATGGCATCTCCACCCTCTCCGAGGAAGCCGAGAATCCGCGGCGAAACATTTTGCTGGCGACGGTACTGGTTTGTGTAGTGATCGGGATTCTTTCGGCCTTTCAGGTGTATGCGGCTCAGCTTATTTGGCCGGCCTCTGAACCGTATCCCAACATGGACACAGCTTTCACTTTCGTAGCGGGGCGCGCCTGGGCCCCGTTGTTTGCCATTGTCGGATTCACCTTGGTGGTGGCGAACTTTGGTTCTGGCATGGGCGCGCAACTGGGTGCGGCGCGCCTGCTTTACGGCATGGGACGCAGTAATGCTTTACCGAAGTCCTTCTTTGGCGCAGTCGATGCCAAACGAAGAGTCCCGCGCAACAACGTTCTGTTTGTCGGCGCACTCGCTTTAGCCGGTGCGTTTCTGCTTCCGGCGCTCGCCGGAGCCACCACCGGCTATGATCTGGGCGCGAACTTGCTCAATTTTGGCGCTCTGATTGCCTTCATGGGTGTCAATGGTGCGGCATTCGTCCGCTATTACTTGCATGAGCCGGAGAAGAAGCTTGGTAATTTGCTTCCGCCGGTTCTGGGTTTCGTAATCTGCTTTTTTCTCTGGATTAGCTTGAGCCCGAAAGCGCTGGTTTTTGGCGCGATCTGGATGGCGATGGGAATTGCGGTAGGCGCCTGGAAGACCAAGGGCTTTCGTGGCAATCTGGTCGATTTCGAGTTGCCACCGGAAGAAGAATGATATATCCAGAGTTTCGCTCGAAGGAGAGGTTGAATGCTCGGCTCGAACAACATTGTTGCTTTTGTTCCCACGAAAGACGCGACGAAATCGAGGGCCTTCTACGAAGGAGTACTTGGCCTTCGCTTTGTAAAGGATGACGGCTTTGCGCTGGTGCTCGACGCGAATGGCATCATGGTGCGAGTGTCGCAAGCTCCGCAATTCACACCGGCCCAATTCACGATTCTCGGTTGGGAAGTTACAGACATCGAAAAGATGGTCGCCCAGCTCAGCGAGAAGGGAGTCCGCTTCGAGAGGTACGGATTTATCGAGCAGGACGATCTTGGGATATGGACCGCGCCGACGGGCGACAAAGTGACATGGTTCAAGGATCCCGATGGCAATGTGCTTTCCGTGTCACAACACGTCGCGTAGCGCTCAGGAGCAATGCGTAATCCTAATTGCTCCTCCTTACTCCACGTTCCAGCCGGTGACTTCTACCGCGGGCTTTTCCGTGCCTAATTCGTGTGAGCGGTAAGTCGCAGTTAGCTCCCGTCTCTCTCCGGGGAGCAGGGAAATGTAGTTGTCTTCCCAGATAACTGGCAGGATCTCCTCGCTCTTGACGCCCTTTTTGACTTTAAGTCTCACGAAGAATGCCAGGCTCTGGCTGGGATTTTCCAGCGTGACGTGGGTAACGGACTCTTCCCCTTTGCGCTCGGTGCGGTCGGTAATTTTGAGCTTTACCTTGGGCAATTGCTGGAGAGCGGTGAAATCGGCATAAGAGTCGGTTGGAGTCATCCACCAGTTAGACTTGGCCCAGTCCAGCGTCTCGGGTTTCGTAGAGAGCCAGTAGAAATTCGAGCCAACCAGTTTGCCGCTGGAGTCTGTGAGTCGTAAGACGACGAAGTACACGGGGCTCAGTCCCGCTACGTCGGGCAAAGTGAGTATCTTGGCGGTGCTGTCGGCGGGCGCATCGACAGGATCCTCATGGGAGAACTTTTCGGTCATGTCGAGATCGTAAATCCTGGTAGTAAGTTTCAGATCTTTGACGTCTGAATACTGGCTGCTGACTACCCAGATGGAATGGTCGTCGTAGCCGTAGATGGGATGCAGCGCTTCCATGGAGCGCTTGGCGCCGAAATAGCCGCCAGCAGGGCGAAGATAGTAGTCGTAGAGATGCCAGATCATGGAGGGCCAAGCGTTATTGAGCATCCACTGAATCACGCCCGTCGATTCGTACTTGTTGCGGCTGTAGGCCTCGTACATGGCGCGTACGCCTTCGTAGGTTTGCAATTGTGACTTGAAGGCGAAGTCTGCGACGGTGTCCGATTTGCCGTAGCGCTTGGCGAGCGCCGTGCTGAAGACCTGGATGGTTTTGAATTCACCACCGCCGGCGTGATAGTTCCAAACGTCATCGATGGGCCAGAGATGGTCCTCGCCTACCATGGCTCGGATGCTCTCGATGGGAGGAACGGCCGGCCCCATGCTGGTTTCTGTATTAAAGCCGTAGGCGCCCCCGCAGCCGCCGGGGTTGCATGCCTTACGGTTGGGTTGGCCGTGCAGTGTGTCCTGCTCCCAATAGCCTGGAGCTACATATTCGTAAGGTCCAGTCATTTTGACGCCGCTATCTCCAGTGACCGTGGTGGCTTTTCCGGTGGCCGAGGAGACAACCGGATTCGGCCACAAAAGTTGCTTCTCGATATTCAGGTACATCTGCTCGACGTCGGGCGGAGGGGGATTGTCGCTGCCATTCAGCCACATGACGAGACTGGGATGGCTGCGCAGGCGATAGATCTGATCGCGCAGGGATTGTTGCGCGATTTCGAAATCCTGCGGCTTCCAGCGCGGCCAGCGCTCCCAGAAGTCGCAGCAGCACCATCCTGCCATCACCAGGATTCCCTCTTGATCGGCGAGATCGAAGAACTCCTGCGTTTCCAGCTTGCCTTCGAGGCGGACCGTATTCAGTCCCATGTCGCGCACGTAGCGGAATTCATCGTGGAGCCGCTGGGAATCTTCGCGAAGCATCATGTCAGGCGTCCAGCCGCCGCCCCGGATCAGGATGTTTTTGCCGTTAATGTGGAAGGCGCGCCCACCGGTTGCGTTTAGTTCGGAAGTGACTTCGCGAATGCCGAACTCGGTTCGCGAACGATCACTGGCAGCGCCATCGATCTCGAACTCCATGGTTAGCGGATAAAGATCCGGCTTGCCCATTTGCGCAGGCCACCACAGGCGCGGATTCGAGAAGACGAGCTGAGGGAATTGGTCAGGAGTGAAAGTGACGTCTTTGCTTTCATTCCCCGCTAGGTCGACTTCCTGCTCGAAGCTGACGTTTTCGATCTGGCCTTTCAGCTTGCCTCGAACCGGATGGCCGGTGCCATTCTTCACTTGGGCGGTAACGGTGAGGCGCGCGGAATCGGTTGCCGGCAAGTTTAACTTTGAAACGACGGTGGGATAGCGCAGGGCAACAGGTCCGCTGGTCGTGAGATAGACTTCGCGCCACAGGCCCATGTTCTTGTCGGGAGGCGCGGGGTTCCAGTCGACAAACGTGATGGCCAGATCGTTTTCCG
Source organism: Candidatus Sulfotelmatobacter sp. (assembly GCA_049584315.1). Classification (GTDB taxonomy): domain Bacteria; phylum Acidobacteriota; class Terriglobia; order Terriglobales; family Acidobacteriaceae; genus Sulfotelmatobacter. The sequence continues at coordinate 80,378 of JBAUXO010000030.1, read as the reverse complement.
TCGGGGCGAAGACCTGGATAGCGAGAACGTTTTCAGCGCCGGATTTCAGAGCGTCGGTGACGTTGAATTCGTAGGTCCGCCATGCTCCGGCAACGTCGTTGGAATTGGCAATCTGTTTTCCATTCAGCCACACGTTGGCTCGGTAGTTGATTCCTTTGAAATTCAGCCACACGGTCTTTCCGGAGTAAGACGCCGGCGCCGCAAATGGTTTGCGATACCACCACGAGACTGCATAGGGGCTATCGGTCTGCATGGCGAGGTTGGAAAAATTTCCCCCGATTGGGTATGTCACTCCGGCGAACTGGCGCAGGTTCATGGCGAAGAACGGGTCGGGCAGGCTCTTGTCCTTCACCAGAGCCGCGACCACCGTGGTGGGAACGCTGACATCGTGCCAACCCTTGGGAGCAAAATTGGGAGTAGAGATGATTTCGCCCCCTGCCTCAATCTTGGCGGAGGATGCGAGAGCCCAGTGGTCGCACAGTGCGAGTTTTCCGCTCGGTTGAGCGGGCGGATTCTGGTCCGGTGATGGGGAGGCGGCCGAGGCTACGGTTAGGAAAAAAAGCGATCCAGCTAACAGAATTGCCAGGGAACGTGCCAACAAGAAAGTCAGGAACCTTCTTCCGAAAATCATCGTGCTCTCCTTAGAACTCCATTGCCGGTCGCGGTACAGCTTCCGATCCATGGACCTCGATTCGCGAACAAGATGGATAACACGTCTATTGATACGTTTCAATAGATGTTTTTGGCGGGACGGGACCGGAATCGCAGGACAAAACCCCATGGAGGGCAAATGGGCGCGGACCGTAGCGCCCGGTTGCTTGGTTTATAATTAGTAAATCTGCTGCACACTCCCGGAGCGACAAGAAGATGATTCGATTTCTGCAAACTGAAGGGCCATTCAAGAAAATTGTGCTCAGCGGCCTGCTGCTGCTCATTTGCGCGGCAATGGTGATCGCGTTCGTACCCGGTATCGGCACCGACGTGTCGGGCAATCCGGGGGCGGGTGTTGTCGCCAAAGTGGACGGCCAGGACATTAGCGCCGAAGAAGTGCGCGAGACGGCTCGTGGGATGCTGCAACAGCAAGGGGCGCAGTTGGGTGCGAATGCTGCGGTCCTGCTGCCCTTCTTTGCCCAGCGCGCGGCCGACCAGTTAGTGGAGCGCCAGGCGTTGGTTTCCGAGGCCCAGCACCTCGGATTGAAAGCCACTCCGCAGGAAATAAAGGACGAACTTCAGCACGGACGCTATGCAGAGATTTTCTTTCCCGGCGGAGCCTTTATTGGCCAGGCAGAATACGAGGGTCTGCTCCAGCAACACAATCTGACTCCCCCGGTTTTTGAAGACTCCGTGGGCAAAGAAATTCTGATCAGCAAGTTGCAAGCGCTGATTACCGGCAGTGCGTCGGTGAGCGATGCTGCCGTCCGCCAGGAGTTCGACAAGCAGAACACGAAGGTGAAGTTTGAGTATGCCGTTCTGAAGCAGGACGACATCAAGAAGGGCCTTCATCCCACGACCGAGGAGTTGAAAGCTTTCTACGACAGCCACCTGAAAAATTACGCGAATTCGATTCCGGAGAAGCGCAAGGTCAACTACGTCATGATCGACTTCGCCAAAATCGAGAATGGCATACAGGTCACGCACGACGAGTTGCAGTCTTACTACAACCAGCACCGCGATCAATATCGCGTAGCGGAGCAGGCGAAGGTCAGCCATATTCTGATCAAGACGCCGTTGCCGGGTCCCGACGGGAAAGTGGATGAGAAGGGCGTGGCGGAGGCGCAGCGCCGCGCAGAAGATATCCTCAAGCAGATCAAGGCGGGAGCCAAGTTTGAAGACCTGGCCAAGAAGTATTCCGAGGATGTCCCAAGCGCGAAAGAAGGCGGATCGTTGGGATGGATTGGCAAGGGTCGCACCGTTCCCGAGTTTGAGAAGGTCGCTTTCTCCCTGCCCAAAGGACAGATCAGCGACCTGGTGAAGAGCAGCTATGGTTTTCACATCATTCGGGTGGACGATCGGCAAGATGCGCATATGAAGACGCTCGACGAAGTGAAGGGCGAGATCGAGCCGATCCTCAAACAGCAAAAGGCGCAGCAGATCGCTCAGAAGACGGCGGACGATTTGCTCCAACAGGCTCAAAAGCAAGGACTGGATGCTGCCGCTGTTGCAAAAGGCCTGCCGGTGGCGACTTCCGACTTTTTCGGCCGCAAGGACATCGTGCCCGGATTGGGGCCGTCGCCGCAGTTCATGGATGCGGTTTTCACCACGGCGGAAAAGTCGGCACCGCAGATGGCTGCGACGTCGCAAGGCTTCGCCGTGTTCGACCTGCTGGCGGTCAAGCCGCAATCGACACCGACTTTTGATGAAATTCGCAGCCGGGTGGAAGAGGAATTCAAGAACGAGCGCTCCAGCATCCTCTTGTCTCAGAAAACCCAGGAGCTCTCCGATCGCGCCAAAAGCGAGCACGATTTGAAGAAGGCAGCGAAAGAGTTGGGGGCTGACCTGAAGACCAGCGAATTCGTTGCGCCCGATGGCCAGGTTCCTGATATCGGCTCGATGACTGGGCAGGCGGCGGTTGCGTTTAGCATGAAGCCCGGAGACATCAGCGGTCCGATCAACAGCGGAACCAACGGGGTGGTGATTTCCATGGGCGAGGTGCAGGCTCCGTCCGAGGCTGATTTCGCCGCCAAGCGCGATCAGATTCGTGACTCTCTCCTGCAGAGCAAGGAGCAGGAATTGTTTGGGTTGTTCGTGACCAACCTGCGCGAGCAGATGGAGAAATCCGGAAAAATCAAGATCAACCAGGAAGAGATGAAGACACTGACCCATGCGGGCAGCGAATCGGGAATTTGAGGAAGTGATCGAGTTGCATGCTATTTTCGCGCGCCGCAGGCATTTTGTTGCATCCCACGTCGTTACCTTCGCGCGGCGGCATTGGTGATTTCGGTCCAGCTGCCTATCAGTTCGCTGATTCTCTCGCCTCGGCCCGCCAGGGACTTTGGCAGGTTCTACCGCTCGGTCCTGTGGGTTATGGCAATTCGCCTTATTCTTCCACTTCTGCGTTTGCCGGCAACCCACTGCTGATCAGCCTGGAGCGCCTGGCCAGCCGTGGCTGGATCGATCCAGACAAGATTTCCAACCTCGCTTCTGATTCCCTTCCGGTAGCCTATGACCAGGTTTTCGCCACCAAATTACCGTTGCTGTTTGAAGCCGGACGAGGCTTTGTCGCTTCGGCGACGCCCAGCGCGCGCGAACGGTTCGAACGGTTTTGTTCTGAGCATGCCTGGTGGCTGGAGGATTTCGTTCTGTTCGATGCGCTGCGGTCCAAATATAAGCTGGCGAGCTGGAATGCCTGGCCCGCAGAATTGGCGCGTCGCGAACCAGCCGCGATGGAGCTTGCTCGCAAGGAGCTGGCGGATGATCTCAAGATCCGCAGCGCCTTGCAGTTTGCCTTCCACGAGCAATGGCAGGCGTTGCGGCGTTATTGCGCGGAGCACAAGATCCGTATCGTGGGCGACGTGGCGATTTTTGTGAATTACGACAGTGCCGACGTGTGGATCCACCGCGATCTCTTCCGTTTGAATGAGAACCTTGAGCCTGACGTGGTTTCGGGCGTGCCGCCGGATTTCTTCAGCAAGACCGGACAACGTTGGGGCAATCCCCTTTACCGCTGGGATGTGATGAAGGCGCGGGGCTATGAGTGGTGGATTCAACGCTTGCGCTGGGCGACACAAAACTGCGATTACATCCGGCTCGACCATTTTCGCGGATTCGATCAATTTTGGGAGATTCCGGCTGGCGATCCCACGGCCATTAACGGGCGCTGGGTGGATGGTCCGCGCGACGACCTGTTTCACAAACTGCGCGAGGCCTTGGGCGGCCTGCCGTTCTTCGCGGAGGATTTGGGCTACATTACTCCCGCAGTGCATGCCCTGCGCGAGAGGCTGCAAATCCCGGGAATGGCGGTGCTGCAATTCGGATTCGGCGACGAAGGTGCGCACATCTACCTGCCGCATCGCGCTGCCGGCAAAGTGATCTATACGGGAACGCACGATAACGATACGACGGTGGGCTGGTACCAGGCCTCCGCCGCCGAAGGTGAACGGCGTAACGCGGATTCCTACCTTGGGCGCTCGCACGATGGCATACATTGGGCCTTCATCCGCGCGGCGCAGAACTCGGTCGCCGATCTTGCCCTCATCCCCCTGCAGGACGTGCTGGGCCTGGGCAGCGAAGCCCGTATGAACACTCCTAGCCTGGATGGAGGGAACTGGAAGTGGCGTCTCGCTTCCGGACAGTTCACGGCTGAATTGATCAGCAAACTTGCCCATCTCGCGGAAGTGACAGACCGGATTCCTAGGCCATTTTCCATTCCTCCGGACGAAAACTTCGCCGCCTGAAACGGCAGCTCAGCGATCCAATGCCGACAGCGCGTTGTGAATAGAGTGTTACAGGGCCGGGAAGGCTTTGCGCCCCGCACCGAATCGTGTATAGAGGTTAGGGAGAGTTTTCTTGGCCGGCGAACCCATTATCGAAGCTCGCGCGATTGAGAAGTCTTATCCACAACCCGATGGGACGCGCATCCAGGTGGTTGGACTTACTGACTTCGCCATTGAGCCAGGGAAGATCATCGCGCTGCTGGGCGCTTCCGGCTGCGGCAAATCCACTTTGCTGCGCATTCTAAGCGGACTCTCGCAACCCTCTTCGGGGGCGCTTTTCTGGCACGGCAGGCCTCTGAACGGTCAAGCGCCGAATGTGGCTATCGTCTTCCAAAGCTTCGCCTTGTTTCCTTGGCTCACAGTGCTTGAGAACGTTGAAGCTCCCCTGGAGGCGAGAGGCGTAGCCGCGGTGGAACGCCGCAAACGCGCGCTGCGCACGCTCGATACGGTCGGTCTCGATGGTTTCGAAACCGCGTATCCCAAGGAGCTTTCCGGAGGGATGAAGCAGCGCGTCGGCTTCGCCCGGGCTCTCGTCGTGGAACCGGAGGTACTCTTTATGGACGAACCGTTCTCCGCGCTTGACGTGCTCACGGCAGAAAACCTGCGCGGCGAGCTGTTGGAACTGTGGCTCAACCAGAAGATGCCCACCAGCGCCATCTTCATCGTGACCCACAACATTGAGGAAGCGGTGATGCTCGCGGATCGCATCGTTGTGCTGGGCAGAAACCCGGCTCGCATTCGCTCGGATTTCAATGTGAAGCTCGCGCATCCCCGCAATCGCAAGTCTGGCCGTTTTGTCGAACTGGTGGACTACATATACAAGATCATGACTGAACCGGACGTCGAACACGCTTTGCCCGATCCGGAAAGCACCGGGGAGATTGTTGTCCCGTCGGCAGGTCTGAAGAAAAAACAATCGCCTGTCCGGACGAGCCGGTATCAAATTTTGCCGCATGCGCGCGTGGGTGGAATTGCTGGCCTGCTGGAGTTGTTGCACGACCGCGGCGGACGCGAAGATCTATTTCGTCTGAGCGAAGAACTCGTGATGGACGTGGAGGACTTGTTGCCCATCCTGGAAGCCAGTGTTCTTCTGGGCTTCGCCTGGTTGAAGGAGGGCGATGTGCAGCTCTCGCCGCAGGGCATGGCGTTTGCCGATGCTGACATTCAGCGACGCAAGGTCTTGTTCCGCGAAGCGGCGCTCGAGCACGTCACCATCCTCAAGCAGATTGACAGTATTTTGAAGCGCAAGTCGGATCATTCGATTGCTGACGAATTTTTTCACGATATTCTTGACGATCATTTTTCCGAAGACGAAGTGCTGCGCCAGTTAGATACGGCCATGAATTGGGGCCGTTACGCGGAAATTTTTGATTACGATCGCGAAAACGGCCGGTTGACGCAAACCGAAGCCGCTCCCGTTGAAATCGCAGAACAGGTTGGTGATCATCAGCACTCAACCCCCACGCCGAAAACCTGACCCCCAGTTCAGTCGAGAGAAAGTCAGTGCATGAAAAAGAGCACCAGCTTCCGAGGATTCTCGGCCTATCGCTTGTGGTCGCAGCTGCCGACCCTCGAAACCTCGCACCTGCCCGATCTCATCATGTTCGCGGCGGGGATTGCACTGTTCTACGGCGTGGTCGCCGTCGGACGCTCGTGGTTTGGTCCCTTCACACCTTCGGTGGAGATTACGCGCAGCCTGCGCGCATTGCCGGCCTACGCTGGTTATTCGTTGCTGCGCATCACCGTTGCTTACGTGCTGAGTCTGGCCTTCACGATGGTGTACGGCTACGTGGCGGCGTATAACGCGCGCGCCGAGCGCTTCATGATCCCATTGCTGGACGTGCTGCAGTCGATTCCCGTGCTCAGTTTTCTGCCGGGAGTCATGCTCGCGATGGTCGCGCTTTTTCCGGGACGGCAATTGGGGGTGGAACTGGGCGCCATCCTGCTCATTTTCACTGGCCAGGTCTGGAACATGGCCTTCAGCTTTTACGCGTCGCTGAAGAGCATTCCAAAGGAGATGCGGGAAGCAGCGACAATCTACCGCTTCAGTTGGTGGCAGCGTTTCACGCAGATGGAGTTACCGTACTCGGCCATCGGGTTAGTGTGGAACTCGATGATGTCGGTCGCTGGAGGATGGTTCGCGCTCATGGTTTGCGAGATGTTCGTACTGGGGCCGCGCGACTTCCGTCTCCCCGGCTTGGGGTCATACCTGCAAACCGCGGCCAGCGCAGGGGACACGACCTCGATCCTGTGGGGCGTGGTCACCATGATTGCAGTGATCGTGTTGCTGGATCAATTTATTTGGCGCCCGGTCATCGCCTGGGCAGAAAAATTTAAAGTTGAGCAGGTGGAAAGCACCGACAGTCCGCGGTCCTGGGTTCTCAACCTGGTGGAGCATTCCACCGGGCTTGCCAAGCTTCGGCAGAAGGCCTTCGAGCCCTTGGGGGAGCGTCTTCTTCTGCATTTTGCGCGGAAACATGCGGAAGAAACGCCGGAGCGATCCACCGCTCCCTGGCGGGAGTGGTTGGTGCGCGCACTGGCGCTGGTTGGAATTGGCTACGGTGTGGTCCGCGTTGCCATCATGCTCACCGGTTTACAGAGATCTGAATTGCATGAAGCCGCGCTGGGCCTGGGTGCGACGTTCCTGCGAGTGAATCTTGCTTTGCTGATCGGTGCCCTGTGGACGATTCCCGCGGGAGTAGCGATTGGCTTCAATCCCCGACTGGCGCGCGTTGCGCAACCGCTGGCCCAAATTGCGGCGTCGGTTCCGGCTACCGCATTGTTGCCTGTAATCCTTCTCGTACTCATCAGGATTGGTGGTGGACTCGGCCTGGCTTCGATTGTGGTTCTGCTGCTGGGCACGCAGTGGTATGTGTTGTTCAATGTCATCGCCGGCGCGATGGCGATCCCGACCGATCTGAAAGAATGCTGCTCCGTGTTTCGCGTGCGTGGCCTCGAACGCTGGAAGAAACTGATTCTGCCGGGAATCTTCCCTTATCTTGTTACCGGCCTGGTGACGGCCTCTGGCGGAGCGTGGAACGCCAGCATTGTTGCGGAATACTTTCACTTCAAAGGGCAGATTTACACCACAACCGGACTGGGGGCGACCATCAGCCAGGCCACCGACAGCGGCAACTTTAAGCTCTTGCTGGCCGCGACCATGATGATGGCGGCGACCGTGGTTACCATCAATCGATTAGTCTGGCGCAAACTGTATGCGCTTGCCGAAACGCGCTTCCGGCTAGACACCTAGAAGCAATGGCAGTGATCAGTAGCCAGTCGTTAGTCATAGGGAATGTTGTTTGCCTACCACACTGACCACGAGCCACGGATGACGGCTGGGTTACTTTCGAGTTTCGTCACGCGCCACATTTCATCAGCTTTTAACTTGCTCTTCATTCCTCCGCAAAGTCCCTGGACTATGTCTTTAACATGTCCTCAAACCATCTGCACGGGGAAGAAACGGGGCCAGAGGTGTTGTCACACCTGGCTGGCTTTCCCGGCATTCCTGGTCTGGCAGAGAAATTCATTCCAGTGGACAAAGCGCGGGAGCTTTACCGCCAGGTGCAGCGATCTCCCGAAGGTTTCGGGCTGGAAGGTCTGCTGACGGCAATGCGGGTGGAGTTGCGCGTGAATGCTGCGGACACCGCACGAATTCCTGCCGCCGGCCCCGTGGTGGTGGTCGCCAACCATCCTTTTGGAATGCTTGATGGAGCAATGCTGGCGGTGCTGTTGACGCGCGTTCGCCCGGACGTAAAGGTGATGACGAATTTTCTGCTCCGCGACGTGCCCGAATTGGCGCGTCACTGTATCTTCGTGGATCCCTTTCAGAGCAACCGCGCCAACGCCATCGATACGAATCGACGCGCCGTGCGGGAAGCGCTGGCTTGGCTCGAGGGCGGCGGAATGCTGGCTGTCTTCCCGGCCGGCGAGGTATCGCAGTGGCAATTTTCGCAGGCAGAAATCGCAGACCCGATGTGGAACGACACGGCAGCGCGTCTGATTCGGCGCACCAGAGCCACAGCGCTGCCGGTTTATTTTTGCGGACGCAATAGTGTTAGCTTTCATCTCTTGGGGATGATTCATCCGCGGCTAAGAACGGGGTTCCTGCTGCAGGAATTTCTTCAACAAGAAGGGCGAACAGTGGAAGTCCGCGTGGGCAGCGAGATTCCGTCCGCGTCCGTGTCCACCATTGTGCATCATCGAGAAGCCATTGAATATCTCCGCTGGCGCACCTATCTGCTGGCGCGCCGGAGCCGACGGGATAAATCGTGGTCGGTGGCAGTGCGTTCGAAGATTTCAACCAAAGTGCGGGAACCTCTGGCTCCTGCGGAACCGTCGGACGTGCTGGCGCAGGAATTGAACAGCCTCGCAAGCGATCGAAGTTTGGTGGAGAACGCCGAACTTGCGGTCTATCTGGCGAGGGCGAATGAGACTCCGCGAGTGCTGCAAGAGCTGGGGCGATTGCGCGAGATCACCTTTCGAGGCGCCGGCGAAGGCACCGGCAAGAACCGCGATCTCGACCGTTTCGACAATTACTACTGGCACGTATTGTTGTGGCATAAGACAAAGCGGGAACTTGTGGGTGCTTATCGCGCCGGCAATACCAGAGAGATTCTTGCCAAGCACGGAGTGAGCGGTCTTTATACCAGCACGCTGTTTCGCTTCGACGAGCGCGTTTTCGAAAAGATCGGTCCGGCACTGGAGTTAGGGCGTTCTTTTGTCAGACCGGAATACCAGCGCCAGTACGCCCCGTTGCTTTTGTTGTGGAAAGGAATTGCGCGCTTGCTGGCAATGCATGCGGATACTGCGGTGCTATTTGGCCCGGTGAGCATCAGCAACGATTACAGCAAGGCCTCGCGCGAAATGATTTACCGGTTCTTCGAAGCGCGTATGCGTGAGGATGAATTGACCGGGATGGTTGAGCCGCGCCGGCCGTTTCGTCCTGCCCGATTGCGGCCTTGGGATTGCCGTGCCATGTGTCATACCTTGCGCGATCTGGAGGAACTCTCGCAGCCGATCACCGATGTCGAAGCCGACGGCAAAGGGCTGCCCATCTTGCTACGCCAATACGCCAAGATCGGTGGCAAACTTCTGGGCTTCAACGTGGACCGGCAGTTCTCCAATGTCCTCGATGGTCTGGTGGTCGTAGATCTGCGGAAAACCGATTCGGCGATTTTGGAAAGATACATGGGACGCGAAGGCGCGATGCGATTCAGGAGCCATCACGCCTGCAATCCTTAAGAGCGCCGCCCAGGGTTCGCCCTCAACCTGGTTGCCTCGTTCGGTAAAATACAGGATTGCTCGCTGTCCTTCAGAGCAGACGCCAAACGGGTCCCGAGATCTGCGAGCTCCTCCGCACTCATCAACTCCTGCAGGCGTTCGAACAGCCGACGCTCTTCCTTACGAATATGAGTGGAAAGCTGTTGAGCGAAGTCCAGCAAGCTTTCCTCGGACATTCGGCGCGCCCTTGCCCGGGAAAAAAACTCGCGCAGCGAAGCGTGCTCGGCGATAAGATCACCCACCATCGGGGATAAATCCGGGAGGCCGCGCGCTGCCGGGAAGAGTACAGATTCTTCGGCAGCGAAATGAACTCTGATTTCCTGCTCGAACTGCTGCTCGATCTCTGCTTGCCAAGCTTCGAAGTCCGCGTCTGGGATGGGCTGTGCCCGAGCGATGCGCACGCACAATGCCAGCGCCCGTTGATGCTGGTGAGAAAGCGGAATCAGGCTTTTATTGCGCAGCATAGGGTAAACCGGGTGCACAAGAAACAGGAAGTGTCACGTCAGGCTCACCGGCTCCGCCGTTTCGGTGACCGCCGGACGAATCGTCAACCAGTCCGTGCGAACTCGCTCCCATTCCTGGATTAGCATGCCGTTGGCCTCGAAAAAGCTGCGAATGCGCGAATGTTCCCACCCCACAATCTCTTCGAGAATCGGTGCCAGTACCGCCAATGCGCTGGTGCTAAGCACCGTGCGCTTCGCAATCTGTGAAACGTGAGGCGACTCCGAGACCGCGATGGTCAATCCGTCCCGCGCATTCAGTTGCAACATCACATGAATATCCGAGCTGCCATCTCCCGAGTAAATAACATGATCGGGGCCGGTGACGTGCTCGGCCAGCAATTGATTGAGCACCGCAACCTTGCCGTAACCCGCTGTGGCCCGAACAATGGTGTCGATCTCCCCAGAAGGCTTGTAGCGGAACTCAGTGCCGAAAATGTGATCTTGGGGAACGATGTCCTCGAGCGCAGAGTGGATTACTTCGACGGGTGCGGCTGAGAGTATGTAGAAATCGAAACCGTGTCCGTCCACACCAGTTTCGAGAATCTGGTACAGCAGCTTGATGTCGCCCTTCAGGCGGATGCGCTTTCCAACCTCGTGAAGATGTTCCTTCCGCACCTTTGCTTTGAACTCCGGATCGTGCAGTAAGAGATAGGCGAGTTCGGCTCCCTGCTGTACCAGGTTGATCTTGGCCATGCCTTTGGCTTTGCGTTCGAACTCTGCCGTAGGAATGCCGACCAACTCGGCCAGCACGTAGCCGGAGTCGTTGAAGGTGAGTGTCTGATCAAAATCGCTCGCGAAGATATAACGTTTGATGGGTTTATCCGCCATATGATCCTTAGATTCGCGATGAAGATTAAAAGGCCCATTCAAAGAATCGATAGGAATTATAAGCTTGTGCGAGCTAAGTCAGTGTGAACAAACGAGGACACAAGTCTATGGTTAACGAATTCTGCGGACCAGAGTCAGGACCCTTTGCCCTCCGCTCCGCCTTTACTAAATTCCCTGACGCGTCCAGAATAGAGTTTTGGTCCGCCACGTTTTGATCAAGAAAAGCGGGCGGGCAATTTTCAGAGCCAACCAAGAAGCTAACCAAATAGACAGGAGCCCTCATGCTTGCATCTGGTGAACTGATCCGCTCGATGAATTATGTGGACGACATCACGACCACGTTGCGGCGTATTTGTATTTCGATTCCCGCTATGAACACCGAAGAGCGCAAACGCCTTGCCGACAGTTTGCGGGCGGCTGGCGGCGCCTTGAATGACGCCATCAAGGATCTGGAAAAAGAAAGAGTGGTGGCGCAGTAGTGGCGGCAGTGAAAACCATCGCAGTGATCGGCGCCGGCATTATGGGCCGCGGCATCGCGCACGCGGCCGCAATTGGCGGCTATCGCACGATTCTCGAAGACCTGTTGCCCACCGCGCTGCGTCGAGCCGAAAATGAAATTCGCGCCAATCTCGATAAAGCAGTGGAACTGGGGAAAGTGTCATCACCCGAAGCCGATGCAGCCTTCCGGCGTTTGCAATATGCGAGCTCGGTGGATGAGGCCGCGCGCGAGGCCGATCTGGTGATTGAAGCCGTCCCGGAAGAAATGGAGTCCAAGATCGAGATATTCACTCTTCTCGATAAAATCTGCCGCCCGAATACGATCCTAGCCTCCAATACTTCTTCTCTTAGCGTCACGGAAATTGCCAGCGTAACTTATCGTGCGAAGAAGTGCGTGGGCATGCACTTTTTCAATCCCGTACACAAGATGAAGCTGCTCGAAGTGGTACGGGCTTTGGAAACGGACGAAGGCACGCTAGCCACCGTTGTCGAGGTAGGTAAGCGTATGGGCAAGGAAGTCGTAGTGATCAGGGAATCTCCGGGCTTTATCACCAGCCGCATCAATGCCATGATCGGCAATGAGGCGTTTTACATGCTGCAGGAAGGGGTTGCCTCGGCGGCGGACATCGACAAGGCGCTGAAGCTCGGACTGAATCATCCCATGGGGCCGTTCGAGTTGGTTGACCTGGTGGGGCTCGATACGCGCCTCAATATTCTCGAGTACCTGCACAAATCGCTGGGAGAAAAATATCGCCCGGCGCCGCTGCTGGTGCAGTACGTGAAGGCGGGGCGGTTGGGGCGGAAGTCGGGACGCGGAGTGTATGAGTATCCTGAAGTTGCAGCCGGAGACATAAAGTCCGCCGCGTCCCCGGCGGCGAAGAAGGCAGCCCTCGCGGAAGTTAAAGGATAGAGGCTTCAGCGCGCCATCGGCCTGCGGCCAAAGTTCAAGCCAGACAAGGCTTCCGTTCTCTCCCACTCCACTCCCTTTGCAGCAACCAGAACCTGAAAACTCTCGCCCATGCCGGCGGGCGTGACCAGATGTTTGAGTTGCAATGCGACCTTCGCTCGCTCTTGCGGCAAACGGCATTCTGCAAAGGCGTCAGCAAACTGATTGGCTTCCCCGATGCCCAGTAGAAACTGCGACTGAGTAACGAGTTTGTGGGTCTGCATCCCATGTTTTTCCGCGGCGGCGGCGAGCGCGGTGAAGTTTACGTCGGCAGTGATATCTTGTTCGCCCGGAGCCTCATACGGGCTGGCGCTCACGGAATGCTGGCGAATCGCCTTCAGCGTTCCGCGATGACGTCCGGCGAGTAGTTCATCGCGAGTGTAGCCGTAGTCGATGGCAACGACGAATCCGCGCCGTATGCTGGCGGCAATGCGCTCGAGATATTCTCGCGCCGCGAGCGACACTTCGATGCGCTCCTCCGGCTCGGGATGGACAGAATAGCGATCGATAAATTCCAGTTCCTTGGGCGAAGAGGGAGTCCAGGCTTCAAGGAATCGCCCTTCGCGCGCGTCAATCCGTAAAGAACCCTTGGTGCTTAGGATTCCGAGAGGAAGGGCATCGAAGAATTCGTTGGCGAATACGATGCAGTTCGGATCGCGGCTGGTGTCAAGACAATCAACCCTCGTCAATTCAGCTTTCCCGGACTGGAGGTAGAGACCTAGAGTTTCATGGATTCGTTCACGTAGAGGCTGCGAACTTTCGACCAACTCATAATGCAGGGCGCGGAAGAAATTCGGGAATTTCTTCTGGGACCAACCCAGCACGTCCTGCGCGAACAACCCGCGGCCGGGACCAAGTTCCACCAATCTGATTTGTTCAGGCGAGCCGAGAGTGTGCCACATCTCGTCGAATTGCCGGGCTAGCAACCGACCGAATACCGCGTGCACGTCGCTGGAGGTGTAAAAATCGCCAGCCTTGCCGAACTGCTGGGCATCGCGCGCGTAGTAACCGAGATCGGGATCGTAAAGGCAAAGCGTCATATAGCGCGAGAAGGGAATCGGTCCGCGCTCCCGGATTTCCTGCTCAATCTTCAGCCTTAATCGATTCACGATTCTCTCTCACGCCGCTCGGCGCGGTCCTGCGGCGTGCGGATAAACATCTCGACGAAATAATCGTGCATGGCGTCATAGAGCTGGCGCTGAAAATTCCATTCAAACTGTCGATGATCGAGGTCGCGGGGGTGTAGATCGAAGTAATAGGTGTCGACTGGCACAGACTCGTCTTTGAAACGAATGATCACTTCTACTCCTTCGCCCTTGGCGCGGGCAGAAAAGTTCAGTAGAGGGTGTTCGTACAAGCGCAGTTGATCGAGAACGCCTTCGAGGCGAGCATTGGTTTCGGACACCCAAGAATTGTAAGGCAGATTGCCGCACCAGCGCTCGAGACGACAACTCTAGCAAAAGCTACTCGTAGCGCAGGGCCTCGATGGGGTCAAGCCTTGCGGCTTTGATGGCGGGCAACATGCCGCTGATGATGCCGACAAAAGTGAGGATCGCGGTCGACCAGATCAGCGTTGCAATATCAATGTAGAGATGAATGTCGCCTTCGCTGGCGTCCTCGATGAATGCACTCCAGAGAGTCAGCGAACCAACTGACCAGGAAACAAGATAAGCCAATACCACGCCCAAGAGCCCGCCCAGAGCCGTGATTACCAGAGCCTCGGCGAGGAATTGGAACAGGATGTGCCAGCGATGCGCGCCCAGGGCCTTCTCCACGCCGATCTCGCGAGTACGCTGCGTCACCGAAACCAGCATGATATTCATCAGGCCAACGCCGCCGATTCCGAGCGTCAGCAACCCAATAAAGCCCAACAGAACCTTGATTCCGACCGTGATGACGGTGAGGTCCGCCAGATCCTTCACTGCGTCGAAGACAAAGATGGCGCGATCGTCCTTGGGATCGAAGTTGTGATGAAAGGCCATGGAGTTGCGCACGGCCGCGACCATCTTGCTGTGATCGCCTTCATAATCCATCATGATGCCGTCGAGGTAGTAGCTGTTCTTCAGGTCGCTCATGGCGCTGTACGGAACATAGACCAGCGAATTCATGTCCTCGTCGCCATTGGAAATGGTGTGGCGAAGAACTGCCACGATCTTGTACGAGATGCCATCGACGCGAATGCTCTCGCCCAGAGCATTCTGGCCGGAGAAAAGCTTCTTCCTGACCGTGGATCCGATGACGGCTACGCGGGTGTGAGTAAAGTCTTCGCGCTCGCCGAAGAAGGCACCTTCGCCCACGTCGAGTGCGCGAATTTTCTCGTACGTCGAATAGACGCCATGCACGCCGTAGCTGGCACTGCGAGTGCCGAACGCCACCAAGCTCTGCTTGTCGACTTCAGGTGAGATGCGGGTGAGCATGGGGCATTCTGCGCCAATGAAGTCGAGATCGTCGCGCGTGAGCCGCACCTGGACGCCTGCCTTGGTGCCTCCCGCCTGAATCGAAGTACGTCCCGGAAAAATCGCGACTAGGTTGCCGCCGAAGGTGCGGAAGGCAATCATTAAAGCATTTTGGAAGCCGGAACCGTAGGCCAACAGAAGCACAACCGTTGCGATGCCCCAGGCCATGCCGAGCATGGTGAGCACGGAGCGGCGGCGATTGTGTTTCAGCGCGTTGAATGCTTGCCTGGCCAGTTCCGCAAACATGATTGCTCCGGATTCCTTACTCTTGCCGCAGCGCTTCTACCGGAGGCAGCAGCGCCGCTTTGCGCGCGGGATAAAGGCCAGACACAATCCCTGCGATAGAAAGTGAAACAATCGCGACGACCGCGGACGCAGGCACAATCCGCGGCGTGTCGAACCCCTCGGGCGAGGGCAACTGCGCCAGCAAAGCCACGAACGCTCCGGAGATTGCCAGGCCGATGCCCCCGCTGAACACGGTCAGAAATGCGCCTTCCACAAAGAACTGCGTCATGATGTTGCGATGTGTGGCACCCAGAGCCTTGCGCAGGCCAATCTCTCGCGTTCGTTCGGTGACGGAAACCAGCATGATGTTGATGATCCCGATCGCACCCAAGCCAAGAGTGACGAGGCCCACGACCCCCAGAAAATAATCCATCGCGTCAAAAATCTTTCCCACGCGAATGGCGCCATCGATGGTATCCCAGTCCATGAAAGCGTCATCGAGACCGGGATCGAAAAGATGCCGCCGCGCGATGATGGCGTGAACTTCGTTCTTGGCTTCGAGGTGCAATTCCTTCTTGATGGGCCGGTAGTTGATGAAGGAGATCGCATTTTCCGAATTCTGCGCCTTCAGCGGAAAAAGCATTTTCATGGTGTCGAAGGGCACAAAGACGCGGTGGTTTGTTCCGTTTTCCCCCTCTTTGCCGATCTTCGGGATTACGCCGATGACTTTGAAATCCATGTCGTTCAGCAGAATTGTGCTGCCGACGGCAGGCTCGCCCGGAAACATATTTTTCAGTAGTTCCCAGCCCACCACGGCTACCCGACGATGCTGCTTGTTGTCCTCTTCGTCAAACCAGCGTCCGGGATCGATTGGCATGTTGCGAATATCGCTGTACTCGGGAACCACCCCGAAAACTTGTCCGTTCGTAGAGCCGTAATCGCTGACGGCACGGATGTCCTCGCGCTCCAGAACCGGAGAAACGGCGCGCAGAAACCGGGCTTGGTCACGGATGGCAAAGTAGTCGCCATAAGTCAGGTAGTACGGCTGCCCTGACTGGAAGCTGCCCGCAACTGCCGGGATCCGGCCCGGGAAAACGAACATTATGTCTTGACCCAGTTCTGCCAGATTCTTGTCCTGGCCGCTGCGGAAGCCCTCCCCCAGACCTACCAATAGCAAAAGCGAACCCACGCCCCAAGCAATGCCGAACATGGTCAGGAAAGAGCGCAACTTGTGCGCCCACAGCGTGGAGAGCGACTGCCGGACGATGTCGAGAAGCATCCGCATAGAAAAAGATATGTGCCCTCACGCCTCTAGCGAGAGCGTGAGGGCCCCGGGTAACGTTCAGGCGAGGGGTCTCAATTCCCGCCTAACGATCTGATCAGTAATACGCAGCCGGGCCATCGGAAGTTCCCTGCTGGTGCTGCTTGGTTAGACCGGACGGGGCCGAAAAAGGTTAGCCGCGGCAGGAATTGCCATTGAAAATGCTCGACTGATGCCCGGCCGTTTTCGTGCCGAAATTGCAGGAAGGAGGATTAAGTTCTCCCAGGAACGCGAGGCTGCCGTGGTTCCGAGGAGCGGATTGAGTCGGACTGCCATGAGTCAACCCAAGGCCCATGAACCGGCACACCTGCGAACTACGTATTGAAACGCTGAGCGGCGGCTGGTCTCAGTAAAGTTTCGAACCAAGGTCACGGCCTCTGACATCGCGTGGTACGCTGCATCGCGCCGGGCAAATCCACCATTCGATCCGGATTTTTCCGAGATTGCACCTGCAAGTTATGTGGAATATTTATCGCGATGCCACGGGGCTCAGTGTTCTTTTGTGAGCGATATCTAAAACCACATCTTGCCTGCACGCTTGGGAACGAAGCGGGCAGGCCTCCCGATGGCTGCAGTGGTCTGATGGAAAGAACTGATTTGAGTGATGAACCACCGGGAACGTTGACAGACTTGCGACTCTATCTCCTCGGGATAAGAACACAGTTTATGCGGTGCTTGTGCTAGTTCACTCCTCACGAAGCAAGACCATGGGGTCAATCGACAGCGCGCGTCGTGCCGGAATCCACGTAGCGATGAGACCCAGCATCGCCATGGCGGCTACAACGCCCGCCAATACCACCGGATCCCGAGGCGTTGCCTCATACACGATGAAAGCGAGCACCCGACCCGCCAGAATTCCCAGCAGCAACCCCGCGGCAGAACCAAAAGCCAGCAAGCGGAAGGCGCGTCCCAACGCCGCCTTTAACACTTCCTTACGCTGCGCGCCCAGGGCAACGCGAATGCCCAACTCGCGCAGCCGCTTGCTGACGGAATATGCTGCCATCCCAAACATGCCCGTGATTGCCAGCAGGGCCCCGATTCCACCCATTACACCCAACGTGATCGTTGCCATCTGAGCCGGAAATAGGACGGTGACCATTTCGTCGTAGCGAGTTTCCATGTCAACCGGCAAGGCCGCATCCAAGCCGTGCAGCGTGGTTCGTATCGCCGGGCCCAAAATTCGGGGGTCCCGGCTTGAACGCACGACTAGATAGGCGCTGCTGGAAGGCGATTGCAGAAGGGGAAGAAACATCGCCCCATGGGGATCTTCCGTCAGACTCCTGTACTTCCCGTTTTCCGTGATGCCCACCACTTGCACACGAGTTCCGTCCGGCATTTTGAAATAGCCGCCGATTGCATTTTCGGCGGAGCCGAAGATTTTTCGTGCAAATTCGCGATTCACGACCGCGATGGGCGGCGCATTCTTATTGTCATGCCACGTGAAATCTCGGCCATCGAGCAGCGTGGTGCCTTCGGCGCGAAGGTAATCGGGCGAAATGTGGAACATGTAGACATTGGCGGCTGCGTTTGCGGGCCGCAGATCGGTCGTTTGGTCGCTGAAAATATCGCTGGACTGGGTATCGTTCAAAAGGAGCGGATCGCTCAATCCCACTGATTCCACGCCGGGAATGCCGGCCACGGCATCGAGCATGCGCTTCTGCATGGGCGGCACTTGATCGCCGGTGTAGCCGGCCATGTGCAAATCGGCGTTCACCAACAGGGTGTTCTGCGGTTCAAACCCGAAATGGGTGTACAGAGACCGAGACAGGCCACGGACAGCAACCATGGAGGAAGTGACCAGCACAGCACAGAGGGCAATCTGCACGGCCAGCACAACGTCCCGAGCAGTGACGCGCCGCCCAGCTCTGGCTGTCGATCCCGCTTTGACGACCTCGTACGGGTTGGTACGAAGCACCTGCATTACGGGAACCGCACCAAAAAGGAATCCGCTGACAAGGCTCAATAGGAGAGCCACGGCGTAAACGGTGACATCCGGGTTTACGGGTGAGTGCATGGGGAAGTTCCCGAATGGCTGCCATTCGCTCAGCCAATGTAACAGCGCCGAACCGACCCACAGTCCGACGGCGCCGCCGATGAGCGAAACGAGCACTGCTTCGCTGAACAGACCGCGCATAATGCGTTCGCGACGTGACCCGAGCGCGAGCCGCAAAGCCACTTCGCGGGAACGGTCGGCAGCACGCGCGGCGAACAGACTGCCCAGGTTGGCGCAGGCGGCCAGCAGAATTAGTCCGGCCAGCAGCATCAATCCGCCCAAGAATGCCGCAAAAGGTCCGATAATCTGATCGCCAAAAAAGCTGGGCCGCGCCAAAGAGAAGATCATTTGGCCATCGTCTTTGGCATAGGCCTTTTCCAGATAGGCGGCAATCAAGTTCAGGTCGGCAGTCGCCTGGGCTGGAGTGACCCCAGCCCTCAGATGTCCCATCACCTGCATGACAGCGCGGTTGCCGCGGTCCTTGAGGTAATCGGTACCTTCCACCTGCTCGCAGTTCACTATCGGCACAAAGAAATTAGGAGACAAGAACACTAATGTCCCGCGAAACCTAGGCGGCGTGACGCCGATGATGATGAAGGGATGTTTGTTCACCTGGACCCTACGCCCCAAGACGCCACGATCATCCAGGAAATGGGAGTGCCAATAGGCGTAACTGAGCACCACGTAAGGGGCGCTGTTAGGGCCGTTTTCGTCGGAGGCGTGGAAATAACGGCCGAGATAGGGCCGAATCCGAAGGGCGTCGAAATAGTTTCCGCTCGCCTCCAACCCCCAGGTAGGCGTTGGACTTTCACCCGTGTCGAGTGCCACCTGAGAGATGCTGTAGGCTGCAAGATCCTCAAAGCTGTGGTTTCGGTCACGTAAGTCCAGATAATCGGGATACGATTGGTTGGTGTCTTTCCGGCTCGTGCGCTGAAGAGAGTAGAGACTTTCAGCTTGCGGGACATTGAGCGGGCGCAAGATCAACCCATTTATCACACTGAACACGACCGTGTTGGCGCCGATGGCCATCGCCAGTGTTAAAAAGGCGCTGATCGTAAAGGCTGGAGACTTGCGCAACTGCCGCAGCGCATA
This sequence comes from Candidatus Sulfotelmatobacter sp., assembly GCA_049584315.1. GTDB lineage: Bacteria > Acidobacteriota > Terriglobia > Terriglobales > Acidobacteriaceae > Sulfotelmatobacter. Next base: position 60,800 of record JBAUXO010000030.1, on the reverse strand, counting down.
ACGGAGATCTTGAACGAGCCCGCTCATCACACAACCTCCTCCCACAAGAAGAAGGACCCCGGAAGCGTGTTGGCGTAAGGTGCAATTTTCCTACCATCCTCATAGAACTGCAAACCATGGACTGCAAACGCGCCGCGGTTGGACCCGCCCTGATGGGGACCATAGAGAATGTTCGCTAGTGAAAGGTCGTGTCCAGAAGCGGACAGCATCGGGGAGTAAAGTCGGCATCCCGACCGGCTGGCACTACGCCCAATTTCTTGGAGACAGCGACCTCTAGAGCCAGTCTCAAAACCTTGACTTTTAATTCCACATAATGAGCGAAGTCGAAGAGCTCGATATCAGGGCCCAAGAGTTCATTGGTTTGGCGGATGAGATTGACATCTTCTCGCTGCAGGCGAAGCGAGCGTTTGTTGCCCGAGATTCAGTCCAGAATCATGCCGCCCGCATGCACAAAATTTTGTGGACGCAGAGAAACATTTCAATTTTTCAGCTCGGTCGAGGCCGCTCGGGGTTGGATTGGGACCTAACTGTCCCCTGGTTAATGGCCCCCGCGTCTTAGAACTCAAAGTACCCTCCCGATGCTGGCGAAAGACGAGGGCCAGCTGTGCCTGTCGGCGGAAGCGAGCCCAAAACCGAACTCAGGGTCTCCCACGCCGCCTGATTCAAAGCCCTATCGGAAGCCACGAGTTCCCGAATCATGTCGTACGCAGCCATATTCAGGGCGCCTTCCGGCGGCGGTCCCATGGCCAGGGAAACCGAGCATTGCGGGCAAAAACAGATTCGTTGTGCCGCCGACTTTTGCCGTGGCTTGATTCCTACCGTCTGCGCGAACAAATAGACAGCTACGGATTTCTGTCCGGTTTCAATCGGGCGATTGCAGCGCAGACAGTGCATGTCTTCCAAGCGATTCTCCTGGCGCAAATGCGGCCGCTGATGCGGTCCTGCGAAAGATTAATACTGTCTTTTCTCCGAATCGCCATACAAGTATGCAGAAAGATTCCGGGGCATCGAGCCTCGGACCAACGCTCAACCGCCGCCGTCGAGAACCAAGCTGTGATCTTGGCAGCCACGCGTGGAGTCGTGCACTCTGTTGCCATGAGAGTAGCAGTGGGGAAGATTCGAGATTCGCACTTGACGATCATTCATCCGGCGCTTCCTGCAGCTCGGCCGTTGGCTAAGTCGGTGCGACTGTCACAACTTCGCAAGAATCGCAAGTGCGAACAAGTCGCTGCGGTTTGCTACCGGATCCGCAACGGCGCTATCGAGTTCTTGCTGGTCCAGACTCGCAACCGCAAACGCTGGACATTCCCCAAAGGTAGCGCCGAACCGGGACTCAGCCATGCTCAGGCCGCCGCACTCGAAGCATTCGAGGAGGCTGGGGTTCATGGAAGGATCGAGGAAACTCCGTTCACGGAATATCTTCGCTACAGACGGTGTGACAAGCAGAACCTCCGAGGATCTAGTGTGAAACGCCCTGCGGTCAGCGCTCATCTTTGCGAAGTGCTAAGCCTCCGGCTACCGAAAGAGTCCAACCGTAATCGCACCTGGTTTTCGGTTCAGGAGACCCGGCAGAGCTTGCGGCTGGGACGGGGGAAGGAGGAGGGGGACGAGTTCGTCCGCGTAGTCGACGCTGCCGTACGGCGCATTCAGCGGCTTCAGAGGGAAGCTGGCCTCGTCGCCGATCGCCCTCGCCTACAGCCAGACGGCCTCGGACGGAATGCCCGCCAGAACGACGAACTGCAGAGAGTGCACTTCGAGTATCCGCAGATTCGTCGGCGGTCTTGGGAGAATCGCCAATCGAGTGCGCCGGCCAAAAACCTTCATCGCATCGAGGTCGTGGAGTGCGAACTCCTGCCGTTCGGCCCTTCCCGCCTGATAAATCGGACTCCGCGATTGCTGCCTGGGGCAAAGAAGCCGAAAGCTTTGGGTGCGGGTGCGAAGATCGGCTAAGAAACGGCCTGCAGCTGCTCAGTTATTCTTCTATTCTTTGTTTTTCGGCCGTTCGTAAGCCTTCTGAAGATACCTGCGCGCCTCTTCGAGAGCACCGAACGTATCGTCGTTCGTCTGGATGGCTTGCCGGTATTCGTTGATGGCGCGCTCGCGCTGGCCGGTGATGTCGAAGATCTTTCCCAATTGAATATGGCTCCAGACCTCCGTCCACCGCGGTTCCCCGTTTCCGTTGATCGAAGACCGGTAGGAATTCGCGGATGATTGGTAGTTTCTCTGCAGGAAGAAAATCTCGGCCACGCGGTAGTGGGCCAGGGAGCTATTTTTGTTGAGATCGAGCGCCTTGTTGAATTCGGCCAGCGCTGCGGAAAGATCGCCTTGCTGCTGCAGGGCCTGGCCACGGAGGATAGAAGCTCGCAGCTTCACGTCCGAAGAATTGGTGAGCACGTGGTGGTCGGGATCGATCGCGATCCGCCGCGGGCGTCCGAAGGTCTCAACCGTAAAGGGCGAGCTGGTACCGACCACTTCGAGCTTCTTGTCTTCGGTTTTACCGTCCGTGTCAATTCGCAGGTCTACCGGCATGCGGAACAGATCAAGGTCCTGGGAAATCTCGCCCGTCACGCGGAATCCCTTGTTGCTACCCAGACGATAGGTAGTGTACTTCAGCTTGAATTCGGGTGCGCCGGTGGAGTCCAGCCATTGCGAGAAGAACCAGGTCAGCTGTTCGCCGTAGTATTTCTCCGCGATCGCCTTGAAGTCGTCCATGCTCGCCGATTTTCCAGAATACGTCTCGGCGAACTCCCGCATGGTCTTGAGATATTTGTCTTCGCCCAAAACCCACCGCAGCATATGGAGAATCATCGCGCCCTTGTCGGTCACCAGCGATTGAAACTCGGTCGAGAACGGATCGAGCTTGCTGGCGCTGGAGAGCGGAATATTGTCATACGCCAGCGCGCCCACTGACATATCCTTGACCACTTCTTCCAGCCCCCCGGCGCCAGCCGCATTCTCCACGTACATGGCTTCGGAGTAGCGGGAAAATCCGTCGATCAGCCACCAGTCATCCTTCGATGCGGGACTTACCGAAACTCCCCACCATTGATGGGCAATAGCGTTGGCCAGCAGCCGATAGTTCGTCTTTTCCGTGATCGAGGGGCCAGCCAGACAGGCGATGTCCGGCGCCCACGCGTAAGGCACCGTGTCGGCCGGCAGCTCCGCAACGTTCAGCCTCTGCGATAACGGCGTGCCATAGAGAGTGATGAAGTACGTAAACTCCTGCACCGCCGTTGTGGTGTATTCGGGAGCCAGCTTCGCATGATCAGGCTTGAAAAAGACATGCAGATCTATGCCGGCTTCATCGCTTTTGTATTCCTGGAAGATGCCGGCGATGATCGTACCCGGAAAGCTCGGCTTCGTATCGACGAAGGTGAATGTCTTGGTCGGCAGCCCATTGCTGTTCGGCTTCTTTGACGGCGGATTCTCGGTGACCGTCGACTTGCCGCTTCCAATCACCAGCATGTGAGCTGGTACCGTCATGCGGATCGTTGAAGTGAAACGGTTGAGCCCGTACCCGCTCACCGGAAACCAGCGTCCGGCATAGAGCAGGTAGCTGGTATCGTCGCCGATGTACGCGAGCTTGAGCCCGGGCACCGGGCTGTCGTCGGCGCTCTCGATCTCGCCTTCGTATTCGAAGGTGAGCGTGGTGGAAGCGTCCTTGGCCAGGCCGGCGGGTAGTGGCACGCGAATCGTGGAATCCTGCGTGACCCGCTCGGCAGACAGCGGCTGGTCGTTCTCATCCAAGACCTTGGTGACGCGCAACCCGTTATGCAGTTCGAAGATGGCTGTGTTCAGATCCTGCAGCGCGGTGAATTTGACCTTGGCCCGCGCCGAAATCTGATGGAGATGCGGCGTAAGCTCCGCCTCGATCTGGTAATCGTCCACACTCAGGTGGACCTTCTCGGCGGCGTGGGAAGGGATCGCAATGAAAAGCAACAGCAGCAGGGCAGAGGAACCCAATAGGACGCTCTGGGCGCGCCGAAGCTGAATCTGCATTAAGGAGAGTCTCCCGAAAATGGGCCTAACCATTTCCTATGATGAAGATTCTCCTCTAAAAGATGCTGCGAGCACAAGGTTTAGCAGATCAGCCGCCAGTTGCTGGCTCCTGCGTTCAGCAGTTATAGGCCAGGGTCAGGATGATGTTGGCAGCCCGATCCGCCGGGGACTCGGCTGAGCCTTGGAGGGTTTCTTTCGGAGCCCGCAGTTTGTCCTTTACCTGGCTCAAGCCATCCAGCATACGCTCCCGGACCGGAGCGTCTGGGAGGATCTCCTGCACCCGGGCCACTACATTTGCCACGGTAAAGTCGTGCTGCACAAGTTCAGGGACGATTTCCTTTCCCGCGATCAAATTCACCATGGCAAAGTGTGGAACCTTGACTCGAGGCTTGCCCAGCAGATAAGTGAGCGGCGACACACAGTAGACCATGACGAACGGAGTGCGCATGATGGCCGCTTCCACCGTTGCCGTGCCGCTGGCGACGATGCCGGCGCGCGAATGCCAGAGCGCGGGTAAGGATTCAGGCACGGGCGTGATTCTATGCCGACCGATTCGACTCTCAAGGAAAGTGCGGTCGAGGGTGGGCGCGACCGGCACTAGAAATTCGTATTCGGAGCCAAGCTGGGCAGCCGCTTCCAGCATGGTGGGAAGGTTCATGCGCACTTCCTTCATGCGGCTGCCCGGCATCAGCGTGATCCAATACTTTGCCGGGTCGAGACGAAACCGAGTGGCATAGTCGCTGCGCTCAATCGCGGGCTGCGGCAAATCAGCGAGTGGATGGCCGACAAACGTCGCGTCGACTCCACGTTCGCGGTAGAACTTTTCTTCAAACGGAAAAATCACCAGCGCCTTATCGATGTGGTCGCGCAGCAGCCGCACCCGTCCCTGCCGCCACGCCCAGAACTGCGGCGCGACGTAATAGACCACGGGAATGCCGCGTCTCTTCATCTGCCGTGCGACGCGCCAATTGAAGGCAGGCGAATCAATCACGATGGCGAGATCAGGCTTGCGCCTGTCAGCCTCGGCGATCAAATGTCGGTACAGTCCGTAGATCTTAGGCAGGCGACTGAGAATTTCGGTGATGCCGACCACGGCGAGATTCTTCGCATCCACGATGGTGTCACACCCGGCAGCGCGCATACGCTCTCCGCCCGCGCCGAAGAACTCAAGGGAGGGCTGTGCAGGGACGGCCGCCCCTCGCTGCCTGCCCTGAGCCGACTCGAAGGATCCGGCGGAACGAAGCTCCGCAGACTTCCCAAGGGCCGCGCCCTTTAGCGCTTCAATAAGCTGCGCCCCATACATCTCCCCCGAAGCTTCGCCCGCTGAGATCAGGATGCGCAAGAGAGCATTGTAAGGCTACCGCGAGACTTAGTCGTCCCCGGCGATAACTGCCGGTCCCGCCGCGATCTCCTGATCCTTGTACTGCAGCTGGTAAAGCTTGAAGTAAATCCCCCGCTGCGCAAGCAGTTGCTGGTGCGTGCCCATTTCGCGCACCTGGCCTTTGTGCATGACGATGATTTTATCGGCGCGCTGCACGGTCGAGAGCCGGTGGGCGATGATCAGGGACGTGCGTCCCTCGACCATACGGCTCAGCGCGTCGCGAACGCGGAATTCGGTTTCGGTGTCCACGCTGGAAGTGGCTTCGTCGAGAATCAGAATTTTCGGTTCGTGGGCCAGCGCGCGGGCGAACGAGATGAGTTGCTTTTGACCAGTGGAAAGAGTCGAGCCGCGTTCTCGCACCTCTTCGTCGAAACCCTTGGGCAAGGCCCGTATGAAGTCGGCGAGGTTCACGTCTTCCGCCGCCTTCTCGACATCCTTGTCCTGAATGCGCTCGGTGCCCAAACGAATGTTTCCGCCGATCGTCCCGCTGAACAGGAAGGGATCTTGCAGCACCACGCCGAAGCGGCTACGTAAGTCGGCAAGATCCATATCTTTCACGTCGACCCCGTCGATTCGAACCGCGCCCTTCTGCACATCGTAGAACCGCAGCAGCAGCGAAATGAGCGTGGTCTTGCCCGCGCCCGTATGCCCGACGATCGCTACGGTTTCTCCGGGCTCGATGGAGAAGTTTAGGTCTCGAAGCACCCAGTCGGCGCCCACGCCGTCGTTGACGCCTCCTTCCGGGATGTCGCGATAGGCGAACCAGACGCGATCGAATTCGATCCGCCCCAATCCTTCGGTGCGCTTAACCACCGCGGGCGAAACCACCTGCACGGGCGTGTCCAGCAACTTGAAGATGCGTTCGCTCGCGGCCATGGCCGATTGCAGGATGTTGTACTTTTCGCTGAAGTCCATGATCGGGCGGAAGAAGCGCAGCGCGTATTGGATAAACGCGACCAGCACCCCCAGCGTTGCCCCGTCTCGCACCAAGCGGAATTGAACCAGAGTCTGCCAGTTGAATTTCACAACCACGCTGGCCACGCGGAGGTTACGCATCACGTCGCCGCCACCAAACCAAATGATGCAGGCAATCGCAATCGACGACAGAATCTCGACCACAGGGTAGTAGACCGAGTAGGCCATGATCGCGTCTTTGTACGCGTCCATGTGATTGCGATTGATTTCCGAGAAGCGGTTGTAGGCCTTGCGCTCGCGATTAAAGAGTTGCAGTACCACCATCCCGCTGACATGTTCCTGCAAGTAGGAGTTGATGCGAGCGATTGCGACGCGAATACGGCGGTAAGAATCGCGCACCCGGTCGCGGAAAATCTTGGTGGAATAAATGATAAATGGGAGCACGCCAAAAGTGATCAGCGCCAGCTTCCAGTTCATGCACAGCATCACGCCAAGAATTCCGAGAAGGACAAAGATGTCTTCAAAGATGGACACCACGCCGGAAGTGAACATCTCATTCAAGGCATCCACGTCAGTGGTAACGCGCGTCACTAGGCGGCCCACCGGATTCTTGTCAAAGAAGGCAACGTGCAGACGTTGCAGATGACGAAAGATCTGGCGGCGGAGATCAAACATCACTTTCTGGCCAGTCCACTGCATGAAATAGGTTTGCAGGAAATCGAGCAGAAAGCTGAAGACCAGCAGGCCAATATAAATCGACGCAATCTGCGCGATGCCGGTGATCGCTCGCGGGCTGAGCCAGCTCCAGAAGCCGGAAGATAGCCCCTTTGCCGGAGACAGGTAGCGATCAATCGCTACCTTAGTGAGATACGGACCGAGCACATCGGCAAAGGATTTCAGCAGGATGGAACCCAGAGCGATCGCCACCTGCCAGCGGTACGGGCGCAAATACTTCAGCAGCCGCGCCATGAGGCGGCTGTCATAAGCCTTGCCTAAAACCTCTTCTTCCTGCGACATCTGTATTTGTGATCCGTGGATTGGCGATCCGCACCGAAACACCGCCAAAGGCGCTGACAACAGGGTACCTCAAATAGATGGCTGGGACAGGCGAGAGGATGGAAAACGTTTGCGCGGGCAGCGGATGGGATAATAGTGACGCATGCCCCTCGGTATTTATATCTCGGTGCCCTTTTGCCGCACCAAGTGCAGTTACTGCAATTTTGCGTCAGACGTCTTTTCGCGAGCCGTGTTCGAGCGTTATGTGGATCGGGTTTGCGCAGACCTTGAGAAGGCCCCACAGACTGCGGCGGAAATGGGGGGAGAGATGGAGCGCATCGTGGATTCCGTCTATCTGGGCGGCGGAACCCCGACGGTGCTCGAGGCGGCGCAACTGGAGCGGGTTTTCGTGACGCTGCGGCAGCAATTCGAATTGGGGGCCGATGCGGAAGTTACGGTTGAGTGTGCTCCCGGCACGCTAACTTCCGCCATACTAGAGACTTTGCTGCGCTGCGGTGTGAACCGCGTGAGTCTCGGGGTGCAGTCATTTGTGGATCAGGAAGCCGCCGCGGTCGGTCGCCTGCACAAGCGCAAGACCGTGCTGGCGGATATTGCCCGGCTGCGTGCTGCGGGAATTCCGAATATCAACCTCGATCTGATTTCCGGGCTGCCGCATCAGACCTTTGAGAGTTGGGAATTTTCTCTGGCGGAAGTTATCCTGACCGGCGCTCCGCACGTGAGCGTCTACATGCTCGAGGTCGACCAGGATTCGCGGCTGGGGGGGGAATTACTGGCGGGTGGCGCACGCTATCATGCGCACTTTGTTCCAGACGAAGGGTCTATGGCGGATTTCTATCTCGCCGCCTGTGAGCGCCTGCAATCCGGCGGGATTGTGCAGTATGAGATTTCCAATTTCGCTCGCGAGAATTTCGAGTCGCGGCACAATCTGAAGTATTGGAAGCGCTTGCCTTACTTCGGTTTCGGAGTGGACGCGCATTCTATGCTGGCTTCTGCCAAGCCGGACATTGACGCGGTGCGATTCATGTCCGCCGACTCCCTGGAACAGTACACCAGCAATTCCGCGTTGCAGCGGACTGCAGTCTCGCACGTCGCCGCTTTGGAGGAGAGTTTTTTCCTTGGCCTGCGGCTGACGCGGGGGATTAGCCTGCGCGAACTTTCTCGAAGATTTGGAGAAGACCGCCTCAAGCAGGCCCACATCACGATCGCAGAGCTCGTGGAAGATGGACTGATCGAGCTTCGGGGAGACTTCGTCGCTCTGACTTCACGTGGCAGACTGCTCTCCAACGAGGTGTTCGAGAGATTCATTCTGACGGAGGAATCGGTTCGTTAGGTTTCAACGCGAGATGGGTTCGTAGAAAGCCTCGCAGCCATACCATCCGGTCGGTCGGACAGATGCCCCTTTCGCTCGTAATCGCCAGTATTGACGGGCTCCGCGCCGGCCTTCGCTTCCACATCCTCCGGTAACTTTTCCCCCAATCTGCCGCTGTGGTGTAATCAAGGGTTCACCCTAGCCGGGGAGGGATATTGGATTTCCAACTGAACGACGAGCAGCAGCATTTGAAGAAGAGCGTCCGCGAATTCGCCGAGCGCGAGATTGCGCCCAACGTGATGAAGTGGGACGAAGCCTGCGAGTTTCCCCTAGCTACCGTAAAGGAATTGGGTAAGCTCGGATTACTGGGAACGGTTTTCCCCGCGGAGTACGCCGGCGCCGGGATGGGCTACGTGGAATATGTCATCGCCATCGAAGAGTTGTCGCGCGTAGATGGCTCGGTGGGCATCATTGTCGCCGCGCACACTTCGCTGTGTTCCAATCATATCTTCCTCGCCGGCGACGAAACCCAGAAAAAGAAGTACGTCAGCAAACTTGCCACCGGTGAATCGATCGGTGCCTGGGGACTGACCGAACCTTCTTCTGGATCAGACGCCGGCAGCGCCCGCATGACCGCGAAGCGCAAGGGCAACAATTGGGTGCTCAACGGGACAAAGACTTTTTGCACCAACGGTCACTATGCCGACGTAATCGTTGTCATCGCGGTCACCGACCGCGCCGCCAATACGCACGGGCTTTCTGCGTTCATCGTCGAGAAAGGCACCAAGGGTTTTCGCCCCGGCAAGAAAGAAAACAAGCTCGGCTTGCGGGCCAGCGACACGGCCGAGATGATCTTCGAAGACTGTGTGATTCCGGCGGAAAATCTGTTGGGGAAGGAAGGCGACGGCTTCATCGACGCGATGCGCGTGCTCGACGGCGGCCGCATATCGATTGCGGCTCTGTCGCTGGGCATGGCGCAGGGTGCATACGAGGCCGCGCTGAATTATTCCAAGGAGCGCAAGCAATTTGGCAAAGCAATCGGCGAGTTTCAGGCGATCCAGTGGAAGCTGGCCGACATGGCTACCGAGATTGATGCCGCCCGCCTGCTCACGATGCGCGCGGCGTCGATGAAAGACGCTGGCATGAAGACGACGCTGGAGTCCTCGATGGCAAAGCTCTACGCCAGCGAGGTTGCCGTGAAGTGCGCCAACGAGGGCGTGCAGATTCACGGCGGATATGGATTTATCAAGGACTATCCCGCCGAGAAGTACTACCGTGACGTGAAGCTTTGCACGATCGGCGAGGGTACGAGTGAGATTCAGCGCCTGGTAATTGCGAGGCAGTTGTTAAAGGACTGAACCCTTCCCCCGCATTTCTTCTTCCCCGTCCTCTGCTTTACACTGGTGGTTTGAACCAACCCATCCAGCCATGGATTGCGCAGCTTCGCTCCGGCGATGTGCGCGCCTTGGCTCGTGCCATCTCGACCGTGGAGAATCGCGCGCCGGGATGGTCCGATTTGCTGAAGGCTTTGTTTCCGCACAGCGGCAAGGCGCGTGTGCTCGGCCTGACCGGCCCGCCGGGAGCAGGGAAGAGCACGCTGGTCGATCAACTGGCCCGCCTCTATCGCAAACATAATCGCACGGTAGCGATCGTCGCTGTGGATCCGACCAGTCCCTACACCGGTGGTGCAATTCTCGGCGACCGCATCCGCATGCAGGAGCATTTCTCTGATCCCGGGATATATATTCGCAGCATGGCGACGCGCGGCTCGCTCGGCGGACTAGCGCGCACGACGGCCGACGTAACCACGGTGTTAGATGCTTCGGGCCGCGACCTCATCATGATTGAGACCGTGGGCGTGGGTCAGGATGAAGTCGACATCGTGCGGCTGGCCGAGGTCACGATAGTGATTCTGGTCCCAGGCATGGGCGATGATGTGCAAACCATTAAGGCCGGCATCATGGAGATTGCCGACATTTTCGTGATCAACAAGAGCGACCGCGACGGCGCCGAGCACGTGGAGCGCGAAATCCGCACCCTGCAATCGCTGGCAACGCGCAATGATGGATGGATACCGCCGATCATCAAGACAGTGGCCAGCCAAGGTGTTGGAGTCGAGGAACTGGCGGGCGCGATTGCGGCCTACGAGAAATATTTGCAGAAGGGAAATCTTGCGCTGAATAAGAGCGTGGAGAACTGGCAGGAGCGCCTGATCGAAATGTTGCGCGATGCGCTGCTGGAGAAGTCGCGAGCGCAACTGGAGAACGGAAACCTGGCCCGGCTGGCGGCGGAGGTGGCGGAACACAAACGCGATCCTTATACACTGGTGGAGGAAATTGCCGGGAAGGTGGGGAAACGCTGATGGCACAAATCGATCACATCGGCATTGCGGTCAAGTCGCTGGCGGCGGCGAAATCGATTTACGAAAAAGTGGGTCTGAGCGTCTCTCCAGAACAAGTCGTGGAGCAGGAGCAGGTGCGACTGGTGATGGTTCCGGTGGGCGAGAGCCGATTGGAGTTGTTAGAGGCGACCGGGGAGAATTCGACGATCGCGAAGTTTATCGCCAAGCGCGGCGAGGGGTTGCATCATGTGTGCCTGCGAGTGCCAGACTTGTCAGGGGCCGTCGAGCGGCTAAAGAAAAACGGAGTGCGGCTGGTTTCAGAGCAGATCAGGACGGGCGCCGGTGGTCACCGATACGTTTTCGTGCATCCGTCAAGCACCGGTGGCGTGCTGTTGGAACTGGTAGAGGGATAGGTCAAAAAATCGGGTGGCCGCTCTCCGCGGATGTTCACGGATAGAGCACTTTACCTGCGGAATGCTTCTTCTCGCCATCGATACTTCCGGTAAGCATGGCAGCGTCGCGCTGGCGCGGGTGGGGGAGCGCTCGCCGGATCGTGACCTGGAACTCGTCGAGACGGCGCCTCTGGTCGGCGGCACTTTTTCTGCACAACTTGTTCCGCAGATCGCGACCCTACTCTCCCGCCACGGGATCGCCAAGGGTGACCTCGACGCTTTTGTGGTGGCCTCGGGGCCGGGATCGTTCACCGGGCTTCGCATCGGCTTGGCTGCGGTCAAGGCACTGGCGGAGGTTTTGCACAAGCCAATCGCGGCGGTGTCGCTGCTGGAAGTGTGCGCCTTTACCAGTGGTCAGGAGGGCCAGATCATGGCTGTGCTAGACGCCGGCCGGAACGAGGTGTATGTGGGGGAGTACGAACTGCCAGCGAAACCTAGCCGACCCCCAAGAGAGCATCTATTGAGTCGGAGCGAATTTCTTGCCCAGGCGCGAGGCTGCAAGATTGTGACCCCCGATTCCGTTCTCGCCGAGGTGGCTCGCGAAGCCGGGTTATCGGTCTCGACTCTGCCATCGGTCTCTGCCGCTGCGGTTGCCGGTTTAGGCTGGCGCAAGATTCGGTCGGGCGAGATTGTTACGGCCGAACAATTAGAAGCAAACTATATTCGGCGCACCGATGCCGAAATGCTCGAAAGACTTGGTTCGTAGCGTGCGCGTTCGACGGGCACTTCCGGCTGACATCCCCGCCATGATGTTTCTCGAGCAGGAGAGCCCAACTGCTGCTCATTGGTCCCAGGGACAATACGAAAGCGCGCTCGCAACCAGTGCTCCATGGTCTCAACGTGTGGGATGGGTCGCTGAAGTCCAAGAGCAACCCAGAATGCCAAGCGAGGTGCCGGCGCTGCTTGGCTTTTTGATCGCCCATCGGATGGATGCGGAGTGGGAGTTGGAAAGCATAGCGGTCTCTCCGATTGCTCGGCGAGGCGGCGTAGGTACAAGCTTGCTAAGTGCTTTCCTCAAACATGTTCAGGCAGAAAACGGCAGCGCGATATTTCTTGAAGTTCGCGAATCGAACCTGTCGGCGCGCGGCTTCTACAGCAAGGTCGGTTTTGAGGAAACCGGGGTGCGAAAAAGCTACTATATCGCTCCTGCCGAAGATGCAGTATTGTACCGGCGGCGCATTTCTTAGCTGTTTCTCACATCGAGACTGCACCAACAATATGGCATTGAACCGATTTTAGGGCTGTGGTAGTTTTAGCCAGGAATCCCGTTTTGGAGGTCTGCTGGATGCTGACTTCGAAGGACACTCTTCTGACCAGCCATGATGAATTCCGCAAGCTGGCTCAGGAGCACATGCAATATTCCACTCGTCTTGATTCACTCACACAAAAGCGCTACCTCAGCGAAGATGAAAAGCTCGAAGAGGTCCGACTGAAGAAGCTGAAGCTGCGACTCAAGGATCAGATGGAGACGATTGAGCGGCAGTATCGGCAGCAGTACGGAGTTCACGTAGCTTAGTCGTTGGCCGTTGTGCCCGCGGCCATGGCTGCAAGAGGATATTTGTATCTGCTCAAAGGCGCCGCTCAGCGCCTTTCTTTATTTGCACTTAGAGTGACGCTGAGCCCTTTCGTTCACCTCTGCTCTATAATTGACCTGTTCTCTCTAGCGCCAATCCTATGGTTCGTGACGGCTACTTTTACGCGCTGGGTTTGATCGCGGCAAGCGTCATTGTCAGCTGGTTCACGCGGCCGGCCTGGGCGATCATTCCGCTGTTGCTGGCGCTGTTTTTTCTTTGGTTCTTTCGTGATCCGGAGCGCTCCATTCCCGATGCCCCAGAAACCGTGATCTCGCCTGCGGACGGGAAGGTAACGGACGTTTCGCCGGTCACCATCGGAGGCGAAAAACAACTCCGCATCAGCATCTTCTTAAGTGTTTTTGACGTTCACGTAAATCGTTCCCCGATTGCCGGCGTCGTTCGCGAAGTGCGGTATCAGCGCGGAAAATTTCTGAACGCCATGAATCCAGCTTCCGCCGAGCAAAACGAACAGAATATTGTTCGGGTGGAAGGCGATGGTCAGGTGGTTGTGTTCAAGCAGATCGCGGGATTGCTGGCGCGGAGAATTGTGTTCCATCCCCAAGTAGGCGACCGGCTGGAGCGCGGCCAGCGGGTGGGACTGATCAAATTTGGCTCGCGCACAGATGTACTTTTGAGCTCCAATGCCAACGTGCGAGTGAAGGTGGGCGACCGCGTCCGTGGCGGGGCAAGTGTTTTGGCATATCTCGAACCCAAAGGCGAACTGGCGAGCGCGGAACATCCTTCCGCCCTGGAAGGGGCACGATAATGGACCTTACCCAGCACCCCGATCAGCCTGTGGGCAAGCGGCGTCCGCGCCGTATGAGCAAGGGGATGTACATTCTCCCTTCCCTGTTCACTACGGGGAACATGGCGGCGGGCTTTTACGCCATCCTCGAGGTAGTCCATGCCAGCGCCTCGGACTTCTGGCACTTGGACAACGCTGCCAAGGCGATTGGCTTTGCCGTTTTATTCGATGGGCTGGATGGCCGCGTCGCCCGCATGACCGGAACCAGCAGCGATTTTGGGAAGGAATTCGATTCGCTGGCCGATGTGATCACGTTCGGCGTGGCGCCCGCGATGCTAGCCTGGACTTGGGGATTTCACCTGATGCCGCCGGTTGCGCTTACGGAATGGAACATCAAGCTCACCCAACTGGGAGCGATTGCGAGCTTTTTATTTCTGATGGCCGGAGCCAGCCGTCTGGCCAGGTTTAATATCACGACAAATCCGCAGCCTTCCAATCCGGGCCGGCCGGGCAAGAAGTATTTTGTGGGCATGCCCATTCCAGCGGGCGCTGGCGTGATTGCCGCCGTTGTCCATTTCCAGGGAGGAGTGCCGCTCGCATCCTGGTATACGGCTATCACCTGGCTGGCAATGGTTGCCGCCGTCGGCTATCTCATGGTGAGTACGTGGCGATTCTATAGTTTCAAAGACATTGATTTTTCTTCCCGCCGGCCTTTCCGTCTGATCATTTTGTTTGGCGCGCTCTTCGCGGGTGTGTGGTTCTTCTCCAAGCCGGTGCTATTCGCAGTGGCGTTGCTCTATACGTTTTCCGGGGTTTTCTGGCGCCTGCAGTGGATCTTCCGTCGCCGGAGCCAGCCTCCGCCACCCAGCTACAAGGAGGCTTCGCAGACTTCATGAGTAGTCCGTCCAAAATCGCTGCCCCGTCTGGTTCCTCTTCCGTCCGCGGGCAACTTTATCGCGCGGCTATCGTCGGCGCAGCCACGCTCAAGGGCAAGGAAGTTGCCGAAATGCTCAACGAGCGAAACTTTCCCGCCCTGGATGTGCGCTTGCTGGATGACGATGAGTCCATCGGACAGCTCGAAGCGACCGGGGATGAGATCAACTTCATCCAGAGCGTGCGTGCCGAGCAGTTCACCAAAATGGATTTCACTTTCTTTGCCGCCGATGCGGGATGCACTCGCCAGAACTGGAAGCGCGCACGCGATGCCGGCAGTGCGATCATCGATCTTTCCGGAGCATTGGAGGACGAGCCTGGCGCCACGGTACGTTCGCTGTGGGTGGAGCGCGAGCGCGGACAAATATGGCAGCCTGACTTGCAGCCCGGCCCTTGCGTCGTGGGCCATCCTGCGGCCGTCACTCTTGCTCTACTGCTGCTACGCGCGAGCAAGACTGGCGCGATTCGCAGTGCCGTAGCCACCGTTTTTGAGCCTGCCTCCGAGCAGGGGCAAAAGGGCATGGACGAGTTGCACCAGCAAACCGTCAATCTGCTGTCATTCCACACCTTGCCCAAGGACGTCTTCGACACGCAGGTGGCCTTCAACATGGTTGCACGCTACGGCCCGAACTCAAAGCTGTCGCTGGATTCGCTTGAGCAACGGGTGCGTCGTCATTATCAAAAACTTGCCGGAGCGAACGCGCCTCAGCCCGCGCTCCTGGCCGTCCAGCCGCCAGTTTTTCACGGCCATGGACTCGCGATTTTCTTGGAGATGAATCAATCGATGGACCCGGCGAAATTGTCGGAAGCTCTTTCTGGCGATCACGTGACGGTTGCGGGAGCGGAAGAGGATTCGCAGCCGAGCAATGTAAACACTGCTGGTCAGGGCAACATCCTGGTTTCGCTGAAAGCCGAATCTTCGCGGCCGAACGGAATTTGGCTGTGGGCGGCAGCGGACAACCTGCGGGTGGCGGCCATCACCGCCGTGGAATGTGCCGAGAGCATGATTGCCACCCGGCCGGTGGGAAAAATCCAATGAAGTGGCGCTGCGCGGCGTGGCTGGTGCTGCTTGCCGGAGCTACCGGTTGCGGCTACCACACGGCTGGCCACGCCGCACAGCTTCCGGAGAATGTGAAGACGATCGCCGTCCCGGCTTTCGTCAACGTGACCGCGACGTACCGCATCGAACAGATGCTGACCGCATCCGTGGTGCGGGAATTCACCACTCGCACCCACTATCACATTCTCAACGACGCGAGCGAAGCTGCCGATGCCACGTTGCGCGGCACTGTGCTTTCCACCTCTTCGACGCCGCTCACGTACAATTCCGCAACCGGACAGGCGGCCAGCGTTTTGGTAGTGGTGAGCATGAGGGTGTCTCTCACGGACCGGCGGGGCAAGGTGCTGTATCAGAATCCAGCGTACTTATTTCGTGAGCAGTATGAAGTCTCGCAGGACCTGGCCAGCTTTTTCGAGGAAGACTCGCCGGCCTTCCGGCGGCTCTCCCAGGATTTCGCGCGAACCCTGGTCTCTAACATTCTGGAGGGCTTCTAGATGCTAGAGTTTGAAAGGGCCGCGGCGGGTCGCGATCGCAAGGAGAATGTTTGATGCGGGCTTTCGCCCAGGCGGAGCGCTTTGTCAGCGAGCTTGAATCGCACAAGCTGCGTCCGGCTTACGTGTTCGTTGGAGACGAGGCTTTCTTCCGCAAGCGCTTCCGCGCCGCAATTATCGAGCATATGGTTCCGCGTGACCGGCGAGACTTCAGCCTGTTTGAGTTCGACCTCGCGGAGAACGATCTCGCCGAAGTGCTCGACCGCGCCCGCACTCCGTCGTTGATGGCGCCGTTCCAGGTATTTTTCGTGCGCGGAGTCAAGCATCTTTTTGGCCGCGGCTCGCACCAGGAGAAGCTTGCCGCCATTCAGGACTACTGCAAGCATCCCAATCCGGGCGCGCTGCTGGTTTTCGTCGCCGACCATATCAGCATCCCCGCCGACGTTCGCCGCATGGAGATGCAGGATAAGGAACGTTACCAGCGCATCCGCGAGACCATGGGCCCCTACTGCGGCATCGTGGAGTTGGCGCGCGTGGAGGAAGGCGAGGCGGTGCGCTGGATCTCGGACTTTTGCACCAGCCGCGCCGTAAAGATCGACGCCGACAGCGCTCGCGAGTTGGTCGATGCCCTGGGCGGCGACATGATGATGATCTCCAACGAACTGGAGAAGTTGATGCTCTACGTTGGCGCCCGAAACCGCATCACGCTGGGCGACGTCGAGACCATGGTGCTGGCTGCCAAGCAGCGTTCGCTCTACCAGTTGACCGATGCCATTTCTTCCAAAGACCGGGTGCGAGCACTGGAAGTGCTGGACGCGATGCTGTCTTCCGGTGACGGAGAAGAAGCTGCCATCGGCCACATCTACATGCTGGCCAAAACATTTCGCCAGATGCTGGTGATCCTCGAACGCAATGTTCGTGACCAGCGCATGCTCTGGGCCGCGCTGTGGCAGGGCTTCCGTGTGCCCCCATTCGCTGCTGACGACATTATCAAACAAGCTCGCCGTTACAAATCCCGCCGCGACTTGACGCGCGCCATCCGCCTTGTGGCCAAGGCTGATCTGACTCTACGCTCCAATCCCGTGAGCAAGCGCCTGGTGCTCGAACGCCTGATAATGGATTTGACGACCGAGTCCAAGCTCGAAGCGCCAGGATGGATGCAGGAACAATTGCCGGTTTGAGGAGGTGCAACTACTACGCGCAGCGCCTAAACTCCAGAGTTTCCAGCTAGGAGCCAAAGACCGGGAGCCGACCGTTACTTCATGGCATGGACGCGAGCGCCCAGGCGCGACTTGTAGCGGGCGGCGGTATTGCTGTGCAGCGTGCCCTTTTGGATGGCCTTGTCGAGCGCGGATACGGTCTGGCGGTACGTCTGTTCGGCGGCTTGCTTGTCGCCCTTTTCGATGATCTCGCGCAGTCCACGCAACGCGGTGCGCAGGCGGGAAGCGTTCGCGCGATTGGTGGCAGTGCGCTTTTCGGTCTGACGGGCGCGCTTGAGCGCCGAGAAATGATTAGCCATATCTGGTTCGTTACCTTCGTGTGTCCAGCAAGATATTCGGGGAGCTCCGAACTGCCTATTATAGGGGAGCAAGTCTGGACTGGTCAAACACATGGCGTGGCCTCTCATTCCAGATCCGCTGGCTCGTCTGAAAGTTCTGCTGGACTCCTCGACCCCGATCGTAGCGATTGAAACAATCGAGGAGGTCCGCGCGGTTCGCTTGGTGCGCGCGGCTTGTGCCGCCCTCAATCTCGCCACCTTTGAGTGGACAATTGCGAGCGGCCTGGTCCGCTGTGGCAGCGACGTTGGTGAACTGGCGGTCGACGATCTGGACTCAACTTCTTCTCATTCCTATGGTGCCGCCGCCCAGCAAGCGTTGGCCAACTCCAAAGCCATCTACAACAGTCAGGCGCCCGCCCAAATGCTCGCCAACCTGGAAGGCATTTCCATTGGTACGGCGTTTATTTTGAAAGACTTGCACCGCCATATGGATGAGCCGGTGGTGGTTCGGCGTCTGCGCGATGTGGGGCAGAAATTTTCCGAGAACCGGCGCACCATTATTCTCACCTCGCCGAAAATCGAAATTCCTCCCGAGTTGAGAGGGCTAGTGGAATTTCTCGCCCTGCCCCTCCCCGACCGGCGTCGCCTGCGCCAGATCATTGACGAAGTTGTGGTGAGAATCTCTAAAGACCACACCCTGCAGCGGAAATTGGACACGAAGGGGTTTGATGCAGTAGTGGAAAGCCTGCGCGGGCTCACCGAAGAGGCATCCGAGCGTGCTCTTTCTCAGGCCTTGGTGGCTCGGTACGCCCTGTGCCCCGAGATTGCGAGCGATGTTCTCGAGACGAAGAAATCTTTGCTCCGGCGCTCTGAAATGCTGCAGTTCACGGAAGCGAGTGACGCATTTTCCAGCGTCGGCGGAATGGATAATCTGAAACGCTGGCTGGCTCTTCGGCGAGGGGCGTGGGAAGATTCGGCCCGCGCATTCGGGCTGGAACCACCGCACGGAGTAATCATTCTGGGCGTGCAGGGATGTCGGGAAATCGCTCTGCGCCCGCGCGGTGGCGGGAGAATGGAACCTTCCGCTGGTGAAATTCGATACGGCGGCCGTCTACGACAAATACATCGGCGAAACGGAGAAACGGATTCGCCAAGTATTCGAGGTCGCCGAGGGCCTAGCGCCATGTGTTCTCTGGATTGATGAACTGGAGAAGGTGTTCGCCGGCAGCGGGGCGGATTCAGCTTCGGCGGACGCCGGAGTGTCGTCGCGGCTGCTGGCTTCGTTTCTGTCCTGGATGCAAGACCGCGAAGCCCCAGTATTTGTAGCGGCCACCTGCAACAACGTGACCACGCTGCCTCCGGAGCTTATCCGCAAAGGGCGATTCGACGAACTTTTCTTCGTCAATCTTCCCAATCAGGCAGAGCGCCAGCAAGTCTTGTCGATTCAGTTGAACCGGCGGAAACGCAGTCCCTCGGAATTCGACCTGAACCAGGTTGCTGCGGCCGCCAAAGGATACTCCGGCGCAGAGATCAACGCCGCCGTGCAGACGGCGCTCTACCTCGCCTTCTTCGAGAAAAAGCAGCTTACCACTCAACTGTTGCTGGACGCCCTGGCGCAGACCGTACCCCTCTCCACGACGCGCTCGGAGGAGATCGCGGCACTGCGCGAGTGGGCGGAAACTCGTGCGGTCCCAGCATCAGCAGCGGACGAAAGCACGTAGCTTTCGAAGCCATTGACTCCCATCCCGGCGCGGGGTAGGCTTTATGCAATGGTAGTGACTTGCCCACTGGGCATGATCATCCCGGCTGGTCCCGTCTCTGAGCACAATCCTGTTTTGTCCGCCAATGGTGTGATCGTTTCAACGCGTGAGCTAATTCCGGCTGCTATCCTCCTCGGTGTCTATCCTGCCCGCATATGGTTCAAAAAAGAGACTGAATGAAGAAAAGTATCGGGATCACTCCCAACATCGAAACGCTTTTCGGTACCCGCGATGAAAACATGCGCGTGCTGGAAGATGGCCTGAACGTTACCATTGACCTGCGATCGAATGCCATTGAACTGGAAGGCGCGGCTCGCGAAGTGGCCCGGGCCGAGCAAGTGTTTTCAGACTATGAGGGGCTGCAGCGCTCCGGATATACGTTCAACAATGGGGATCTCAACAGCATGTTGCGCGTGTTGGTAGCCGATCCGACCGCAACCTTGCGCGGGCTAGCCGATGCCGGCAAGCAGCGTTCCCTGGGACGCCGCATGGTGCAACCCAAGAGCGTGAATCAGCGCCGCTATGTCGAGGCGATTGAGAAACACGACATGGTTTTCGGCATTGGCCCGGCGGGCACGGGCAAGACTTATCTGGCCGTGGCCATGGCGATCTCTGCGCTGCTCGCCAAGCGGGTGAACCGCATCATCCTGGCGCGTCCCGCGGTGGAAGCGGGCGAGCGCCTGGGATTCTTACCAGGGACCTTGCAGGACAAGATCGATCCTTACTTGCGCCCTCTGTATGACGCGCTCTATGACATGCTCGAGCCGGAGAAAGTGGATCGCTACCTGGAGAAAAATGTTATCGAGATCGCACCGATTGCCTTCATGCGCGGGCGTACGCTGAACGATTCTTTTGTAATTCTCGACGAGGCGCAAAACACCACCTCAGAACAGATGAAGATGTTCGTGACCCGTCTAGGATTTAATTCCAAAGCGGTGATTACCGGAGACATCACGCAGATCGACTTGCCTAACGCTCGCCGCAGCGGACTGCTGGAAGCCATCGAAATTTTGAAGCGCGTTGAAGGCTTAACCTTTGTTGACTTCGACGAAGCCGATGTGGTGCGTCATCATCTGGTGCAGCGCATTATTCGGGCCTATGACGAACACAAGACCCACATCGCGGAGCAGCAGGTGCTGTTATTGTCCGGCGGAAAAAGCGCCGAGGTGATCGGCGGGGGCTTAAGAAGCTCGGAAGTCAAGAATCCGGAGGCGAGGGATCTGAGTGGCAGAACCCGGGAAGCGTCGGGGGAATAGGATCCGCGCAGGGAAAAGTTGGTTATCCTTCAAAAAAAAATCACCGGGCTGAGCGGGTCGACCCTCGAGCGTTTTGTGCTGCGGGCAAGGCGGGCGGTTCAGATACGGGACACGGTGAACGTTTTAGTGACAAATAGCCAGGAATTGCGTTCTCTCAACCGTCGATTCCGCGGAAAAGACAAGGCTACCGACGTATTATCATTTCCGTCGCCGCAGCTGGGGCTGCGCCAAGCAAAACGCATTGCCGGCGAGCTTGCGATTTCCGCTGACATCGCCCGTGAGAATGCCAGTCGCCTGGGCCACTCGGCGGCGGAAGAGATAAAAACCCTGGTATTGCACGGTATTCTTCACCTGGCCGGATTCGATCACGATCGGGATAATGGTGAGATGGCCCGGGAAGAGACACGATTGCGAGAGCGAATGAAGTTGAGCGTGGGGCTGATCGAGAGGACAGGATCGCTTGCTGGCCAGCCTGTCGATCGCAAGTCGCTTCGCGCTCGCCCATCCCGCGTACGGCGTAGAACCTTATGAATTGGGCCGTCGCAATTGCGCTTGTCCCGCTGCTGGGGCTGTTGGCGCTGGCCTCCTACGTCGATCGTGTCTACCAGGAAATCGGCAAATTTCTTTCGCGCGAGTTTCAGGACAATATCGACGTCTTCGAGCAAAAAGTTGAACCCGGCCTGGGCGTAAGCCGTTCCCGGGCATCGCTTTCGATGGCGGTGCTGAAGCAGTTGACCACCGCGACCATCGCCTTGCTGGTGGGCTTCGCGCTTTTTAGTGACCAGCGCTGGAGCGCTTACGAAATCGCACAAGCCGCCATTAGCCTGATTGTGATCATTATCGTATTTAATCAATTTCTACCATTCCTGTTTTTCTCGCGCACCAACGGCGCCTGGCTCATCCGCTGGATATGGCTCTTGCGAATCCTGATCTACCTGGTGCTGCCAGTAACGATCGTTCTGGGCTTCTTGCAATCGGTGGTATCACTCACGCGCGAGAATACCCGCGAGGAGCCGGAGAGTGCGTCCGAGGCGGTGGACGCTTTGATCGAAGCCGGGCAGGAAGAAGGCATTATCCAGGAAGGCGACCGTGATTTGATCCAATCCGTGGTCGAGTTCAGCGGCAAGACGGTGCGCGAGGCCATGAAGCCGCGGCCGGAGATGTTTGTCGTACCGATGGAAACGACGGTGGAGCGATTCATAGAACTACTGCGTAGCAAGCATTATTCCCGCGTGCCTGTATACGAGGGAAGCATTCACAACATCCAGGGCATCGTCTACGCCCAGGACGTGTTGCAAGTGCCGGATAGCGAAGCTTCCAAAACCCTCGCCACCCTGATGCGCCGGGACGTATATTTCGTGCCCGAAAGCAAACTCGGCAGCGATCTTCTCCGCGAAATGCAGAAAAATAATATTCGCATGGCGATCGTGGTCGATGAATATGGCGGCGTTGCGGGGCTGGTTACGATCGAAGACCTGGTGGAAGAGATCGTTGGCGAAATCCGGGACGAGCACGAGACACCGGAAATTGTCAAAGAAAATCCTGATTCGTACATCGTTTCCGGAGGCATGGACGTGGACCGGCTTGCGGAACTATTTGGGACGAAACCGGAAGGCAGGGAATCGGCGACGGTCGCAGGACTGGTCAGCGAATTGGCGGGGCACATTCCGCAGAAGGGCGAGACGGTGGACGATGATGGCCTGCGCTTCGAGGTCCTGGCGTCGACGGATCGCAGAGTGGAACGCGTAAGAATTACCACGGTGCAGCCGCGGCAGTTGAAACTGATATAACATCGGGCTTCGGCGAGTCTCTCAGGCATCACGTCTTCGAAGACCACGGACTGATATAGTCGAGTTGGGTTTCGCCCTCTAACGCTTCCGGTTTGGGACTCGGTGAAACCCGCAAGCCGAAGCCCGATCTTATGCCCTTCCGCTCAGGTTTTGTTTGCATCCTCGGTCGCCCGAACGCCGGCAAATCCACGCTGCTCAACGCCCTCGTCGGCGAAAAACTCGCCATCATCTCGCCGAGGCCGCAAACCACCCGCAACCGGATCCAGGGCATCGTCAACCTTCCCAAGAGCAAAGGCCAGAGCGGCGCACAGATTGTTTTGATTGATACTCCGGGTGTGCATAAGCCCGACAGCTCGCTCGGACGCAAGATGATGGTTGAGATACGAGAAGCTCTGGAAGGCTCGGACGTCGTTCTGCTGATCATGGATGCGATGCGCAAACTTGATCAGCGCGATGAGTTCGCCATCCAAATGCTGAAACACTCATCAACCAAGGTCTGCCTCATCCTTAACAAGGTGGACCTGTTGAAGGGAGGCAAGGGCAGGCTGCTGCCCTTGATCGAGGCATACAAAAAGCTGCATCCCTTTCATGACATCATTCCCGTCTCTGCGTTAAAGAGGGATGGCCTGGAGATACTGTTAAAGCAGGTTACCGCCGCATTGCCGGTGGGACCTCCGTTGTTTCCGGAAGACCAGGTCACCGACCAACCCGCGCGCTTCATGGCCGGGGAGATTGTTCGCGAGCGGGTGCTGCTCGAGACCGAGGAAGAACTACCTTACGCCACCACCGTGATGGTTGAAAACTTCGAAGAGGGTGCCAGATTGACCCGCATTTCCGCAACCATCTATTGCGAACGCGAGGGGCAGAAAGGTATCTTGATCGGCAAGAAGGGCGAGATGCTGAAACGAATCGGTACATCAGCCCGTCTCGAGATCGAGCGCATGTTGGGTACAAAAGTGTTTCTTGAACTCTACGTAAGGATCCAGCCTAACTGGCGTGAATCGCGTGGTTTTGTAGAAGAACTCGACTGGCGGAGGCAACTGGAGCATCTCACGGATGGACGCGTCGAACTACCCGACAAAACGACGGCCCCTGGAAGAAACAGGCGACAATGAGCGGCGCAGGCGATCCGCCTGGCGCGAGCCGTGCTCGTTTCGAAAGACTGCTTCGATTGTCGTTCTGAGCTTTAGCAGCTAAAATCAGTAAATAGCAGCGCCGAACCGAATCCTAACAACGAGCCCATACATGCCATCGTCGGATTTTTCCGAACCACCTCTCCCTGAAAAAGACTTTGATCCTGAGAAGCTGGCTTTGATTTTGCGAGTGACGCTTTCCGCGGACCGCAAAGCCGTGGACCCGGTAGTACAGGAAGTGATGGCCGTAGTCCGTCAGATGAATGGGGTAGACGGCAAAGAAGACGCCATCGAGTTGGCTCTCCAGGAAGCGCTGGCCAACGCTGTCATTCACGGAGCTAAGGAAGATCCCACTAAGACGGTGGAGTGCCTGGTGAGCAGCGACGACGAAGCGGGCATACTGATCATCGTGCGAGATCCGGGTAGCGGTTTTACGCCCGAGGTGATCCCCAGTTGCACGGTGGGAGAGAATGTCTATTCCAATCACGGGCGCGGGATTTTTCTGATCAACCAACTGATGGACAAGGTGGAGTTCAGAAAAAACGGCACTGAAATCCGCATGGTGAAACGCTAGATCCGGTCTGCGAACTTTTACTCGTTCACCACAATGCCAAGCGTCTTCATCTTCCGATAAAGATGGCTCCGCTCGAGTCCCAGCACTTCGGCCGCGCGTGTGACGTTCCCGTGGTTTTCGTCGAGCTTCTTCAGAATAAAATCCCGCTCGTAGGCGTCCCGCGCCTGGTGCAGTGTAGAGAACTCGTTGCGCGCGGCGCGTCGGTGACCATCGCGGTAAACCAGCGGTGGCAGATGTTTGCGGTCCAATCGTGTGATCATCGGATTCATGATCACGATGCGTTCGATGACGTTGCGCAGCTCGCGAACATTTCCCGGCCATGAATAACGCATCAACCCCTCGACGGCGTCATCTGTGATCTCGCGCGGACGCCGCCCATAAGTTGCCGCCAGGTCTTTCAAGAACTGGCGCGCCAGCAACGGAATATCTTCCTTCCGGTCGCGCAGCGGAGGCACGAAGAACGGAATCACGTTCAGCCGGTAAAACAAATCCTCGCGGAAATTCCCAATAGAGATTTCCTCTTCCAGATCTTTGTTTGTCGAGGCGATGATGCGGGCGTCCACGGTGATGGTCTCGTCGCTGCCCAGCGGCGCAACCCGTTGCTCGTCGAGGGTGCGCAGCACTTTGGATTGCGTTTTCAAACTCATGTCACCCACTTCATCGAGGAATAGCGTTCCGCCATTGGCTTTTTGAAACTTTCCCTCCTTGTCGACGGCAGCTCCCGGAAACGATCCTTTGTAGTGGCCGAAAAGTTCGCTCTCGATCAGGTCCTCAGGAATCGCCGCGCAATTTACTTCGACGAAAGTCTCATCCTTGCGCAGGCTTTGCGCGTGGATCGCGTGAGCCACCAGTTCTTTTCCGGTTCCGGATTCACCGTAGATCAGAACCCGTCCGTTCGTGGGCGCCATCAAGCCAATCTGCTGGCGCAACGCTTTCATGGGGATGCTGTCGCCAACGATCACGCTCTTCGTGTGCAGCTGTTTTCGAAGGTCGACGTTCTCATGCCGTAATTTCTTGGATTCGATCGCGTTTTTGACCAGGATTAACGTCTTGTCGATGGAAAGCGGTTTTTCCAGGAAGTCATAGGCGCCGAGTTTGGTGGCGCGCACCGCGGTTTCGATGGTGCCGTGGCCGGAGATCATGATGACTTCAGGCGCGTTATCGAGCTCGCGGATTTTTTCCAGCGTCTCTAGGCCATCGATGCCGGGCAGCCATATATCCAGCACAACCACTTCGTAACTATGGTCGCGACGCAACAATCTCAGGCATTCTTCACCACTTTCCACGGAAGCGGTTTCGTAGCCTTCGTCTGCCAGTACCCCCTGCAGCGATTCGCGAATGCCGGTTTCGTCATCCACTACGAGAATTTTATGCATGCTGGGTTGTCGGAGCGGTGAAGGCAGGTTCGGGGACAACGGGCAGTTCTAGGATGAAGCGCGCTCCGACCGGCTGATTTTCCTCGACCCGGATCGATCCGTGATGCTCTTCGATGACTCGACTCACGATGGCCAATCCAAGTCCGGTTCCTCGTTTCCGGGTGGAGAAATAAGGGAGAAAAAGTTTTTCCTTCAACTCGCGGGTTACACCATGCCCTGTGTCTGCGACCGTGATCTCGACAGCGTCGCGGCTGGCCACCAGCGAGGTGGAAATCTGAATCTCACGCACCAGAGAATCTTGCATAGCTTCGGCGGCGTTGTCCACCAGGTTGGCGATCGCTCGCTTGATCGCCTCCGCGTCCGCCATAACCCTGGGCAGGTCGTGAGCGAGAGACTTATGCAGATCGATGCCTTCCATTCTTCCGTTGAACATGGAGAGCGCATTCTCGATGACGTCATTGATATCCGCGGGATGCGGAGTGGATGCGGGAAAGCGAGCCAAAGAGGAGAACTCGTCTACCAACCGCCGAACCGTTTCCACCGCGCCCGCAATCGTTTCGGCACACGAACGGACGATCTCCATCGAGGCCTTATCGGGAGTCCTTGCCCGCTCCAGATGGCGCTGAATGCGTTCCGCGGATAACGCGATGGGAGTGAGAGGATTCTTGATCTCATGCGCAACCCGACGCGCCACCTCGCGCCACGCCGCCTGTTTTTGGGCCTTCAAGAGATCGGAGAGATCTTCGAACACGATCACGTATCCGGATTGCTCGTCCTGATGGCGCAGGATTGCGACCGTGACCGCTACGTTCAAGGGTGCGCGCGGCAGCGGCATCTCCATCTGACTGGTTGTCATTCCCATGCGGTCGGCGCGGCGGAGCAACGGTTCCAGATCCAGCAGCACCTCCGATGGAAACACGTCAGCCAGATGCGCCCCACGCAGGATGTGTTTCCCCTCCGTATAGCCCTCCGGGTGAAGAATCCGCTGCAAAGCTTGATTCGCGTGGGTGACAATCCGGCTGGCATCGAGCGACAACACTCCGGTTGGAATGCTCTCGAGGATGGTCTCCATCTGGCGGCGGCGCTGGTCCAGTTCGGCATTAGCAGCGCTTGCGTCGTGGCTGGAAGCTTCAATCTGCCGCCGGCTGGTTTCCAGTTCTTCCGCCATGCGGTTGAACGAGCGGACCAGGTCTCCGATTTCATCGGCCGCGCTTACGTCGATGCGGTAATCCAAACGCCCGCGAGAGATTTCTTGCGTGGCTTCGGCTAATGCAGCCAGCGGCCGCGTCACCAGTTTCGAGAGAAACAGCGCCAGCCATGTGGTCACGAACAGCACCATCATCGTCAGACAGAGGAGCAGCCCCATGTAAGTCTGACGCACATGCTTGCGCTCTCGGCTGAGTTGAAGATAACGCAGCTGGCTGGCTTCAATCTGCTGTACCGTCTTCGAAAACTCTGCCGGTAGAGGTATGGCCACCAGAATCAAGCCATCCTGTCCCACCGGTGCGCTGCCCAAGGTGTATTCGGTTTGCCCCCAAGTAAAACTGGCGGGTTGTCCAGCGGCCGCTTGTGCGAGCGGCAGTTTCTCCTTCAAAATCTCCCAGGAGGCGGGAGCGCCGAGGCTAGCCTCCGCGACCCCGTTTTGTAACGCGACGGTAAATCCGCCTTGCAGAGTAGGTTCGTGAATGCGAAATTCCTCGACCGCTGCACCGAACCCATGACCTTCAAAAGCTCTCTGCGTTTCGGGAGCGGCCGCGAGAGATATGGCTTCCGAGCGTGCGTTCTGGGCCGCGTAGTTCGCCAGCAGCGAAGCCATAGCATCGGTATCCGCGCGAACCTCTTCAACTGGCGTAGAGAACCACTTATCAATAGAGCGGTTCATCAGGCCGTATGCGAACCAGTACATCACCATGACGGGAACAAACGAGAGCAACAAAGCTCCGACCACCATACGCGTGCGGAACTTCGACCCCAGAACTCCCAAACGACGTTCGGCAAACAACTTGAGCAGATTGCGCGCCAACACGAAGGTGAGCGCGATAAACAGAAGAGAAATCAGCAACGAGAGCGCATAAAAAACGACGACCTGCTGGTTGGTATCAGGACGTAATATCGTTTGGTTGAACGCGGTTTGCGAAACCAGGATGGCGAACAAAAGAAAAACAGCGATCGCGAGCAGGACAATCGCCCGCTTGCGTTTGGCGTTCTTCCCAACTCGGCTTGTATCGTTTTGCCCCACGCATTTTCATTATAGATGCTGTCGCATACCGGAGAAGCATGCAGGATGCCCGAATTGCAATAGGGGCGCGCAGGATTGGCGGCTCGTCGCCTTGGCGAAATTCGTATGGGTCAGCGTCCGGCGGCGGTACCCACCACTTCATCGCATCTTCCGTTTCCACCATGTTGAATTCGCGAGCTGACGTTGAGGCGTAGGCAGGCTCCGACAGCTGTGCGGAGCGAACCGCTGTGCCTAGAAGTACGCCATCGTTATCGGCTGCTTGACTCTGGGCTTGGCTGTGCATTGGAGACGGAACCGGGCACACCAGCAGGGCTGCCAGCGCTGGAAGATAGACTCTTATCATTTTGCACCCAGGGCTTGGACTTCTGATCCACTAGCGCCGCGGTAGGAAGGCTTGTAAAGGGCACCCGTCACAATGGGCCTGTGACTGTTTGCAGTAGTTCTTTCCCACGCCCACGATAAGACCGTGCATCTCGTTATAGATCTGCGTTATAGCGGTGCGCTCGGCCGCACTCATCCTCGACGGACGATGCGCGGCCCTGGGGAACCCGGCCGACAATCCTTGCGTCGAAGGCTCGTCGGATTCGGCGGCAGCCTCTGCCAGGGGCTTGAGAGCGCGCTCAAATAATCCGCGGATATCTTCATAAGCGGCTGGTTCGGGCAGAATCTCGTGGCGCGCGAGAATCCGTCGCGTGTAGGCGTCCACCACGAATACCGGGTGATTCCCCGCGTAGAGCATTATGGAATCGGCAGTCTCGGGGCCAACGCCATTCAGTTGCAGGAGTTCTTCCCGGAGTTCTGCGGTCGGGCGAGAAAACAATCGTGTCAGAGATCCGCCGTAGCGCTGATCGAGAAAAGCAACGAAGGTTTTCAGCCTCAAAGCCTTCTGACGAAAATATCCCGAGGTTCGAATCAGCCGCTCAAACTCCGCCAAGCGCACGTCGCGGATGCCTTTAACGCTGAGCAGTCTGGCCGCTCGCAGTTTCGCCAGAACCCGCTCCACATTCGTCCACGCTGTGTTCTGCGTCAGATAGGCGCCCACGATCACTTCAAATCTTGAGCGTGCCGGCCACCAATTCTGTGGCCCCCAGGCGCAAAACAATGCGCGGTAGTAGCTTCGAATGTGTTTCTCCCTTTCGTCGACTCGCAAATGTGGTCTCCCTCATGATTGCGCCTACCCGGATCGTAGACGGGCCTACGCATCTCGGGTAGGCGTCTGGTCGTGCTTACCGAAGTGCATGTACCGCAGCCGGCTCCTCCTCACCTATCTCGCAAAAAGCTTATCTGGCGCGGGTTCCGTAATCCCGTTCCTTACGGCTTAAATCCAGCGCTAAGACCAAGTACTACGGTAACTGGTACGGTAATCGACTTGCGTTGACAATTTGTGTCAACACCAAGACGCTGCTCTCCCCCATTAGCATAAGCGGCGCTTCGTGCAAATGCCGGCGATGTTGCCAGGCATCGTTCCACTCGGTGGATAGGAGATCGACGTATGTCTCAACGGCTGGGTGACCTTCTTGTCAAAGAGAAGATCATTACCCCAGAGCAGTTGGAACAAGCGACTAAAGCCCAGAAGGAGCAGAATTGCCGTCTGGGCTCGGCCTTGGTGAAGCTCGGCTTCCTCACGGACGAGGACGTTACGAACTTTCTCTCTCGTCAGTATGGCGTCCCCGCCATCAATTTATCGTACTTTGAAATCGATCCGGCTGTTGTCAAGCTGATTCCCTTTGAAACCGCGAAGCGCTATCAGATTCTTCCGTTGAGCCGTGTAGGCGCGTCGCTCACCATCGCCATGGTCGATCCCACCAACGTCTTTGCCATGGACGACATCAAGTTCATGACTGGCTTCAACATCGAGCCAGTAGTTGCTTCCGAAAGTTCCATTCTCGCGGGCATCGAAAAATCCTACGGCGGTCCCAAAGAAAACGAAGAAGACCTCGAAACCGTAATGCAGTCGATGTCGGAGCTGAACGAAAGCGACGTCGAACTGCAGGCGGAAGAGCAGCAGATGGAGCTCTCGCAGCTGGAGAAGGCTGCTGACGAGGCTCCCGTGGTCAAACTTGTGAATCTGGTCCTCACTGACGCGGTCAAGCGCGGGGCCAGCGACATTCACATCGAGCCCTACGAAAAAGAGTTTCGCGTGCGGTTTCGTATTGATGGCGTGCTGCAATCGATCATGTCGCCGCCGATCAAGCTCAAGGACGCCATCACTTCTCGGCTCAAAATCATGGCGAAGCTGGACATCAGCGAAAAGCGCCTGCCGCAAGACGGCCGCATCATGTTGAAAATGAATATCGGCGGCCGCAAGAAGCAGCTCGACTTCCGCGTTAGCACGCTGCCCACGCTGTGGGGCGAGAAGATCGTGCTGCGGTTGCTCGACAAAGAAAACCTGCGGCTGGATATGACCAAGCTGGGTTTCGAGCCCGAATCGCTGGTCAAGTTCGAGAAAGCTATTCTCAAACCCTACGGCATGGTTTTGGTTACCGGTCCCACGGGTTCAGGAAAAACCAACACTCTGTATTCGTCCATCTCGCGCCTCAACCAGCCCGATACGAACATCATGACAGCCGAGGATCCCGTCGAATTCCAGTTGGGCGGCGTCAACCAGGTCCAGATGAAGGAGCAGATCGGATTGAATTTTGCCGCTGCTCTCCGTTCCTTCCTGCGGCAAGATCCCAACATCATTCTGGTCGGCGAAATTCGTGACTTCGAAACCGCGGAAATCGCCATCAAGGCCGCTCTCACCGGCCACCTTGTGCTTTCCACTCTACACACGAACGGTGCTCCGGAAACCATCACGCGACTGATGAACATGGGTATCGAGCCGTTTCTGGTGGCGACCTCGGTGCACTTGATTTGCGCCCAGCGCCTGGTGCGGAGAATTTGCAAGGACTGTGCCGAGCTCGTCGAGGTTCCCGTGCAGACCTTGATTGAAGAGGGATACGGCCCCGAAGAAGCCAAGAGCGTCAAGATCCAAAAAGGCAAAGGCTGCGGCATCTGCAACAACACCGGCTATAAGGGGCGCTGCGGTTTGTATGAAGTCATGGAAGTGGATGACGAGATCCGAGAACTGGTTCTGGTGGGCGCATCGGCGGTGGAACTGAAAAAGAAGGCGATCGAACGCGGCATGATCACGCTGCGCCGGAGTGGATTGATCAAAGTTGCGGCGGGTATGACCACGCTCGAAGAAGTCGCCCGCGAAACGATTCACTGATTCGGGTTATAACGATTCGCGATCGACTGGATCCGCGAACGAGAGGAAGGAAATAAACATGGGGTTGTCGTTAAGTGATCTGCTCAAAAGAATGTTGGAGATGAATGGCAGCGATCTTCACATCACCACCAATTCGCCGCCTCAGATCCGGGTGCACGGACATCTGGTGCCACTCGATTTGCCGCAAATGACGCCGGCCGAGACCAAGCAACTCGCCTATAGCGTCATGACCGACTCGCAGAAGCATCGCTTCGAAGAGAGTTTGGAGCTCGACTTTTCCTTCGGCTTGAAGGGCTTGGCTCGATTCCGCGCCAACGTCTTCAACCAGCGGGGCGCTACGGCTGCCGTCTTTCGTCTGATTCCATTCGAGATCAAGTCTTTCAACCAGCTCGGGCTACCCGCGGTGGTCAGCAAACTTTGCGATAAACCGCGCGGCCTGGTGCTGGTGACGGGACCCACTGGTTCCGGCAAATCGACGACCTTGGCGGCCATGATCGACAAGATCAACAGCGAGCGTCACGACCACATTCTGACCATTGAAGATCCTATCGAGTTCGTACACATGAACAAGAACTGCGTGGTCAACCAGCGCGAACTCCACGCCGATACCAAGAGCTTCACTGACGCCTTGCGTGCTGCACTTCGTGAAGATCCCGACGTCGTACTGATCGGCGAAATGCGCGACCTGGAAACCATCGAGTCGGCACTACGAATTGCGGAAACCGGCCACTTGACCTTTGGTACCTTGCACACCAATTCGGCCACGTCCACCATTAATCGCATCATCGACGTGTTTCCGGCACATCAGCAGCCGCAGATTCGAGCTCAGCTTTCACTGGTGCTGGAAGGCGTAATGTGCCAAACCCTCCTGCCCACTATGAACGGCAAGGGCCGCGCCATGATTATGGAAATTCTGATTCCCAACCCCGCGGTCCGCAACTTGATTCGCGAAGACAAGATTCACCAGGTCTATTCGGCGATGCAGTCCGGGCAGGATAAGTTCGGCATGCAGACGTTCAATCAGGCCTTAGCCACAGCCTATTTCCAGAAGCAAGTCTCGTTGGAGACCTGCCTGGCGCGCTCCAGTAATCAAGAAGAACTACAGGAAATGATCAACCGTGGCGCCAGTTTGTTGAGCCGGGGAACCACGCCGGGCTCGCCGATGGCAAAAGGAGCTCATTCCAAAGGCTAGAGCGCATAACCCAGAGCGACGCACGGCTCGCAAGGCCACAGCGGGTTCAAGCAGGGAACGTTGGGCAGTCAGCGACCACCAGTTGAGGAGAGGTTAACATGCCAGTTTTCACATTTTCCGGCAAGGATGCTTCCGGACAAAAAATTTCCGGGGAACGGACCGCGCCTAACAAACAGGCGCTGGGACAACAATTGCGCCGCGAACGAATTACTCCCGGCGCAATTCGCGAAAAGGGCAAGGAATTTTCGATGCCCACCTTCGGATCCGGTAAGGTTCGGGTCAAGGACATCGCGATCTTCTTCCGCCAGTTCTCGGTGATGATCGATGCCGGCTTGCCGCTGGTTCAGTGTCTGGAAATTCTAGCGGCCAACCAGGAGAGCCAGTCTTTCCAAAAGACGCTGACCGGCGTGCGCACTACGGTGGAAGGTGGTGCCACGCTAGCCAATGCGATGCGGCAGTATCCCGTCGTCTTCGACGACCTCACCACCAACATGATTGAAGCAGGTGAAACCGGCGGTATTTTGGACGTCATTCTGCAGCGTTTGGCCACCTACGTGGAAAAAGCTGTACGTCTGAAAGCTGCCGTGAAATCGGCGTTGATTTATCCCGTCGCAGTCGTCAGCATCGCAACTCTGATCGTGGGCGCGCTGCTCAAGTGGGTGGTGCCCATCTTCTCCAATCTGTTCGCCGGCTTGGGGGTTACGCTTCCTCTCCCCACTCGTATTGTCATGGGATTGAGCGCGTTC
The DNA here is from genome assembly GCA_049584315.1 of Candidatus Sulfotelmatobacter sp. Lineage (GTDB taxonomy): Bacteria > Acidobacteriota > Terriglobia > Terriglobales > Acidobacteriaceae > Sulfotelmatobacter. The sequence goes on along the minus strand of JBAUXO010000030.1, from coordinate 27,805 downwards.
GTGCAGGGCTTCTGGTGGGTCTTCATCGCCGGCGCGGTTGGAATTGTCTTTGGTCTGAAGCAGATCCGCAAGCACCCGCGTGGCCGTTACTACTTCGATAAGGCGTTGCTCATGATGCCGATTGTCGGAACCCTCCTGCGCAAGATCGCGGTAGGTCGCTTCACCCGAACGTTGGGAACTCTGATTACCTCGGGCGTGCCCATTCTGGAAGGCTTGGCCATCACCGCCAAGACTTCTGGCAACGCAGTTCTCGAAGAAGCGTTGATGAAAGTGCGAAAGGCCATCGAAGAAGGCCGGACCATCGTGGATCCGCTACGGGAGTGCGGTGTGTTTCCCAACATGGTTACGCAGATGATCGGAGTCGGCGAAGCTACCGGCGCCATGGACAACATGTTGCAGAAGATCGCCGACTTCTACGAAGAGGAAGTGGACGCGGCCACCAAAGACATGCTGGCGATGTTGGAGCCAGCCATCATCGGCGTTCTCGGCTTCACCATCGGTGGCATCGTGATCTCGCTCTACATGCCGCTGTTCGCCATGATCGCCAAGTTGGCGGGCTAGAAAAGTATCTCGGGAGGTCGCAACCGAGCTCGAACCCGGCCTCCCCAACTTGATGTGTCGGCCTCCGGTTGGGCGTTCGAGGTTCGTCTCGGCAAAGCTCGCCCTAGGCCGGATGTCCTTTGGATTTCTTTGCGGATCATCGGGACTTTAATGCAATCGACGTTCGACGAGCGGAATTGGCTGGCGTGGCTGGTCAAAGTACGGGTCCTAATCCTTACCTTCCTGCTTGCTATCCAGTTGTCTGTCGCGCGTCTCACCCCTGCACCGCTGCCCCTGCGTCTTTTCATCGGCACCATGGTTTTGTGGTTTGCCTTCTCCCTCTGCTACGCCCTGCTGCTCTCGGTCTGGGAGGAACATCGGTTGCAGGCCACCTTGCAGATCTTGACCGATTTGGTCATGGTCAGTCTGGTTGTGCACGAGACCGGAGGCTGGGACAGTTCGCTGAATTTCCTCTACCCGCTGGTCATTATTGTGGCCAGCATTCTGCTTCCGCGAATCTGGGCGCAGCTGATTGCCGCCCTCGCTTTCATCCTTTATGGAACGGTGCTGGAACTCAACTACTACGGTCTGGTGAAGTCGTACTGCACCACGCATCCGGGGCTGAAGGCGCTGCAGGCAATCATTTTCGTGAACCTGTTTGCCTACCTTGCCGTCGCTTACCTCGCCGGGCTTCTGAGCACAAAACTGCGCCAGGCGCGGGTGCAATTGAAGGATGCCAGCGGCGCTCTGGAAAACTTTCAGATTCTCCACGAGAACATCATTCAGTCGATCAGCAGTGGTTTGATTACTACCGGTCTCGATGGCCATATCACGCTGGTCAACCATGCCGCGCAGAAGCTTCTGGAGCGCGCCCCGGGCGACTTGCTCGCGACTCCGGTCGCCAAACTTTTCCTGGACTCTCTCCCCACTGCCGAGTCGCCGCAGGCGCACGCAGAAGTTCGATTCGATGCGGCCAATGGATTCCGCAAAACCCTGCGCGTGAGAGTAGCCACTCTCAACTTGCCAGAGGTTGGCACGCTCGGCTATGTCTACGCGTTGGACGATCTTACCGAGATCCGCCGACTGGAACGCGAAGTCCGTATGCAGGACCGGCTGGCGGCCGTGGGACGGCTGGCCGCGGCCATTGCCCACGAGATCCGTAATCCCCTTGCTTCCATCGCCGGCTCGGTCAGCATGCTCTCGACCATACCCGACATGAATCAGGAGCATCGTCAACTCCTCGACATCGTTACCCGCGAATCACAGCGCCTCAACGGCATCATCACCGATTTTCTGGCCTACTCCCGCGGCAAACAATATCGCTTCGAAAAAGCCGACCTGGTGCCCTTGCTGGAAGACACGCTCACTTTGATGCGGCACCGGATGACAGCGGAAAATACCGGCATCGAGATTGAAAGTCGATTCGCCGTTTGCGAAGCCTGGACTCTCGCCGACGGCGACAAGATCAAACAGGTTTTCTGGAATTTTGGCGAGAACGCAGTACGCGCCATGCGCGACGGCGGCACCCTGCGTGTCGCCCTCGAACGTCTGGGCGACGACTGGCAGGTTAGTTTTGCGGACACCGGAACCGGAATGACTCCGCAGCAGACGGAGAAGATTTTCGAACCCTTCCAATCCAATTTTGAAGGCGGCACGGGGCTTGGCTTGGCGGTGGTCTATCAGATCGTACAGGCGCACGAAGGCAAAGTCTGGGCACGGTCGAAGCCCAATCAGGGCACCACTTTCGTTCTGCGGTTGCGACGTCTCGAAGCGGAAGGCTCATCGCCAGAATCACCCGCGGCGGGAAGCTTCTCGGCATCCGCCTTCGAAATGCCAGTCCCGACACCCTTGGCGGCCGCCGCTCGAGAAGGGAGGCTGCGTGGCTAACATCTTGGTCTGCGACGATGAGCGCTCCATCTGCGAAATGCTCGACATTGCCCTGCGACGCGACGGACACCGCGTCGAAACCGTGCAATCTGGCCAAGCCGCCAAAAGCAAGATCGACGGCAATCTCTACGATCTGATCATCACCGATATCAAGATGCCGAACATCGATGGCATCGAAGTTTTGCGCCACGCGCATCGCGTTTCGCCCGACTCTCCGGTGATCCTCATCACCGCGGTGGATGACTACGAAGCCGCAGTGCAAGCGGTAAAAGCCGGGGGAGCTTCCGACTACATTCGCAAGAGTCCCGGCCTGGTCGATGAAATCCGGCTGGCCATCAGCCGCGTCCTGGAAAAGTTGACTCTCAGCAAACAGAACTTTGCCCTGCGGCGCGACGCTGCATCGCACAATTCTCTCGATAACATCATCGGCTCCAGCCCTGCCATGGAGAAGCTCAAGCATACCGTGCGCACCGTCGCCTCCACCGCCAGCACCGTCCTGATTCACGGCGAGAGCGGTACGGGTAAAGAGTTGGTCGCACGCGCGGTCCATATCTGTTCGCCTCGCGCTACCGAGCCGTTCGTGTCGGTGAACTGTGGCGCTTTTCCGGAGACCCTGTTGGAGAGTGAACTGTTCGGCTATTTGAAGGGAGCGTTTACCGGCGCCACCCAGAACAAACGCGGACTGTTCGAAGTCGCCGGCGGGGGTACGATCTTCCTCGATGAAATCAGCGAAATGACGCAGGCCATGCAGGTAAAACTGCTGCGGGTGTTGCAGGAGCGCGGCGTGCGCCCAGTCGGCGGCACCAGCGAGATTCCTATCGATGTGCGCGTCATCGCGGCCACCAACCGCGATCTAGACAAAGCCGTCGCCGAGAATCTCTTCCGCGAGGATCTTTATTACCGTCTCAGCGTGATTCCCATCCGCGTGCCCGACCTGCGTGAGCGCCGCGAAGACATTCCATTATTGGCGAATCACTTTCTGAAAAAATACGCTGCCGCCGCCAACCGAAGTATCCTGCGCCTGCACAAAGATTCACTGGACGCTCTCTGCGATTACGAATGGCCCGGCAACGTCCGCCAGCTGGAGAACACCATCGAGCGCGCGGTTGCCCTCGAGATGACGGACGAATTGCACGTCGAATTGCCGGCGGAACGACCCAAAGCCCGCGCCGCAGCGGCAGGCGTTTCCGGAGGCGCGTCTGACATTGCACCCGGCTCAGTGCTGCCGCAAGGCGTGGGGATGGAGGTTTACGTGGCCGGCATCGAGCGCAACCTACTGCAAACTGCCCTGGAGCACTCGAATGGAGTGCAGACAAAAGCCGCCGACTTGCTCGGCATCTCCTACCGCTCGTTCCGGCATTTGATGAAAAAGTACGAGCTGTAGCCCTCGGCTTGATGCGTAAGGTGGAGGCGACATGGGCGAGTGAAGGACTTCCTGATTGCTGAGCGCTAGCTTTTCTTCAACTGTTGCTTCCATCCCAGGACCCGTGCCTTCGCTCCTTCAGCCTCAGCCTCGGGAATCATCCCTTTTTTCTGATACAGTACCGACAAACTGGTATGGGCGAGCACGTCATCCGGATCCAATTGCGTGATCTTCTGCGCCACTTCGATCGCCTCATCGTAACGCTCGAGGTCCTGCAACGCGCGCGCCAGCCCGTGCATGGCCTCGGTGAATGCCGGGTCGACGGCGATCGATTCACGATAGGCGGCAACTGCCTCTTCCAACTTCCCATCCGCCATCAAATCGAGCGCGGCATAGTAGTGGTCTTCGGCTTGTTGGCGGGTGTTTGCGTCGGACATTGCGGGAATTCCTGGCGGAGTCGAAATTCTAACATGGCTGGGTCTGCGATCGCATTGAGGCGAACCTGCTCTGCTCATGGTCGTGGCGAGCCATCTATGGTTATCATGCTTTCATGCGCCATTCGCTCCGCTTTCTGTGGAATGCCACCAAGGGCCACCGCCTGGCTCCGTGGCGCAGTCCCTATCTCCTGTGGCGCATCGAAACCTACTGTGGCGTCAAGATGACGCAGATCGGTTTCCTGGAGTTTTGGGAATTTATGTGGCGGGAGCGTGCCAGTCTCTGGCGTTTCCTGAAGTGGACGAGCGAGATGGAGCGTTACGCTCACCCCAAGCCCAAGGGCCTGTAGGAATGGACTACACGCCCTTACCGGCAGCGGCAGCCTCACCCAGGATAATGCTCACATCGGTTCCTTTGCCAGCGCCCGTCAATTGAGCCGCGGCTCCACGGTTCGCAGCGATCTCCAGGAACCCCATACTGCCGAGAACTCCGAAAACCTCGCCGGGCGCGCCCTCAGCATACGCATTGTGGATCTCAGTAATCTCCCGGCTTCCCACAACGATCTTGAATCCCGTGGCGTCCGCTCCGAAAAGAACGGGAGCGTCCTGCGGAGTGATGTTGGTGATGAGGTTTCCAAACTTGTCGACCTTCAGAATGACTCCGCGCAACCGGTTGGCATCGACGGCTTTCGGCTTGGGGGCCGCAAAGCGCACGTACTCCTCAACCTCTTCGCCAAACTTCAGGGTGTCAACTTCTTTTGCCACGTATGCCGCCACCGGGGCAAAAATATCCCGCGCGTGAAATGTATGGCTCACCGGTTGCAGGAAATAATGCTCCGAGGTGATGTGCCGCACATGCATTCGTTCCTCCCGCGCATACACCAGGGACAGCACACCATTGTCCGGCGCAACGAAATGATGCTTGTCGCTCGACGCCAGAATCGGCCGGCGCGCGGTACCTACCCCAGGATCCACCACCACCACATGCACGGTCCGAGTCGGGAAGTAGGAATACGCCTGCGAAATCGTGAGCGCTCCATCCAGCACGTCAAAAGCCTGCACGGAATGGCAGATATCGACAATTTCCGCCTCCGGCGCAATCTCCAGAATGACGCCCTTCATGACGCCCACAAAATGATCGTTGGTGCCGAAGTCGGTGGTGAGAGTGATAATTGGACGGTACGCCAAGCTTACCTCGCGAACGGAAGACAGAATCTTCCCCGAGAATCGAAAGTAACTGCTTAGCGGCCCGTCGTCAAGACACGGAGGTAATTAAGGAAGGTGATCAGGGGCTGGCGATCACCAGTTCGTTTCGATCTTCACCACCCACAGATCACTGACGAACTGACCACTGTTACTCGACGTGAATGTCGCCCGAGCCGGTGTGCACCGTCAGCAGCGGACCGCCACCACCCACCTTTCCAACAATCTGCTTGCGCATTTCCTGCACGCGTCCCTGCACGGTCATCGTGATCGCTGGATTCACTTCCATGGTGCCGGAGTTGGTGGATAGGTTGGCATCAAAAGCCGCATTTGCGGGCAGCCGGACGTGCACATTCCCCGATCCCGTGCGAATCTCCCACGTGCCCGTCTGTGTGCCATCGCCCGTAACATCTCCGCTTCCCGCCTCCGCGTGAAATGAGCCCTGAATGCCGCGCGCCACAATGTTGCCGGAGCCAGTATGCAGATCAACGTCGCCCGGTCCCGTTTCTTCCACTTCGATGTCGCCGCTGCCGGCTCCGCCTCGTATCGCTCCGGCAATCTCGCGTGCCCGTACGTCGCCCGATCCGGTTTGCAAATGAACTTCTCCCGTGATCCGTGCGAGCTTCACGTCTCCCGATCCAGTCTGCAGGTCGACGTTGCCGCGAATCCCTTCAATCATCTGATCTCCCGAGCCGCTGTGCGTGCGAATGGTTGTATCGGCGGGCACGGTGATTTCATAGTCGACTGAAATATCGTGGGCATTCACGTAATCGATGCGGATACGGTTTCCCTCCTGCCGTAATGGAGGATGTTGTTCAATGTCGCTGACATCGGTGTGCCGGTCTCCGAACAGCCAATGATCTCCCACGAAAATCTTGCCGTGGATCGACACCGACCCCGCCGGCCCGCTGCGCACGGTGATGTCGCCGGAGTGGGCTTCGACTTCCAGATCGACCGGACCGTTCACCGAAAACGTCTTCTCGAAGGTCCCCTGCGGCGTAGAAGCGAAAGACGCACCGGAAAACAGACACAACACCAGTGCAATCGAGATAAGCGATAATCCGGATCGAATGAAATTGACGCTTCGCGAAGCTCGTGGGTAATGCATGCTGTGCCCCTCCTTAATATTGATTCGCCCGGTAGCCGAACTCCAGAAGCCGGAAGCGGTTACTGCAGCACGACCTGATCGCCTTCTTTCAACCCGCTGAGCACTTCCGTCTTCGCGCCATTCGAGATTCCGATGTTTACCGCGATCTTATCCTTGCCGTCTTTTCCCTTCGTATCAGGAATCTCCACCGAGGCCTTCTTATCCTTATCGTAAAGAATCGCGCCTTCCGGAATCTGCAACACGTTCTTGTGTTCCTCCAAGATGATCTCGGCGTTCGCGGTCATCTCCGCCTTTAACTCGCCCCCCGGATTCTGAATCGAAACCCGCACTTCAAAGGTCGTGACATTATCTTTTTCCACGCCCATGGGAGAAATCTTCGTCACCTTGCCGGTAAAAGTCTTGTCCTTGAACGATTCTACTTTAATCCGCGCCGGCTGCCCCAGATACACCTTGCCGATGTCGCTCTCGTCCACTTTGCCCTTCACATAAACTTCGCTGGTATCCCCCAACGTCATCACCAGTGTGGCGGAAGAGCCCAGCACCAGGATCGAACTGACCGCATCGCCCATTTCCACGTCGCGCGAGAGCACGATGCCATCAATCGGAGAAACGATGTCGGTATAGCTGAGCTGCTCCTCCAACTGTGTCAGATTCGCCTGATCCTGCGCCACCTGCGCCTTGGACTGAGCGATCTTCGCCTTCAACACCGTTACCTGCGCCTTGGCGACGTTCTGCTTGTTCAGCGACATCTCATAATTCTTTTCGGCATCGTCGAGCGCTGAAGCGGAGACCACGCCATCCTTCGCCATGCCTTCCGCACGGTCGTAGGCGCGCTTCAATAGCGGCACATCCGGTCCCTCCGCATCCACCTTGGCGCGCTCGTAGTCGGCCTGCGAACTGGTCAGGTTGGCCTGAGCCGCATCCAAAGCGGCCCGCGACTGCGCCACCTGCGCCTCGATTTCCACCTTGTCGAGTTGAGCCAGCAACTGTCCCTTCTTCACCCGATCGCCGTAGTCGACCAGCAACTTTTTCACGATTCCGCTGGCTTTTGACTTCACCTCGACCTTGGTGATGGGCGTGACCTTCCCGGTAGCTACTACGCTCTTGGCGAGGTCCCCCTTTTCCACCTTCGCCAGCTTTGTGGGATCAATCTTGGTGCCTCCTCGCGTGGCCGCGAAGACCCCTATCGCAATCAGCAATACAATTGCCAGCCCGATGCCGCCATAAATAAACAGTCTGCGACGCTTCTTCTTATTGTTTCCGTTTCCGTTCACGACCGCCTCCTGAATCTGAGCTGGAAATCGAGCCGTCCCGCGCTCTCCATTATTAGTTGGTACGCAGCTTATTGTGCCTTTGTTCCAGAGATTTTGAACGAATCCGAAGCATCTGACGGGCGCAAATGAGTTGCCACCCTCCAGTTAGACCGTCCGCGTGAAAAAAAGGTTAGCTTTGAGACTCTAAATGTTTGCCCTGTATTCCCCACTGCCCCTGGGGTGAAGAACTTGAGCTCTCAACGCCATGGACGCGCCGCCCGCTAGCCCCTTGGAATGCTAGAATTGCCCATCAGAATTGCGCCTAAATGATTGCCTTCGTGCTGCTTCGCGTGCTGCTGATCCTTCTCCTGGTGGCTGCAAATGCGTTTTTCGCGGCGGCGGAATTCTCGCTGGTCAGTGTGCGCGACACAAGAATTCAACAGCTCATCTCCTCCGGCCGCATCGGCGCCCGCATCGTGCAACGCTTGCATCAGCACCTCGACGAAGTGGTCAACGGCGTGCAACTGGGCATCACCATGGTTAGCCTCACCTTGGGCTGGATCGGCGAGCCGATGGTCGCCCAACTGGTAGGCTCTCTGCGCTTTGTGCAAGACATCCCGCACGCCGCTGTCTACGCCCACGGCATCGCCATCGTCATCGCCTTCAGCCTGATTACCTACCTTCACGTCCTCCTCGGCGAACTCGTTCCCAAGACTCTCGCCTTACAGCGTGCCGAGCAGATCGCCCTGGCCGTGGCTGCTCCCATGGAAGCGTTTCTTACTCTCACTCGCCCCCTTCTTTTTTTCATGCGCCGCTCTGGCGGGCTGGTCTTGCGGCTCTTCGGTGCGCGCGAAACCCGCCGTGGAGGCGCGGTCCACTCCCCCGACGAACTCAAGCTCATCGTCACCGCCAGCCGACAGTTTGGCCAGATTCCCGCGTCGCAAGAGGAGATGATCCACAACGCTATCGAGCTCGACAGCATCACCGTTCGCGAAGTCATGGTCGCCCGTCCGGATATTTTTTCCCTGCCCTCCGATCTCATCCTCGATGAAGCCCTGAACCGTGTCGTCGAAGGCCAGCACTCGCGCATCCCGGTTTACGACCCCCAACGGGGTCCCGAGCACATCGTCGGCGTTCTTTATTACAGAGAACTCGTCCGCTGGGTGCGGCTGCGGCTGGTGAACCTCGGCCAACCTCTGGCTTCGCGCATCGCCCGCACGCAGATCGGCCAGATCATGCACGATGTCCTGGTTGTTCCCGAAACCAAAGTCCTGTCGGAGTTGCTGGATGAATTCAAACAGCGTCGCCGTCACCTCGCCGTCGTAGTCGACGAGTTCGGCTCAACCGCCGGCGTGATCACGGTCGAGGACATCCTCGAACAACTCGTGGGCGATATTGAGGACGAATTCGACGTCTCCCCGCCCGAGCCCGCTTTGGCCGATGAGTCGGTTCTGCTGCTCGAAGGTTCGGTAAATATTCTCGACCTCGAAACTCAGCACGGCCTCCTCCTGCCCCGCGATGCCGGATTCGAAACCCTCGCCGGATTCGTCCTGGCCCGCCTGCAACGCATTCCCTACCTCGGCGAATCTTTCGAATACGAAGGCCACCGCTACACTGTGGAAGCCATGGAAGGTCACCGCATCGCAAAAGTTAAAATCGAGAAAATAGAAAATGTCGAAGGCAAACCGGAACCCGCCCGGCAGGCCGGAGATTGATGATGCGGCTTCCGGCTTCCGGCCTCCGCTTCCCGAACGCATGCTCTGGGGAGATCCTTGATCACGGACCCGTCCGCAAAGAAAACCTTCTTCGGGACCGAACGCCGGGCGCCAGACGCCGGGAGCGGCTCTAGGGTATGCGCCTTCTCCTCCAACGCGTTCTCTACACCCTCCCAGTCATCTGGCTGGTCGTGAGCCTGGTCTTCCTGCTGATCCACCTGGTCCCCGGAGACCCGATCGAGCAAATGCTCGGCGAAGGCGCACCGCCCGCCGACATTCAAGCCACCCGCCACGCCTTCGGCCTCGACGCTCCGCTCGGCGAGCAATACATCCGTTACTGGAAAGGCGTCCTCCACGGTGACCTCGGCCCCTCTTTCCGCTATAACCAAAGCGTGACGCGCCTGCTCACGCAGCGCTATCCCTACACCCTGCAACTGACGCTGGCTTCGCTGTTCGTCGCCATCAGCCTGTCAATCCCCGCCGGCGTGCGCTCTGCCCAGCGCCGCAACCGTTGGGACGACCGCCTGCTCTCCGTCGTGAGCCTTTTCGGCCTGTCATTTCCCAACTTCGCGCTCGGCCCCATCCTGATTCTTCTTTTCGCCATCAAGCTGGGATGGCTCCCGGTCTCCGGCGCCGGCTCGTTCGCCAATCTCATTCTTCCCGCCATCACCATGGGCGGAGCCCTCGCCGCCATCCTCACCCGCATGGTTCGCACCTCCATGCTCGAAGAGCTCAGCCAGGACTACATCCGTACCGCCCGCGCCAAAGGCCTGCCGGAGTCCACCGTCGTCTACCGTCACGCCCTGCGCAACGCCATGATCCCCATCATCACCGTCCTGGGTCTGCAGTTCGGCGCGCTGCTAGCCGGTGCAATCGTCACCGAAACCATTTTCTCCTGGCCCGGCATCGGCCGGCTCACGATCCAGGCCATCTCGAACCGCGATTACTACCTGGTGCAAGGCTGCATTCTGGCGATTGGATTGACCTACGTGGCGGTGAATTTCCTGACAGACGTCCTGTACTCGGTCGCGAACCCGAGGATCAGGCAGTGAAGATAAAAAGGGGCGGGGCATGGCTGTCCCGCCTCCCCTACCACCCAAACTACGCTGCCTGCATTACCTTTTTCATCCGTTCTTTCATGTCTTGCGGCGACACATCCTCTACATGCGTAGCAATGCCCCACAGATGTCCGAACGGATCTCGAATGAAGCCATTACGGTCTCCGTAGAACTGATCCTGCACCGGCTTCAGGAGTTTCGCGCCCTCATCGGTTGCGCGCTTAACTACACGGTCGACGTCGGGAAGGTATACGTACAGGCTTACCGGGCTGCCGCCCACGGTGGCCGCGCTGGTGTGCCCCTCCCCCATGCTGGGATTTTCGTCGGCCAGCATGATATGCGAATTACCGATCTTCAACTCGGCGTGACCGATCTTGCCGTCCGGGCCGTTCATGCGAACGGTTTCGGTCGCGCCAAAAACTTTCTTGTAATACTCAATGGCTTGGGCAGCCCCCTGGATGACCAGGTAGGGTGTGACGGAATTGTAATCCTTGGGAATATACGAGATTTTGCTCATGATTTTTCTCCTCAGAATCGGCTAGAGGTTGGAGGTTTGTGGCGCGCAGACGAAACCGCGATCGGTTCCGGCATTCTTTCATGAGAACACAATTTATGAGTGATCTCAAGGGCGGGATGGCTCGGCCTTCCACCGCCCACTTGTGACATCTGACCTTGCCATCCCTTCGCAATTAGCCCATCATGGTCAAGGCTCTTTGCCATCCGGATTTTACAGACACTTTTTGCGAACCCCGCGCCCCGCAGGATTTTCAACCAGGAGAAGGGGAGGGGTTCCCCCGGTGAGCGAGAATCGCACGGCTCTTCACTGGTTCCGCAGCGCTGCGAGCGGAATTGTTATCGGCAAAGTTTCACCGTCGAACTTGTCCACGCCAGCCATCTCGTTCCGTCGCCAGGTTGCCGGAAATGCGCGCCATAATCCGCTGGCCGCAACCGGTGTGGTGCTGGTCATCGTCTTCGTGATCTTTGCGCTCTTCGCACCTTGGCTCGCCCCGCAAGATCCCGCTGCGATCAACCTCCCTACGCGACTCGACCCTCCGTCCCACTCGCATTGGTTTGGCACCGACGAACTCGGACGCGACATTTTCTCCCGCATCATCTTCGGCGCTCGCATCTCCCTGCTGGTCGGAAGCTCGGTCGTACTCACTTCGCTCGCTCTCGGTCTCATCATCGGCTCGGTTGCGGGCTATTACGGAGGCGGCATCGATCGCTTCGTCAACGTTGTCCTGATGAACGCGTTCCTGTCCTTCCCAGGAATTCTATTGGCTATCGCCTTCGTCGCATTCCGCGGCCCTGGCATCTTCAATCTTGTTTTAGCGCTGTCGCTCGGCGGATGGGTTGGTTACGCTCGTCTGGTGCGCGGACAGGTACTGGCCGCGCGGGAGCGCGAATTCGTTGAGGCTGCCCGCGCCTTGGGCGCGAGCGATCTGAGAATCGTCGTCCGCCACATTCTGCCGAATATTATCCACCCCGTGATTGTGCAGGCCGCGATCGGCATGGCGGGAGCCATCCTCGCCGAGGCCACAATGAGTTTTCTGGGACTCGGCGTGCCGCCGCCCACGGCCAGTTGGGGAACGATGCTCAACGACGGCCGCGCGCACCTGTTTGACGCTCCGCACCTGGTGCTGTTCCCGGCGCTCGCCGTGATGCTGGCTGTGCTGTCATTCAACTTCATAGGCGACGCGCTGCGCGATTATCTCGACCCGCGCTCCCGCATTGAAGCCGGGCTATAGTTGTAGATGAAATAAATAGCTGCCAGCATCTGATGAACGCGCGGGAAAAAAGGGGGGAGCCAGCGGTGCGAGCGTACTGGTGGCAAATACGGGTGGGGCGACAAGACCGCTTCGCGAGTAGCTCCCTTGGACTTGGCTGGTTGGGCTCGTCCCGGCCCGCGATGAGAATATCGATGGCCGCGCGAAGCGCGCATTCTTTCCTGCCGGGATCAAAGCCGGGGCTTGAATTCCCCTTGATCATTGAGCCGGCATCCATGCGCCCGACCCGTTCGACTCAAAACTGAATAGGCCACAACTCCTTCAAAAGAAGGGGAATCCGGTTCTTGACAAATATCACATATTGCAATATAAATATGTCGATCTGGAATATGAAATTGGGCGAGAAAATTCGTTACCTGCGAGAGGTGGAAGGCTCGCTGCGCGGCTTAGGACGTCCCATGACCCAGCAGGAGATTGTGCGGGCGGTTCGCCAGGAGCTGCGCAAAAGCATCAGCCAGTCCTATTTGTCGCAGATCGAAAGCGGCAGGCGACGGCACATGACGCAGTCGTCGCGGGCGTTGCTAGCGAAGTTTTTTAAGGTGCACCCCGGCTTTTTAGTAGATGACCCGGAGGGCTATCACACCGAACTGACTTCGGACTTGCGCACCACGGAAGGCCAGCTGGACGTCTGGTTGCTGCAAGGTTCGGAGCGCTTCGTGAGCGATCCAGAAGTGAGTGCGGTGCTGATTAAGGCTGCACGCGAGAAGGACACGCGCCGTTGTCTGCTGCTGTTGGGCGCGATTCTGGATACGCCGGGACTTGCCGAGCGGCTGCTCGAAGCCTTACGGCCGGAGGTGATGGCGAGCCGCCGTCGTCGGGGCGAAGATCAAAGCCGGGGGAGCTATCGCGAAAATCTTTCTCGCGAGAATCGGAGCCGCGCGGCCAGCCTGGAAGGGAGGCCAATCCGATGAATCATTCCATGACTTGGGCGGATTTTTATCTGATTTGTTTCGCAGTCGGCTTCTGCTTCAGTTTCTTCTCGTTCGTTTTTGGAGCTGCACGCACGGGCCGATTGCATGTGCCGCATGTCCACGGGCACTTGGGCGAGGCACATCTTCCGCCTGCGGCCGGTGCGAATCATGCGCCGGTTGCGGCCGGCCACGCTCCGGGGGGAGGCAATGAAGCCGGCAGTCAGACCGCGGCCCACAACGGCGGAGTGTCGCCGTTCAACTTCGTCACTTTGACGGCTTTCCTGGCCTGGTTTGGCGGGACTGGTTATTTGCTGACCCGCTACTCCGGAGTTTGGGTTGGCTTTGGATTGCTGGCTTCCATCATCAGCGGGCTAGGGGGCGGAGGCATCGTGTTCCTGTTTTTGAGCAAAGTGCTGATTTCGGAGGACGAGAATATGGATCCCGCCGACTACGAAATGGTGGGGGTGCTCGGTCGAATCTCGAGCCCGATTCGCGCCGATGGAACCGGAGAGATGATTTACACGCAAATGGGAACCCGCCGCGTGTGTGGGGTGCGCAGCGAGAATCGCAGCGCAATCGGTAAAGGTACAGAAGTGGTGGTGACTCGCTACGAGAAGGGAATTGCTTACGTTCGTCTGTGGAGCGAGATCTCCGGCGAAGATACAGGGCCGGCCGAAACTCCGAGGACAATCGCTGACCGGGAGCAGAAACTATGACGCGTAGATGGTTCCGGACGCTGGCGGGGTTGTTGTGGCTTGCCCCTGTGGTGATGGTGGTGCGTTATTGGCAGGTGTGGGATCGCTTGCCGACGCGCGTGGCTAGCCACTTTGACGCGGCAGGCCGCGCCAATGGATGGATGACGCGCGCGGGGTCGCTGTACTTCGATGTGATCTTCCTGACGTTTCTGGCCGGCGTTTTTTCTGTCGTGCTGTTCGTCGTCCAGCGGAAATATGGGTTGGGGAAGATGCCATGGGCGCTGCTCGGGTTTTTTCACGCCGAGATGTGGACGTTTGTCTATCTGCTGAACTCCACGGTGGACTACAACCTTAACGGAACTGCGATTGCGATCCTGCCGCTTCTGATCGTGAGCCTTCTGGGCGGAGCTGTAATCGTGGCCCTTGCCCTGGGGGAAAAGCGTGGCAGCGCATTCTCGGCCACGGAGGTGCTGGCGGAAGAAGTGCATTCGGGCAAAAGATTGGGCGCCTTTCTCCTTGGGGTCGCGGCCCTGCTGGCGGCGATGGCGGCGGCTGTTCCGAACTCGACCGCGCGGCTGGCTCTTGGCCTGAGCGCGGCCGTTACGGGGGCCGCTTGTGCCATGGCCTGGGATGGATTTCACTACTACTTCACCCGGCATGGAGTCGAGGTTCGAACGCTGGGATTTCGCCTGAAGTCGATCCCTGTGCTCGAGATCAAGAACTACGAGATTCAAGGGTGGAATCCGGTAGGCGGATTTGGAATTCGCGGACTAGGGAATCGAAAAGCCTACGTTTGGGGAAAGTCCGGCGTTCGCGTCGAGATGTACGACGGAGAGGTTTTTCTGGGACATAACGATCCGCAGCGGATCGTGCATGACTTGAATGTGATCAAGCGATATCAACATTCGTAAGGAAAAAGTTTGGGAGGGAGGCGTTATGTTCGAGATGTCACGGATGGTTGAGATTTGGATTTTCGCCGGCCTGGGAGTGATGGTGCTTCTGTTCCTGATGAGCGGAATGGCCAGGCTATACCGCAAAGCGGGGCCGCACGAGGCACTCATCGTGTATGGCTTGGGCGGGACACGCGTGGTGCAGGGGCACGGGACACTGGTGCTTCCCATGGTGCAAGTGTGTCGTGACCTGTCCCTGGAACTGATGTCGTTTGATGTGGCACCGCAGCAGGATCTGTACACGAAACAGGGCGTCGCGGTAACGGTGGAAGCGGTTGCACAGATCAAAGTGAAGTCGGATCGTGAATCTGTGCTGACGGCGGCTGAGCAGTTTCTCACCAAGAGCGATCAGGAGCGCGAAGCGCTGATCCGGTTGGTTATGGAAGGCCATCTGCGCGGCATCATCGGACAGCTCACGGTGGAGGAGATCGTGAAGCAGCCGGAGATGGTTTCCGACCGCATGCGCGGCACCTGCGCCGAGGATATGAACAAGATGGGGCTCGAGGTAATCTCGTTCACAATTAAGGAAGTCCGCGACAAGAACGAATACATCACCAACATGGGCAAACCGGACGTGGCCCGCATCAAGCGTGACGCCGACGTTGCTACCGCGGAAGCGGACCGAGATACAGCCATCAAACGCGCATTGGCGCAGCGGGAATCGGCCGTGGCCAAGGCGCAGGCGGATCAGGAACGAGTTTTGGCGGAAACCTTGTCGTTGGCCAAGCAGGCGGAATCGCAGCGTGATCTGGAAGTGAAGAAGGCGCAATTTTTGGAAGTCACCAAGCGCCAGCAGGCACAGGCCGATAAGGCGTATGACATCCAGACCAACATCATGCAGCAGCAGGTGATCGCCGAGCAGGTGAAGGTGCAGCAGATCGAGAAAGAGCAGCAGGTCAAGGTGCAGGAGGCGGAAATCAATCGCCGGGAAAAAGAATTGATCGCGACTGTGTTGAAGGGAGCAGAGATCGAGCGGCAGCGGATCGAGACGCTGGCGGCAGCCGAGAAGCAGCGCCTGATCGCGGAAGCCGAAGGGCATGCTTCGTCGATACGCGCGCAAGGTGAGGCGGAAGCGGAAATCATTTTCAAGAAGGGTGAATCGGAAGCCAAGGCCATGAACGTGAAAGCTGAGGCGTATCAGGAATACAACCAGGCTGCGGTGATCGACCGGCTGTTCACTTGCATGCCCGAGGTGGTGAGGGCGCTGGCCAGTCCGCTGGCGAACGTCGACAAGATCACCATCGTCTCCACCGGCAACGGTGATGCCTCCGGGATGAACAAGGTCACCGGCGACATCGCCAAGATGGCGGCGCAGGTGCCGGCATTATTCGAGACGCTCTCCGGCATGCCGCTCTCGGAGTTGCTGGGTAAGGTGCGTCAGCTCGGCGAGAAGACGCCGAAGCCGCCGGTAGTGGAGGTAACGAAGTAAGGGTCTCAAGGACTTGTGTCAGGCAGGCTCTCGGGAGCCTGCCCGGTCGAGGCGAAAGAAATCGGAGTTGAGATTATGAACCGAAAATCGAAAGCCCTGGGGTTAGGAATCGGGTTAGGCACAGCGCTAGGCGTCGCCCTCGGAGTGATGGCCGGACACATCGCCATCTGGCTTGGAATTGGGGTAGCGATTGGCATGGCGATTGGCAGCACGTCGCGACCGACGGCGTGCGCCCGCTGCGAAGCGGCAAAACGAAACGGGGAGCTAGAAGTTAGAAGCTAGAAGCATAGTTCGAGAAAAGGAGTCCACCATGGCATTACTAGAGCGTGTTTCCACATTGGTCCGAGCCAACCTCAACGACCTGATCGATAAGGCCGAGGAGCCGGAAAAGATGATCAAGCAGGTGATTCTCGACATGCAGAACCAGTTGCTGCAGGTGAAGACGCAGGTCGCGATTGCCATCGCTGACCAGCACCTGTTGGAGAAAAAGCAAAGAGAAAATGAAGAGAAAGTGGCGGAGTGGATGCGCAAGGCCGAACTGTCGGTCGACAAGAAACAGGACGACTTGGCGCGCGCATCGCTCGCGCGGGTGGAAAGTTATCGTGAGATGAGCGAGAGTTTTGCGCAGCAGACGGCGGACCAGAAGGCGCAGGTGGACAATTTGAAATCCGCGCTGCGGCAACTGGAGCAGAAGTTGACCGAGGCGCAGGCCAAGGCTGATCTGCTGATCGCGCAGCACCGCCGCGCTCGCGCCGTGGGCAAGGCTAGCGACGCGCGCCTGGCGATGGGCGACGGCTCGAAAGCCGTGGCTTTCGACCGCATGAAGCGGAAGGTGGCGCACTCCGAGGCGCTGGGTCAGGCCAAAGCAGAAATTGCCGGAGACAACATGGAGGACCGGTTGGCCGCGCTTGAGAAAGAAGATCGCATTGAGCAGTTACTGGCGGAGTTGAAGGGGAAGCGTGGAGCATAGAGCGCCTCCGCTGTAGTTGACCACGAGGTTGCGCTTGGAGGCGTCATGGCCCGGAGAAAGGTCTAACTGATGACCATGGTCGGAACGCTGCTTCTGGCTTGCGGCCTTGGGTTACGATTAGGGACGCACCGCAGCTCTACCGGGTTCATCGCCGGATGGCTTCTGGGATCGTCGCTCGTACCGATGACCGCCGCTAGGTCGCGGCAATTGCGGAAGGGATCGAGTTGTGTCTAGCGGGAATCCGCTTTGCGCACGGAACGGGAGGCGAGTTCCGGAGATAGAAAATGGAAAATGGATAATCGATGACCGTTTTCGCAAGACGGCGACGGGTCGGCGCGCCGGGGCGAACGCCACCGTTTCGGTTTCTGATATCAGGCCCTTGTCGAGTACGTGCCATCGCGAGCGAGAGCCGCATCTGCCATTCTCCCTGTGGCCAGTCGGGAAGGTTTTCGCCGGTTGCCGGCGGGCTGGGAACTGGGAAAAGGAGCCGGATGCGAGCGGCATTGGGCATGGGCAATCCGGATTCTTCGATCGGGCTACAGGCGGCAAATATATAAGAGTAGTATCTCCGCCGGCCAGCCATTCTAGCGCGATAGACGAGTGGAGAAAAGGCGGGTGGCGAAGGCTCGGTGCTTACATCCATTGACCGGTCAGGGCGCATCTCTGTAGTTTTGCGGTAGAATTCTACATACCACTCGAAGACGCAAGGAAAATTCATGAAGCAAGTTGTGATCCTGCTCGGTCTGCTGCTAGCCGTTATGGTGAACGGTTGCGGCAATTCGAAGGCCGTGGAGGCGCCATCGGGAAGCATATGGCAGGCGGTAATGTCAGGTGGGACTGGTACGTCTTCCGGATTTAGCTTTAACACGCAATTCACAGTTTCCAGCGGTGGGGTACTTAGTTTTTCGACCGGCACCTTTCAGCTGCTCAACCAGGACACTTGTTTTGGCAATCTTTCCTCGAACGCCATCACCCCCTCCGGAACCCTCTCGACGACCTACAATTCCGCCGACCAGGTGACCGGCACGCTTGCCTTTACCATAACCTCGCCAAAGGGCGACGTTATCACCCTCGCCAGCACGTCGGTAACGGGAACGGTGAATCCCAACAATAACTACCTGCTCAGCGGTGGATCCATCATTGGCACCTGGACGCTGGTTCCTGGCAGTGGCAGCAGTTGCGTGGCGGCGAGCGGCTCTTTCACCATGACGCAGACGGGCACCTAAGAACATTTCTGGGTTCAAAACCAATCGCTGCGGTAGGCGACCCACCATGCGATGAACGCGATCGGAATGGTTGCGGCCAGGCCCCACCAGATAGGGAGCAGGAAGTCGGCAAGCAGGCCGAGCACCATAAAGACGATCCAGAAGATTTTGCGTTCCATGAACCGATTGTAGGTGGTGGCGACCCCGATGAGGAAGTTCAATGGAGCCCGCAGCTTGTAGTATCCTCGGCTTGTCGATATTCTGATGCACGTGTCGCGCAGCTCCTTCACAATCCATGAACCCAAAATTCTTCTCTCCTACTTTCGGGCTGTTTCTGCTATGGAGTACGGCAGGATTCGGTCAATCTCCGGTGACGCAGGCCACGGCTCAATCCATCTCTCAATACTCGGTTGAGGGAAGCGCTTCGTCCTCGCCGCAGGGTGGAGCGGTTTCTTACGCGTCGGTGACGCAACTGAACGGATTGCTGGAGCAGCTGGAAGCGACCTCGAAGACGACCCAGGTTGACCTCGCGAAACTGCGGATTGAACGCTGGAAGACGGACGCCTCGTCGAAGAAACAAACCCTGGGCGACGTCGACTCCGTCCAGCGGAATCTGCAGAGCGCGCTGCCGGAGATGATTGGGCAGTTGCGCAATGCGCCGGAAGACATGCCGGCAACCTTCAAACTCTACCGGAATCTTGATGCCCTCTACGACGTGATGAGCGGCGTGGTGGAATCGGTGGGAGCGTTCGGGCCGAAAGATGATTTTCAAGCACTATCGAACGATCTGAACGGCTTTGAGGGAACGCGGAAGCAGATCGCGGACCGTATGAATACCCTGGCTGCGTCGAAAGAGCAGGAAATTGTCCGCTTGCGCGCAGATCTGAAAGCGGCGCAGGCCGCGATTCCCGCGGCTCCGCCAAAGAAGCTTGTGGTCGACGACAACGAGCCGCCCAAAAAACCGGTCGTCAAAAAGAAGCCGGCACCGAAAAAGCCGGCGAGCACGGCTCCGGGGACCACGGCGCCGGCACAGGCTTCGCCAGCGCCGCCCAAACCGCAGTAGGAGAATCGGCGTCCGGTTCCCGGCTGCGGGGAAATCCGGGTTGGCGACCGAAGGCCGGACGCCGAATCTGATACCCTTCCTTCCGCATCAAGATTGCACCTCGATTATCAGTTGAATCTGGCATGACTCCTCAGGGCCACATCGTTGCCATCATCTTCGGTCTCGTGATCCTGTGGGTGGTATTCCTGGATGCGTTCGAAACCGTGGTGCTGCCGCGGCGTGTGACGCGGCATTTCAAGCTGACGGCGTGGTTTTACCGGCGAACCTGGATTCCGTGGAAAAAGGTTGCCGATCGTATCCGGACGCCCTCGCGGCAGCAGAGTTTTCTGGGATACTTCGGGCCGCTGTCGTTAATTCTTTTGCTCGCCTTCTGGGCTACGACGCTGATTCTTGGCTTTGCTCTGATGCAATACGGTTTAGGCGGGCACGAACAGTTAGGGAATGAACCGATCACCTTCGGCAGAATCGTCTACCAAAGCGGCCAGACGTTTTTCACGCTGGGCTACGGAGACATTCTGCCGACAACGCAGGCGGCCCGCGCACTGTCCGTGCTGGAAGCGGGCATGGGATTCGCGTTTCTTGGCCTGGTGATTGGCTACATCCCCGTGGTGTACGCGTCGTTTTCCCGGCGCGAGATTCAGATCTCGATGCTGGATGCGCGGGCCGGATCGCCACCGTCTGCAGTCGAGTTGCTGGTGCGGCTGGCGGGCAGTTCGGACGATCCAGCCATCGAACAGAGTGTGCTGGATGCAGTCCTGCGCGACTGGGAAAAATGGGCGGCAGAATTGCTGGAGAGTCACATTTCTTACCCTGTGCTTAGTTTTTTTCGGTCGCAGCATAGCAATCAATCGTGGCTGGGAGCGCTGACGACGATGCTCGATGTGACTTCCCTGGTGCTTACCGGAATTGACGGAGTGCATGCCGGACAGGCGAGACTGACGTTCGCGATGGCGCGTCACGCAGCGGTGGATCTGGCGCAAGTGGTAAATGCCCATTACGATCCGCAATCGCCGGAACGTCTGACCGGCGAGACCTTCGATGCGCTGCGGGAGGCTCTCTCTGCGGCGGGATTGAAATTGCGGACGAGCGATGAGGCTCGCCAGAAGCTGGATCGATTGCGGTCGATGTACGAGCCCTACGTCCACTCTACGGCAGAGAACCTGATGCTCTCAATCCCGCCCTGGAAACATCCCGAGAAATTGCGGGATAACTGGCAGGCGGGACCCTGGGACCGAGCGATTCAAGCCCGAGGGCTGGCTGTGCTGGGGCAGAAGCCGGCGAGGCCGCAAGGCATCGAAGACCATTTCTAGCTGCCGAGCTGCGGCAACGGGCGTGCTAACATCCCTGCTTCGGCCTTCCTGGTTTGAAGAATATGGCATGAAAAATATTGGGGAGAACGTGGTGCGCATTGAGGCGGAGGCCTTGCGCGCTCTCGCCGACCGCGTCGGCGGACCGATGGCGGCGGCGTTTCAGCAGGCTGTGGACTTGATGTTTGGTTGCCTGGGTCGAGTGGTCGTGACCGGGATGGGGAAGAGCGGGCTCATCGCTCGCAAAATTGCTGCCACGCTGAGCTCTACGGGGACACCGGCGTTGTATCTCCATCCGGTGGAAGCGTTGCACGGGGACTTGGGTATGGTAGTTCGCGGGGATGTGGTACTGGCGCTCTCCGCTTCCGGTGAGACGGAAGAGATTCTCGCGCTGCTGGCGACGCTCAAGCGGTTGCAGGTGCCGCTGATTGCGATGACGGGCGATGGGCTTTCGAAGAGATCCACGCCAGTATCGACCCTGGCGGCTGCTGCAGAGGTGGCGCTTGATTGCTC
Organism: Candidatus Sulfotelmatobacter sp.; assembly: GCA_049584315.1. Classification (GTDB taxonomy): domain Bacteria; phylum Acidobacteriota; class Terriglobia; order Terriglobales; family Acidobacteriaceae; genus Sulfotelmatobacter. The sequence goes on along the minus strand of JBAUXO010000030.1, from coordinate 6,414 downwards.
GGTCGCGGAAGAGGCTTGCTCGTTGGGGCTGGCCCCCACAGCCTCAACCACCACGATGTTGGCTCTGGGCGATGCCCTGGCGGTGACTTTGAGTGAAAAGCGCGGGTTTAAAGAGGAAGACTTTGCCAACCTTCATCCCGGTGGCAAACTGGGCAAGCGATTGGCGCGGGTGGAATCTTTGATGCACTCGGGGGACGCGCTGCCCTGGGTTACGCCGCAGACGAAGATGCCGGACGTCATCTACGAAATGTCGCGCAAGAAGCTGGGGGTGACGGCGGTAGCGCAAGGGGACAAACTGGTGGGAGTCATCAGCGATGGGGATTTGCGGCGATTGCTGGAAAAGCGGGGCAAGGACGTCCTCGATTTGACGGCGGGCGAGTGCATGACGAAGAATCCGCGGACGATCGGAGCTCGAGAATTTGCCGCAACCGCACTCGCGCTCATGGAAGAAAAGAAGATTACGTCGCTGATGGTGGTGGATAAAGAAGGAAAGTTAGAGGGGATTGTCCACCTGCATGATCTGTGGAGTACCGAACTGGTGTGATTGTCGATCCGGCCATCGGGTGATCGCGTCATTTTGAGTCCGGCGCCCGATCAGCCGATCCTTTTGATGAGGAGAGGGTATGTATCACTACGATCCCAAGACCGCGCTTGAAGAATTGACAGAGGATGCCACACTCCCGAATCCCGTGCATGTACGCGACATGATGCTGCGGAAGCACCTCTCGGCGGACAAGTCGCTGGAACTGAATCGGCTGTTCGTTGAGTATCAGAAATTTTTCGGCGAGGTGCAGAAGCTGGGGAAAGAGATTCTGCGGCAGTTGGCTTCCTGAGTGCCGAGTCGCGCCTGCCCGGTCGCGTCAGCTTGGCACGGTTCTGCGTCCTCTCACGCCCTCCCGAGTGCCCGTCGGCAATCATTTACAATACTCAATTCAAGTAAGCGTCAGAGAACGGCGGTTGCTCACTACTCACAACTCGGTACTCGGTACTCAGTACTTCAAGACAACCTATGCATCGATGGTCAGAACTCTTCATTCCTACATTGCGCGAAGCTCCGGCGGATGCCGAGGTCGCCAGCCACAAGTTTCTGGTGCGATCTGGCTACATTCGCCAGCTGGCGGCAGGAATTTACTCGTATCTTTTTCTGGGCAACCGGTCATTCAACAAGATCATGGGTATCGTCCGCCAGGAGATGGACCGGATCGGGCAGGAGTTTTTCCTGCCGGCGCTGCATCCGCGGGAGATTTGGGAGGCCAGCGGGCGCTGGGCTTTGATGGGCGAAAACCTGTTTCGCTTGAAGGACCGCAAGGGGGCGGATCTGGCGCTGGGCATGACGGAAGAGGAGGTCATGACCGAGATCGCCCGCAGGGAGCTGCGCAGTTACAAGCAATTGCCGCAGATCTGGTACCAGATTGCGCCTAAGTTTCGCGACGAGCCGCGACCGAGATCCGGGCTGCTGCGCGTGCGGCAGTTCATGATGAAGGACGCATACTCGTTCGATATCGACGCCGCCGGCCTGGATGTTTCCTACAAAAAACATTACGACACATACTGCCGAATTTTTGACCGCTGCGGACTGAATTACATCGTGGTCGAGGCGGATTCCGGGGCGATGGGTGGAAAGGAATCCCACGAGTTCATGGTTCGCACGCCGGCGGGAGAAGATCAGATTGTGAGCTGCGATGGTTGCAACTACGCAGCGAACCTGCAGAAGGCTACGTCGAAACTCGACGCTGTCCCCGATCTCGCATCCGAGGGCGACGGCAAGCCGCTCGAGGTCCACACTCCGGGGCAGAAAACGATTGAAGATGTGGCGCGTTTCCTGGGTGTCTCGCCAAAGAACAAGATCAAGACTCTGGCGTTGATGGCGGAAGAAAAAGATGAGAAGACGGGTAAGACGAAAATGCGAGCCATTGTGGTGCTCCTGCGGGGCGATCATCAGTTGAACGAAGCCAAGTTGAACGGAACGGTAGCGATCGCGACCCGCCCGATGGAGGAAAGCGAGATCAAGGCATTATTCAAATCTCCCGCGGGATACTTAGGGCCGCTGGGCATTGAGTGGGCGAAGGATTTAAAGAAGGATGGCGACCGCCCGGTGCTTCTCGTCGATAAAGCCCTGGAAGGCCGCGCGAATCTGATCGCAGGCGCGAACAAAGAAAACTACCACGCAAAGAATATGACGCCGGGAAGGGACTTTCATCCCACCGCCTACGCCGATTTGCGCGCAGTTACAGCGGGCGAAGCTTGTCCGAATTGCGGGAGGCCGTTGCGCATTGATACCGCAGTCGAGATCGGGCACATCTTTAAACTCGGCTACCGTTACTCAGAGTTGATGGGCGCGCGGGTACTCGACAAAAACGGCAAGGAAGTTACCCCGATTATGGGCTGCTACGGCATCGGGATCGAGCGCATTCTGACCGCAGCGGTCGAGCAGAGCAACGATGAAAATGGTTTCTGGTTGCCACCCTCGATTGCGCCGTTTGAAATTGTGGTTACCCCGGTGAACGTAAAGGACGAAAACGTGTTGCAGGCTGCAATTGAGATTGGAACTCGTCTCGAGGCCGCGGGCTTTGACGTGATTCTCGATGACCGGGACGAGCGCCCGGGAGTCAAGTTTAAGGATGCGGACTTGGTCGGCATCCCCTTTAGAATCAATGTCGGGAAGAAGGTTACCGAAGGTACTGTGGAGGTGGTTCTACGCTCGACTCACGAACTGCGCGATGTTACGATCACCTCGTTAGTCGAACACTTTCAAGGAGTGCTGCGAGCCTAGACGAAAGTTGTGCCTGGCTGGCGGCGCGAACTTAGCCTATGGGAATCATCAAAGCGTGTGTGGGGTTTCTTGCCATCGCAGCCGTGGTTGTGGGCCTGTTCCAGGTGGCTCCTCCGATGCTGGCGAACTACAGTTTTTCGGATGACCTGAAGACCGTGGCCATGATGGACAGCGCGAATCTGCAGAAGACGGATGAGGACGTTCGCAGCGATGTAATGCGCAAGGCCAAGGAGCACGACCTGCCGATCGAAGCCAAGCAGGTGACGGTCCAGCGCATTAATTCCCCCGGGCTGACCGCAGTCTACGTTGCGGCGGATTATACGGTCACGATCAACCTGCCGGGTTATGCCTTCGACATGCACTTCAATCCAACCAGCGGAAACAAAGGGTTCTAAGAACCCCGCCGCACCTGCAGCTGGAACGTTGCACCCTCCTTCAAATGCCCAGATCCGACATACGGATCTGGCGAGCTGATGTTGGCGCCGGATCTGGCGGGCGGATGGGTAGCGCTTGTCTTTTCCGGCTTGCAGCGTGATGGTTTCCCTGTCTCGGGTGGTTGCTGAGGGTCCCGGACCGATTTGCGCGCTCGAAAGCGTGCCTTGCCGGTCGCGCTAGGCCGCCCTTTCTTGGGGCTGCCGGAGAAGCATCTTTCGATGCGTTTCTTAGTTCGAGAGGCGGAGTTGACTCCGGAACAGACAACGCGGGGTCATGCCGTGGGACTGGATTGCTTGAGACGATGCCGAAAGTTCCAGGCTTGTTTGCGACCAGGGTGAACGGGACTGAGTGCGTCGATTCTGGGGTGCCTTAACGATAGCCGCTAGGTATTTGAGCTGCTGCGATTGCTCGCTTGGTCCGACGGTTCCGGGTGCAGCCACATCCTCGCCTGGTTCGTGGTCTGCCGGGGGGAGCAGACGGAGCCGTGAAGACTACGACGGACCGCAGCCGCCTACAGGAGAATTGTCGGAGGTTGCCGAGCCCACGCCGATCGCGACCGGCTGGGACGCCATGCCGTTGTAGGTCGCGGTAACTTGGTAATATCCGGTGTAGACCCAGACGGGCGGGTTCGCCGGAGCGGTCGTCGCGCTCGATCCTGTGCCTGTGGTCACGACCTGGTCTTGCCAGGTACAGATTGGCACGATAGCCGTCATCAGTCCGGTCGAATTGATGGGAACCGTAGTCGGGCCATACGGTGGAAGCGGATTTCCGGAATTGGCGTCGGTGCCTACGGTGGTAACGGTCCACGTGACGGAGTCGGTAACCGGGACGGCTTTACCGCTATGGTAGACCGCGAATGCCGCTAGCTGAAGCGTACCATCGGCGCCCACGAGGTTGAAAAAGCCTCCGCTGCTTGCTCCAGTCGTGGTGAGCTGGACCGACTGCACGTAATCCGAAGAGCCGCATCCAGTCGAGATGAGTGACAGGGCAACCAGCAGGGCGGCCAGAATATTGGTTCGTTTCACTGGAAAAATCCTCCCGTAAACTTTCCGCTAATTTCAATTCGAATGTTGTCAGCTTCTAATATGGGAGGCAAGAGAAATGTGTGGTTACCATGCAATCGATCGGTCAGGTCCGATGGTCACACGAGGTTGTCGATGCGCGTCGCGGAAATAAAATTTGCCTTCCAATACAGGCGCGCAGTACGCCTCGTCTAGTTTTGCACGCAGCCAGTTTGGAAAAAATCGAGCGACTGAAATCCCCAGCGGGAAGCGGAGTTTGGGCGAGTGACCCGGTCGCATTCGTGAAATTCATTGCGGACGATTCGGTTCTCCGCGAGAGATCCAAAGGAAAAATTGGGATCGAGTGCCGATCCCTAGACCGACGTTGAGCTGTCCTAGATGAACCTTCCAACCGTCACGAGCTTGCGTGAAGTCCCCGGCCGTGGTCGATATTCGCTCCCTCGAGGGTCAGTGACATTCGTAACGTTGCCACCACGTTACCGTCCACTTACTATCGCGACTGTAATAAGAGTTTTTTCACGCCCTCGCGGTGACTCCGACTGTTTTGGAACTGCCGATACGTGCGAGAGGGAGAGACCACTCGAGGGCGGACGAGATTGGCGATCGTTTCCTGAGACTCGCAACCAGGAAGTGTGCGGACCGGTGAAGGTCAGGTGGAGGAGTTCATGACGACAAGACTTCGAGCACTACTAGGTTTTCTGACAGCGCTGGCCACGATCTTCCTGGTCAATTGCGGAGGTGGCTACACATGCCAAGCGTCGTTCGGAGGGTCGTGTACACCTTCAGGGTCGGGAATTAGCAGCACCGGAGGTGGAACCGGCGGCACCGGAGGTGGTGGAGGCGGTGGCGGCGGTGGGGGAAGCAGCGCGACGGTTTTTGCCTTCGCCGTAGACCAGGGCGGCACGATTGACGGCTACACTCTCAACGCAAGTGCGGGAACGATTGCGCCCAGCAACGGTTACTTGCCACCCGTGATTCCAACAAACAGCGGCGGTGTAGGTATGGTGATCGCTCAATCGCAATACCTCTATGCTGGTTTCGGAAGCACTGATCAGATCTACGGGTGGTCGATCAGTTCAAGCGGGGTTTTGACAGCGATTACTGGGAGTCCCTTCTCGGCGTCATTCCTGTCCGATTACATTGGGGGAGTGGGCCAGGCCAATATGACGACCGATCCCGCGGGGACCATGTTGTTCATTTCGGATGCGATCTACAACGAAATCTACGTTTTTACGATTGGAACGGGAGGAGTTTTAACTCCCGTCACTGGATCTCCGTTTTCGGTTCCATTTCCTCCCATGAACCTGTCCACGGATGGGTTGGGAAAGTATCTCTACGCGATCGATGGCGACTACACAACCCACACGGGTTCTCAAATCGCCGCTTTCGTGATTGGTACGGGCGGTGTGCTTACGCCCGTCCAGGGTAGTCCGTTCACGGGTAGCAAGTACGCGATGTGGCAGGTAACGGGCGAACCAACCGGGCAATTCCTGATCGGTACCAGCGGCAAGACCGCATATTACAGTGGCGCCGATGACGACAATCTGTATGTATTCTCCATTATGCCGTCGGGGTCAAACCCGGGCGCGATCACGCCCGTGACGGGATCGCCCTTTGCCACGGTTTACTCCCCGTTTAACATCGCGGTTCAGCAAAACAAGAGTGGGGCTTCTTTATATTCCTTCAGCTTCAACGACGCCGTTACCGCGTTCAACCCGATCGAGGGCTACCAGATCAATTCGACCACCGGGACGCTTACACCCGACGTGGGGTCGCCCTTCAGTGGCTTAGCCAGCGGTTCCTGGGGAGCGTTCGATCAGACCGGCGCTTACCTGTTTGTTTACAGCAGCTATCTCGACTCCAGCACGAATGCACAGGTTACGCAATTAGCGCCTATGGATGTGGGAGCCGGGGGCGCGTTGACTCAACCGGTGTCCACGCTTACTTTGCAGACTCCGGGTTTCTGGGCGGTGACCGACCCTCAATAGGCGATCGAGGGCGCTGGTGGTTGCCGCTTGCGACTGTTAACAGCTTGGAGACTCGCATGAACTGCGGGTCTCTTTTTGGTGTGCCGAGCATGTCCGACAGCTTAGAGGTGCAAGTCCTCTTCACAACGTGATGGACGTGAAGTGATAGCGAAGCGCAACGGCGAAATCACACTCGCCGCGAGGCGGGGCCGGAAAG
>JBAUXO010000029.1:0-1999 GCA_049584315.1 Candidatus Sulfotelmatobacter sp. | reverse complement strand
CATAGTCGAAGAGAAACTCCACTTCCCGGTTCATGTCTGGCTCGAGGGCGAATTTCCTCGCAAATCGCGCATCATTTCGCGATTTGCTGTGAGATCGTCGCATAGATATTGCTTGTATAGGCAACATTTGCACCAGCAACCAGCAACCTCCTCGTTCTGGCTACTGGGGCCTGGACCAGTCGGTCATCACCTTTTACGTTCGCAATGCTCAAGATCCTTCCTGCAGCCACAGACTTAAGGCTCACGCCTTCGCTTTCGCACGAGGCCCCTCTAGTGGAGCGGCTCACAGCGAAGGCGCTGCGTCAGATCTAGCGTTGGACTGACATCCAATTAGTATGGAACCGGGAGGAGACTTCCGAAGTGTATGGTCAACGCGATGATATTTTGGCCGACTCGTGCCGCCCAGGAGGCGCTAGCCGAGATATTCGTTTGAGTGATAATACGGATGTCATATTACGCTGGTTGGGTTTTGCCGACTCTTCAAAGAGGTTGAAACCAGCGTCCACGCGGGAGAGAATTTCGAGTTCCGGCTGGAGAACCATAAGCGCTTGGCAATCTATCGCAGAACAGAGTTCGCGGCCCGTGTCGAAGATCGACGACGCCCCTGAAGCAATTCCAGACTCAGGAAAAGCTCGAAATGAAGAGCTCCGAAGACAAATTCCGGATAATGGTCGACACGATCCCCGCGCTTGTGTGGTGCACTCTGCCGGATGGTTCCAATGAATTCCATAACCAACGATGGCATGACTTTACGGGCCTGCCCGAAAACGCAGAGCAAGGTTGGGGATGGAGAGTTGCATATCATCCCGAAGACCTCGAGCGGCTCCTTAACGAGTTTCAGTCAATCGTGGCTTCTGGGGCGCCGGGTGAGATGGAAGCGCGTCTGCGGCGTTTCGATGGGGAATATCGATGGTTCCTGATCCGCGCGGTTCCCTTTCGCGACGAGACAGGCAAGATCGTCCACTGGTATGGCAGCAGCACCGACATTGAAGACCGCAAACGTGCGGAAGAGAAATTGCGGCAGGATGAGCGCGAGCTTCGCCGGATAACCGATGCTATACCGCAAATGATTTTTGTCCACGATTCGAAGGCTACCCCTCTCTATGCAAACCAGGCAGTGCTCGACTACACCGGCCTCACCGTCGAAGATGTGACCACTTCGGACTTTCCCGCGCGGATCTTTCATCCAGAAGACATTGAGAAGGTGCGCGAGGAGCACCTAGCGGCGGTCTCGCGGGGCGTTGCGTTTGAGATCGAGAAACGCGCGCGCCGAAAGGACGGCCAATATCGCTGGTTCCTCATCCGTTTCAACCCGTTCCACGACGAAAAGGGACGCCCGGTGCGGTGGTACGGGACCGGAACCGACGTCGAAGATCGCAAACGGGCGGAAGAGCGGACGAGAAACGAAAACGTCGCGTTGCGCGAAGAGATTGACCGCTCCTCGATGTTCGAGGAAATCGTGGGCGCCTCGGCAGCACTACGCCAGGTGCTGGCGCAGGTCGCGAAAGTCGCTCCGACGGATTCCACCGTGCTCATTTCGGGTGAAACCGGAACCGGAAAGGAACTGATTGCTCGTGCGATTCACAAACGATCGAATCGCTCGGCGCGAGCGTTCATTCGCGTTAACTGTGCTGCGATTTCACCGTCGCTGATTACGTCCGAACTTTTCGGCCATGAGAAGGGCGCCTTCACCGGTGCCTTACAAATGCGGATTGGACGCTTTGAAGCAGCCGACGGAGGAACCATTTTTCTCGATGAGATTGGCGACCTTTCCGTCGAGGTGCAGATAGCCCTGCTTCGCGTGCTGCAGGAGCGGGAGTTTGAACGCGTCGGAAGCAGCCAACCGCTCTCCGTCGACGTGCGCGTGCTGGTTGCAACGAACCGCGACCTGAAGTCCGCAGTCGATGCCGGTACGTTCCGTCAGGATCTCTTCTACAGACTTAATGTTTTTCCAATCCATCTGCCGTCCCTACGGGAACGAGTGGACGACCTCCCGCTA
>JBAUXO010000028.1:0-14308 GCA_049584315.1 Candidatus Sulfotelmatobacter sp. | reverse complement strand
TGGACGAACTTGTCCAAAGTGCTACGCGTCTGGACATCGAGTTGGAGCGGAAGCGCGACTCGGGCCATGCTCCAGCGTACCAGAAGTTATTGTTAATATAAAGAACTATCTGTACGATGTACTAGCCATCTGCTTGATGCCGGTTTTTCGGGGATCACCGTACCTGAAGCAAAAAACAATTGTCGGAGTCCACCGCTCAAAGCGTTGCTGGCAGAACTCGCGGGGGTCTACCGCGTCATGATGTTTGTGGCGCTACCACTGGCCTTCGAGTCTCGGAACTGCTGGGCTTGCGCCCGCTCGACTGTGACTTCGATAACGGTGAAATCCGCATGACCCGTGGCATCGTGCGCCAGCACGAGACGGCCATGAAGACGGAAGCGAGCCGTAAGCCTGTTCCGATGGAAATGGGCTTGGCGGATGTCTTGAGGACCTGGCGAATGGAGTGTGGTTACAGCCAGCCATCGGACTACATATTCGCGTCAGTTGACATGGACGGCAAACAACCCTTGTGGCCAAACAGCGCGATGGAGGACCATATCCGGCCAGCGGCCATTCGAGCCAAGATAACCAAACGTTTGGGCTGGCATACCCTTCGCCATACGTTCGGTACTTTGCTGAAGGCTAACGGGGAAGATGTGGCTGTTGTGCAATCGCTCATGCGCCATGCAAATGCCAGCGTCACGATGGACAAATACGTTCAAGCAGTGACGCCAGCGAAAAGGCGAGCACAGCGCGGTATTGTGGGCCTATTGGACCCAAATGGACCCACGAGAACCGCACGACCGCTTGCAAGTGCTTGAAAAGATGGTGGGCGCTATAGGATTCGAATTTACTCGAAAACGTAGTTTCAACAACATAGAGCGCACGGCGGGCACCGTAAAGCAGAAGGCAGTGGTAAGCAGTGCTAACGGATCACAAACGGATCACCGCTCAGTGATCACTTGAAAAGCACCAACGAAGGTGGTCGGAATATTGATGTTCTACCGTGTCATTCCCTGTCGAGGCAGTCCAATCTGTATGCTGCGTCCGAGTCAGAGTTCCGACTTCCGGTTGGCCGACCAACCGACCAGAATATCTGGAATCTGTTCAGCTAGACGTTGGGCCGAGAGCGAGATTTCCTAAAGTTACTTCTTCGTCAGGGCAGGCCTAGGCGCCGGAGAATATCCTTAAAGCGCTCATCCGAGCGGTATCGGTCAAAAATCGGGTCGAGCGCGAGGTATCCCATCCAAACAGCGTGATCTTCATAGGCAGCTTGCAGCCATTTGAATGTGTCCTCTTTCTTATTTGACGCTGCGTAAATCTGAGCCAGGCCGTAAGGGGAAACGTAACGCTTCCTCGAAATCGTTTCCAGTTCGTGCGCGATTCCGAGTGCGTCGCGATTCCGTCCTGCAACTGCAAGGGCAACGGCGACTTGCGCGGTATAGAGTGGGCTGTCGCCTGACAGACTTGCCGCTTTCTTCAGCTCGTTAACAGCTTCGCTGCGCAGTCCTGCCCCACGATAGTCTTCTCCGAGCAGAAGGTGAGCGGCAGCGAAGTTCGGATCCAGCTCAACGGAATTTCGATTTTGATCGATTGCACGGGAGTAGTCACGTGCTATGTAGTAGCGGAGTCCCACCCACGTGCTGATCATGAGGTTAAGGGGGTCGAGCTCTAGCGCATGCTTTGCTTCTGCAAGTGCCTCGCCATGGCGTCCCCTGATGGAGAGGTAGTCTCCGTACCAGTGGTGCGCGTTTGCGTATAGGGGATCCAATTGCAGAGCGCGCCTGAACTCGGCCTCCGCACCGGTCCAATCCCAACCATGGGTCATCGCAAGGCCCAGGGATGCATGGGCTTCCGCCGATTCTGGATTGATCTCGAGCGCTTTGCGTGCCGCGGCGTAAGCTTTCGGGAGGGCCTCGGCGGGGGACTTAAATCCGTGCCACGTCAGTCCGCTGTTACAGTCTGCCAGTCCCGAATACGCTGCCGCATAGGTGGGATCGTTGTCGATCGCCTGCTCGAAATATTGCTCCGCCTTCTGCATGCTCTCGCCGGTTCGCCTGTTCCAGTAATAGCGACCCTTCAAGTACGCCTCGTATGCTTCCGGGCTTACTTGCCGCGGAGCAGCCAAACGGTTTTCCTGTTCTCCAGTAAGAGCGATGTGAATCTCGCTGGCGATGCTTCGCACCACGGAGTCCTGCACGGCCAGCACATCTTTGAGTTCGCGGTCGTAACTCCCGTTCCAAACGTCGGTCTGATCACGTGCCTGGATGAGCTGGACAGAGATGCGTACACGGTCCGACGAGCGTCGAACGCTGCCTTGGACAAGATAGTCAGCGTTCAGTTCCTTACCTATTTCTTTCGCAGTCAGCGTGCTCCCTTTGTACTTTGCAACAGAACTCCGTGCGACCACCTTGAGTCGATCCCGATTCAATTTCCCAACCTGAGCGATCATCTCTTCAGTCAGCCCCTCACTGAAGAACTCTTGATCAGGATCTCGGCTCAAATTGTCGAACGGCAGCACAGCTAAGACTGTCTTGCGCTGCTGGACAAGAGCTGGGACGCGCGAACCTCGCCAGCTCCAAAATTCGAGGAGTGACAGAATGGAGACAACTACCAGCGAAGCTAACCCGACGAAAAGCCACGTCCGCGTATGCCGATGTAGCTGTCCACGAGCGGTTTCAGTGCCCGGTACCTGCCCCGCTGCCCGTTCTCGTTCTTGGTCCTTCAGGCCAAGGCTGCCGCATTGCGGCCAGCTATCTGGCTCCGAAACGAAACTCGGCGTACCTGTGGAGACGACAGATGCCTCAGGTTTGGGTGGCTCCGTAGTGCGTTCTTCTTCGGGAGAAATAATCGGTGCAATGAATCGATACCCTCGTCCGGTCACGGTCTGAATAAACCGCGGGGTTTCGGGGTCGTCCTTAAGAGCCTGGCGGACTTTGCGGATTGCGCCCCTGATGCTGTTATCCGTGTCGAGGAAAACATCATTGCCCCAGACCCTGGCCACGATTTCGTCGCGACTGACGATCTCGCCCCGGTGCTCCAGGAGCAGAATAAGGATTTCCAGCGGGATACGTTCCAGCTTTAAGACGTGACTGCCGCGGCACAGCCTTCGGGGACGAAGATCAAGCGCGAAGTCTTCGCCGAACCGGATCGATTGCTGCACTCCACTCGGCTGTGAGGTCATGGCACGCCCAAACGAAATTGGATGATTTTACATCACATCGAGAACAGGAGGCGCAAGTGCTATCCGTGCTTGTGCTTGGGGCGACACAAACCATAACGCTCCGACACACGCTCCGCTATGGACAATTCCGTTGTGCATTGCAATCATTCCGCTCGCGTCAACCGATCGGCGGGACGCCAAATGAAACGGATGGAGGACAAGAGCGATGAAAAAGATTTGCAAGCGCCTTTGCGTATTGATGCTGAGTATGGTAGTCGGATCGACAACCGCAAAAGCTGATGCCGTTCTGGACTGGAATGCGATTGCGGTAAACACAGCCGTCGCCAACAAACAGAATCCCTTCGCCCAGGCACGCTACGCAGCGATCGTACAACTCGCTGTTTTTGAAGCGGTCAATTCCATTACACACAAGTACCAACCGTATCTTGGGACCATCACTGCGCCGCCGGATGCCTCACCCGATGCAGCAGCGATAGAGGCAGCGTATCAGGTGCTCAGTGCCTACTTTCCAGCCAGCCAGCCGACGCTTTATGCCGATTGGACGAACTCCATGCAGTCCATACCGGACGGCTCAGCCAAGACCGAAGGCATCGCAACGGGGGACGCCGCAGCTGCGGCCATGATCGCTCTACGAGCGAACGACGGCTCGTCACCTCCAGAATTCTACACACCTGGTCCACCTGTCCCAAGGGCATGGCAGGCGACACCGAGTTGCCCGGTTGTAAATGGAGTCGCGGTCGGGACCGGCTATCAATGGCAGAACGTAACTCCGTTCGGCATCGCGAGCGCGAGTAACTTTCTCCTTGATCCGCCACCCGCGCTCACTAGCGACAGATATGCCCGGGCATACAACGAAGTGATGACGGTGGGCAGTATTGATAGCACACAGCGGCCTCAAGATCGGGCGAATGTCGCCCTGTTCTATGCGGCTTCGTCACCAACCCAGGTGTTTAATCAGGCCGCGGAGCAGGTCGCAGTGGCACAGGGACGCTCCCTGTCGGACAATGCGCGTGCTCTGGCCCTGATCAATATGGCGATGAGTGACAGCCTGGTGGCGTCATTTCTCAACAAATACACCTACAACTTTTGGCGCCCGGAAACAGCAATTCACGCGGGCGGGGATCCCAGCTGGGCCCCATTCATCACGACTCCCTGTTTCCCAAGCTATCCCTCAAACCACGGCAGTGCGGGCAACAGCGCGGCGGCGGTAATGAGACGCATTTACGGCGACGGTGGGTTTTCGATCACGTTGACCAATCCTGCGATGCCCACCATCGTCTTGAAATACCATTCCTTTAAGCAGATTACCGATGACATCTCTGACGCGCGTGTATACGGCGGGATACATTATCGAACCGATCAGGTCGCGGCCGAGCGCTTGGGAAGGGCAGTAGGAAAGACTGTATATAAGCACAACCTGCGTCCCGTACACTGTGACGATTAATTCGTCAGTGCGAAAAGGACTCCCATTTGTGTCATTCGGCTGCTAACTGCCGGTCAAGTGGCACAAGTGGGAGATAACCCTCTTCTCAAATGGTTTTCAGCTGCGATCCGAAAGGCTTTCGCATTTCTTAGCGTATGACGGGCAAACCGGATCACCGGATCTTATGAAGCCGGCTATTCATGTAAGCGCGAAGAAGAGCCAGTTCTCATGGATCTGCTGAAGTGGTGTCCCACGCTGACAGCCGCACCGTAGGTCAAGTCCCCGTTATAGCAACTCAGTCGAGTCCTATTCCGAGACTATGACCTTGCTCCTCATCGGGGGGGCTACCCCTCGTGGCGGAAAGGGTGTTCGCTATCGGATCACTTGGCGGGTCACACGGTTCGTAAGCTGTTGAAAAGATGGTGGGCGCTATAGGATTCGAACCTATGACTTCCACCGTGTGAAGATGGCACTCTACCGCTGAGTTAAGCGCCCGCCTTTTGATTTTAGCACTTGCAGACATCTAAAACACCGACCGTACCAAAGCGTACCAAATTCCGGTGGAAATGGCTTCGTTCGCAGGTATGAACCTTCTTGAACTCCTTTAAAATTAGCAGACAGAGGAAGGATCGCTTGTGGTGAGCTGGCATCACGATGGCACTCTAACTCTAACGCGAAGATGAATTAGCGGGAGAACCGGAGAACCAGGAGAACATAGACGAATCGATTCCTCACCGGCCTTCAGATGAGCTTTATGCGGTTCTCGAAAATGTCATCGGAGGCGAGGAGCCTAACTAACTAAGGAATCAGCGGCATCCGTATCAAGTGGGGTTTTACAATGACAGGGCATGTAACTTGTTACAGGGGCATTGGAGGAGACCTTTGAAGGCCCAGACTGAGTTTTCGCCAGGCACAGGCTGTCGTCCGATGTCTTCCCAACCTCGGATGAGTCTACGGTGGATTCCAGGGCTATTACTGGGCCGGTTCTTCAATTTTAAGAATCTGGTCCGCTGAGACATTGTGCAGACGCTGGTGCACGCGGCTTGGCCAGGTGACTTCGATTTCGCGGACGGATCTCGATTGGCCCAAGCCGAAATGTACGCGCGAGTCGCTGGCGCAAGCATAGCCTACGGCGGTGGTGGCCTCGTTGTACTGAACCAAGCCGTCTTCGCCAGTGATACGCACTTGCGCTCCCAGACCCATGCGGTTGCTCTTTTTTCCGACCAACTTCAGCAGAATCCAGTGATTGTTGTTCTTGGAGATGTTGTGAAAGTACTTGATAGAGCTGTTCAGGACGGTCACGACGGCATCGATTCGTCCGTCATTATCTATATCTCCAAAGGCGACTCCGCGGTGTGCGGCCGCTACTTGGAAGTCGGGACCCGCTTCGCTGCTGACGTCCTGGAACTTGCCATTTCCTAGATTGCGCAGAACCGAATTGGGCTCCTCATACTTGCGATTGGAGAATTGGGCGACGTTATCGAGAACGTTGCTGCGAGCGACGAACAGATCTTTCCAGCCATCATTATCGAAATCGAAGATTCCGTTTCCCCATCCAGACATAGTGCGAGTCACTGCCAATTGAGCGGGAAGCGTTTGCTCCACGAACTGGCCGCCACCTACGTTACGAAATAACGGAAAGGATTCGTTCTCCACCGCTGTGTGCCAGATATCCGGGAGGCCATCATTATCGACGTCTTTGAAATCGACACCCATACCGGAAAGCGCGGCGCCGCTCTGGGCGTAAGCAACACCCGCTTCCAGAGCAACTTCCTCGAACTTCTTGCCACCAAGATTATGAAAGAGGAAGTTGGGATGATTGTCATTGGCCACAAATATGTCGATGAATCCATCACCATCGTAGTCGGCGGTGGCTATTCCCATTCCTTTCCCGAAGTACTTAGCGATTCCAGTTTCCGCAGAGACGTTAGTGAAGGTGCCGTCGCCATTGTTGCGGTAGAGCGTGTTGGGCAGGTTCGCGTAGTTGTTCGGATGACAATAGGCCCGCAGTTTGGGATTGGGTCCGCAGTAGGGGTCTTTGTTGACCTCCCACTTGCAGTAATTCGAGACGAACAGGTCCAGCAGGCCGTCATTGTTGTAGTCCACCCACGCTGCCGAAACGGACCACATCTTCTTGCCGTCGAGAAAGTCTCCGCCAACCCCAGCTTTATCGGTCACGTCAGTAAAGGTGCCGTTCCCGTTGTTGTGCAGCAACTGGTTCTTTCCCACATTCACGACGTAGATGTCGGGCCATCCATCATTGTCATAGTCGCCGACAGCTACTCCCATGCCGTAGCCGATACCAGCAACACCTGCTGCCTCGGTTACATCGGTGAATGTCCCGTCATGATTGTTGTGGTAAAGACGGTTCCAGTACTTTGGGCTCTCTTTCTGAAGTGATGGAATGGCGGCGCCGTTTACGACAAAGACGTCAAGATAGCCGTCATTGTCGTAATCAAGCAGCGCCACACCGGCTACCATGGTCTCCGGTTGATTCTTGTTGGGTGTCGGGCTGCTGTCGGTTACAAAAGTCAGACCCGAGCGCTGCGCGATCTCCTCAAAAACGATCGGACCGTTTGGCGGCCCAGCCGCGACAAGGCCTGTTCCGAGCAGAATTAGAGATAAAATGTAGGGATAGGACTTCATGCCCGACAATCAGTCTAGCATCTGGGGAGCGCTGGCCGCCGGCTTATGCCTGGCGGCCTCATCCATCTTCCTTCTGGGTTTCCGATCGGCGCCGACAACAAAACGGCCTAGCTTTGTGGACGTCGCGCGACTTTCGAAGATTACCTATATCACCAACAACAGTTCCGGCGGGCACAAGTATTTCCCGCAACCAATGTGCGGCGGAGTGGCCATTTTCGATTTCGACAACGATGGCAGGTTGGACATTTTTCTTACCAACGGCGCGCAGATGCCGGAAATGAAAAAAACGAATCCCTCCTACTACAACTGCCTCCTGAAGCAGCGAGCCGACGGGTCCTTTGAGGACGTTACTGCCAAAGCAGGGCTGTTGGGCGAGTCCCTGGATTTCAACTTCGGGGTCGCGGTCGGCGACTACGACAATGACGGCTATGAAGATCTCTTCATCTGCTCAGCGGGCCGCAATACCCTCTACCACAACAACGGCGACGGGACATTCACCGATGTGACCGAAGCCTCCGGTATCGGCACCAAGCCGCCCGGCACGATCAGCGTTGCTGCCGCCTGGTTCGATTATGACAATGATGGTCTTCTCGACCTGATTGTCTCGAACTATACGATCTGGACTCCGCAAACTGATTTTCGCTGCACCATGGGAAGCAAGGAGTACTACTGCGATCCCAGACGCTACAAAAGCGTGCCTGATCGTCTCTACCACAATCTGGGCAACGGCAAGTTCGAGGACGTAACGGAAAGGTCCGGATTGGCGAAATACCCCGGCAAGGGGATGGGCATCTCGATTGCGGATTTTAACGATGACGGCTGGCCGGACATATTCGTTGCCAACGACACCGAACCCAACTCGCTGTTCATCAACATGCACAATGGAACGTTTGAAGAACGAGGGCTAGAGCTCGGCGTCGCCTACGACGACAATGCCCGCACCGGATCCTCGATGGGTTCGGACGCGAAGGATTTTGATAACGACGGAAATGTAGATATCTTCTACAACAACCTCCGGCAGCAGGTCTGGCAGTTGCTCAGAAACGATGGCCAGCTATTCAGTTACATATACTCCTCGAAGATCCAGTCGATGAGCATCCCTCACTCAGGATGGAGCAACGGATTCATCGATTACAACAACGATGGCTGGAAAGACATTTATTCTGCTAATGGCGACGTCGACCAGGTGAATGAATCATCGCCCGAGCACGACACCATGTTCGAGAATGTCGATGGCAAAACCTTCATAGACGTATCCGACGAAATGGGAAAGGATTTCTTGCGCAAGGGTTACCAACGAGGATCGGCCTTTGGCGATCTCAACAACGACGGTTCTCTCGATATTGTGGTCACCTCCCTCAATGACAAGCCGAGGATTCTGATGAATACCGCCGACAGCGGCAATCACTGGATCATGCTGAATCTGATCGGCCACAAGAGCGCCCGCGATGCCATCGGGGCCAAGGTCAAGCTGACCACCGCTTCCCGCCGCATGCTGTACAACCATGTTGCGATCAGCGTTGGCTTCATGTCCTCGAGCGACAAACGGGTGCACTTCGGGCTGGGTCAAGAAACCAGAATTGCATCGATTGAGATCCGCTGGCCAAGCGGAATTCGGCAGGTTCTGAAGGACATCGCCGCCGATCAGTTATTGAAGATAGACGAACCCACCAAGTAACGCGCCGACTCGCGCGGTATATTCCGGGCCTCATGGCCTCGGCTGGGCCTCTCCCTTGGTTTTCGACTGTTCCGCGTCATGCTCCGCCTTGAGTTTTTGTACGATCTCGCGCTCGCGGTCCCCGTCCTCTTTACGCCTCAATCGGTAATAGGCCTGTGCAAGAGAAACGTGCGGCTCAAGGAAATCCGGGTACTGCTTTACCAGAGCCTCCAAAGCGCTAAGTGCCCGGTTCATGTCTCCGGCCGCCAGGTAGGTCGCCCCGACCTGGTAGAGCGCGCCCGGGTCCTTGGGACGAACCAGTAAGGCGCGATCCAGCAGTTGATGTGCGCGCTCGTAGTTGCCGTCCTGTTTCAACAGGACGGCCAGCCGCACATTCGACTCGAAATCGTTGGGGTTCACGGTGAGCTCCTTCTCAAAAGCCTTATGTGCTGCATTCATGTCGCCGCTGGCCATTTGCGCTTGGCCGAGATATGAATACACGTCCGGCATACTCGGATCGATCTCCGCCGCCTTGCTGAGATCCGCGATGGCTTCCGGATATTCCATTGCTTCGAATTTGGTCATGCCCATCAGCAGATGAGCTTCTGCGGAGTCGCCGTTGCGCAAAATACGGTCGATTACTGCTGCTCCTTCGTCGCGTTGCTTGTTTCTCAGAAGGGCGGTTCCCAGCATGTAAACGACTGCAAGATCGTCGGGAGATTTCCTCTGCTCAGGCTCCAACAAGCGAATCACGTCTTTGTTCTGGCCCATGCGCAGATAGCAGTCGCCTAAGAGCAGTATCGTCTGATGATTCTTGGGATCTTGTGCATGCAGTCGCGCCAGTTGCGTGGCTGCGTCGCTGATCCTGCCCATCTTGTAGTAGGCAATCGCCAGATTCAGACGAGCCTGAGTAAACTCGGGCGACTGCTTTAACGCAGCCCTGTATTCCGGTACCGCCTCCTCAAACCGTCCCAGCCCGGCCAGGGCCGCGCCCAGGTTGGAATGGATGGTCGCCGCCCCAGGAGCCATCTTCAAGAACTGACGGTACTCTTTAACCGCTCCCTCAAGATCGCCCACCTGCTGCTTCTGTATCGCATCCTGGACCAACTCCTGCGGCGATTGCGCCCAAGCGAGGAGGGAAAGCAGGCTGAGGCTGCAGACGCCCAAACTGATGCGGGACCGAGCCGATTTCCGCATGAAGGGTACGGAGGAAACGTTCCCACACAGTTTACAGCACGAAAAGAAAGGGATGGCCGAAGCCATCCCATTCTGTGGGTTGAAATTAGGCTCGAGCTCAGAAGTAGTATTTGGCTCCCAGCTCGATGATGCGATGCCCCTGTTTCTGGGTGGTATAGCCGAAATTCGGATTGTTCTGAGTAATGTTGACGCCCGCTTGGTCTTGAGCGAAGCCGAGGTTGAGATTGCTTCCGTTAAACGACCACAGCGGATGGTTCATCCAGTTGTAGAAATTGAACCGGAACTGCAGCTTCTGGCTTTCGGTGATGGCAAAGTTCTTGAACAAGCCCATATCCCAATTGAAATAGGCCGGTCCATAGATGGCTGGCAAGATTGTCGAACCGTTCTGCCCGACTTGCGTCGGAGCCTCGAAGCAACTCGCATTGATGTACTGATGCGCTTTCAGCCCCGACGCTGGATTGCAGGTCAGAATCGGGTTGAGTTGGATTTCGGGCGTGCCCAGCAGCGAGAGATTGCTGATCGCAATACCCTCTGGATTCTGCGCGCTCATAGAGCCCGGAATGATCGCGCTCGCACCGTTGCTGCCGTTTGTTCCGGTGTAGCTCATGCCGAAGTTTTGGTTCTGGAAACCGGTCAGATTGGGCCCGCTCTGAAACTGCAAGACGCCAGTCACCTGCCAGCCATTGACGGCGCCGCCCAACCACTTGTTGACATTAGCTTTGGGCAGCTCAATTGCGTAAGCCGCGTTAAAGAGCTGTTTGCGGCTATTGGGCAGAACGCCAATGTTCTGGTTTACGTTGAATTCGTTGATGAGGTTACTCCCCGAAGTTCCTAAGACACCCTCGGACTTGCTGAAGGTGTAGTTCAGGTTGATGGTGTAACGTCCCCTGGTGCGTGCCCAAATGCCCTGGAAGGCGTTGTAGTTGGCACGGCCGTTATTGCTGATCACATACAGGTCCGAATAACCCTGGATGGGATAGAAAGCGGCGGTATTAAGCGTGTTCGGATCTTTGCCGCCATTGTTCGACGACAGCATAGCCCCTAAGGGGATCAGATTGATGTCGTAGGTGTTGATGCCCGTGCTGCCTCCGTTGCCTGTGCTGGCGAGATCTTCCGACCGATTGCCGATATAGGATATCTCCCCTAAGCTCGACCACGGCAACTGGCGGGAAATGGTGACGTTCCAGTTGTCCGTATACCCCATCTTATTATCCGCGCCGTTCACGGCGGCGGGACCCGATGGCGTTGCGCTGAAATTGACCGTGTCCAATCCCGTATTCGCAGCGGCTGTGTTCCATGGAACTGCGGCTGTCAAAGCCGCGGGCAGGGGATTAACCAGAATGGGCTGGCTGGTAGTATTGGTCAGGGAAACCTTCCCATTACTGAAAGTGGTCGATTTGACCCCCGCGGACGCATCCAGGCCATTCGTAAACTGACCCGTATGGAAGTAGTAGCGGCCCCACCCTCCGCGAAGCACCGTCTTTTCATCGCCAAACAGGTTGTAGGCAGCGCCCAGGCGCGGCTGGTAGAACAACGAGCGTGTCGGGAATCCAGCCAGTGGAACGGAACTGTCCTCGCTATGCCACTCGTATCCACAGTACGTCGGCGCAGGGGCACAGGCTGCACCGCCGCCCGCGTTGTAGGCGTTCATATTGAAGATCGCGAAGCCATCCCCAAGCCGGTCATACCAAGGCTGTAAGTGACTGAAGCGGAGGCCCAGGTTTAGGGTCAGCCGCCTGGTTACTTTCCAGTCATCCTGTACGAAGAAATCGAGGGTATTGTAGGCCTCGTCGTTGACGCGATTCTTGGTGGTTTCGTTGTAGTTGCTGGCGATACCCAGGACCTCGTCGGCATAGGAGTCCCCGGTGCTATACAGCGAATTGCTCCCGGACACGAACTGCAAGTACCCGTTGGTATTGTTATTGGCGGGCTGGGCATTGCGGATCCATTCCCAGAAGAAACCAGCCTTGAGCGTATGCGTGCCCACAACCTTGGTGAGCGCATCACTCACGCTGGGCATGTACTTGTCGGCATACAAGCCTTGTGACGCTCCGCCGTCTTCGAAGCCGCCCGGATTGAAGACCAGGGACGCTTCACTATTTCCACCGCTACCTCCGAACGACGGAATCTGAGCGATGCCGTTCTTGAACAATCCCTGCACGTTGTAGCCGACAGTTGCACGATTTACCGCATTCGGATCAGCAAAGACGTTCGGGAACTTCACCAGAGTGTATGCGACGACCGTTTCGTTGGTCATGGTCGGGCTGAACACGTGGGTCAGTGACCCCGATATGGACTTAGACCTGTTCTTGCCCTCGATCGCTGTCGGATACGGAACCTGGTCCGACTGGCGCCACCACAGGCCAACCGGGAACTGTTGCGTCTCCTTCTGATAGTTGTAGCGCACGAACACCTTGGTGCTATCGCTGATGTTGTAGTCTTCGCGGGTGACGAACTGAGTGTTGTTCTGGTTGAAGATTTCGGATTGAACGTAATTGTATCCCTGGGTCTGGTTGGGGTCGGCATTGGGTGCCGGATACAGCTTCATCAGGGCGAGCATGTTCGGGTTAAGGTCCGCTGTCGGAATGTTGCCGCTCCATCCCAAGTCGCTGGCGTCCTTCGTAAACCCGAACGTGTTCATAGCCGCCTGGCTAAGACATGGCAAGTAGTTTCCCTGGGCGACGCTCGTACCGGGGCAAGCCGTACCCGCGGGGGCTTGTGCAGCCGTGCTGAAGCTGTTGCCCGCGTTGCCGATTTTCTCCAACTCGGACGTTGAGAAATTCCCACTGAGCATATTCGCCGTGGGAACCGTGGAACGCAGCAGGCCCGTATCCAACACCTGGTAGAAGTACTCGAAGCCGGCGAAGAAGAACAGCTTGTCGTGGGTTTTCGGGACCTTACCACCGATCGTGCCGCCTGGATAGTAGTATTTGTTGTGAGGTTTGGGAGTGTTGGTGTTGTCGAGGAGCCAGTCGTTGGCATTGAGTGCGTAATTGCGGGCAGAGAAATAGCCACTGCCGTGCAACTGCTGGCCACCGGACTTGGTCACCGAGGTGATGAGGATCGGCCCTTTAGAGTTCTCGGCGCTGAAGTTCGATGCCAGCACCCGGAACTCCTGCAAGAAATCGGAGTTGGGGTTGACCGGCGTGTCACAATCGCAACCCGGGTCGGCCACATGCGCGCCGTCCATGGTGATGTCGAGCGAGTTGCTGGGCAGCCCATTATAGGTAGACGCATTGTTCAGCGGGCTCTGGCTGCCCCCGTCGCCGTTGGCGTTGATGCCGATGACTTCGCCGCTGTAGTTCGCCTTGTTGGAAGAGCCGTTCTGAACGGCAAATCCCGGCATGATCTTGATGTACTCGGCCGCGTCGCTGCCGATTTGAACCAAGTTCTGCAAATCCTTGGTTTCCAGCGTATACGACATCTCGGCTGAGTCTGTGGTCACAAGCTGGGCGGCTTCTGCGCTGACCTCGACCGTCTGGCTGGTCGAGCCGACGGTGAGAGTTACGTTCAAGTTGCGCTTTTCGGAGCCACCCAGCGCGATACCATCCGCCTTATAGCTTTCGAATCCCTGCACCTCGACCTTCAGGTTGTAGGTTCCGACAGGGACTGATGCGAACGTGTAATAGCCATCACTGTTCGTTACGGTCTCACGGGCCGAACCCGACACGGCGTCCGTGAGGGTGACTTTCGCGTCACTTACAACTGCGTGGGATGGATCGGAGACCACGCCCGTCAGGGTGGCAAAGATTCCTTGCCCCCACATCACGCCAACCAGCAACGCAAAAACGCAAGCCACGCCACTCGCTAGTTTCAACGCCTTCAACATGGGATTTTCTCCAATCGTGAATACGTTATGAGAGACAGTGTGCAGTTGATCACTCGAGGGATGGAAAACGCCCCTTCCCATCCAATCCGGGTGGATATTCGAGATAGTGTTTTTCTACTACCGACGGATTACGCTCCCGATTAATGAGTCTTGTCAAGAAGAAAATAGTTTTTCTTCTTCTACCGGTAGCTTGTCAGCACTATTTTGGAATGCTGTCCCGCACCCCAGGAGGTCTTGCAATGAAAATGAGGAGGGCCAACCGGGCAGGGTGCGCGACTTTAAAGTTAGCCAAGCGCCCGGCGGGATTCCCAATAATCCTCGAATCTGCCACTCAGCTCACAACAGCGGAGGGCGATGATGGTATTAGCACCGCGCACCGTCCAGAACATTCCA
>JBAUXO010000027.1:0-9335 GCA_049584315.1 Candidatus Sulfotelmatobacter sp. | reverse complement strand
GATGCGCTTGAGGAACTTCCGGAATCCCAGCTCAAATCGGTTATCGAAGCACCAGAGGATGGCCGCGTCGCAATGATACTTCTCGCGCGGAGCTTCGAAGTGAAAGACCTTCTTCACGATGAGCCTCACTTGAACGCTTCCTCCTTCGATAGCTGCCAACAATACCATGCCTTCAAAATCGGGCGTTGCGGTCTTCAATGATCCGAATGAGTTACACAGAATGTTTACGTCGCCGGGGGAATAACCCGGAGTTATCATCCCGACCACAGCAACGACGAACACGAGGTGTGTCCGCGTAACTTCTTCCCTTAAGTTAGCCCTTATGGGGCATCGCCCCCGAGGATCACGGCAGCAGTTTGCTGAACTGCTTCCAAGCCCTCGCGTAGGTGATTGGCGTCTCCGCCCCAAAGCTGGATGTAGTCCTGGGACGCGGTTCCGTTCTGAAGTCCGACGGACTGGCAGACCACGAAAGCCACAGCTTCGGCCTCGGTTTCGCGGACCTGCGGAGATCGGAGACGCGCCTGCCGCCTGGAGACTGGTCGGCGAGCTTGCTTGGTCGAGAAGTACGTAACGCTAAATTTTTTCCAGCTTTTTTATAGTACCCGCCTCGTATCAGGGCAAGCGGCGCGAAGTGTTACGGGATTGGTACGTTGCGCGCGCCAAAGAGATGGCTGTCTGATATAGGCCTCGACAGTGAGGTTGCCAGCGAAACGAGCGCAGATTGGCGACGGGTGTTAGCCCGTACAACGGTTTAGCAAAAGGATCATTTCTCGCCGCCCTCACTCGTTTTCAGGAGCTTACGTCGGACTAGGGCCTCCTAGTCGGGCTCAAGGGCTATCATTCGGCAGTTGTTGTGCTCCGCCTTGTGCTCCAGATCTTGCTGCTCGGCAAAATCAGGTTTCGTCCATCGGTATCCCTTCGGTTTTGGGGAAGTCACTTTCAGGGCGTTCCAGTTTTCGGGTTTTGGGTGACCACGAGGGCGTGCGAAAGGCGAGAATCACTTCGTTTCATTCACCTGCGCAGCTTTCGCTTTTGCATGAGCAACGAGGGCAGCGAAACAGACTTGTTGTTTCTTATCTTGGTTCAAGACATTGGCCATGCCCATAGAGGCGACAAGCCTCCGCGGGTGTCAATATCCGATACGCCGCCTTCGTTGGCCGGTTTTCATGTGATACTCAGTGGCCAATTTTGGGTGATCGCTCAGGCTGGGTCACCATAATTGCGGGAACCTCCTGCTGCTTGACCAGGTTGTTGTAGGCCGCTACGTCGGTCGCGACAATTGCCTCCCACTTCGCTAGTTGTTCATCGACGGCGTGGGTGAGCAGGTCGAACACTTCATAGGACTGTTTCGTCGGCGCCGAATCTGCGCTTCCCACCACGCCACTCAGCGCGACCAGATCATTGTTCAACCGAACCGGAAAATTGAGCACGTCCTGGCCGCTCTTGGCTTTGGTCTGAATGAGCGCTTCCTCCACCACAGTCATCTTTTTATCCAGCGCTTTCCCTGCGTCGTCAATCGTGTTCTCACGGGGATCATTCTTCAGCCGCTTGTTGACGGCACTGATTTGGTCCCGCAGGTCTCGAATCTGGATGATCGCATCGTCGGTCTGCGTGACCTTGTCCCGAATCTTGAGCAACAGATCGAATTGCTTGGCGAGATCCTCCTGGCTGACATTCACCCGCGGGTCGGCTTTGATCTCCAGTGGCGCGGTGTAACTCTCGCCCAGCACCGTCAGTCGCACCTGGTATGTACCGGGCAGAGCCACCGGACCCTCCGTGCCTCCACCCCAAAGCGGCGCACGTGGCACCTTGGTAGCTCCCTCATAGCGTAAATCCCATACAAAGCGGTTCAGACCCGCGTCGGCAGGCAAATTGTCTGCGCCCCGATCGCGCTCGAAGGGGTTTTCCTCGTCTCCCGCAGGCTCCTCTTTCTTGGGGAATTTGCGAATCACTTTCCCGGAAGAGTCGAGCACTTCCAGCGTAATCTTCGGTGCTTCCTCTTTCTTCTCTCCTTCTTTCTTCTCTCCTCCGCCCTTGCCAGCCTCGGTCTTCGCCGGTGACTCCGGTGAGGATGAGGTCGAAACCGCAGCGTCTTTCTTTTCCGGCTTCTTGAGCGAAGTCTTCAACCAGTAATCAATGACCGCCCCCGCCGGCGGATTCTTCCCCACATTCCCTTGCCGGCCAAAACCCGACCCCCTAAATACCGTATGATTGGCCGCCGCCGGCGCAAAAAGGTGCGCATCCTGCTTGGGGACCGATTCGTCGTACTGCTCCAACGCTGTAATGTCATCGAGTACCCAGAAACTCCTGCCGTGCGTCGCCACCACAAGATCGTTGTTCCCGTTGTTGCTCTTGATGATCAGGTCGTTCACCGGCGTAGTCGGGAGATTGATTTGCAGCGCCTGCCATTGCCCACCCTCATCGAACGAAACATAGACCCCTTGTTCCGTTCCGGCGAAAAGCAGTCCCGGACGCTTCGGATCGACCCGGACGGCGTGCACGTAATCATTCGCCGGAATTCCCGCCACCAGTTTCGTCCAGGACTTTCCGAAATCGGTGGTCTTGAATACATACGGGGCGAAGTCATCCGCCTTATGCCGTTCGACGGCGAGATACGCGGTACCGGCATCGCGCGGAGAAGCCTCAATCATGCTGACTGTGCCCCATTCCGGCATTTCCTTGGGAGTGACGTTCTCCCACTTCTGGCCGCCATCGCGGGTCAGTTGCACCAGCCCGTCATCGGTCCCCACCCAGATCAAGTCCTTTTGTACCGGCGACTCCACCACCGAAAAGATCGTGTCGTACACTTCAACACCCGTGTTGTCTTTCGTGATCGGCCCACCGGAAGCGGCCTGCTTCGATTTGTCGTTGCGCGTCAGGTCGGGGCTGATGATTGTCCAACTCATTCCTCCATCTGTCGTCTTGAACAATACTTCTCCAGCGAAGTACAACGTCTTCGGGTCGTGTGCAGAAAAAACAATCGGCTCGGTCCATTGGAACCGATGCTTGACGTCCGCTGCGGACCACCCGATGGGATTTACCGGCCAGGGATTAATCGACAGATACTGCTGCGTATGCCGGTCGTAGCGAGTGATCTCCCCGCCGTACGACCCGGCATACACGATCAGCGGGTCTGTCGGATCCGGCGCAATGTACCCGCTCTCGCCGCCGCCGACGTCGTACCAGTCCGGACGATCGATCCCGCCTTCAGCACTCGCACTCGCAATTCCTACGGTTGAGTTGTCCTGCTGCGCGCCATAGATGTAATACGGAAACCGGTTGTCGGTGGTGACGTGGTAGAACTGCGCTGTGGGCTGGTTTTGCTGGCTGCTCCAGCTGTCGCCGCCGTTGGTGGAGATGGTCGCGCCTCCATCATTTCCATCGATGAGCCGCTTGGGGTTCGTAGGGTCGATCCACAAGGCGTGGTTGTCGCCATGCGGCGCACGGATCTGGTTGAAGGTTTTGCCTCCATCGTTGGAGCGATAGACGCCCGTATTCTGGATGTAGACCGTATCGGCTGACTTGGGGTCGGCAAAAATATGCGAATAGTACCAGGCGCGCTGCCGAAACCGGTGATCGTCGGTCATCAGATGCCACGAATCCCCGCCGTCGTCGGAACGATAGATTCCGCCTTTCTCGGCCTCAATTACCGCCCACACCCGATCGGGATTCGCCCCGGAAACCGTGACGCCAATCCGCCCGAGAATCCCTTCCGGCAGACCGTGCCCCTTCAGTTCCTTCCAGGTAGTCCCGCCGTCGATCGAACGGTAAAGACCGCTCCCCGGTCCGCCACTGTCCAAACTCCAGGGCGTGCGCCTCACCTGCCACAGCGCTGCGAACAAAACATTGGGATTGCTGGGATCGAAGGCCACATCGATGCCTCCGCTCTTGGCATCCTTATATAGGACCTTCTCCCACGTCTTGCCTCCATCCCGCGTGCGGAAAATCCCGCGCTCCTGGTTGTCGGCGAAGGGGTGCCCGAGCGCCGCCACGAACGCAACATCAGGATTCTTCGGATTCACAATCAGCCGTCCGATCGCGTGCGTATCACCCAGGCCCGCGAACGTCCAAGTCTTGCCGGCATCGATCGACTTGTACACGCCGTTTCCGCCGACGATGTTGCCCCGAACGCAGGCTTCGCCCGTTCCGACGTAGATCACATTCGGATCCGACTCGGAAACAGCCAGAGCGCCGATCGCCGGGGACGCATCTTTCGTCTTGTCGAAAAGAGGTTTCCAGTTGAGACCGCCGTCGGTCGTCTTCCACACTCCTCCAGCCACCGCGCCAAAATAGTAGACGTCATCCTGCCCCACCACGCCTGAAACCGCGACCACACGCCCGCCGCGAAATGGCCCGACCAGCCGGTACTGTAGCCCCTTCCACGGTCCCTGCGATGCATTCTCATCCTGCTCCGCGTCACTAGCCGGCGCAGCCGCAGGCTGGGGCGACTCCGCCTGCTTGGGCGCGGGCTCCGACTTCGCTTTTGGTTGGTGTTTCTGGGCTGATAGTGGGGCCACACAACATGCAATCAAGAGAACGAGCGTAGTCGTTCGCAAGGTCGGTTCCTCCGGAGACGTACACAATAAGCCCGTCAGCCCCCAATACTCAACAAAATCTTCATGTCTAGATGTTTCGTTTCAAGCTCTATAATTCCGAGTCTCAGAAACAGGATGCTTGGATCTGACGCCACATCCCAGGAGGCCCCCTTGAAGCCCATCCGCTCCCTTATTTCTGGTTGCATAGTTTTCTTGGTCGCACACCTGACCTGCGCCCAAACCACCCCAGCGAAAACCGGCGCCCATGCCCAATTCTCGGGATATACGGCACAATCTTCCAGCCCCGAGCGCGATTGGGAGAAGAAATTTCAGGATGGCATCGTGAGCGATAATGTGCGCGAAAACATGCGCCGCATGAGCGCTCGCCCGCATCACGTGGGCTCACCTTATGACAAGGACAACGCCGAATGGATTCTTTCCAAATTCAAAGAGTGGGGATTCGATGCCCATATCGAAACCTTCTCGGTCCTGTTCCCCACGCCGAAGGAGCGCGTAGTCGAACTCCTGGAGCCCACGAAGTTCCGCGCCAAGCTGCAGGAACCCGCGGTTCCCGGCGATCCCACGTCGAGCCAGACGTCCGAGCAGCTCCCAACCTACAACGCCTATTCGGTTGACGGTGACGTAACCGCCCCGCTGGTCTATGTGAACTACGGCAACCGCGAAGACTATGAACAACTCGATCGCCTCGGAATTTCCGTTAAAGGCGCCATCGTGATTGCCCGCTATGGTGAAGGCTGGCGTGGCATCAAACCGAAAGTTGCCGGCGAGCACGGCGCCATCGGATGCATCATCTATTCCGACCCCCGAGATGACGGCTACTTTCAAGGTGACGACTATCCCAAGGGCGGCTGGCGTCCCAAAGATGGCGTCCAGCGCGGCAGCGTAATGGACACCGATTATCCCGGCGATCCTCTCACTCCCGGTGTCGGGGCGACCGCGGATGCCAAGCGTCTTCCCATCAGCGAAGCCAAAACGATTACAAAGATTCCCGTGCTCCCGATTTCGTGGGGTGACGCTCTGCCTCTTCTGTCCGAGCTCGCTGGGCCGGTCGCTCCGGAAAAATGGCGTGGCGCGCTGCCCCTCACGTATCACATCGGCCCCGGCCCCGCCAAAGTCCATCTCAAAGTCACATCGAACTGGGACCTAAAGCCGGTCAATGACGTCATCGCAACCCTGCGCGGGTCCGGCGCTCCCGATCAATGGGTGATTCGCGGTAATCACTTCGACGCCTGGGTCAACGGCGCCGACGATCCCCTCTCCGGCATGTCCGCCGTACTTGAAGAAGCACGCAGGCTCGGTGAACTGCATAAGCAAGGATGGACGCCGAAGCGCACCATCATCTACTGCGCCTGGGACGGCGAAGAACCTGGACTCCTCGGTTCCACAGAATGGGTGGAAACTCACGGCGACGAGCTACAAAAGCACGCCGCCGCCTACATCAATTCCGACAGCAACGGCCGGGGATTCTTTCATGCCTCCGGCTCTCACGATCTCGAGAAATTAACCAATGACATCATTCGCGAGATTCAGGATCCCGAGAAAAACATTCCTGTCTGGCAACGGGCTCGTTTCTCCCGCATCGCCAGTGCCAAGAACCAGGAAGATCGCGCGGAGATTCGCAAGCGCGCGGAACTAACCATCGGATCACTCGGAGACGGTTCCGACTATGCGTCGTTCCTCGACCATGCCGGCATCTCTGCGCTGAACATCGGCTACGGCGGAGAAAACGACGCCGATTCCTACCATTCCGTGTACGACGATTTCTACTGGTATACCCACTTCGTCGACACCGATTTTTCCTACGGACGCGCTTTGGCGCAAACCGGTGGCACCACCGTGATGCGCGTGGCGGATGCCGACATCATCCCCTACGAATACTTAGGTATGGCCGAAACCATCGGGAAATATGTGACTGAGCTGGAAAAACAGCTCAAGGAAAAACAGGACGAAATCGCTGAGCGCAACCTCGAACTGAAGGAAGGAGTCTTCTCCGCTGTAGCTGATCCACGCAAGACCTCCGTCCCCCCGCCGCAAGAAACCACGCCGCCCTATATGAACTTCGCTCCTCTAAAGAATGGAGTGGAATCCATCAAGCGCAGCGCCGAGCGCTACCAGGCTGCCGTCGCGAAAGCCCTGGCCCCTGACGCGCCCGCACTTTCGGCGCAAGTCCTGGAGTCGCTGAACACGGATCTTCTCAAAATCCAGCGCACCTTCCTGGCCGAACGAGGACTCCCGGAGCGCCCGTGGTTTAAGCATCAGGTGTACGCGCCCGGCGCTTACACCGGATACGGCGCCAAACCCATAGCCGCCGTCCGCGAATACATGGACGCCAAGAAATGGACGGAGGCCGAAGCTCAGGTGCCTAGCGTCGCGAAGGTGCTCGAAGATGTCGCCGCGGCGATCGGTAGAGCAGCCGACAACCTGGAAGCCGCGACCTCCTCGGCACACTGAGGGTCGGAGAAGCACTCACATTGACGATGACGGCACTCCTGCTTCTCGGCATGATGTCCATCTCCTGTGGAGGCGGAAACAGCCCGCCGGTTCACAACTGGGCGTGGAGTGCTCGGTGGGAAACGATTTCGTATTGAAATATTGGACCCAGTACCACTGTTGCAACGGAGTCCACATCTTGGTGTTGCAGTACGTGAAGATTCCGATTCCCACGACGGCGGCGATTACCATCGCCCCGAGACTCGACACCGCCCACTTCGTCACCCAAGCTCGATGCTCAACGCGACCCAACACTTGGCTCATCACCGATGCCCCCACTCACTTGATGGAACCCGAAACCACAAAAGGATCAGGATTTTTCTTTCGGTTGTCCTTGTGACTCTTGCGCCTGCAAGAGCCGCTCCCTCGCCTTCCTCAATCTTGTCCGAGTCGGCCCTGTCAACGAGGCGTTGCATCTCCTCGGCTGTCAGCCGCTCTCCGTTGGACTGTCTGAACAGCACGTTGAGCAGGATGGCCCGCAGCGCCGACAGCTCCGCCATGAGCGCCACCTGGCCGGTGCCGGCGCAACCAGTGGCGGCCCTCGGCTCCTGGCCGTTCACGCTTGCCAGCAGAGTCTCTCGCACCCACTCGCTCAGGTTCACCCCGCGCTCGGTGGCCTGGGCTTCCAGCCCGAAAAACTCTTCCTCAGTCACCTTGGTGGACACGGTGCGCATGCGCAGGATAGGCTTGGCCTTCGCCATCGCGGAAGCTCCCTCCCCCTTTTTGCACGATAACGAAAGTAGCTATATGGCTACCAAGCGAGAGGCACGAATTTGATTTATTCCTTCCCTCCCCGGCGAGGCGAATTCAGGGTGTAGCCGAAACTATTCCCGACCGCAGCATAAAAATGAGTGAGGAGGGGCATCGTTCGTTCTTGGGAAGGTTCATCGTGACTTCTCTTGCTGCTCGTGCGATTGAGGCGGGCTACTTTTTCGCCAGCTCCAAAAATTTTTCTGTGGAAATCTCCGGATCGGGCTGAGAAAATCTTATGTACGCGCGCCAGGGGAAGAGGAAAGCTACGGATGTTTTCGCGCCGAAGTCGATTTCGAACAAGTGCTCTACCGCCTGGCGCTGCACGCTCAAAGTCGTCAGCGGTGTGTTCGCTTTCTCTTTTTGTGCGGGGCACTCGCGGCCTCCATGAATCATCCAAATGCTGGGTAAGAATCTGCCAGCAGCCTATGTTGTCGAGAGCCATCAGGGTTCCATTGGCGTTGATTATGACGACCGGGTAAGTAAAGCGGTGATTCGGCTTCCATCCGGGATTTCACCGGGTTCCACCGTTGGTGAGCGCCTTCGTTTCTAACAGCTTCATGCCGCGCAACGCATCTTCCGGCAACCTGTGTTCGAAATGCCCCTCTGTGATTTGGGTTGTAGCGCGACCAAGCACATCTCTTCCGGCAGTGCTGTTGCCAGTGAGACTGCGCAACGTTGTACCCAATCCGCGCCTTCCAGCGTGGAAGGCCTTCCATTCAATCTTTGCTTTGCGCAGAGCGGGCCGGATTACCTCGCGGGCAAACAGGTCAAGGTTCAACGCCCCGCCTTCGGTGTTCTGAAACATCCAAACCCCATCAGGATTCTTGCCACGCCATAATGCCAACAGACCGCGCACAGGTTGAATGATGGGGATGGAGCGGACAGACTTCTTACTCTTTGGTGGGCCTACAATGCCCCGGCTGAAGGCGCGGCGAACGTGGATGAACTCACCCTCAACATCTGACCACTGAAGGCCCCAAATTTCGCCCTTACGCATGCCGGCAAAGAAGGAAAGAGCCATCACCAATTGAGCGTCAACGCGGTCGACCAACGCGGTGATGAGGTTTTCCATCTCCTCAAGCGTGTAGGATTTAGGGTCACCGTGGCCCAACGTCTTGCCTAGCACCTTCGCATCTCGGATGGGGTTTGTTTCGCAGTGGCCGGAAGCAACCGCGTGAGCGAAGATCGCAGAGGCCAGCCATTTGATGCTGTTCAACGTGCGCGGCCTGAGCGTCTTTGCCAGGCCGGTGAGAAAGCCAGACATCATGTGAGTTTTGTAGTCGGAGAGGTTCACTGTGCAGAAGTGTGATTTCAGGTGTAGGTTCCACACCTGTTTATAACCGTGGATTGTGGCAGGCTTCAGGTTGTCTGCTGATTCGATGAAGGGCAAGTACACGGCATCCCAGAAAGTGTGGGTTCCGAAAACTCTGAGCCATTAATTCCGGAAATTCTGAGCCGTTCGGCTTTGGAAGGCGAAACCTCCTCCTCTAAGTTTAGATGACGTGTCCGACCTGAGGGTCCGTCGAGGGGTACAAA
>JBAUXO010000026.1:0-3999 GCA_049584315.1 Candidatus Sulfotelmatobacter sp. | reverse complement strand
TTTGTACCGATAGGTATGGAAGAGGCATCATAGATAGGTATGGAACGGAACAAATCCCCAAAACGAATGGGACGTCCCCGCTCCTTCGATATTGACCGAGCGTTGGACCGCGCGCTGCTGGTGTTCTGGCGAAAGGGATATGAGGGCACGTCTCTGTCGGACCTGACCAAAGCTGTGGGCGTCAATCGTCCGAGTCTATATGCCGCCTTTGGCGACAAAGAAGCACTGTTCCGCAAGGCACTCGACCGGTACTTGAAGGGGCCGGCGGCCTACACCCAAGAAGCATTGAGGGAGCCGACCGCCCGCGCAGTCGTGGAACGATTGTTGCTGGGTGCTGCCGATTTGAACACAGCCCGGCGCAATCCCGGTGGGTGCCTCATGGTGCAAGGTGCGCTTGCCTGTGGCGGGGCGGCCGATTCCATCCGGCAGGAACTGACCGCCTGCCGCGCGGCGGGTGAAGCTGCGATGCGCCGGCGTTTCGAGCGTGCGAAATCAGAAGGTGACCTACTGGCCAATATGAACCCTGCTGATCTTGCTCGCTACATCGCGACGGTCCTCTACGGAATGGCAGTTGAGGCAGCGGGCGGCGCAAGCCGAAGTAAATTACAGCGCGTAGTCGAGATGGCGCTGCGAACGTTGCCGATGTGAGACAGCTCGTGGTCCACTTTTGTCGGAAGCGACACCCACTGACGCTTGTTTGAATCGAGACCGGGCCAGCCGAGAAGACACAACCCCATAGGCCGGATAACCTCCGGTTGGCCGACTATTCATTCACAACCGCGTCCTTCACTTCCCCTAACGTACGATCCGCGTCTTCTGCGGATGCAACTCCACGCCGCAGTTGTTTCAGGAATCGGTTTACGACCTGTGTTCAAGCGGCGCCATGCGCGCCTCGCTGAATTACGCCACCTTCACCGAAAGCTCTGTTCCACTCTTGAGCGGCAGCGTGATCGAAATAAATCCATTGCCTGGATCGCGAATAAACTCCAGGAAATCCGGCTCCGCGTTGTCGTTCATTACATACCCGCCAACGCGAAGTTGTGGAGCGACGATCTCAATCACCTCGCGCGCCAGCGAAGGCTCTTCATCGCGCGGCCAGCCGTCGATCAGGGCAAAATCCACCGGACCCCCCAGATCGCGCAGCGTCTGCTGCGCATCGCCCTCGCGAATCTCCGCATAGTCAGCGAGACCAGCCTCGCTGAGATTGCGCTTCGCGGTCGCGACTTTTGCCGGTACGAGTTCCGAACCGATTACGCGACCGCCGCCGTTGTCACGCATAGATGCAGCGAAATACAGGGTCGACATTCCGACCGAAGTCGCGAACTCGACCACACGCGTAGCGCGCATTCCACGGCACAAAAGATAGATGAGGTCGCCTTGCTGGGGACGAATTGAGAACCCACGGTCCGCATAGTCATACGGATCCTGGCTTTGGCCGTCATCGTTCGGGCTGCCGGCCCGCGCGCCGCGACGTTCCGCCTCCAATCGCTCGATTACCGCACGGACTCGTTCATCCTGAATTACGCTTTTTAAAGTTTCATTCAACAAAGTATTCGGCATGAATCTCTCTTTCTGTAGGTCTGTCCTTTCAGGTTTTGATGTGCGCCTGCGGGCGCCGCTATTTTCCCAGTATCTCGGCTGCAGCCTGATCAAGAATTTTGGCAATCCGCTTCGCTTCCTCGGGATCGCACCCGTGTTTGCGGCGCAGCGCGTGCTTCAGAGCGTGGCGCGCACGATGCACTTCATCGGAAGCACCTCCGTCAGAATCGCCCACGCCGGCAAATGCTTCGCGCACCTGCTCCATTCGTCCTCCAATTCGCGCCAGAGCATCGAGAATCGCTTCGGCGTTCGCGCGGTTTGCTTCCAGATGGGCCTTGCCCTCGGGCGTAATGCTGTAGAGCTTCCGCGTACCCTGCTGCTCCACGCTGGTGTGACCGATCTCATGCAGGTAAGTCAGCGCGGGATAAATCACACCCGGGCTGGGCGTATAGAATCCGCCCGAACGTTCTTCGACCGTCTTGATCAGTTCGTATCCGTGCGCTGGTTGTTCGGCGAGCAGCGCCAGTATCACCAGTTGAATGTCGATCGCATCGAGCTTGCGGCCGCCGGGAAAATCGCCGCCGGCGAAGTCGCCCATAAATCCGGGGCCTCCACGACGGAACCCGGGGCGCCCGTGATGACGTCCGTGTCCTCGCGGGTGTTCTCGGCCGTGTTCGCTGTCGTGTTCGCGACTGTGTTCTCGTCCGTGTCCTCGGGCGTGCTCTCGGTCGCGTTCTCGACCGTGTTCGCGGCCGAAGCTGCGATCGAAACGTGTTGAGGTTAAGAAATCTTCGAAATGGTTTTGTCTAAACATGTTTCACAATATATCGTACGATGCATCGTAAGTCAATATAATTTGCAGCTCTCGCGCAAGATATCCCAAACAATTGGATATAAATGGCTTAATTACTGGGTATTTTCATAAATGCCCCGTGTCCTCGAAGGCCACCAAAGTTCTCAGTTCCTCAAACGCCGTTCCTGGCCAGTTTCCGGATTGCCGACCAACCGGGAGTTATCGCCTCTGTGGCGCAGCTCGAAGCGGCGGCGGTCGAGGCCGAATTCGCCGAAATGGGAGGATGCGGTCATTGGGCAAGTCGGAGGCCAATCTTCCTGATCAGAGTCTGGTAGCGAGGATCGGAGTGGAGGAAATCGAAGCGCGGTTCGTTCTGCACCATGATGAGCCAGGGCGCGCGCGTCCCATAGCACTCCTCGAGATACTTCACGGTTTCATCTTTGTCACCCATGTCGGCATAGGCCCTGGCATACTCCATGGGTGAGACGTATCCTGTGCGAGCACGGGCTTTGAGAGCGTTCACACCCCACTGATCGGCGGCCTTTTCGCCGCCGCGCTCGAAGGCGCGGTGGAGTCCTTGTGCGGCGTCGGCCCAGCCGGCGACTTTATAGGCTTTTTCGAGTTCCTGCTCCGCTTGCGGCCCCATACCCTTCTCTCGATTGGCGTAGGACAGCATGATGCGGGTCCAGAAATCGCTGGGCAGAACCTGGGCGCGAAGCCGTAGATCGTTGATGGCGGCATCGAACTGCCGCAATCGATGTATTCGAATCCCAATCCCCAGTTGCGAAGAAGGGGATCGAGTTCGGTGGCGCGTTTCTGCTCCTGTAATGATTCTTCGCGGCGGCTGGTCGCGAGGAGTAAATAGGAGTAAAGGTGATGGGCCTCGGAAGGGCCGCCTTCGAGTTCGATAACCCGTTTCAATTCTGCTTCGGCGCGGGGTAAGTCCCAGGCGTAAAAAAAGTACCAGGCACCGAGCGCAAGATGTCCCTCGGGCAGGGACTCGTCGAGTTCGACGGTTTTGCGCGCAGCCGCTTCGGCTTTGGCCGCCACTTCGCTCGCAGGACATTCGTTGTCGACGGCGCGGATTGCGTAAGCGTCGGCCATGCCCGCCCATGCGGCGGCGTAATCGGGCTGAAGCTGGATCGCTTTCTGGAAATATTCGAGGCTGTGGATGGCGTCGAATTGGAACCAGATATAGCGTCCGCGCAGATAGGCATCGTGGGCTTCGGGATTGATGTAGCGCGGCGCCGGGGCGGGCGAGGTCGCGGCTCTTACCTCTTTGGCGATGGTCTGGGAAAGTTCTTCGGGGAGCGAGTAGGCCTGAGTCTCGTCGCGGTTGTAGCTGTCGGCCCAGACGTGCGTGTCGGTGGGGGCGTAGATCAGCTGCACCGTCATGTGGACGCGATTTGCGGAACGCTCGATGGAGCCTTCGAGGATTCCGTCGACTCCAAGTTCGCGGGCAATCTGAGGCAGGGAACGGCTCGCGCCTTTGTATTGCATGGCCGAGGTGCGGGAGACGACGCGGAGGGTGCGGTTCCTGGCGATTACCGGGAAACAGCCAGGTGCTGGATTTTTTCCGCAAGCGCCGCCAGTGTGCGCGGAGTTCGTCGAGCAGAACGGGACTGAGCATTACGTCACGGTCTTGGCGACCCTTGCCGCCTTGGATG
>JBAUXO010000025.1:0-35823 GCA_049584315.1 Candidatus Sulfotelmatobacter sp. | reverse complement strand
GCAGGAATACGCCGTTGCCCATGAGCAGGCTGAAAAGGATGTAAAGCAGTTCCTGCAGGACACGCTGTCGGCCGGCCTAGTCGAGGTTCGCGAGCAAGTCTCGATGGCCGCGGTGAATTCAACCGAGTGCGGAGAACTACAGTCGGCTGGCTCTCACTAATGTCTCATGCGCCCATCTCGACCAATTCCGGAGGCTCATGGAGCAACTGAGTTATGGAGCATTCAGCGCCGACCTGCACCAGCGCCAATCCGGCCAGCGTGCGCCGATGCAGGTGACCATCGAAGTCACGCGCCGCTGTCCGCTCGAGTGCCAACACTGCTACAACAATCTCCCCATGGGCGATCAGGACGCCCGCATTCGCGAAATGACCACCGAAGAGCACTTACGCATGCTCGACGAATTGGTCGACATGGGCTGCTTCTGGCTTCTCTACACCGGCGGCGAAATCTTCGCCCGCAAAGACTTTCTCGAGATCTACACCTATGCCAAGAAAAAAGGGTTTCTGATCACACTCTTCACCAATGGCACCCTCATCAACGAAAAGATCGCCGACTATCTGGCCGAGTGGCCACCTTTTGCCATTGAGATCACGCTGTACGGCCGCACGCGCGAAACCTACGAAGCATTGACGATGGTCCCCGGCTCCTACGGCCGCTGTCTGCGCGGAATTAAGCTGCTGTGCGAGCGAGGCCTGCCGTTGAAGTTGAAGACGGTCGCAACCACTATCAACAAGCATGAAGTGATCGCGATGCGGCAGTTCGCGGAAGAAGAGTTAGGCGTCGAGTTCAAGATGGACGGTCAGATCAATCCTCGCATCGACTGCTCCCAGAGCCCGCTCGCGGTGAGGCTCACGCCGGAAGAGGTGGTCGCGCTCGATATGCTCTCTCCGAGAGGCGTGAGCGAATACCGCAGGCTGGCGAAGCGCGACTTGGAGAATCCGCCAAATCTAGCCCAGAACGAGGCCGTGTATTTTTGTGGCGGTGGAATGAATGGTTTTGCCATTAATGCCTACGGTGAGATGGGCATTTGTGTGATCTCGCAGCAGGAAACATTCGACGTTCGTCACGCCGGTCTCAAGCATGCATGGGAGCATTCTCTGCATGAGGTGCGAACCCGCAAACGGACGCGGGAGACAAAATGCCGGCAATGCCGGATTCAATCGCTCTGCGGGATGTGTCCCGCAAACGGTGAGATGGAGAATGGTGATCGCGAGAGCCCTGTGGCTTTTCTCTGTCATGTTGCACATCTTCGGGCGGCCACGATTGGGGCAGAGGTTCCGGTCCACGGAGAGTGTGAATTCTGTGCTGGCGGAAGTGAATATCACGCTGTTCAACAGTCGGCACAGCGGATTCGAAGCAAAGAAATTGATGTGGAGAGCTGGGTGGCGCCGCAGCAAGTTTTTCAGATTCTGAATAATTCAACTGTGAGCGAGGGCTGCGGAAGCTGCGGCGGCCACTAAGTGCATGATGAAGTTTGGGTGCCGAAATGAATCATGAACTAGACCAACACGACAGAAAGAGGCCGTACGAGCCACCGCAAGTGACCACGATCAGTCTTCGACCCGATGAGGCTGTTTTAGGAAGTTGCAAGATCTCAGGCACTACGGGTCCAACTACGAATAGCTGTGCCGCACTTTTTTGCATGAATCTGGGATCTTAAGAGCGTCGTGAATGCCAAAGTTCGGGACGAGGATGAGATGGTTTCTGGGCAGGCAAATGTCAAATCGTCTGGAAGTTTACCTACTGCCCATCGTAACTGCCTCCGCATCGGGGGAGTATCGGTAGGGATTTCCGGAGCATGCAGTAACGATGTGGTTTTAACTCCTGCATTACAGTCCTTTCGAGTCCGGACCAGCATGATCGATATTCACATCCAAATCGAATGGGCAAACAGCCTCTCGTCGGCCATGACAACTCCTCTCTTCGATTCCGGAGCAACTTGGCGGTTGTACGAGTGCGATGCCGATTTCAGCTTTGACTTCCATAGTCCCGTCTTCGGGAAGCAGCCTTACAAAAGGCTTCTCGTTGACCGTTCATTTAGTCAGGCAACGCTTCAGCTGAATGAGGAATCGTTTCCCAAATTCCCGTCGTTAGTGGCAGCTATCGAGTATCCCCTCGACGAGCTCCTGATCATGCACCGCCTCACGCAAGAGCGTGCTATCGAGCTCCACGGCGTCGGCATCGTCGGCCCAGACGGCGCAAGCAATCTATTCGTCGGTCACTCCGGCGCAGGCAAAAGCACCACAGCGCGCCTTTGGACCTCGCTTCACAACGTCGAAATCCTCAGCGACGACCGCATCATTGTTCGCGAACATCCGGTTCGCGAACATCCGCTTCAGGAGAGTAACCCGCGCGAAGACGCCACGCAGATTTATATGTACGGCACCCCCTGGCACGGTGAAGCCCATTTTGCTCTCCCGCAACGCGCCCCGCTGCAACGTATCTTCGTCCTCGAGCACGGCTACGGCAACATCCTCACCCGCCTGACTCGCAGTCAGATGGTCGCCGAACTATTGGCGCGCGCCTTTGTCCCGTTTCATCGCCATGAGTACGTGGACTCCGCCCTCAGCTTCCTGGAGCGCGTCGCCGATTCCGTTCCTTGCTATCACTATTCTTTCGAGCCCGATGAGCGCGCGGTAGAAAAAGTTCTTCACTTCCGTGATTAGCTTCGATGACTAGCAACAAATGACGACCCACGAGTCTGATTCAGAAAGCTTCGAGGCCCTCAGCCGCGAGCTGCTGAAGAACGGATTGAGCGTGCGCTTCGAGGCGCGCGGCGCGAGCATGTCTCCGTGCATTCGCGATCGCCAGATTGTGCATGTTACCCCCGTAATCGTGAGCAAATTACGAAAGGGCGATATCGTACTTACGAAAGGTCATAGCGGCTTCCGCCTTCACCGTCTCGTGCGTGCCGATCATGATAGCGATTTATTTATTACTCGCGGCGATTGCGGACTGCAAGATGACCCTCCGGTGCGCGGCCACCAGATTTTGGGCGTGGTCGTGGCGAAAGAAGTCAGGTTGGGAAAAATCATCGTGCGGACAAAACCAAAAGGAATCGGCGAAATCTTGTTACGCGGCGCAGCTCGAGGGCAATCCGTAACCAGCAAACTGGTACGGGCGGCCGGATTGTGTCGTTCATCTTCCGCAAAGGCACAGCGGGATCCTGTGCGCTCCTATCTCATTGCGCTGGCGCTGTTCCTCATGATGCTGGCAGCGCCGTCAGCCAGAGGGCAGGTCGCCGTCGATTCCACTAGTTCGGCTTCGGCAAGCTTGACGGGAGCCGGTACGGAAACAATCACCTTTGCCCACACTACGACCGCCACCGCGAATCGAGTCCTGGTTGTCGGTGTTTCGATCAACATCACGAACGCGGCCAGCACTGCTGCGACGG
Organism: Candidatus Sulfotelmatobacter sp.; assembly: GCA_049584315.1. GTDB lineage: Bacteria > Acidobacteriota > Terriglobia > Terriglobales > Acidobacteriaceae > Sulfotelmatobacter. The sequence continues at coordinate 32,429 of JBAUXO010000025.1, read as the reverse complement.
GCGTGACCTACAATGGCAAGTCTTTGACTCTCGCCGGATCCCACAACGATGCTGGAAACACGCGGCGCGTCGAGATGTGGTACCTGCTGGCTCCTGTCAATGGCACTTTTAACGTCGTGGTCTCCGTGGACGTCCCCTCGGCCGTTACCGAGGGCGTGGTTGTTGGTGCGACCACATTCACGGGGGTCGATCAGAGCGTGCCTGTCTCGTCCTTCGCTTCAGCTGACGGCGCCGCCGGTACCTACTCGCAGCTCAATGTGTCCGGCGTGGTTAACGGCATGATTCTGGACACCCTGGCAACAGATGGAACTCAAACCGTCACCGTACCCGGACCCCAGGTTCAGCAATGGAATCTGCACAGCCAAAACAACACCAACCCTGGCATCAGGGCCAGCGGTAGCAGTCGCAGCGGCGCGCCAAGCGTTCCGGTTTCTGAGACTTTCTCCGGCACCTCTAACTGGTCGCTCGGAGCCGTCGCGATCAATCCCACCGCCGCCGATATCGGAGTTACAACTACCGTTGGTAGCGCCGTTTTTCTCGGCCAGAGCACCACGTACAACATCAAAGTCTTCAACAACGGAACCTCCGCCGCGAATACCGTCAAGCTTATCGATACCCTTGCCGGGGGGATGACCTTGAACTCCGTCACTCCCAGCGCCGGAACCACTTGCACCGGAACCGGCCCCATTACCTGTACTCTTCCAACTCCCTTCGCGAGCGGAGCCACGGCCACCGTTGCCGTCGTCGAGACCGCTACTGCCTCCGGTGCATTTAGCAATACCGCGGTTGTTTCCGACTCCGGAACTCCGCCCGATCCGAACACCGGCAACAATACGTATGTAGCGGTCGCTACCGTGCAATCGGCCGCCTGTGCCGCAGTTTCCCAGGCCGTTCCCGGAACTAACCTCAGCAGTGTCCTGAACACTTACTATCCCGGAAGCGCCAGTGTGGCTGCAGGCGCAACCTCCATCAAAGTGGGCGCGGCTACTGGTGGCCCTGGTGGCGCTCCGGCGGCCATAGCGGCAGGAAATCTGCTGCTCGTAATCCAGATGCAGGATGCCAGTATCAATGACTCGAACACTGTCGCCTATGGAAACGGCTTCACAGGTCAAGGCTTCACCGCGCTGAACAGTGCTGGTGACTACGAGTTTGTCACCGCTCAAAGTTCGGTCCCGGCAACCGGAGGCACCCTGACCCTTGTCGGTGCAGGTACCGGCGGAGGACTCATCTTCCCCTATCACTCCGCCGCAGCTTCCGCCACGGCTGGCCAGAGTACGTATCAAGTAATTGTCGTTCCGCAGTACACGTCAGCGTCGTTCAATGCAACCACGCCGCCAACGGCCCAAGCATGGAACGGTTCCACCGGCGGGGTTCTCGCTCTCGATACTTCCGCAACGCTCACTCTCAACGGCGCAACGGTTGTGGTGGATGGCCTCGGCTTCCGCGGCGCGGCCGGACTGCAGATGAGCGGTGGTGGTGGCTCCAACACAGATTACGTGCAGCCCTCTCCGGCTACTTACACGCCCACGACAACGGGATCGAACAGCAACGGCCAGGCCGGCTGGGATGCCTCGAAAGGCGAGGGAATCGCAGGCACCCCGATGTGGGTTGAGTCAAACCAGACTTTTCTGCAGACAACTACAACCGTTGGCTATCCTAGCGGTACTGCGGGAACTGACGGCAGCATGGCGCGCGGCGCTCCCGGCAATGCAGGCGCGGGTGGCACGGATGGTGATCCTCAAACCGCGTCTCCCGGCGGCAATGACCAAAACGCCGGCGGCGGCGGCGGCGCGAACGGTGGCGCTGGAGGCTTCGGCGGCGACTCCTGGAGCACCAATCTGAGTGTTGGCGGTGAAGGCGGTACGGCATTTCCCGCGACCATCAACCGCATCGCCATGGGAGGCGGCGGCGGTGCTGGCACCAGGAACAACTCCGACGGCGACAATCAGGCCAGCAGTGGCTCGGCAGGTGGCGGCATCATCATCATTCGCACCTTCGCGCTCAGCGGAACCGGGACGTTCACGGCGAACGGTCTTTCGGCCTACAACGGTACAGCCAATGATGCTGGTGGTGGTGGCGGAGCCGGTGGCAGTATCGTTGTTCTTTCCGCCAATGGCGGCGAAGGCGGCCTGACGCTGCAAGCCAATGGCGGCAACGGCGGCAATGCCTGGGCTTCCGAAGCCTTCACTCTCGGAAATCGTCACGGCCCCGGGGGCGGAGGTGGTGGCGGCGTAATTCTAGTTTCCGCTACTCCCGCGAGCGTCAGTGCGACCGGCGGCACAAACGGCATCACCGAGAATCCCGGCGTATCGTATGGAGCGACGCCCGGCACCGCAGGCGTCAGCGTCACTAACGAGTCAATCCTCCAGACTTCCGGCACGCAGTCCGGCGCCGAGTGTACCCCCGACATGATTCTCGGCAAAAGCCATGTGGGTAACTTTACCCGCGGATCAACCGCAACCTATACGATTCCTGTCGAGAACATCAGCCCCTACGGTTCGACCAGCGGCATCGTCACCATGAACGACACGCTGCCTCTGGGCCTGACTCCGACTAGCGCCATCGGCACGGGATGGGCTTGCTCTATCGCTTCCCAAACCGTGAGTTGCACCGACTCGACAGTCTTGGCAGCAAGTAGTTTTTATCCCTCGATCACGGTTACCGCGAGCGTCGCGCAGACCGCGCCCTCCTCTGAAACCAACACCGCGCTCATTAGTGGCGGCGGCGAGGTGAATCTCGCGAACGATAGCGCCACGGATGTGGCTACCATCGTATCCAGCGCGGACCTGAGCGTGACCAACGCTGTTTCGCCGGATCCGGTCGCCGCGGGCAGCAACCTAACCTATACCCAGGTTGTCACCAATAGCGGTCCCAGCGCCGCCGACAACGCTACCTTGGTTCAGGCTATCCCCGCCAACACCACGCTGGTCTCTCTCTCTGCTCCGGCGGGATGGAGTTGCACGACTCCGGGCGTCGGTAATACAGGCAACGTGGTCTGTACCGACCTGAACATGGCCGGGAACACCGCCGCTACTTTTACATTGATCACAAAAGTGAACGCCGCGACCGCCAACGGCACGCTGATTACTGATACCGCCACGGTAAGTTCGTCCGTAACTGATCCGAACTCGGGCAACAACACCGCCTCCGCATCCACAATTGTGGGGGCCACGGCGGGAGCCGAGCTATCGGTGACCGATGCTGCATCTCCGTACCCCGTCCAGGCCGGCAACAATATCACCTACACTCAGGTCGTAACCAATAGCGGCACCGCCGCAGCAACCGGTGCTACCTTCAGTGAGACAACGCCTGCGAACACCACATTCGTATCCATCACACCCCCGGCTGGCTGGACTTGTACTGCGTTTCCTCCGCTGTGCACCAATGCGAGCGTGGCAGCAGGCTCCACGGGCACGTTTGTCGCTATTTACAAGGTGAACGCCGCCACAACGGCGGGCACGATCATCACGGATACGGTAACCGTAAATGCTGGCAACCAGGCCTTTGGGTCTAATTCCGCGACGGCCACCGACGTAGTGGCCACCGCGGTCCAAGCCGACCTTGCCTTGAATACGGTAGCCTCGCCCACGACGGTTCTTGCTGGCAACGACATCGCCTATACGCAGACCGTAACGAACAATGGTCCGGCAGCGGCCACGAACGTCGTTTTCACCGAGGCGATCCCGACCAACACCACATTCGTTTCCGTCTCAGCTCCGGCGGGTTGGTCTTGTGCTGCCACCACGTCTGTCGTTTGCAACGACGCCAGCATGGCTCCAGCTACGTCGGTGTCCATCATCGTTCTCGTCAACGTAGCGCCCACCGTCGCCGCCACGACCATCACGGCGGCCTCCTCGGTTTCCTCCTCTGCCAGCGACCCCTATTCCGCCAACAATAGCACCACCGTTAATACTCCAGTCACTACAGCGTGCGACTTAGCCGTCACTAACACTGGTACGCCGAGTCCAGTCCTAGCGGGTGGAACTATTACTTACACCCAGGTTGTGACCAATAATGGTCCCAGTAATTGCAGCACCGTGACCTTCAACGAAGCGATTCCGGCCAATACTACCTTCAGCACATTCAACGGAGCTCCGCCAGGATGGACTTGTTCCTCTTTCGCTACTACTGGTTGCACCAATCCCAGTCTGGCTCCGGGTTCGATCAGCACATTTGTCTTCTCCGTTACTGTGAATGCCGGAACTGCAGCGGGAACAATCATTACCGAAACGGACACCGCTACCACCACCACTTACGACTCCAATCTGAACAATAACTTGGCCACCCTGAATATCCCTGTGGCTGGAGCCGGGCAAGCTGACCTTAGCGTTACGAATTCGGCCAGCCCGAATCCGGTGTCGGCCGGTAGTAACATCACTTACACGCAGACCGTAACCAACGGCGGCCCCGCCGCGGCCAGCACCATTACGTTTACCGAGTCGACGCCGGCGAACACAACCGCCCAGTCGCTGACTGGCCCGGCAGGCTGGACCTGCAGTCTGGGAACCCTCACTTGTACCATCGCCTCTCTCGCGGCCAACACCACGGCGAACTTCACTTTCGTGGTAACCGTCAACACCAGCGTCGCCTCCGGTTCCACCATTACTCAAACTGATTCCGTCACTTGCTCCGCCAGCGATCCGAGCTGCGCCAATAACACCGCATCCGCCAACGTGCTGGTTGCCGCTTCCGCCGACCTGTCCGTCACGAATACCGCCAGCCCGGTTCCAGTGCTGGCAGGCAATAACATTACCTATACCCAAGTTGTAACCAACGCAGGACCGAGCACAGCGACCGGCGTAAGTTTCACTGAAACTACCCCGGCGAACACCACATTCGTATCCTTGACCCCAATCCCCGGCGGATGGTCTTGCATACTTCCGACGGCAGGTAGTACCGGAAGCATCACCTGTACTAACCCCAGCTTGGCCACTGGAACCACCAGTTTCCCGGTGATCGTGAAAGTGAATGCCGGTACCGCGGCCGGAACTGCGATCAACGACACGGCGACCGTCAGTTCCTCAACCACAGATCCCAACTCCGCCAACAACACTGCAACTGCCGCAGACGTGGTTGCAACTGCAACCCAGGCCGATCTGATCACTACGAATACGGCGTTGCCTACATCAGTTGCTGCAGGCAGCAGTGTCACTTATACGCAGAGCGTCACCAATAATGGTCCACTGGCCGCAGCCGCTCCCAGCTTTGCGCAAACTACACCGCCAAATACGAACTTCCAGTCCATCACGGCTCCTGCGGGTTGGACGTGCACCACTCCCGCCGTCGGCGCGTCCGGCACAATCACCTGCACCGCCACCACTCTCGCGCTCAATGCCACGGCCAACTTTACCCTGATACTGCAAGTGAACGCCGCCACGGCTTCTGGAACAAACATCGCGGAAACTGCCACGGCCACCGCCACCAACATCGTTCCCAACCTCACCACCAACAGCGCGACCGCTACGGTGGTTGTCGCCAATGCGAACAGTGCCAACGTGACCATTGCGAAGACCGCAGCGCCGAGTCCCACCGTTGCCAGCGGCGACCTCCTGACATATAACCTCACACTGAAAAATACAGGTCCAGCCACCGCGACGACAGTTACTGTCACCGATGGGTTGCCGGCCAACGTTCTCTATCAGCAATCCAGTACAACAGCCGGTACATGTTCGGAAGCCGGTGGCACCGTAACCTGCCTGCTGGGAACCATGACCAACGGCACGACTGCCACGGTTACGATCCTCACCCTCGCGGGCTCGCCGGGGACCGCAACTAACACGGCCAGCGTGACCGCGGACCAGATGACTTCGCCGAACAGTTCCACGCAGGTTGAAACCATCACTTTTGCGACCAACATCAAGTTGGAGTTCTTCGCCGCCCAACGCGGCAAGGACAAGACTGGCGCCAACCGCATCGTGCTTCTCTGGAAGACGGGTGGAGAGGCACACAATCTTGGATTCAATGTTTACCGCGAGCGAAGTGGCGAACGCGTTCCATTGAACCCTTCGCTGATTGCAGGCTCTGCGCTTCTCATGAACGGTGCGCTGCCGAAGCATTCTGGCAGAACCTATCGTTGGATCGATTCCTCCTCAAGCGCTGCGAGCGACTCCTACTGGCTTGAGGACGTGGATGTGAACGGCACTCGCACGCTCCACGGGCCAATTTCCCCGGCGGCTTCGGGGGGCCCCAGCCCCGACAGCGAAGCGACTTCCGCAATCATGATGAATCAGCTGAACCAGGCGCAGCCCGCCACCGCGATGAGCAACGCGAGTCACCGCGTTGAGAATGTCTTGCAGGAGACTACTCCGACACTGGCCCAGCGTCAGAGGCAGTTCAACCTCGCGGCTCGTCCCGCAGTCAAAATATTTGTCAAACATGAAGGCTGGTACTGCATAACCCAGCCGCAACTGGTCCGGGCTGGCCTGGACTCAAATGTGGATCCGTCACTCCTGCATCTCTACGCCGAGGCCATCGAGCAGCCGATCCAGATCACCGGTGCCTCCTCTGGCTCTGAAGGCTTCGGCTCTCAGTCTGAAATCTGTTTCTACGGTACCGGGATCAACACCCAATACTCCGATGCTAGAGTCTATTGGCTCGCAGCCGAGGAATCACGAGGTCAGCGCATTCAAGCTTTGCCGCTCTCCACCGGCTCCAATCAGCCTCCGTCCAGCTTCCCCTTTACAGAGGAGCTCACGCCTCACACCACCTACTTCTCGGCTCTGACCACGGCGCATGGCAATAATTTCTTCGGACCGCTCGTCTCCTCCTCCGCCGTCGATGAGACCGTACAGGTGCACCACCTCGACACGACCTCGACCCAGCCAGCTCAGTTGGAAGTAATTCTGCAGGGTGTCATTCTCGCCTTTCCGCACGACGTTACCATCGAGCTGAACGGCACCACGCTTGGCGACGTGACCTTCACCGGCCAAGCCAAAGGAACATTCACTGTGGATGTTCCGCCCGGCCTGTTGCAGAACGGTGCGAACACCGTCACTCTGACTGCGCAAGACGGAGAATACGATTACAGCCTGCTGCAGTCGATCCGCATCATCTATCCGCACTCCTACGTAGCCGACTCAGGCGCCCTCTCCTTCACTGGCCGAGCCGGCGACGAACTCAGAATCTCTGGCTTCTCGCAATCCACGGTGACCGTCCTCGACATCACCAATCCCGCTCAGCCAGTGCAGCTCACTACTCAAGTCGCGCCCGACGCGGCCACGAAGACAGACTACGCGGTGGAACTGCAAGTGCCATGGTCCGCAACCAACTCTGTCTTGCACACGCTCCTAGCAGTAGAAACGGACCGGATCGCGTCAGCGGCGGGGATTCAACAGAACCATCCCTCGCACTGGCACAGCGCGCAACCCGGCAGCGAAATTGTAATGATTTCGCCTCGAGCATTTGCGGGCGCTTTGGCTTCGGTAGTGCATGCACACCAGGCGGAAGGAAAATCGGTTGCAGTTGCGCTGATAGACGATGTCTATGACGAATTCAACTTCGGCGAGCGCAGTCCTGCCGCCATCCGCGAATTCTTGCAGACCGCGGTCAATGCGTGGCACACTGCGCCCCGCTATCTCTTGCTGAACGGCCGAGCTTCGCTCGATCCCCGCAATTACCTCGGCTTCGGATACTTGGATTTTGTTCCCACGAGAATCATTCCAACCACCGGCTTGATGACGGCCTCCGACGACTGGTTCTCCGACTTTAACAACAGCGGCCTGCCCACCATCGCGACTGGACGCTTGCCGGTGAGCACGCTGGCCGAAGCCCAACTCGTCGCCGGCAGGATCGCCACCTATGAGGGCCAATCCACCAACGGACCATGGACTTCGCGAGCCCTGATGGTCGCCGACGTGAACGATACCTTGAACTTTACGAAATACAGTCAGATCGTTCAGGCTCAGCTGCCTTCCACCATACAGGTGACGGATGTCTTTGCCACTTCGATGAGCATCCCGGATGCACGGCAGACCATCCTCACCGCCATCAACTCGGGTCAAGTGTTGGTGAATTATTCCGGCCACGGCTCCGAGGATGAATGGTCCGGCAATGATCTTTTCGATAGCGGCACGGCGACCGCCCTCACCAACGGCAATTCGTTGCCGGTATTCCTCATCATGGACTGCCTCAATGGCTTCTTCCAGGATGTTTACGAAGAACCGCTGGCCGTAGCCCTGATGCTTGCGCCGAATGGCGGTGCCGTGGCTGTGCTGGCCTCGAGTGGCCTAAACCAGGCACCGCCGCAAACGATTCTCGACAAACTAGTCGTGCAAGCCGCGATGAACTCGCCGCAGCCGATGCTGGGAGATGCCATCCTCAAGGCCAAGTCCGGCATCACCGACCTCTCTGTGCGCAAGACGTACAACCTCCTGGGCGACCCGGCGATGCAGATCAAGCTCCCGGCCGCGAATCCTGCGCATTAACCGTCATTGTGAGCGCGCGTTGCTTGTGCGGCGAGGAATCTTGGGTCGATCCGCGCGAGGCGCCGGTTCTATGCGACCCGATAAGCGGGCGTTTGGACCACTTCCTCATCAAACAGCCGCTTTCCGCAGTGGCTCTGCGATAGCCTTCATCACTTTCTCGAATCCCGCGAAATCCAGGGATTGCGCTCCATCCGAGAGCGCGCGCTCCGGACACGGATGCACTTCAACGATCAACCCATCCGCTCCCACTGCAACTGCCGCCCGCGAAACCGCCGCAATCAGGCTCTGCTTGCCGGTTCCGTGCGAAGGATCGGCGATCACCGGCAAATGAGAAAGATCCCGCGCCAGAGCCACCGCGGCAAGATCGAACGTATTGCGCATTTCCGTTTCGAAGGTCTTAATGCCGCGCTCGCAAAGTACCACCTGACTGTTCCCGCCCGAAAGCAAGTACTCTGCCGCCAGCAGCCATTCCTTCACGGTCGCCGATGGTCCCCGCTTCAACAGCACTGGCTTGTCGAGGGTGGCCAGTCGTCGCAGCAGTGCGAAGTTCTGCATATTGCGCGCTCCCACCTGCAGCATGTCGACATGCTCGCAGATGACCTCTATATCTTCCGTGCTCATCACTTCCGTGACCACCGGCAGTCCAGTCTGCTCGCGGGCTTCTCGCAGAATCTTAAGTGCCTCAAGCCCCAGCCCTTGAAAATCATAGGGAGAGGTTCGCGGTTTGTACGCCCCACCCCGCAACATCGTCGCCCCCGCTCGTTTTACTGCATGCGCTGTGTCCAGCAACTGTTCGCGCGATTCCACCGAGCAAGGTCCGGCAATGATCACAACTCCGGGTCCACCAATGCTGACTCCGCCCACGTTCACCATCGATCGTTCCGGCTTCACCTGCCGGCTCACCAGCTTGAAAGGCTGCGCAATCGCCACCACATTCTCCACCCCCGGCGCCACCTGCAGGGCTTCGATCTCATGCCGCCGTCCATTGCCCACTGCCGCCACGATAGTCCGCTCCACTCCGCGAGTAGTATGAGGCTGGTAGCCCGCCTCGCGAATGCGCTCGATGATGTGTGCAATTTGTTGTTCGGTGGCCCTCTCTGACATGTTCACGATCATTGCTGCGCCTCCTGGATCTGTCGCTGCAAAAGCAAAAGCCGCGATCCTGGATCGCGGCTTCTGGCTGAACTTGCTAGAATCTAGTCAATCATGGCTGATTCGATCTCCTCGCAAGTGTCCGCAGCCGCTACTCCGGAAAACCAGTAGCGAAACTGCCCGCTAAACAAGGTAAATCGTGCCATGGATCTCCTCTGCTTATTCCTATTCTTGTAAACCGCGTTGCCCCGGACGACTCGTCCTCAACTATTGAATCGAGCTGGCTGCGTTCGAAAAAACGTTATTCGCGTTAGATCCGATCAGGCGTATGGTTCCCACTACCAGAACCAGAATCACCGCCAGCATCACTGCATATTCGGCGATGTCTTGCCCCGAATCTTCCGACAGCATCCTGCGTATGAACTCGGACATGCATACCTCCAAATCCGGCAACTATATTCAATCAAATCCGGCAACTATATTCAATCGGCGGAGTGTAGAAATCGGTGCACACATAATGCCCGAGCGCCGGGCGCTTGTCAAATCCAAAGACCCGCTTCTTGAGCTTTTCGTTAAAAAGGATTGTGGAGTGCTGAAACAGGTGTGGCTGGCGGTGTCTTGGCCCGATACTGCCCCACCATCTGTCGCGCAGAATTCTGCGCGTACTGCAGCACTCGGTCAGGAAATACACCAAGAAAGACAGTCGCGGCAACGCAGGATATCAGTGCCAGACCCAGCGCTACCGGAACCCGGCTCACCGGAACTTCCTGTCTCGATTCCCGCATGTACATCACGACAATGACTCGCAAATAATAATAGGCGCCCACACCGCTGTTAATCACACCGATAATCGTCAGCCAAATCAAATTGTCCTTCACCGCGGCGCTGAAAACGTAGAACTTCGCAAAGAACCCGCCCGTCATCGGAATGCCGATCAGCGACAACAGAAAAATGGTGAGCGTCGCCGCCAGCAGCGGGGAACTGCGTCCCAGCCCCTCATAGTCTTCCAGCGTCACATAACGTTCGCCGGCGTTGGCGAAATGGCTAACCACTGCAAACGCGCCCAGGGTCATGGCGGCGTACGCAGCGGTATAGAACATGGCTGCCGAGGTCCCCAGCACAGGCGCGGCTGCGAATGCAACCAGCGAATAGCCTGCGTGCGCGATCGAAGAATATGCCAGCAACCGCTTCACATTGTTTTGCACCAGCGCGCCCACGTTGCCCAAGGTCATGGAAAGCGCCGCCGCAAGCCAAATCAACCAGATTGTTCCCGGCACGTTAATCACGAAAACGATGCGCAACAAAACCGCAAACGCCGCTGCCTTCGGAGCTGTCGACATCAAACCCACAATCGGTGCCGGCGCTCCTTCATATACGTCCGGCGTCCAAACGTGGAATGGCGCCGCCGCCACCTTGAATCCCAGACCGACAAACATGAACGCCACCGCTACGAACGCCAGTAACGGAATCCGAGTCGTCTGCAACGCCCTGCTGATCTGATCGATATTCGTCGAGCCCGTGGCACCAAACATCATCGCCACTCCATACAGAAAAAAAGCTGTGGCGAATGACCCCAAAAGAAAATATTTCAGCGAGCCTTCCGCGCTGGCCGCCTCGTGGCGCCGGAATCCCGTCAGCACATATGAAGAAATGGACGAAATCTCGAGCGCAATGAAAATCAGAACCAGTTCCACAGCAGAGGTCATCAGCGCCATTCCGACCGCGCCGAAAAGAATCAAGGCGTAGTATTCTCCCGCGCGGATCCGCTGCACCGTCAGGTACTCATAAGAACTGAGGATGACGATGCCGGTAATCGCAATAATTAACGTGTGAAAAAAAACGCTGAATCCGTCCACCTGCACCATATTCCAGAAAGCCAGCCCCGGAGCCTGGGCCATGAACCACGTCGCCCCAATTCCCGCCAGCGCGCCCACCAGCGCAATCCGGCCAAGAATCTTCTGCCCCGTTTTTTCGTCGAGCAATGGTTCCAGCAACATCACGATCATGCCGAAAATCGACAAAACAATTTCCGGCAGGATGCGAACGTAATCCGCGCGCTGCGGTAGCGTCTGCGAATATGCCGGGACGAGGCTCGCGATCACGCTCTCGGCGATCATTGTCCCACCATCCTGCTGGCGACTCGCGTCAAGGGGATAAGAGCCGCCTGAACCGCCGGATCAATCGCAGCCAACCACAAGATCGGCGCCACTCCCATCACTAAAGCCGCCACCGCGCACGGCCACACTGCCCATTTTTCGAATCCCGAAAGATCGCCCAAAGAATTGTTCACCGCGTGCGTAACCTTGCCATAGAAGACGCGCTGGTACATCCACAGCAAATAAATCGAACTCCAGATCACACCCGTGGCCGCGAGGATTCCAAAAATTGGTCTAGCCTGAAACGTCCCGCTCAACACCAGAAATTCCCCAATGAATCCGTTCAGCAACGGCAGCCCCGCCGACGCCAGCACGATCACCAGATACGACGCCGCATATACCGGCATCGGCGAGCCTAGCCCGCCGAACTCGCTGATCTCGTAGGTATGACGCCGTTCATGCATAATCCCCGCCAGCATGAACAAGCCGCCGGTCGAGACTCCGTGCGCCAGCATCACAAACATCGCGCCGTTCAGTCCCGCCTGCGTAAAGCTGAAAATTCCCAGCACCACGAATCCAAGATGGCTCACCGACGAATACGCAATCAACTTCTTCATGTTCGGCTGAACCATCGCCACCAGAGCGCCATAAATAATCCCGATCAAAGCCAGGGTCATCACCCAGGGAGCATTATGCCGCGACTGTTCAGGGAAAAGTCCAAGGTTGAAGCGCAACAACCCGTAAGTCCCCATTTTCAGCAGCACGCCCGCCAGCAGCACCGACCCTGCCGTGGGCGCTTCCACGTGGGCGTCTGGCAGCCAGGTATGAAAAGGAAACAACGGAACCTTCACCGCGAAGGCCAAAAAGAATCCGAGGAACAGCCACTGCGCGGCCGCCGGGAAGTTCGGGAGCGCGCCACTCGTGATCTGTTCCCGAATCACCACGAAGTCAAAGCTGCCTGTATGCGCGTACAGCCACAAGATCGCCGCCAGCATGAACACCGACCCGATCATGGTGTACATAAAGAACTTTACCGCGGCATAGACCCTGCGCTCGTGGCCGAAGATACCGATCAGCAGTGCCATCGGGATCAGCGTAGCTTCCCAGAAAAAATAAAACAGGAATAAGTCCAGAGAAGTGAACACACCGATCAATGCCGTTTCCAGTATCAATAGCAGGATGAAGAACTCCTTCACCCGGTCGTGAACCGACTTCCAGGAAATCAGCACGCACAGCGGCGTCAGAAATGTGGTGAGCACTACCAGCCACAGCGAGATGCCATCCACGCCCATGTGATAGTGAATGTTCGGTGTGATAACCCATTGCCGGTCGATCTCAAACTGAAAACCCGTTTGTGCACGACGAAAGTGAACTGGCAGATGCAACGATAAAACAAATGTGAGCAGGGAAATGACCAGCGCAAAAACCCGAATGTCCCGGTCTCGCCGCGGAAAAAGCACCAGCAGCAAGGCGCCCGCCAGCGGAGTCAGCGTCACCAGCGTCAAGATGATGGAACTGAGATTGTCGGTGCTCATCGCACTCCCATCCAGATCATGAAAGCGATCACCACGGCGGAACCGGCCGCGATCCAGCCCGCGTACGAGCGAATATTCCCGGACTGCATATGGCGCACCTCGTCGGAAACGTGGTGCGCTCCGTCGCCCGCATCATTCACCGCCGCATCGATAATCTTGCGGTCCACTCCTTGCCACAAAATTCGGGTCGATCCATCGATCAGCGGCCTGACAAAAATTGCCGCATACAATTCGTCGATGTAGTATTTGTGTACGACCGCCCCGTAGAACCCATCGAGCGAATCCGCAATCTGCTGCGGCAGCTCAGGCCGCACGCAGTAAAGCCAGTAGGCCAGCACCCATCCCAAAACAGCCACCGCCACGGAGACACCCATGAGAACCAATTCCGTGCCGCGGCTGGCGGCTTCGAAGCTCTCGCCAGTCCCAAACACCGGAGCCAGGAAATGCTCAAAGTGATCGCCGATCCCAACCAGCCCGCCCACCAGCGAAAGCAGCGCCAGGATCGTCAGCGGCGCCAGCATCACCATCGGGCTCTCGTGCGGCTCGCCGTGCCCATGCTCGTCGTGTCCGTGCGATCCGTGTCCGTGCTCATCCACCTTGGCTCCGCGGTAATCGCCAAAGAACGTCATGAACAACAGTCGAAACATGTAGAAGGACGTGATGAAAGCGGTAATCAGACCAATCAGCCAATAAACCCAGCTGACCTGGTAAGCCTTCCATAGAATTTCGTCCTTGCTCCAAAAGCCCGCCAGTGGCGGGATTCCGGAGATCGCCAGCGTCGCGACTCCCATCGTCAGGAACGTCCATGGGATATAGGACCTGAGCCCCCCCAACCTGCGCATGTCCTGCTCGCCGCCCACCGCATGAATCACCGAACCCGCCGCCAGGAACAGCAGACCTTTGAAGAACGCGTGCGTCATCAGGTGGAAGATTCCGGCCGAGAATGCTCCCACGCCGCACGCCATGAACATGTAGCCCAGTTGCGAAACAGTCGAGTACGCAAGAACTTTCTTGATGTCGGTTTGCACGATGCCGATGGTTGCCGCGAAAAATGCGGTGAGAGTTCCAATGATTGCCACCACCGTCAGCGCGATCGGGGCCCGCTCAAAAATTACATGGGAGCGCGAAACCATATACACGCCCGCCGTCACCATGGTCGCCGCATGAATCAAGGCGGAAACCGGCGTTGGACCCTCCATTGCATCCGGCAGCCAGATATAGAGCGGAATCTGCGCCGACTTCCCGCAAGCCCCCACCATTAGCAGAATCCCAATCGTCGTGAGTAGTCCCGCGCCAGCCGTCTCTGCGCCAAGCGGCGTAATGCTCTGAAACAGCTGATCAAAATTCAGCGACCCAAAATGCTTGATCAGCAAAAACAGTGCGATCAGAAATCCGAAGTCGCCGATTCGATTTACGATAAACGCTTTCTTGCCCGCCGACGCCGCCGAATCCTTCGTGAACCAAAACCCGATCAGCAGGTACGACGCCAGGCCCACGCCCTCCCACCCGATAAACATCATCAGGTAGTTGCTGGCCAACACCAGCGTCAGCATGAAAAACATGAATAGATTTAGATAACTGAAAAAGCGGTAGTAGCCGGGATCCTCCCCCATGTAGCCGACGGAATAGATATGGATGAGAAATCCAACTCCGGTGACCACCAGCAACATCACCAGCGAGAGTTGATCGAGATAGAAAGCGAAGTCGACACTGAAGTTCCCAGAGCGAATCCAGTGCATGAGATACTCGTGGTAGGGAAGCGTGAGCGATGAAAAGAGCATCGCCACCCACAAAGCCATCGCAAAAGCTGCCCCACTGAAAAATAGCGCAACCGTCGTCACGGCCGATCTCGACGACTTTTTGCCGAGAAAGCCGTTGATCGCCGCCCCCGCCAGCGGCAGAATCGGGATTAGCCAGAGGTTGAGCATCGGGTTCATAGCTTGAGCAGGTTCACCTGATCTACATTCAAGGTTTCACGCGTGCGATATACGGCGATAATGATCGCCAGTCCCACCGCTGTTTCCGCTGCCGCCACCACCATCACAAAGAACACGAATACCTGACCAGCCAGCGCGTGCCAGTGCGCCGCGAAGGCCACGAACGAAAGATTTACGCCGTTCAACATCAGTTCAATCGACATGAAAATGGTGATGATGTTGCGCTTGATGAGAAATCCGATCACGCCGCACGCAAACAGAAATCCGCTCAGCAGCAGATAATAAGAGAGCGGCACCATCAGTCCACCTTCCTCGCCGTCGTTTCCGGTTTGCTGGCCAGCACCACGGCGCCCATAATCGCGATCAGAATCAACACCGAAGTGACTTCAAACGGCAAAAGAAAATCGTGAAATAGAAGCTGCGCAATATCGGTGGGAGGGCCCGGCAATGCGCCGATCGCCACAGCTTCCGTCCCCGAGTGCCGCACCATCACCCACGCCGTCAGCACGCTTCCGCTCAGCACCCCGGGCACGCCCAGCAGTAAAGCGACGCGGCTTCCCTTGGTCTCTTCTTCTTCACCAGCGTTGAGCAACATGATGACAAACACGAATAGCACCATCACCGCGCCTGCGTAGACAATTACCTGTACCGCGGCAACGAACTCCGCACCTAGCAGCAGATATTCGCCCGCCAGCGCTGCCATCACGGCAATCAGCGACAGCGCGCTGTTGATCGGATGTCGTTGGGCCAGCAGGTTCACCGCTCCGCCCACGCAAATCGCTCCGAACAGCAGAAATAAAATGAGATGAAAGCTCATGAGCCAGTTCTCGGTTCTCCGTTCTCAGAAAACTGCTCATCAGCCGGCGTCTTAGGCCGTTCCTGAGAACCGGGAACTGAGAACTTGTTGTTTCCCTACCAGGCCACGGCAATCGCCGTGGCCACCAGATTGGCAATCGCAAGCGGCAGCAAAAACTTCCAGCCAAACGACATCAGTTGGTCATAGCGGAAGCGTGGCAACGTGCCGCGCACCCATATATAAAGAAAGAGAAACGCGAAAATCTTTACGCCAAACCAGAACACCGGCAGCACCGCCTGCAATAGCGGAGGCCCCAAGAGCGGCCCATTCCATCCCCCGAAAAACAACAGCGCGGCCACGCACGCCACCGTAATCATGTTCGAGTATTCCGCCATGAAGAACATGGCAAACTTCATGGCGCTGTACTCAGTATGGTATCCGGCCACCAGTTCGGTTTCGGCTTCCGGCAGGTCGAAGGGAATGCGGTTGGTTTCCGCATACGCCGCCATCAAGTAAATAAAAAATCCAACGAACTGTCCGTGAATGATGTTCCACCGCGGAATGAATCCCCAGAAATGTCCGCCCTGCGCCTCGACAATCGTCCGCAGGCTGAAACTCCCGGACTGGATGAGGACTCCCACCAGCGACAGTCCCAGCGCAATTTCGTAGCTGACCATCTGCGCGCTGGCGCGCAGCCCGCCGAGCAGCGAATATTTGTTATTCGACGACCAGCCCGCGAGCGCGACGCCGTATACCCCGAGCGAGGTCACGCCTAAAATCAGCAGCAGCCCGATGTTCACATCCGTGATTTGCAGCGGGATATTCGTGCCGCCAATCGTGATCGAATTGCCGAACGGAATCACCGAAATTGAAGTTAGCGCGAAGATCAGCGCCATCATCGGCGCCGCCAGGAACAGCGGCTTATACACGTGCGGCGGTGTCAGATCTTCTTTAAATAGAAACTTCAAACCGTCGGCCGCCGGCTGGAGCAATCCAAATGGCCCCACCCGCGTGGGTCCCCAGCGATTCTGCATATGGCCAACCACCTTGCGTTCCAGCCACACCGTGTATGCAACCGCGGTGAGCAGCACCCCCAGGACGACCAGCGACTTGATCACCGACACGAGTATGAAAACGCCAACCGACAAGGCTTTTGCTTCCTTCCCCTATGCTGCGAATCCTTGCTGCGCGAATCAGTCCGCCGCAACTTCGGCGGGCTTCACCTCGTGGCTCTCGATCACCGACTTCAATGCGCGTGAATACCGTCCCAGAGTTCCGGAACTGAAAAGATTGTCGTTCGCCGGGTCAATGGATTCCGGCCGATGCGCAACTCCCGTTCCCGGCTTGGCTAACGATGTATGCTGACTATTTCCCGCCAGCAGGTTGATGCGGGAGAGGTCATAGCCGGGAACCAGCCGCTGAATCTCATCCAGAATCGCCGTCGGATCGAACGGACTCATCTTCGGTTCCAGACCGTGCGCCTCCAGCCAGACCGCATGCCGGTCGGCCTCTCCTGATTGTGCTCCCCGAGACTGTCCCATGTCGGCGTGCGTTCCCCCCCCGAATGGCACCAGCTGGCGAACGTCAAAATCCATCGCGTCTGCCACCCGCACAATCATTTCAAAATCCGATTTCGTTCCCGTGACCTCGCCGGCCTTTTTCACCAACTGCACGTCGCCACAAGTATTCGTGAACGTTCCAGATTTTTCATAAGCGTTCGCGGCCGGCAAAACCACATCCGCCATCACCGCAGTCTCGGTCAAAAACATATCCTGTACGACTACGAAACTCTTCGAGAATGCGAATGGATCGATATTCAACCGCCCCACCGGATTCGAGCCCACGACGTACAGCGCTTTCAACTTGCCAGCTTTCCCGGCTTCGATCATTCCGTGCAAATCCAGCCCACCCGCCTGCGGAATGTCACCCCATTCCCGATGAAACTCGCTGTTTCCGCTGCTGGGGTGATATCCCGGCAGCAAATCTGGATACAACCCCATATCAGCCGCCCCGCGGGAATTGGCGTAATCCGCAAGACACACAAACTTGGCTCCCGAGATTCCCGATCCGAACTTCACAAGATTGGAAAGATCTTCGCCGCGGAGTTCGGAACCAAAAACAATCACAAGATTCTGCTCGCCGCGCAGCTTCTCGCGCAGTGCGACCCAGGCTTCCGTGTTCATCGACGAGCCGGCGAGAACCTCCGCAGCGGCGTCCGCGCCACTCAAGAATGCCGCGACTTTTCCTTCTGCTCCTGCCGGAATCTCCGCAAAGCTGGTCGCCTGCCGGCGCAATTTGATCGAATCCGAATTGATCACATACAGGCGCGCGCGATGCAACCGCACGTTGTTGCGAATCTGCCAGGCCAGCAGCGGATGCTGCTCCGTTGGATCGTTCCCTATCAGCAGAATGGCCGGAGCAGTAAAGACGTCTGCCATGCTCGCCGTCGCGTTGTTTTTCCCGCGAACCGCCGCCGCCAGAGCAGGGAAGTCCGCTGTCCGGTGGTGATCGACATTATTTGTGTTCAAAGCCATCCGGGCAAACTTGGAGAGAAGATAATCCTCTTCATTCGTAGTGCGCGTCGAGCCCAGAACTCCAATCGCTTGTCCGCCTTCCACGTCACGAATTCCCGCAAACGTCTTGCCGATCAGCTCAAATGCCTCTTCCCACGTTGCAGGAGTCAGCTTGCCGTTCTTACGAATCAGCGGCTTCGTGAGCCGCTCTTCATGATTCGCGAAATCAAAACCATATCGCCCCTTGATGCAGAGAAAATCCCCATTCGTCCCGCTCTTGTCGCGATTGTCCCCGCGAACAATTTCCATTCCCGTATCAGCGCGCCGCACGCCCAAAGTCGTCTTGCACCCATCTCCACAATGGGTACAGATCGTGCCCACATGTTTCATCTCCCACGGCCGCGTTTTGTAACGGTACGCGCCAGAAGTCAGCGCGCCTACCGGGCAAATGTCGATGCACATCCCGCACTCTTCGCACTCCAGATGATCTTCTTTATTCGGCGCAATGACCGAACTCACGCCACGGTTCTGCACGCCGAGCGCCCAAACATCCATGCCCTCGCCGCACACCCTCACGCAGCGGTAACAAAGAATGCACCGTGGACGATCGAAGAACACCACCGGCGACCACTGCTGCTCATCCTTATGATTCTTGGCCTCCATGAACTTCGATTCGGCTGCGCCGTACGAAAATGTCATGTCCTGCAGTTCGCATTCGCCACCCGCATCGCACACCGGGCAATCCAGCGGATGGTTTCCCAGCAGCAACTCGACCATCCCCTTCCGCGCCTGCTTGACCTCTTCACTTTCCGTGGTGACGATCATGCCTTCGCTCACCACCGTAGTACACGCGGTCTGCAGCTTCGGCATCTTCTCGATCTTCACCAGGCACATCCGGCAAGCGCCCTGCAGCGAGAGATTGGGGTAATAGCAAAACGAAGGCACCTCAATACCCACCGCTTTGCACGCCTCCAGCAACAGCGTCCCCGCCGGGGCCGTCACCTTCTTGCCGTCAACCGTAAGGGTTACGTCAGCCATATAAAGTCAGCGATTTTGTACCTTGGTAATTTTGTAATCTAACAACGTCGCTTCGCGGTCTTGGTTTGCGAATTACAAATTATCCGATTACCAAATTACAAAATCGGTCTCAATGAGTTGGCACCGGCAGTTCCTCGACCGCACCCTCTTTTTCATAGGGACACGGCCTGCCTTCCAGATGATCTTCAAATTCTTTGCGGAATTTCTTCACGAACGCGATGGTCGGCATCGCCGCCGCATCGCCCAGCGGACAAAACGTCCGTCCCAACATGTTCTCCGCCAGGTACTGCATGTTGTCGATATCCTTTTCCAGGCCGCCCCCGCGATGGAAGCGAGTCAGCGTCTTTTCCAGCCAATCCGTTCCCTCACGGCACGGAATGCACCAGCCGCAGCTCTCGTGCTTATAAAACTTCATGGTCCGCAGCGCGAACTTGACGATGCACTGCGCATCGTCGACCAGCACCACTCCGCCGGATCCCAGCATCGATCCCGCCTTCGCCACCGAATCGAAATCCATCGCGACATCGATTTCATCGGCCGTGAGCGCCGGACAAGACGATCCTCCTGGCACCACTGCCTTCAACCCGCACCCATTCGGAATCCCGCCGCCCACCTCATAAATCATTTTCTTCAGGTTGTAGCCCATCGGCAGTTCGTACACCCCGGGCTTCTTGATATTTCCGCTCAGGCAAAACAGCCGCGTCCCGCCATTTTTCGGCGTGCCTAGCTTCGCATACCACTGCCCGCCGCCAAGAATAATGTGCGGCACATTCGCCAGTGTCTCCGCGTTATTAATGACCGTCGGTCCACCCCACAGCCCCACCACAGCCGGAAACGGAGGCCGAATCCGCGGAATTCCGCGCTTGCCTTCGAGCGACTCCATCAGCGCCGACTCTTCGCCCACTTCGTACGCTCCCGCGCCGCCGTGCCAGTAAATATCGAGATCGCGTCCGCTGCCAAAAATGTTCTTGCCGGCGAAGCCCTTCGCGTACGCGTCGCGGATCGCCTTCTGCATGATGTTCGACAGATATCGATACTCGCCGCGAATATAGATATACCCGCTCGCCGCGCCCACGGCCAGCGCCGCGATCATCACGCCCTCGATCACGGAGTGCGGATCGTGTTCAAAGATCAGCCGGTCTTTGCAGGTCCCCGGCTCGCTCTCATCGCCATTGCAAAGCACATATTTCGGCTTGGCCGATTGCTTCGGCACGAACGACCATTTCATGCCAGTCGAAAATCCCGCCCCGCCGCGCCCGCGCAGTCCGGAGTTCTTGACTTCATTAATAATGGCGTCCGGTTCCATGCCTAGCGCCTTCTGCACGGCCTTATAGCCGTCCAGTTCGAGATAACGGTCAATGTTTGTCGCGCCCAAGCCAAATCGCCGGCTGACAACCTTTACCTCGTCGGGATGTGAAACCAAATCAGCCATGTTGACTAAGTAATTGTGTAATTTTGTAATTGAGAACCGTCATACCGAAACTCAGGACGGTTGGAGTTTTAAATTACAAAATTACCCGATTACAAAATTACAAATACTCGCTACTGCGTAGCCTTCTTCCTATACTCGTCCAGAACTTTGTCGATCTTTTCCGTCGTCAGGTTCTCGTGAAAATCGTAATTCACCTGCGCCGCTGGAGCCCAGCTGCACGCCCCAATGCATTCCACCTCTTCCAAAGTAAACAATCCGTCCGGCGTAGTGCCTTTGTTCCCGACTCCCAGCTTCTTCGCGCAATGTCGCAGGATTTCGTCCCCGCCGCGCACCATGCAGCTGATATTCGTACAAACCTGCACGTTAAACCTCCCGCGCGGCTTGGTCGTCAGCATCGAGTAATAGCTGATCACGTTCCGCACTTCGAGCTCCGTCAAGTCCAGCCGGCCTGCGAGTTCCGCGATCACTTCATCGGAAAGAAAGCCAACCTCATCCTGAACGTAAAGCAGCGTAGGTACAAGCGCCGACCGCTTCGTCGGATAATGCGGCACCATCTCCGCAAACCGCGCCTCGAACTCGTCAGAAAACCTCATCGGTCGATTTCCCCGAGCACAATATCGATGCTCCCGATCGCCGCCACAACGTCCGCAATCAGTCCGCCCTCGCACATCTTCGGCAATGTTTGCAGGTTCGCCAGGCACGCCGCACGCATGTGCACGCGGTAAGGTTTCGCCGTTCCATCACTCACAACGTAATATCCCATCTCGCCGCGTGGCGATTCCACTGCTTGATACGCCTCGCCGGCCGGCACCGCAAAGCCTTCCGTAATAATCTTGAAGTGATAGATGAGCGCTTCCATCTGCGTTTTCATCCTCTCCCGATCAGGAAGCACAATGCCAGGCGCATTGGCTTTGACCGGCCCTTCGGGCATCCCGTCCAATGCCTGTTGCACAATCTTGTTCGATTCCCGCAGCTCCGCCACTCGGCACATGTATCGCGAAAAAACATCGCCCTCCTGCGCTATCGGAACCTTGAACTTAAAGTTCTCGTAGCCCGTGTAAGGCATATCGCGCCGCAAATCGATATCCACGCCGCTTCCGCGCAGTGTCGGCCCGCTCGCTCCCAGCGCAATCGCATCCTCCGCGGTAAGCCGTGCCACGCCCTTGGTTCGCATCATCCAAATCGGATTTCCGGTCAGCAGGTTCTCGTACTCGTCCACTTTGCTCGAAAAATATCCTGCGAACTCCCGCACGCGGTCAAAAAAATCCAGCGGCGGCTCTAGCGCCAGTCCCCCGATTCGAAAATAGGAAGTCATCATCCGCTGCCCGGAAATCGCCTCGAACAGCTTCAAAACCACTTCGCGCTCGCGGAAGCAATACAGAAACACCGTCATCGCGCCGATATCGAGGGCATGTGTGCCCAGCCACACCAGATGCGAATTGATGCGGGTCAACTCGTTCATCAGGACCCGCATCCACTGCGCCTTTGCAGGAATCTCCAGTCCCAGCAGCTTTTCCACCGCCAGCACATAGCAAAGGTTGTTGGTCATGGGGCACAGGTAGTCGATGCGGTCGGTTAGCGGAACCACCTGCTGATAGAACTTTGCCTCGCACGTTTTTTCGATTCCCGTATGCAGATAGCCGATGTCCGGCATGATCCGCACCACAGTCTCGCCGTCAATCTCCAGCAGCACGCGCAGCACGCCGTGCGTGGAAGGATGCTGCGGCCCCATGTTCAGGATCATCGTTCGATCCTGCCCGGGTTCCAATACTGGCGTCGGTGTCAGGTGCGCCATGGCTAGCGGTAACCCTCCACGGGATAATCTTTCCGCAACGGATGCCCTTCCCAATCCTCCGGCATCAACAGCCGTAACAAATAAGGATGCCCCGTGAACCGTACCCCGAACAGATCAAAAACCTCGCGCTCAAAATAGTTCGCCCCCGGCCACACCGAAGTCAGCGACTCCACCACCGGATTCGCGCTATCCAGTCGAACCTTCAGCCGCACCCGCTCCTTATTAGGAATCGAAAGCAGGTGATAGATCACTTCAAACCGCGGCTCGGCTGGATACCAATCCACACAGGTAATATCGGAAAGGAAGTTGAATGCGCACCCTGCGTCGTCGCGCAGCAGGACGCAGGCCTCGCGGATGTTCGCCCGATCCACATAAATCGTCATCTCGTCGCGGTCGAACTTCACTCCGATTACCGCCGCCGCATTCCAGGCCAGCAGTTTGTCCACCGCAGGATGACCTTTGAGTTGCTCCAGATCAGTGATCGCTGGCGCCAAAGCCATCAGCGTGCTCCCCGCCGCGCCGCATCCGGACCCCAGTCAAGCACACCCTTCTTCCAAACATAAAAAAATCCGACCAGAACAATTCCGATGTAGACGAACATCTCCCACAGCCCAAAATGCTTGAGATCCCGCAGAATCACCGCCCAGGGATACAGGAAGACTGCCTCAACGTCGAACAGAATGAACAGCATCGCCACCATATAAAACTGGACAGAGAATCGCCCCCGGGAATCTCCCACCGGCGTCATGCCGCATTCATAGGCCGACATTTTGGCTCGGGTCGGTTTCCGCTGCCCGATTAGCCAGGAAAGCGTGATAATGGCAGTCGCGATCCCTACCGCCAGCAATATGTGGATCAAGAACGGCAGGTAGCGAACGAAGTAATTGTCTGGCATAGGAAAGCGTATATATAATTCGCGCGATGTGCTACTAAGACATTCTAGATTAGGTGTTGGTGCGCGCGAGTGTCAAGGGAACCACCAACAATTTGATGATTGTGCGATCGAATCATCGGGGAATTGAAATACAAACTCCTGATACCGGCAAAAACGTTGTAAGCTCAGGGTGTTTCAGTTTTTCAATTGCGCAATTACCAAATTACTCAATTACAAATTTCCGATGATCTTCGGCTTTAATACCGACGTCAAACACGGTGACACCATCTACCACGTGCAAAGCGAAGCGCGCGAGAGCGAAAAACTGCTGCAGACCCAGGTCTTCGTGCGCGGCCGGTGCGTAGGCAAGAAAGCCATCTCCTACGCTAACTCGGCGGCGGAAGCCGGTTTTGGCGACGCCCAAAAAGAGCAGCAATTGCGCGACCAGCACCGCCTCGTTCTCGAAGCCATTCGGGAAGGGAAGTTGGACGCCGTTCTCGATCACTCCGAGAGCGAAACCTTGGCGGGCATCAAGCAACTGGACGTGGAATGGCTCAACGCCAGTTCGATTCACGCGAACCGGAATCTGACCATGCGCCTGCGCGTCACCGAAGGCGGAACCGCAGTCCCGGCCGCCCGACTCACATTTCGCTTTGCCCGTCCCCAGGTCGCACCCTTTTATACCCAGGCTGTCACCGATTCCACCGGCAGCACCGAAATCTCCGTCGAGGTCGAGGAATCCGCCCTGCCCGATGCCTCCATCATGGTCCAAGCCAACCACGAAGGCCGCACTGTCACCCGCAAATTCGCGCTGCGCAAGAGCGACTAAGCTTCGGAGACGGCAGAAGTTTTTTGTTGCTCCTCGGGGCGGGTCCGATTTGCCGAACCAGCCGGCTGTCTATGGAACTGAGGGAGTGGCCTCCCCAAGTAATGTTCCCGGCGCGCGCTTCCAAACTCTGAGTTGGACCGACTCTTCCGGAAACTTCTGGTTCTTCGGCGGGGATGGTCCAATCTCGAATGAAGGGGTCAATCAGTTCTACAACGACCTTTGGAAGTACAGCGGTGGCCAGTGGACCTGGATGAGCGGGTCGAACGCTGCAAACCAGGCGGGAACTTATGGAACTCAGGGCACTCCGGCCTCGACCAATGCTCCCGGCGCGCGAACCGATTCCGTAGATTGGACCGATGCGTCTGGCAATCTCTGGCTCTTTGCTGGCGCAGGCGTCGATTCCGCAGGGACCTCGGACGACCTCAACGATCTATGGAAGTACGAGCCTTAGGTCCCGGGATGTTGGAATCGTGCCCAACATCGCTGCTAAACTGAACACGACTCTGCTTTCGCAACAAGAATGCTCTAGGCATGAAACTGCACATCAACGGAGAAGAACGCCCCTTCGCGGAACCCGCGCCGCCCGCAGAGTTCACCCTCGCGTTCCTCGTCGCATCCCTCAACATGAAGTCCGACCGCGTCGCCGTTGAACTCAACCGCGAAATCGCCCCCCGCGACCGTTGGCCTCAGACCATCCTCAAAGACGGCGACCGCCTCGAAATCGTCCACTTCGTCGGCGGCGGCAGCACAGGCCATTAGGTCTCCAATCACGCAATCACCCGGTAGCCAGATCACACAGTCTGCCAGCACTCTTCTAGTTACCCCTCGTCCTGCGAATCTTCGTTGACTCCCGCCCACTCCTGTCTAGAATGTTTCAAACATTCACTTGGTAAATTGTTTCAAACATGGTCGGGGACTAATGCAAGATCGCTTTCCATCGCAAGAAGTCATCGCCCTCACCGGCATCACCGCGCGCCAGCTCCAGTGGTGGGACGAGCGCGGCGTCCTCAAGCCCCAGCGTCAAGGTCATCGCCGTCTGTATTCCCTACAGAACCTCACCGAAGTCGCCGTCATCTGCGAGCTGCGCCGCAAAGGCTTCTCGTTGCAGGGGGTACGAAAGGTCATGCGCTTCTTGGAGCGCGAGGTCGGCAAAGGCCTTGCCGACATCGTCAGCCGCACCTCCGAGGTGCACCTGCTCACCGATGGCACCCACCTCTATATCGAAACATCGGCGCGGCAGATCGTCGATATCCTGAAGAATTCTGAGCAGCCGATTTTGGGCGTCTGCCTCAGCGACGCCGTCCGCCACGTCCGCGCCGAGGTCGTCGCTCGAAAATCGAGTACTTCCGTAATACCGCCGGTGGAGCGCCGGCGTGCTAAAAAGGCTTCTTAGCGCAGAGGATTTGCTTCACAAAGCTGGGTCACACAAGACTAGGTTCAAAAGGGGGAAACATGGTCGGCGAACTGGACATCCTAAATGAATGGATCCCGGAACAAATGCAGCCCGGAACCGTCTTTGTGCTCGAAAACGCCGGCGAGGTCGGCGAGAAGGAAGATCCCTACTGGGCCGTCCTGGCCTGCCCATCCTGCGGCATGCTCGGCCTGATCACGCGTCGCCAGATCAACGGCCTGGTCCCCGTCATCTGCGGCTCCGAACAATGTTCCGCGCAGTTTTTCATTCGTGACGCCGAAGTCGTCGTGCGCAAACCCTTCTGATACCGATCGCCTTTCTTGCGAGGCCGTTCGCTTAATGATTACCTTCCCAGCTGTTGCACTTTTTGTCAGCTCTGACCTATTTGATCTCCCATGGTATTCCATGGCCTTGCTTCGCAATATTTAAGGGATCTTTCGCCGTGCGGCCGGCTTCAGCCACGAACCAATGAGCGGCAGGAACGGGGATCCCCATCCCAACCAGGAGTTTCTTCACAGATGGGTTCTGTTTCTCGGAGTAGCGATGATTGTTCTTTCGCTCTGGGGTTTTTGGCGTTTATGGCCTCGACATCAGTATTTTTCGCTTCCGACTCCGCTCAATTCCACCGGAACCTGATCCACAATCTCGATCCCGAAACCTTCTAACGCCGCCACTTTCTTAGGCCGGTTCGTTAGCAGCCGGATCCGCCGCAAATTCAAATCCGAAAGAATCTGCGCTCCAATCCCGATCTCGCGCTGCGTCTGGCGCTCATTATCCAGCAGCGCGGGCAACTTCCTGCCCCGATGAAATGTCAGCGCCGTCCGCTCGCCAATTTTTTCCTTGGAAAATCCCTGCGAAGTCTGATGCAAATACACCAAAACCCCTCGTCCCTCCCGCGCAATCCGCCGCAGTGCCCCTTGCAGCGTCGCATGACATTCACATCCCGTCGATCCAAACACGTCCCCCATCAGGCAGTGCGCGTGCATCCGTACCAGCACCGGAGTGTCGCTACCCTCCACCTCTCCACGGACCAGCGCCACGTGCGATTCGCCGCCATCCACCTCACTTTCATAGGCGATCAGGCGAAACTCTCCAAAGTGCGTATCGACCAAGGCTTCGCCCACGCGATGCACATAACGCTCATGCGCCATGCGGTACCGGATCAGTTCCGCTACCGTCAGCATCATCATTCCATGCTCGCGGCAGAACTCAATCAAGTCCGGAACCCGCGCCATGGTTCCATCATCCTTCATGATCTCGCAAATAATGCCCGCCGGAACCATCCCCGCCAGCCGCGCCAAATCGACGGAAGCCTCCGTCTGTCCCGCCCGTACCAGCACCCCGCCTTTTCGCGCCCGCAGCGGAAACACATGTCCCGGCCTCGCCAGGTCAGACGCCTTCGTCGCCGGATCGATGGCCACCTGAATCGTCCGCGCCCGATCGTACGCGGAAATTCCCGTGGTCACGCCTGCGCGCGCATCAATCGCCTCGCAGAACGCGGTTCCATATTGCGAAGTATTCTCCGCCGTCATCGGCCCCACCCGCAGGTGATCGAGCCGCTCCTCCGTCATTGCCAGGCAGACCAACCCGCGCCCGTGCTTGGCCATGAAGTTGATGGCCTCCGGCGTAACTTTCTCCGCCGCCAGAGTAAGATCGCCTTCGTTCTCGCGATCCTCGTCGTCCACTACCACGATCATGCGGCCCGCGCGAATCTCCTCGATCGCCGCCGGAACATCAATAAATGAAGTTTGTGGGCTCATGCTGCAGCGATTGTAACAAAGCAAATGCGAGCTTTCGCCCCTAAACTCCCGCTGTTCCATATTCTCGAAATTCGAAGCGCGACGAGAAAAAAGGCGGTCCGGATTGAACCGGACCGCCCCGAGTCCACTGCAACCTTCGTTAGAAAATAACTTGCGCTTTAATCTGCAGCGCTCGCGGCGATGCATCCGCTCCCAGGAACGACCCGAAAATGCTCGTGGGGGTCGCCACCGTCCGGACGATGCTTCCAAACTGTGGGTTCGCGATGTCGCCAATCGGCTGATCGAAATTGGGATGGTTTAACACGTTGAAGGCCTGGGCCCCGAACTGGAACTTTGCTCCCTCCCAGCGTGGAATGGGCAAGGTCTTCATCAGCGTCAAATCAGTGTCGAAAAATCCAGGCCCGTAGACTTGGTTTCGCCGCTGGTTGCCGAAAGTTGCCACCCCGCCCGGAACAACCGCCGAACTAAACTCAGACGGAGTCAGGCACGGGGTGGTCGCCGCTGAAGATCCGCAGGAGATCGGTCCTACCGAGGAGTTGGCAAACAACTCCGGGCCGAAGCCCGTCGGAGATGGTCCATAGTTGTAGGCGTTGAGCACGCCGGTGCTGCCCGAATCGATCACCGTGAACGGCAGACCGGTTCGCACGA
The DNA here is from genome assembly GCA_049584315.1 of Candidatus Sulfotelmatobacter sp. Lineage (GTDB taxonomy): Bacteria > Acidobacteriota > Terriglobia > Terriglobales > Acidobacteriaceae > Sulfotelmatobacter. The sequence continues at coordinate 4,250 of JBAUXO010000025.1, read as the reverse complement.
AGAAGGTTCCGGAAATGGTCCAATCTAGCAGCGCTCCCCACTTACCGCGCAGATTCGGTGTGTTGTAAACGTAGCTGGCATTGAACTGGTGCCGGGTATCGTAGTCCGCATTCCCATAGTTGTAGAACCGGAAATTGAAGGGGTTCTGCGGCCCCAGAATGCTGGTATTGGTGTCGAGATTAAACGGCAGAAAGCCGCCGTTCGAGATGTCGTCCAGGGCATGGCTCCATGTATAGCTCGCTTGCACCTGCAGCGAGTTGGACATGTGACGCGTGAATTCCACCGTCAGCCCGTTGTAGTTCGATACCCCAGGGTTCGAAGCCTCGCTCACGGTAGAGAAGCGAGAATCCAGCGGAGCTGTCGGCAGACCCGCGAACGAGCTTACCCCCAAGCTGCTTAAACACGTAGGATTGCTTCCCGGATCGTAGGTGATCGGGGTCGCGTTGCAATACGAATTCAGAGCCGGATTGACCAGCGCCAAATAGCTTCCGTGGTTGCCCACATAATTGATCGACATCGACATCTTCGCTCCCAGAGGCTGCTGCACCTCGAAATTCCACTCGTCATACGTAGGGTAGTGAATGCTATTTGCCGCGTTGACGAAGGTCGGCGGACTGAATAGTGCTCCGCCTGGCCCGGCCTCAATCTGCGCGATGTTCTGTCCAGCACTAAAGCCGGACGTGAATGCCGCGTTGGCTCCGGTCGTGGCCGTCTGCGCGCTTCCCGCAAGACCCGGAGCCAGCAAAGCGCCGCTGGCAATGAATTGGTTCTTCAAAGGAGAGTTCGTGTCGAAACTGCTCGCGATCGTCCCCGGAAACACATCGGCGAAAATCCCGATTCCACCGCGAACCACGGTCCTGCCTTCTCCCAGCGGTTGCCAGGCAAAACCAAAACGCGGCTCCCAGCTGATGCCCTGATAGTTGGGCAGCGCTTGGTGCAGACCGGTGAGGATGGCCTGGTTATAGGGTGGCGTCGGGTCGTGCGAGATGTCGAAAAACGAGTTGCTCAAACGCGCAAAGCAATTCGTCTGGCACACCGGATCGGAATTGTGTTCCGCCCTTAGTGCCAGCGTGATCTTTAGATGTGGTTTTATGTTCCATTGGTCCTGAGCGTAAAGACCCAGAGCGTACAGCGCCAACGGTTCGGTTGGTCGCGCCGCATAAGCCTGCACGTATGTGTCGACTGTCCCCGCGTAAAAGCTGCCGAGAGTGGCAAATTCCGCCAGCGGAATGGTCGCATTAAAGCCTCCCGGCGTGTAATCCGTAATGTCGTTGCGACGGAAGTTTACGCCGAACTTGAGATCATGTTTCCCCTTCACCCACGAATAATCGTCGGAGATCTGGTACTGGGTTACGTTTCTCCCTTGCGGCCAGCTCGAGTACTCTGACGAGCCGGTGGCTGAACCGGGACTCTGCAGCTCTCCTCCCAGGAAGTCCAGGTCGTAGGGCATCAAGGCTTGCGAGGCGGCTAAATTGGCGGTCGAAAACACCGCGCTATACCAGGATCCCGTCATAATGAATTGGTTGATCCCGTTCGTGCCTACCGTGTGCGTCTCCTGAAACTGACCTTCATACTGGGGCTGTTTGCTCACCGCGTTCAGTGTCGGAGTCAGCGGGTCCGTGTACGTCGCCTGTAATCCATGATCGGTGCGGAAGTGGATGAAGGCGCGATCCTTGGTTCCGATGTTCTGGTCAACTCGCGTGGTGATCAACCACTCATCGGTCAGATTATCCAGAGAGGCTTGGAACTGCAGAGCGCAGGGCGCGCCACCTGCCAAAGCGATTCCGCCGTCGCACCCGCCCGCCGGCAAGACGTTGGCCGCGCGCCCGTAACCCGACGCGCCGTTATAGATCGAGAAGATTTTATTGTAGAAGGGAATCTCCGCCGCGTTGCCGACCGTGGTCAGGTTCGCCAGCGTTGCCGCTTCGAATGCGGGACTGGGAACATTCACCGGCCCAACCGTCGGAATCAGCAACCGCAACCCTTCGGTATCCACAAAGAAAAATGTTTTGTTCTTGCGGATCGGTCCGCCAATCGAAGCCGCCCACTGGTTGGCGTTGTCAAAAGGACGCGGCGTGCCCGTATTATTGTTGAACCAGTCATTCGCATTCAGAACGCGTCCGTTCCAGAAATATTCGGCGTTCCCATGAAAGCTGTTGCTCCCCGCCTTGGTCACGAAATTCACGTTCGCGCCCGCCAGTTGCCCGTATTCGCCCGAGTACCCGTTGTTCACCACCGTCGCTTCCCGGATGTCGTTTGCCCCCAGCAACAGGTTGGTTGCCCCGGAATTGCTCAGGTTCAGGAAAGGATCGTTTTCGTTCATCCCATCCTCGGTGAACAGGTTCGAAGTGCCGGAGATCCCGAAGGTCGCGCTATTGCCGTACCCCGCCTGTGTGTTCATGGTCGCCCCCGGCGCGGTTTGCACGTAATAGGTCAAGTCGTTGCCCGGGTTCGGCATATTTTCGATCGTCTCGGGAGTTATGTTGGTGGAAACGTCCCCATTCTCCGTCTGCACGACGTTTCCGCCCGCCGTGACTTCCACGACTGTGGTATTCGCGTTGGCGACGTTGAGCTTAAGGTTCACCGTGCTGGCCTGTCCTACAGTCACCATCACTTTTTGTTCGGCAGTTTGAAATCCCGGTGCAGATACCGACACCGAATAATTTCCCGGATTCAGCAGCGCGAATCGGTAAGCCCCTGTAGTGTTTGTGTTCTGCGTTTGTTTCGCGCCGTTATCAGTGTTGGTGAGTGTCACTGGAATATTGGGAACCGCCGCTCCGCTCGGATCGAGCGCCGTGCCCGCGATGTCCCCGGTAGTCAGCGATTGTCCCCACGCCGGAATCGTCAAAAGTGCGCATAGCAGTCCTGACAACAGAAGAGAGATTTTCTTCAGCTGCATACAAAACACTCCTTAATAAATAGTCTGTAATAAATAGTCTGTCTGGTTGGCATGTCGGGGCGAGCGGGCCCTTTGCCGATTGCGTTCTCATCTGGCTCGAACCAGCCAGACGAAGTGGTAGTATGTGCCTTACATCGGGCGAAACGAGCGTGGCAGATAACTGCGGCAGTGCGCGGTGATCGTTGCGATCAAAGAGCCTGAGTGTGGCTGTAACCGGGGCGGCGGACAGGCGCTGCAGAACGCGCTGTCTGAATGCGTTCTTCTACTTCCGGTTCGGCCGGATTTGCACCGCGAACGTCTGTTCAGACCCGTCAGGTTCTGTTATGTGTTTAGGAGATGCACGCCGCGGTGCAGGGGTTTCCTCAGTTGGTTGTAGGCGCAATTGAATTTCTGAGATCGAAATCCGCAGGAGACGATCGAATTCCCTCGCTTAGGCCGCCGGTGGGCTGGTTTCCAGCTTCAGTCGTGTTTGCAGCACATAACACTCTTCGTGGACCGGTCTTCCGTACTCGTCCGACTTGGCGCTTTCCAACGTCACCGAACGGTTGCAGATCGAGCACATTACCGCTTCAAATTGCGAACCAGGAGCCATCTCCGCCGAACGCGGTTCGCGGCCATTAGGACTCTTCACAGCCTTACCCCACCACCATGGAGCCAGCCTAATCCTTTGGACTAACCCCCGTCTGCCCGCTAGCGCACATAGGGGTACGTCGGTTGTTCGTCGCACTCTCGCGTTCCTCCGGTTCTCCAGTTTACTGCGGATTCGCCGGCGGAGGTTCTTGCAGGCCGCCCGCTCCCGTCTGATTTCCAATCACATCGCCCGAGACAATCATCTCCACACGTCGGTTCAACTGCCGTCCTTCGGCGGAGCTATTGTCAGCCACCGGATCAGCCTTGCCCATCCCGCGCGCCGCCACGTTATTCATGGAGACGCCGTTACTCACCAAGAAGTCCCGCACCGCCTCCGCCCGCTTGTCGGAAAGCGTTTGATTGTACTCATCGCTCCCCACCGAATCCGTATACCCGTAGATCTCCAGCTTCAGATCCGGATACGCCAGCACGATTCCGGAAATCCTTGCCAGTCGCTCCCGGGCCTCAGGCTTCAGCGTGTACTTATTAAAATCAAACAACACGTCCGGCATGCTGACTACCAACCCGCGCGCCGTATCGCGCGTTTGCAACACCTGATTCAACTGCGCCAGCAAACGCGCCCGCATCGCTTCTCTCTGCTGGACCGCCTGTTGCCGCTGCTGCTCGGCCAGGTTCGCCGCCCGCTGCGCTGCCTCGGTTTCCGCTTGCGCCGCCGCCTGCTGCTGTTGCGCCTGAGCCTGCGCCGCCTCTGCGTCTGCGC
>JBAUXO010000024.1:0-16689 GCA_049584315.1 Candidatus Sulfotelmatobacter sp. | reverse complement strand
GCGTGCCGTTCGGCCTTGTGCTGCTTGACCGCCTTCTCGAACCCCCCGCGCGAAAACAACTTCAACACCTGCGAGAAAATGCTGCATACTTTCATTAGGCTGAGCCTCCTCTGGTTGAATTGGTTCTCGGCGAACCCAATCCAACGTATCAGGGGGCTCAGTCTTTCTCACACCTGGCGATACCTTCCGTTCGGTCAGCAGTTAGCCCGCGAATTTGGACAGCAATGATTTCCTCCCAGCCGAGACCATAAATAATAATTAATGTAGCGTGGCGTAGTGTAGCTGCGGTCCCAGCCGCAGTGTATGACGGAGATCTGGCCATGACCGCGGGCGGGCACATCAGTCAAGGGATGAGTGAAAAGATCAACATCCTGATGGTCGACGATCAGGCGGGCAAGCTGCTCACCTATGAAGCCATGCTCGGTGAGCTAGGCGAGAATTTGATCAAAGGCTCACTCGGGCATGGAAGCCCTGGAACACCTGCTGAAAACCGATATTGCCCTCGTGCTCATGGACGTAAGCATGCCTGGCATGGATGGTTTCGAAACTGCGCAGATGATTCACGCGCACCCACGCTTTCAAAACATACCTATTGTCTTCGTCTCAGGAATTCATGTGACGGACCTGGACCGGCTAAAGGGATATCAACATGGAGCTGTAGATTACGTTTCCGTTCCTGTTGTACCGGAGTTGCTGCGGGCAAAAGTGAAGGTGTTTGCGGAGTTGCATCGCAAAACCAAGCAACTTGAGATGCTCAATGCCCAGATGACCGTGTTGCAAGACGAAGAGCGAAGACGCATTGCGCGCGAGTTGCACGACAGCGTCGGGCAACTACTTGCTGCCATCAGCATGAATAGTGTCTTAGTGGAAGCAGAATCGCACAAGCTAAGCGCCACTGCGGCCAAACGCCTCTCTGAAAACGCTGCGATGGTCGCGGAGGCCAACAACCAGATCCGCACTATTTCCCATTTGCTGCATCCGCCCTTGCTCGATGAAGCAGGTCTTGCTTCTGCGCTTCAGTGCTATGTTGAGGGTTTCTCTGAACGCAGTAAAATTGACGCGGAGCTCTACATCCCCAAGGAGTTCGTGGGTGTGTCCAACGAGATGGAGCTTTCAATCTTTCGCGTGGTGCAAGAGTGTCTCACCAATATTCACCGTCATGCCGGGAGTCCCACGGCGGCAATTCGGATTGTTCAAGATGAGGCTTGTTTAAGAGTTGAGATCGAAGATGCGGGCAAAGGGATTCCCCTTGACAAGGAGTCAGCGTTCTTTTCGTCGGCCCACACTGGCGTCGGGCTTCGCGGAATGCGAGAAAGAATTCGTCAGTTAGGGGGCACTCTGCAAATCCAATCAACCGGCCACGGAACACGCGTGACTGCCGTTCTACCAGTTCTATGTCCTGCGCCCGTGGTTGCCGCCCAAGAAGTTGGGCAACGGGTCGCTATAACCTCAGAGAACCTTCAGGCTTCGCCACTACTAGGCAGCGTTGAGCAGAGTTTGGGCAGTGTTTAGTAACTTACCTGCATCATTCTTGGAAATTGACGCGGAAATTCCCGCAGATTCGAGGATGTCCGTACTGAGGAGGGCGCCAAAGGCAGTGAAAAGTATTAAACGAGTTCCAGGCAAGATTTCTTTTAATATGCGCCCCGCGGTGAGACCGTTTATCTCTGGCATCGAGAGGTCGAGGACGATAAGATTTGGTCTGAGCTCTTGCGCTTTGGCAATGGCCTCTTGACCGTTTGAAGCTTCGCCGCAGACGCTCCAGCCCGCTTCCTCGAACATTCGTCGCAAGCTTCTCCTGACCACCGCACTATCGTCGGCAAGGAGAATGCGTTTCACATGGGCCAGATTTCCGTTGGGAAATTCCAGTCTCGAGTCTCGGCTCGAAATTGGAGGGAAGCAATACCGGGAACACTGTATGGCATCGAACAATATTAAGTTCGGTACAACACAGATCAAAGAAGATTTACAACGGCCAAGAGTTTGTACGCGTTCGACTCAGCTGCGTGGATTCCCTTATGAAATAAAAACAGCGGAGTGCAAACACACCCCGGCAGGAAAGGTGTTGCCGCAGGCAGCACGCGCTGTTTCCATTTCTACGCTGCCGGCCGGATCTCCGTGGTCCGTGAGCTTCCTGGGGCCATCACCCCTAAGGCCAAGGGAATCGTGGTAAGGCCTCCGCCTATTGCCAAAGCCACTCCGGCGGCCTTGCGTTGATCATTGTTCAGCCTCGTGGAAAGCAGCAGGCCAATGCCGGCGCCCAACGCGACGCGCGTCCCCGCGATCAGTATTATCTCAGCGATAGTAAGTTTACGTTCCATCATTTGTTCCACCCAGTTTCCTTTTCCCACGCCCAATTCTGTTCGGCGGGTTATCAAAATTTCGATGCTCATTGCAGGCTGGGGATTGTAACAATCCCGAGCAGTCTGGGCGTCTTTTGGCACGAATCCGTGGGACCGAAAATAGTAGTGTCGGGGCTTGATATGGATGTAAGATTCAGTCTCCGGAGCCGCGGAACCGGCGAGATTGGCATGGAACGAGAATACGATCTCTTCGAGCAGTTCGCAGATGATGCACCCATGTGGCGTGGCCACGCGGTAGGGCTGACGAGCGCCCGCCAACAACTGCAGGAGCTTGCCAGAACCACAAGGAATGAATGCTTCGTAGTGCATCTACCTACAAAAGAGGTTGTTGCCCGCCTAAATCCACGTTCGTTCCCTGGCTTAGGCCGCAAGCCGGTGGTCTTTCAGATTGCGTACGATGGCGGCCTAGCAAGCGCGCGAACCACAGTATTGAGACTGCAAGGCTACGAGGTAGTTTCGGTTATCGGTAATGAAGCAGCAAAAGTTGTGCTGAGCACGCCTGAGCATTATGACTTTTTTATCGTCGGACATGCAGGGGATGATGAAATAAGAAAGGAAATGGTTTTGTGGCTCAAAGCACATTACCCAGGCGTTCTCATCTTGGCCCTCAACCCGCCGAAAGTTAGTGTGCTTGCAGGTGCCGATTACAACGTGAAGCTAAATGGGCCTGAAACATGGTTGCCCATCATCGCAACCGCTCTTCGTGGTCCGCAGGAAACCGGACCATCATCCATCCTTTGAGGAGCTGACCCGGCTCTCTCCCGGATTGCCCAAGAAAGAGCCGTCAAGCTAAGCTTTGGTCGGTGTGTGGCTGCGAGGGCCCTGCTTCTCGAACTCTACGCGCGCGATGACAGCATGGGTACAAGATGCTCCGCGAGATGAGATTTCGGTATCACATAAGAAACACCGGCCAGCGTGAAACGGTTGCGTTTCGTGAGCCCTATTGAGGAGCGCGCGTCAGTTCTCGGTTGGAGGGGAAAAGTTTATGCAGCCATTTGGTCGAGCAGAGCCCGAGCTGTCTCGATTAAGAGAGTGGCGTGCTCAGAATTCGAAATGATCGCGGAAACTCCGCTCGCGGCGGCCTCTTTCTCCAGAGCAGAACTGATGTACGCTGTGAAAACGATCACAGGCACTGTCGGCATCAATTCCCTGAGAGCACGGGCTTCTTCCAGGCCGTTCATGACGGGCATCGATAAGTCAGTCACGATCAGGTCCGGATGGAACAATTGAGCCTTCTCAATTGCGTCCTTTCCGTCGCCTGCTTCTGCGCACACGTCGAAGTCGCCTTCGCATGTGAACAGTTCGCACAGCGCCTGCCGGATCAGTGGATTGTCGTCTACGATTAGCACCGATCGCACAGGCTAATGCCCCCATTAAAGAAGGTTTTGGCCAGAAGCTGAGGTTCAGATGCAGATTCTGTAGAAAGAGTGTTGATCAAGAAGTGGATTCTTCAAAAAAAGTTTGGCTGTGGTGCATTCGCCATCGGCTTGGCACTGTAGCTGTGCCTGTGCCGTCATGGAACTCCGATACAGAATGAGCCTGCTCAACGGTAGTAAACTTGGCGTATGCGTAAACGTCTCATCACCCCAACCTCCGAGAGTATTCGTAATCGTGGTGAGGGCTGGTTAGATGTCGAGCGGGCCGCGGTGGTTGAGGTTACGTCGGAAGAGGAAGCTTTTCCAGTGGAATCTGTCTTCAACTCGGGAGAGGCTCGGGGTTGGCGTGCTGCCCAACCAGGGAGTCAAACGATTCGACTGGTCTTCGATCAGCCGCAAAGACTCAAGCATATATCGCTCGTGTTTGAGGAGCGAGAAACAGCCCGGACACAGGAGTTCGTTTTGCGGTGGTCTAAGGATGAGGGGAGTTCCGTCAGGGAAATTGTGCGCCAGCAGTGGAACTTCAATCCACCTGACTCTGTACGAGAGGTCGAGGAATACCAAGCGGATCTTTCAGCTGTTGGTGTACTGGAATTGATCATCACTCCAAATATCGGTGGCGGAGACGCTCGGGCCTCGCTTAAGAGCCTTCGTCTCTCTTGATGTTGAGCCCTTGGTGGTGGAAGGAAGGGCCTAATTGCAAAACTTGATCTTTCTGTCCTTTCAATGCTTCTCGAATTGGCAGTCGTTGTTGGGCGCTTAGCGTTCTGAACTACTCGGACTGGTGCGGCCGTACTCCATATTGGATGCGGTTCCGTACGAAATCTGATAGCAGCTTGACTCCGTCCAGGAGCCGTCCTGGTTAAGCCTCATTTAGAACCTCAGAATATTCGCTGCCCATACTGCGCGGCCAATTCAAAGCGATTGATTGGTCGACTCGGGCGCGAATGGTTCACGTGCGCTCGCTGCGGGCATCTCAGCAGCCGAATAACCCACATTTCAAATGCACTTGTGTCAACTGCGCACAGCTTGCGACAGTAGAATTCGACAGTCCCAAGAACTTGAAACCTCGGTAGTCCCGTTGCGTCTCTGTAATTGACCGTCCATTCATCTCGTTCTGGGAAAAGGCTGGTGACTTCAGGAACATGAATTTTCCGATCGTTTCGGCTAACGTTTTGAGGATGGGGTGGAAGTCCAAGCTCGAACTTTGGCCATATGCGGCCATTGCGGTTGCGGTGATTGGGTTGTTGTACGTGTTTTTGGCTTCGCTCCGCTAAAGCGATAAAAGAAAACCCACTCCTAGTAGAAGTGTGTGCAGCGGTTGGGCGAAGGAGAGGATCTACATTGGCAAGCACATGTGTACGGCACGGTTGACAAGGACCTCGAAACCGCCTGTCGCGAGTCTCACCTGCCTTTTACATATCTTCCCTTACTCAGACGGAATGCACTATATCTTGTTCGGCCCGACGGCTACATCTCACTGGCTTCTTTTGAACAAAGCGCCACTAAACTCAAGACCTTCGTTGAACAGTTTCACCTGCGTTCTTAAAATTAAATCCATATTGGCGTACCGGTGATGAATAGCTTCCAGTCCATCGACCGCCGAGCGACATTTACAGTTCGGTACAGTTTTTTATGAGCTACTGACGGGGTTCAATCCTCAGCGCGTGCCGGTGAACGTCACAGATCCGATTGAATTGGATCTGCGTGATATCAGAGGAAACCAGGGGCAGAAGTTGTACTTCTTGGTCAAAGCAATGCTCACTAAACAGCCATCATATCGGCCTAGCGCAAGCGTCTGTATAGGAAGACTGAACAAAATCCATAGAGCTTATTGTCAATCTCTGATCGGCGTGACGGGACAATATGTATGAGGCATGTCTCAGTGGGTGGTCTCACTTTGATCGACAGTCTGCCTGTTCGTTCCGATGATGCGGACTTCTTTGCCGCAGATGCCAGCAAACTTTATCGCCAATCCAATAAAGCGATATTCTTCTTCCTGATAATCGGCGGCGAATGCATCTTGGTGCATGATGACAACGGGGGTGTCATGTGCGCGGCACGCTCTGGCAAAGTCTGGGAGGATCTTTTCGACAACAGCAATGAGGTTGGCTTCCTTCCTCGCAAGTTCCGTCTGGTTCCCGTTCAACATAGTCAGTACCTCATGGCCTTTCATCGAAAGCCGCCATCCCGCAGCCGGACCTATCAAACCGCGCGGATGGCGGTTTCACCCCCTCAAACGCAAGGACGTTCAGGAAGCTGTTCTCAATTCGCACTTGACACGGTCTCTGCGGATTTGGTCAAGCTCCCTGTACAGTGCTGTGATTCTTTGGGATCGAGAGTGGTACTCCCAAAGCTGGGAAGATGTCAGGGAGGATTCGAGACGTAGAGTGTCAATTTGCAGTTGAACCAACTGTTGGACTTCGTGCCTGATGCCAGAGGCTGGGTCTGTCACCATAAAACTCTCCATACGAAATAGGCCGCGAGTTTCCTGTTGCCAGTCAGTCACGCAGCCCAAGACAACCTTAGAGAGTTGTCGTGGGCATATTACACGATCACCGTTGTGGAAAACCGTTCTTTCCTGCGCTTGGGTACTCTTTAACCGTCCCGTCACATTCACTTGCTCACCCACGCTGACGGACTTCGCCCCATTTGGAGCGCGGCGCCTATTTTGAGGTTTTCTCATCCAGGTTAATGCCTAAGCCATCTGCGATAAACTTATGCATATGCTCCCAAGATTCGTCGAATGGTTCGCGCAGAGCGCCTGCTCTGCGTAACACCGCAAGTCCATGTATCAGAGCCCATAGCGTACTTTCTGCGCCTGCGCGTCGTTGCGGAGTAACTCTCCCGCTCAAAACAAGATTATCGAGTGCTTCGCTCAACTGCTTATACGGCTTGCGGCTACTGGGTACAGTTTGTGAGCCCACGCCGAGCGGTCCAAACATCAAGTCGAAGAGTTTTGGGCGTGCCTCGGCAAATTGAACGTAAACCTTAGCTCCTGCGTCAAGCTGACTCCATGCATCCGCGGGGGCTTTTGAGCAAGCCTCTTCTCGTTGCGTGGCTAGCTCGGCGAATCCACTGGACGCAACAGCGCTCAGCAGTGCGTCTTTGTTCTCGAAATGGTGATAGGCGGCATTCGCCGATACGCCCACCTTTCGGGCCGCTTCGCGTAATGCGAATGCCTCTATGCCTTTGCGTTCGATGAGCTTCTTCGCCGCTACGATCAAGGCGTTACGCAGGTCACCGTGATGGAAGGGACGTTTCATGGGCATGAAGTTGACAGTGTGAAGATTGAATCTTAATATTAGTGCTCTGGGAATTCAAAGCTTCGGAGGCAAGCGTACATGGCAACCGTACCAACAATCCTCGGCGATCTGTACGTGGACGATCAAGGCAACGACCACGAACCGGTCGCACTGCTCTGGCCCAGCCTTTTCACCGATCACAGCATGTGGCGTTATCAGATTACCCCATTGCGGGCAGCCGGGTGGCGGACGCTCGCGCTAGACCCGCCGGGTCACGGCCGAAGCAAGGGGTTAGAACGAGACTTCACGATGGATGAGTGTGCCGAGGCTGCTCTTCAGGTGTTGGACACATTGAATGTTCACACGTCGGTGGTCGTGCTCGGAACGTCTTGGGGCGGCATGATCGCGCCGCGCATCGCGTTGCGCGCGCCGGACCGGGTTCGAGGTATGGTGTTATTTAACACCACGGCGGAAAGCGCCACACCGTTTGATCGGGCAAAGAATACGCTGCTCACCTGGATGCTCGCGATCGACGCACTCGACAAGGTGGTTGACCGCATGAACGTATCATTGATTTTCTCACCCGAGACCCGGCGCCGCAAGCCGGAACTCGGAGTTGAGCTTAGCAGGAACTTTCGTTCGTGGAACCGTCGTGGAGTCATTAATACTGTGCGAGCAGTGCTCGTAGACCGAGATTCTACTCTCGACGCGCTTCGTAACGTGAAGGCTCCGGCACTCGTCGTATCGGGCAAGGAAGACACCATTCTACCGTCACCCCATAGCCGCCGAATTGCAGAACAGTTGCCAAAGGCCCGTCATGTGGAAGTGCCTGGTGCCGCGCATCTTGTGCCTTTAGAGGCACCAGATGCAGCAAATAGGCTCATTCTCGACTTCGTTCGCGATTTGACTCGGGTTCAAGCTGGCGAAACGTAATCATTCGGCGGCATATTGAGACGGCAGGCTCTGCGCAGTTCTGGAACGGCAGGATGGAGAGATTTGGCAGTCCTGCTGTTCCCTTTTGGGCCTACGACGAATCGTCTCTTTCGCTCTAAGTCTCTGAAAAGGTTTGGCGTCCCCGCCGGGATTTGAACCCGTGTTACCGCCGTGAAAGTTGCTGAAGCTACGCGACACGGATGGCTTCCAAAAGCAGTTTCAGTAAGGTACAGAAACGTTTCGTGGATCATGAATGGATCAAGATTCAGTCTGATCTGGAAATCAATGTGCCTTCTGCCGTGACAACGAAATCTTCAACCGTAACTAACTGAAAACACGCGGCACGGATGGCGCTACAAGAACGTTTTAATGACCCTCGGAAACAGTTCGTGGACTGTTAATGGACCATAATTGTTGAACGTGCTCCGATAGAGTTTTCGAGACCGTCAGTGCGTCGCACGGCGGTTCCCCTCTCATTGACCGAATTTAGGCTTGGCCGATCGTGTCGAGGGTGAGGCACTAACACCTCCTCCACGTGTGCCGGCAAGTCCGGGACAAGCCATCGAAACAACAGAGTCGCGGCTAAGGCTCCCGTCAGTTGCGCCCCGATGAATAGAGGAACGTCAGCAGGTTGAATCCCGGCGAAAGTATCCGACAAGCACCGGGCGATCGTCACGGCCGGGTTTGCAAACGAGGTTGACGCGGTGAACCAGTAAGCGGCGGTGATGTAGCTGGCTACAGCGAACGGCACGGCTCCCTTGCGCAGTCGCGAACATCCCCAGATAACCGACAGCAGTCCGAAAGTAGCCACGAATTCGCTGAGGACCAACGACCATCCGTGTCGAGAATGGGTCGAGACGGAATACCAGCGCAGGCCGAACATTAGGTGCGCGGTGATGGCTCCCGCAACTCCCCCAGCACATTGCACGGCGATGTAGGCGAGTGCATCCGGCCAAGAGATGCCATGTTCAATGGCGTCGGCAACCGTGACCGCCGGGTTAAGGTGTGCGCCGGAAATCGGGCCAAAGGTCAGAATGAGAGCCAGTAATGCAGCGCCCGTCGCAATCGTGTTCGCAAGCAATGCGATGGCGACATTGCCGCCTGCCAGCCGTTCGCCCATGATGCCGGAGCCAACCACAGCAGCAACGAGGAATGCGCTGCCTACGAACTCAGCCGTCAATCTGGCACGCAAGTTGAATTTCATTGCTGCCCGATCTTGTCGATCTCTTTCTTGATTGCCATCTTGTCGATGCTTGCCAGAGGGAGGCATAAGAACAAACTGATTCGTCGCTCTAGCGTCATGAAAGCGTCTCGGTAGGCACGCTTGATTTCGTCTTCTGTGCCGCGAACAGCAGCCGGGTCGGGCACTCCCCAGTGGGCCGTCTGCGGCTGGCCGGGCCAAAAGGGACAGACTTCCTTCGCCGCGTTATCGCAGACAGTGAAGACGAAATCGAGCTTGAGAGCGTCGGGCTTCGCGAACTCGTCCCAGCTTTTACTGCGAAGGCCGTCTGTCGGCAGGTGAGCGCTCTCTAGCTGCGCGATCGCTTCCGGTCGGACCGTTCCTGATGGATGCGATCCGGCGCTGTAGGCGTCAAAGTTTGCTCGTCCTTTGTAGTTCATGATTGCTTCGGCCATGATCGACCGAGCCGAGTTGCCAGTGCATAGAAACAGAACGTTGTACCGCCCTTCCATCATGTCTCCTCACTGACAGCAGGTTGGCCCGCAGCAAGACTGTGGCTTCACGGCGCGCACAAAAGCACTCATGATCTTCCCGTCCACTTGTGGCGCGATTGCGTCAACGTCAATGTTCTGGCCCGCTAGAAACTCACGGGCGTCATTCACGTTGTAAACGCGGGTCGGTTCAAGGTCTATTTGCTCAAATCCTGCGGCGGCGAGCTTGGTGCGATAGTCGTTCTCTTCTAACGATCCCGCGACGCAGCCAACCCAAAGCAGAAGGCTCTTGCGCACCTCCGGCACGATCTCCCCGCGAGTGACTACGTCTGACACAGCGAACCGTCCACCCGGTTTGAGCACGCGGAAGGCTTCTCGCAAAACTGCGTCCTTGTCCGCGGATAGATTGATGACACAGTTGGAAATGACAACGTCAACGGAGTTGTCAGGCAGCGGGATGTGTTCAATCTCGCCCTTCAAGAACTCCACGTTCGCGATGCCTGACTTGCGCTTGTTCTCTTCGGCGAGTGCGAGCATCTCATCCGTCATGTCCAGCCCGTAGGATTTGCCAGTAGGGCCGACTCTCTTTGCGGAAAGCAACACGTCAATGCCTCCCCCAGATCCGAGGTCCAGAACAACCTCGCCGGGATTGAGCTTCGCGAGAGCAGTGGGATTTCCGCAGCCCAACGACGCGAGTAGAGCCTCCTCTGGAATCTGACCGGCTTGGAGCGCATCGTAAAGATTTGAGGTGATCGGATCGCAACATCCACTACCGTTTACTGGACTGGCTCCGCAGCAAGAACTTCCGCCAGACTTGACTCTTAGAGCGGCTTGTCCGTACTTTTCCTTGACGATTTCTTTGATGTCTGTGGTGCTCATGATCCCTCCCTATTTGCAGATTCGGACGATTTGTTCAGGCTTGACGGCCTTGTTTCGAGTGCAGCACTCCGCGTACAGGAACTGAAGCAACTCCTGAAGTGCGTCCGTGTTGGCGGTGTATCGAAGGAACGTGCTTTCGCGCTGAACGCGGACTAAGTCCTCGCCTTTGAGTTTTTCAAGGTGGTGGGACAGGGTGGAATTGGGAATCTCTAGCTCGTCCTGAATTTCGGTGACGACAAGGCCGTCTGGGTGAGCCGACAGTAGCAACTGCATGATCCGTAGGCGGGGTTCCGAACCCATTGCGGAAAGCATGTCGGCCAGCTTTGCGACTTTGTCCGGTGGTTTTGCAGCTTGGGCGCTAGGCATATTTCCATAGTTGCAGAAATATGGAGACAATGTCAAGGACCGATAGTAAGCTACGGCCCCACTCTGTCTGCGGGCAATCGACATCGTCCAAACGCAATGCACTTCATCGTCGGACCCTTGAGACAGTGGTTGGTGGCTAACGGCGCGCGGATCAACACAGAAAACACTTGACCCTGTAGCCAGCTACAGGGTTTATGCTTGAAACATGGAAGGATTGACGAGAGGCCAGCTGGCACAACGCGCCCGGGTAAATCTGGAAACCATTCGTTTCTATGAAGAGAAAGGATTGCTCCCCGCTGTACCCAGGACGGCATCGGGTTATCGAAAGTTTTCAGAGGAAATGATCGAAAGACTGGCTTTTGTGAAGCGCGCGAAGACCCTGGGGTTTTCTTTGGAGGAAGTTCGTGAGTTGCTCCACCTTCAGGGTGAGCAGACTGGCGTATGCGTAGAAGTCCGGGACCTTTTACAGGCGAAATTGTCAGCGGTCCGCGAGAAGAAAGCAGAGTTGGAGAAACTGGAAGCACATCTGAGCGATGCTCTGGGCAAATGCAATCTAGCATTGAAGCAGCAGCCGAAATCCCCGGAAGACTGTCCGGCCCTCCGGCAAATGGCCCATTCGCTCTCGCACGGCGGCGAAATGAAAGTGAATAGCACAAGACGAGTTGCTGCACGAGGCCGTTGAGATTCTCATGTCAGAGCAAAGTTGCGAAACAAGAGACTTGGCGCGTGGTTGGGGCGCACTCCTACTGTGGTGCATTCCTGTCGTCGCTCTCCTTGTTGGGTTGAATTGGGAAAAGGCTCCGCCGATTCTGTGGATTCCTGCATTCCTGATCATGGCCGCGGCGTGCATTGCCAACGCTGCACGATGCGGCAGACGGCATTGCTACGTGACGGGACCGGTCTATTTGCTCGCGGCAGTCTACGTCGCGCTTTCCGCATTGAATCTGGCGCCGATGCGTCCAGGCGTATGTCTGTGTGTAGTTCTCGGTATTACTGTGATTGCCTGCTTGGCTGAAGGCCCGTTCGGCAGCTACAACAGGAAGGTTTGAAAGGGCATGAAGATCGAAGTTCTCTATTTTGAAAATTGTCCCAATCACGTTCCCACGCTGGAACGAATTCACCAGGTCCTCCGAGAAGAGGGTTGCGATGCGGAAGTCAGAGAGGTTCTGGTTGCAGATGTAGAGACAGCGCACAACGTGAGATTCCTAGGCTCACCTACAGTTCGTGTTAACGGCCTCGACATCGAGCCGAAAGCGGAGGAACGAAAAGATTTCGGGTTGATGTGCCGCAGATACTCAACCGGAATACCTTCCCACCAATTGATTCGAGAAGCCGTCCGGTCAGCATCGGTTGGGAGCACTCCACAATGAACAAGATCCGATTCGTAATCGACCCATCTCTCAGCGCCATTTACGAAGGCAGAATGGTCGACTTCAATGGCGGGAAAAATGTCTCGAATGGAAGAAAATCAGGCGACAGGTAAATCCGATTCAAGGAGCACCGTGGTTGCCAGTCTGGCTGCTCTCGGCAGTGTGATTGTGGCGTCAAGCTGCTGTTTGCCGCTGCTGCCTTTTCTCTTCGCTGCCGGAGCAGCGGGCACATCCGCTTTTGTCGTCCAGTTGCGACCGTACCTGCTTGTTCTATCCGTGTTGCTCATTGCCTTTGGGTTTTACAGATCGTGGCGGGCGAAGCAATGCAATTGCAAGCCCAGCTGGATTAGCACTTTTCTCTTGTGGTTTTCGGCGATTGTTGTCGTCGCATTCATCTTCTTCCCCCAGGTAATCGCCAACTTGGTGGCCGATCTTTTGGCAGGCAAATCATGAACCGAAATCGCATGCTTCTTTTTGCTGTTCTTTTGGTGGTGTTTGTGATCGTGTATTACTTCTACGGCGGACACTCGGCACCCAAGGGACAGCCGCCTCTCCTCAGTTTTTCATCGGGCGATCTGACTCCTCTGAAGACTGCGTTCAACGGTTCGGCATCCTCTATCCGCGTCGTTCTAATGCTTTCACCCACGTGAGCCGTTTGCTTGCAGGGGGCCTCTGCAACCGGACAATTGCTGCAGGAAATCAATGACCAGAATGTACGGGTTTTCGCGATCTGGGAGCCGGTGCTGCCCACGGATTTTGCTGCGCCCTCGACTGCTGCCCTCGCGCGCATTCCTGATGTACGAGCGGTGCAGTATTGGGATAGGAGTCGAGCATTGTCTCACTTGCTCGGGGAACGGAACCGCTCAACGGTCGTATGGGACTACATCGCGGTATATCAGCCAGGAACACTGTGGCAAGATGCTCCGCCCAAACCGGCTTATTCTGACGGTCCCGTCCGCGACGTAATTGGCGGAGCGAAGGATGCCATTCAGCGCTTGCTCGCAAGCGGAAGCTCACTTCGGTGAGCCACTGGTGGCCTACCTCGTCAAGGATTATCATTAAGAGCCTGGATCGGGCAACTACAACACCGGCTCGCCTTATCGCATGGCTGTTGTGCTCGGTGTTGGTGTGCCTGGTAGTTCATCCACCGCACTGCGATCTGTGCGATGGATCGCTCACTGGAATCTCTTCTTCCCCGCAAACTCTCTTCAACCAGCAGCAGCAGCCCACCCCGGAGCGTTGTAACGGCATCTGCTGGTGCTGTGGCTTTGACGGGCTTCCGAACGCAAGTCCGGATCTGGGTCCTGTGAATGCTGTGACCTCAAATGTTCGCCCTGAACCGCCTTCGCCTGTTTTCACGTCACACTCCTCCGTCTTTAGACCTCCGCGTACAAATGTCTCCTCTTAGCTTGGCCTTTCCGTGCCTTTAGGGCGGGTGCTCGAAAACACAATTCACTCTGGAGACATCAATGCGTCTGTACGTGTTCACGCTCACTGGATCGTGCCTGTTCCTGTTTTTGTGTCCGCCTTCTCACGGGCAGACTTCCTCTAAGGCGCCATGTGGCGATCTGCAAAAGGTCGCTGAGGACAAAGACCCCATAGCCATTGTTGAGCTTGGCGCAGCAACTAACTGGAACCTCAGTGGAGGCGCTGCAACGTTCGCGCCGAATCTTGCAGTGGAGGTCACACCGATAGAGAATTGGCTGGAGCTTGAGGTAGGCGTGTCGCCCTTCTACACTCGTAAGTCAACGGAATGGGACACCGACCTACTTTTCAAGAAGCCGTGGACCATATCTCGGAAGGCTGAGCTCATGTTGGGCGTCGGTCCCGAATGGGTCCACCTCAGACAGAACGGGAAAGTGACCAACTCCATCTCTGGGGAGACGCGGGAGACTTCATGTTCTGGCCGGGCGGCAAACACCGTTTCGGCTGGTTCCTCGAACCCGCTTACGACTACAGTTTTGCCGGAGGCCACCACCAATCCATCGGTATGAGCGGCGGTCGCCTTATCGGAATTCCCTGATACTTACGGGCATGGAAACGTGCGCGTCGCCAGCATCCGCCGCAATCCAAGCGTCTGGGCTCTCGCGCTGGATCTCTACCTGATGTGCCCACTATTTATCGTTGACTTCGCTATCAACGTTGCAACTTGAGCCGGCGAAGCAACTGAGCGTTGAGGGCTACGATGATAGTGGACGAGTTCATCGCGACTGCGCCGACACTCATGGGATGGCTTCATTCGCCTTAAGAAAGTATAGGTTCGCCCGTCACTTAGACGCAACACCCGCATGAAAGTTGCAGGTAACGCACGTCCCCACGAGGCAATTAAACTTCAAACTACCCACCGCTTAAGCGGTTTGAGAGGAATCTGGCGGGAACGACGGGACTCGAACCCGCGGCCTCCTGCCTGACAGGCAGGCTTCCAATTTGGGTGAAGCAGGTTGTGCGAATGTAAGGGAGAATTATCGCGCTAAAGGTGTGCTCTTCGAGGAAACAGCGGCTGCCTGATCGATTCTGTACTGGGGCTCGGTGACAGGGCAGCGTTCTAACCAACTGAACTACGTCTCCACTTTGTTTTCACCGGGTTAGCTGGAAACCCTTGATTTTCCTGTCTTTTCCTACTGTCGATAGAGTCGCCTCTGTTAACCGTTTCCACCCCATATAACCGAATTCCGGGGTTTTATCGACAGGAAACCGTAAGGAAGTACGTCCCTCCAGTTCCCGATGCGAGCCCTACGATCCGGAGCATCTGTCCATGCCCCGAGAATGAATTGTAGCAGAGCGAATTCAGATCAGTACAGTTGCCGAGATTGCTCGTTGAATTCCTGACCGCTGTAGCTGGACGTTTGTCCGAAATGAATCAGCTGTCTAATGCGGTTTCGCGGGTTTGTTCAAACTGATTAACTGATCCCGCGTCTGCTGGAGAATCTCTCGTGAAAGGTTCGGGTCGGACACGGCACGAGAGAGATTGATCGCTCCTAGCATCGCACTAATCGTGAGGATCGCGCGGGCGCGCCGATCAGAGATGCCATTTGTAGGAACAAGGCCCGTCGAGTAAGCCAAGGTGCGTTTGAGTCGTGCGGTATATACAGCCTTCGCCGATCGACTCGCCCGAGACATGTCACCCAGCAGTGCGCCTAACGCACAGCCTGCCCCTGGCGCATCCCGGTGCTCTTCGGACAAATAGCTCTCCAAAGCTGTGGTTAGCGTGTCAGTATGTTCCTCCCAGCGGTCGAGGTCTTGGAATGCGGTGGCTAGAGCCTCAACCACCAGTTCATCGC
This sequence comes from Candidatus Sulfotelmatobacter sp., assembly GCA_049584315.1. Taxonomy (GTDB): domain Bacteria; phylum Acidobacteriota; class Terriglobia; order Terriglobales; family Acidobacteriaceae; genus Sulfotelmatobacter. The sequence continues at coordinate 1,205 of JBAUXO010000024.1, read as the reverse complement.
GCGAATCGAAATGTTTGTAGAAACCGCCGACCGTAACGCCGGCCTCCTTCATGACATCGGCAACGCCGATGCCTTCCAGACCGAGTTCCCGAAACCTCTTGGCAGCAACGCTCACGATCCGAGCGTGCGTCTCCGCCTTATCACTCTTCGAATAACCCATTCTGGCCTCACCCTCTCGTCCCTCGTCCGCATGGATCGCTCCCGGCAGGAGTAGCTCCTAGAGTATCAGCGTACTCTTCATTGATTCGATGCAAACCGTATCATCCGTGGTGCAAGAAGCTCATTGCATCAAGAATATATATAGACGGGCCTTTGCAAATGAAGCGGCAACGAAATGGTCCGAAAAAGATTTCATAAAATACTTTGCAACTTCTGGATTACTGTCATACTCTATCGTGGTGAAGGCGCAGATCAGCCTCTTCGGAAGCACAGGAGAAGCAATGAGCGACTCATCCCCAGAACGAAATAAGGCAATCGTGCTTGAAGCATTCGAGACACTTTTTAACAAGCGTGATTATGCGGCGGCGGAACGCTTCTGGTCACCGAACTATATACAGCACAGCGCACACATACCACCAGGCCGCGAAGGTCTATTCAATCTAGTCCGCTCAGTGCCGGAGACGTTGCACTATGGGAACCAGCTCATCATCGCAGAGGGCGATTACGTCATAGCACATGGCCGCTTCACTGGGATGGGCAGGCCCGCCGCCTGGATCGCCGCCGACGTTATCCGGTTCGAAGACGGTCTTCTCAAAGAGCATTGGGACGTTTTGCAGGACGAGGCGACCAAGGCCGATTCTGTGAGCGGCCGTCCCATGTTCGGCGACACATTCCCGAAATGAGCGCCAAAGACAACGCAATCGCCGTGAATACATCCGACACCCTTTTTTCAGGCCGAAGGAGGCAGCAACTATGACGTCATCCGTTGTTTCGAATGAAATGTATGTGATTTTAGGAGCGAGCGGGAACACGGGCTCGATCATCGCCAATTCCCTGCTGTCAGCGGGCAAAAAGGTACGCGTCGTGGGACGCGACTCGGGGCGACTACAGCGCTTTGTGGACAAAGGCGCGCAAGCGTTCGTCTTTGCGAACGCAGACCACCAGTGGCTCGTGCATCACGGGCTGGATGCAGTAACCATCAGGTAGCACCGGAAGAGTCACCAGCGCAGCATCCAATTCAGCCGCTCGCAAGCGCCTGATTACAT
>JBAUXO010000023.1:0-3781 GCA_049584315.1 Candidatus Sulfotelmatobacter sp. | reverse complement strand
GCGGCTTCGGCTCGAGCGTCGCCGCCGAAGCCGTCGGCAAGGCCTCCATAGGCGCCACATTCGATGTCCTAATCCTTTCGCCGTTTTTGGCTGGTGTGGGATTAACGATTGTGGAAGCAAATCACGTTATTCACTATGGCCGTTGGTGGAACCCAGCGGTTGAGGCCCAGGCCACAGATCGCGTTTATCGACTCGGCCAGACAAAGGAAGTACACGTGTACATTCCGATTTTGGAGGACGGCACTGACCAGGTTTCTTTGACATTTGATCAACTTCTCGATTCCCTGATGGAGGCAAAGAAGGGCCTGTCAGAAGGGGCGCTCCACAAGGACGACTTCCTTACACCCCAAATGAAGGAGGATGAAGTTGGACTGCAGGTATTCAGAAGCCTTGAAAAGCGAAACGAGGAGGACAAGCGACAAACTGCATCGCCGGGGTACGACTGAAGCATTGGTGAACGACCTTGGCAGCCTGAGAATGAGATGCCTCATAATTTCGGCTCTATAGCAGAAGTTGTGGGTTGATGAGCTATGGGAAAAAGCCGCTGGCGTCGAAAGTCCAAAGTGGGGCTGTGATCCTCCTTATTCTTCCGCTTGGGCACTCGCGTTCCGAGCACCGTCAACACGAGGTTGGCCTTCGAGTGCCCACGCACGTAATTCGATCTCAGCAAGATGTACACTGCCAGCTGGACTCGTCCATCAGCACGCGGCCATCGACCGGATATTCTCACCTGAACGGCAACGCCTCAGGCACCGATACGGCTCGACGAGTTGAAACAATTCCGATGGTCTAAGCGGGAATAAGTTCGATGCTGCCTTTACTTGACGAGATCCTCGCTGCAAAACCGACTGGCGTGATTCTCACGACTTATGCTTTGTCGCCAACATTTTTTGAATATCAGTTCGTTTCTCCACTGCTTGCCGCTGGCTGTCTGCACGTTGTGCTGTTCTGCGATCGCCGCGGATATCAAGCCATAGTCTGTGAACGAGCGGCGCTCGCGCGCGCCGGAGTTGACTATTGGGTTGTGCCGGTCGATATGGCGCCGTTTGCTTTTCACGCTAAGTTGTGCCTGATGTGGTCGCAATCGGATGTACGACTGTATGTAAGCAGCGCGAACCTGACAAAGAGCGGCTTGGGTAGCAATGTGGAGATTGTCGATCGCTTGGTCTGCAGGGACGGTGACACAACATATAGTCCAGACATCGAGGAAATAGTCGGCTTCTTCCGGGCTCTCAATAGAAGGCAGCCCATCAGTCGCTCTGCTCACAATGCACTCGATGGCATCATCAGTCAACCCTCGCGCTCGCTCGCGTCCCTGCGGCCAGGCGCGGAAATGGCCGAACCCAAAAATCTCCACGTTCTGCATAACTTCGATCGTGAATTGTTCGAGCAGCTTGCCGAGATCCTCCCTTTTGAGCCACGCGAAATACTGGCGGTATCACCGTTCTTCGACTCCGATCTTTCGGCCGTTGCGAAGTTCGCACAGCAGTATCCAGCGGCCAGCATCCTGGTTGCGCAGGGACCTCGGGGCACCGGAATTAACCCGAAAGTGGGTAGCACTCTGCGACAAGGGATCAAGCCGGCAGTTTTGCACGGCTTCGGCAATCGTTTTGTGCATGCCAAGACTCTTCTCTTCAGAGGGCCAGGAGGATCTGCCGTGGTGACTGGTAGCGCGAACCTGACCTTGGAGGCGTGGGGGAGCAAAGCCGGACAGGGAAACTTTGAAGCAGTTGTGGTACGTCTGTCGTCCAATTCACGGGCCTTCCACCGGCTCTTCAGCGAGCCCGTTCGTATCGCTCCAACTAAGTGGAAGTCTCTAGCATATCAGCCGTCATCCGGTGGCCTGCCTACGCCACAGCCGAGAATCGTTTGGGCGGAGACTTCCGGTGTTCTCCTTCATCTGATCCTGGCTGACATTGGCACAGCGGAGGTAAAAGAGATCCAACTGAACACAAAAGCAGGCCGCTTTCACCTCCAACGCCGCGGCACGCCCGAACACAAGGATGGATCGATCGCGTTAACGGCCGACGTTCCGTCGAACTGCGTGGGATCTCTCGAATACACCGCAACCGTCGCAGTTTGCATAAAAGTGAGCAAGAGCGGCACAGATGTTTGGGTGACGGCGCTTGTGGTAAATCCTGAAGACATTGGCTCGCCTCTTGCCTACAAGCGAGCGCGCCAAGCTTACGACCGAGTTCAACAAGGAGACTGCGACGGCGAGGATGTACTTGCATTGTTTGCGTTTGTCCAGAATGAACTCTCCGCTGTGTTGGCCGGTACGTCAAGCCCCGAGGCCGGGACGGAAAGCCGCTCGCCGACAAAAAATGCTCCAGAACCCACCGCGGAACAAGCCGCGTGCCTTGGGGTTCTCCTGGAGAGCCATGAAGCCCTGAGTCCTGACCGACCAATTGGTCGGAGCGGCGGTATTCCTGGTTTGCTTGAAGCAGTGCCACGCTTGTTCGCGGCCCTTTTGCGGGACTCCCGCTCAGCATTACCACTTCCGTCCATTCCACTGGATCAAGACAGCGATGAAGGCGACGACGATCAGGCACCGCCTTCCGCGCCTGGGGATTCGGGTGGTTCAGATAACATGATTATTGAGGCGGCCAAGGTCTTGGATTGGATAGCGGGCCGGTTCGATTCGCAAGGTCTGACGTCAGATGCAGAGGCAATGGTCTACATTCTTGATTTCGGTCTTTCGCTCGCAAGGTATCTATACCTCTTCTGGAAAGCACCGGTTGAAATGGGGGATGGAAGAGCACAGCTCTATTTACTGTTCGTCAGGCGCCTCCTGAGGGCAGCGCTATCTGCTTTTGGCAATATTTGGGGCAACCCCGTAGGTTGGTTCTTGCGAGTTCCAGCCGTTGTTCGCGATTCCTGTGCAACATCTCTGCGGCGCCGGAACCTCCCAGGCAGACTTCTTTATCACTTGTCTGAATTGACTGTCAACAGTGGACAGAACCGAGAACAGTCCCTCGCGGAAGCGAAGTACATACTTGCAGGGTGCGAACACCTTTTGCACGACAGATTGGAAAGAGTTGACTGTTCCCTAGAAACTGCCGACAATCTGCGCAGCGATCATGGGAATGTCTTCTTGCGTGACATGAGTATCGGCCGCCTGCAAGATGAACTGGAGAGGCTACGGGCGATCGAGACGCCCGAACGAATTGCAGAAACTAATTTTAAGCCGCTTGTGGCCCTACGAGCTGTGACGCGTCGTTGCTTCGAGTTGCGGAGGCAAATCGCGAGTACAGGGAGCCTGCAGTCACAGGAGTTGCAAGCTTTGAACGAAAAGCTGACGGCCGCTGAGACGGATAGGGTGGATCAGAGGCGTGCGTGCGATCTCCATCAAGCGGAGATGGCGGTTTACGATCAGTTTTATCGTCAGGGTAACTGGCGGTTCTTGGAATACTTAAATTGGTCTGCAACAGAATATTGCCCGAGCCAGAACACGCGACTCCCCACTTGGGCCGTGAGTCAACTCTCGGACATCACAAAGCCCGTCAAATGCCCATCGTGCTCTGTTCTCATCATTCCATTTCCAGAGGGGGCTCTCGATCTTGACTGAGAAAAAAGCCTATTCCCAGATTCCTGACTGGACCGAAGACGCTGGTAGACCACTTGGGGGACGGGATTTCATGGGACTCCAGACGGTTGGAGAGACCATCCTCAACGTACTGCTTCCGGGACTAACGAACTCCACAGTCCACCCGCGCTATTACGCATTCTTCTCCTGGGTCTTCAAGCTCGCTAGTGACGCGAAAATAAAAGTGGGCAAGCC
>JBAUXO010000022.1:0-40333 GCA_049584315.1 Candidatus Sulfotelmatobacter sp. | reverse complement strand
TTTGCCACGCTCGGGCTTCCACCCATGGTCGTGCGGTCTTAGCTTAATCCGCCGAACCGCCGTATGCGGACCCGCATGTACGGTGGTGTGGCAGGGGAGGCGGGGCGACCCGTCCCCCTATGCCGATAGTCCAAGATTCCGAAAGGTCCGCGGACAGAGGCCCTTATTTCTTGACCAATTCACTGCCGAAGGAATCTGGACTTGCGATGCACTTCACTTGCGGAGGCACCATGGTCTGCGACGCGAGGCGGTATGCTCATCGCCTTCAACGTGCGCGACGGATATGAACTTTAGCGTTGGAATTGGGAATTCCAGAGGTCAAGATTAACATGGCCACTGCGGGAGGCTGTTGTGCGGTTGATACACCCTAGATTCTCCGCTTTAATCGAGGAAGGGGTCAAAAAGCAAGTGATTGCACCTCCTGGTTCTGAAATGTACACTCCCGGTTTATTCATCCAGGACGATCCACACGGACTAGCCTTACTGGGCGCTGGAATCATACCTTATTAAGGACCCGCCAGCGGCAAGATAGCGGAAGATTAAGAACATCTGCGACACCTAAGTCGTGCGAGCGATAGGGCAATACCGAACCAAGTCTCCGGACAGCGGCCAGACGAAGATTGATGGTCGTTGATGCATAAAGCTGCTGTTCGAGAGAGATCTTGTACCGGGTAACCACGGTCTTATTGAATGCAAGTCTCGGTTCTGAACACTACCATTCGATGAATTCCCTGATCGCATGATCCTAGGTCCGCTGAGAACTGGGAGAAGTCAGGCTATTAAGAACAGCGGATTTGGACTGCTCAAGGTCGGCGAGCTTCAGAACGGACTTGGGCGCCCATTTGCGCTTCATCTTGCTCTTTGCCATTTGAAACGGCCTTTATCGCCGTGGCAAATAGCATGATCCTGATCCCCATCTCTTACCCTAGCGCGTTTATCGGTACTTTCAAAGGCCAAGGCCAGGCTTCACTCCGACAGCCGCAGGGCGCTTATCAGGGCGGACAGAGCGGCAGGCTGGTTACGACGGCTGGGGTAATAGAGAAAATATCCAGGGAATGATGGACACCAATCCCTGGGGACTTGGACCAAACGCCCTTCTGCAATCAAGTCAGCAATCGTGGAGTGCGGGGAGACTACCACTTTGCTGTGTGTTGTCCCATTGTGGAGAAAGGGGGAGCATGAGAGAGAAGGGAATTGACGGACATCACGCCGAGGCGGATAGCCTCGAGTTGGGCAACCAACCGGGATCTACTCCGTTCGTGAACGCAAGCGCGTTCTCATTACTAATTAACCTCGACCCTCGCTTTATCCTCGGCGAGGGAATCACGGACCAGAACAACAAAGGGCTTACCACAAGACTTAAAGAATCTCGAGACCCAACCACTGTTTCCTGATGTTCTTGCATCATTTAGCATTCGCGACGAGCACGATACAGGCGCCATCCCAAGAGTCCTTTCCGGAAGCTGGGGGCGCGGTAGCGTTTAACCGTATCACTCCAATGTTCTCAGCGCTGAGATGAAAGCGCTTCTCCAGGTAGCGGGCGACTATCAGAGACCGAGACCTGGACGTCACCATCTCGTTGGCAGCTGAAGCCTGGTTAGAATAGCCTTCCACGACGATCGCTTGATCAATCACAGAATCTTTGTTTGCACCAATGACCTGATCGATTTCCTGCTCGCCTGCGGCAGACAGGACCTCATCGCCATTCGAGTCTTTCCCGAAAGCATCTGCCGCATTGAGCCATGTGCGCTGATTTCTCGGGCTGTCGAAGTAGGAGTTGCTGCGATACTGATCGGGTGTTAGATCTTTTAGGCTGTAGTAGCCTCTCTTCTTGAAAAATCCCCGAAAGAAGAACTCGTGCTTAAGGGCTTCCGTATCATCGGCCATATTCGCGGTCGCCAGATTTACATTCGAGAAAGTTTCCCTGATATTCTGCGCCGCGTTCTCACCCGAGCGGTCGGGACCCAATGCATCGTTCAGAGTGAGATTTATTTGTTGTGAGGCTTGAGCAATCTGTCGGGACGCGTCTTTGGTATTGTTCAGCGTAGCTTCGGCCTTCCCAAAAAGGTCTCGCGACTGAAAGTCCGCCATCACCTGCTTGGCTTGAACTGTTACCTGATTCAGATTGGCCGCCGCCTGCTGTGCGTTTCCCACGGCGTCCTTCACTTTGTTCGCCGTTTGCTGGTCAGTGAGCAGCATGCCTACTGTGCCATTGCCGCCTCGGATGCCGGTCACGAGTGCGTTTGTGTTATTGACGGTTGTGGTGACGGCATCGAGCGTGCTATCGACTTTAACCTTTATATCTCCAATGGCGGCGTTCGCCTGGTCCATGACTCCTGTCGCTTTGGCAATCACGGCGGAGAGTTCGATCGGTTCTTTGGCTGGCAGCGTCGCTCCGATAGCTGCCTCTTGCGCTTGATCGCTGCCCTCGTGAATCATCAAGAATTTGTCTCCCACCAGACCATCGGACTCCACCGTCACAAATGAATCATCGCGAATGAGATTATGAAGTTTGCTATCGACATGCAATTTCAGCCTAAATTTGTCCGATGGCCGATCCGGTATCTCAATACCGGTGACTTGACCTGCGTCGAAGCCGGACACCCGGACTTTAGAACCTGGCGAGATTCCGTTCACATTATTCAGCGAAGTAAAGAAATCCACATGATGAACAAACGCTTTCTGGCGATTCCCGATCAGGAACAAGCCCACGCTGAACAACAACACGGCAGAAAGCACGAATACGCCCACGACGGCATAGTTGATTTTCATTCAGGACTCCGATACCAGTCGTCGCACGATCTCGTGATCGCTTTTGTCCAATTCGGTTGCTGTGCCAAAGCCAATCATACGACCTTGGTCCAGTACGGCGATGCGGTCACCGACTCTTCGCGCACCCCGCACGTCGTGGGTGACGATTACAAGCGTCGCACGATACTCCTGCTTGACTTTGAGGAGCAGATCGTCGATTTCCGAGGCGGTGATCCTGTCGAGTCCGCTGCTTGGCTCGTCGACTAGTAACAGCTTCGGATGGAGGACGAGGGCTCTCGCCAGACCTGCGCGCTTGCGCATCCCTCCGGAAAGCTCAGAGGGCATCTTGGCTATGTCCAGATCAAGACCCACACGTTCGAGTGTCTCGCCCACCGCGCGCTTGATCTCTGACGGAGATTTCGACTTATCCAGGCGGCGGAGCGGCAGAGCTAGATTGTCTCCCAGCGTGAACGAATCGAGCAGAGCGGCACTTTGAAAAAGGAAGCCCATATGGCGCCGAACCCGCGACAGATCTTCTTCGCTGGAATGAACGATATCCTCCGACCCAATGCAAACTCTGCCACTGTCTGGTTTCAGCAAGCCGATCATCAGTCTGAGACTGGTGCTCTTGCCAGTCCCACTGCGGCCCATGTTGCAAAGCGCCTCACCCTCACTGATCTTGAACGACACATCGTCGAGAACTTTTCTATTTCCAAAGGTCTTAAACACGTGCTCGAATTCAACTGCGGCCGGATCGCTCATACGGCGTTCCTTGGAAAGAGGAAGAAGATGGCTTTCACAAGGACGACATCTGCCAAGATGATCAGAAGCGAAGACAGAACCACGCTGTTGGTAGCCGCGCGCTGCACTCCTGCGGACCCTTCGTCCGTGGTATAGCCGAAATACCCTGACACGGTAGCGATGATGAAACCGAAAACGCTGGTTTTTAGCGTAGGCGGAATGAAGTTGGCCCATTCCACCGTCTTGAAGGCACGATTGAGATAGAGTTGCAGAGAGATATGTGAGGCGAGGTATTCAGCCAGAAACCCACCGGCCATACTGGCGAAGTCCATGAAAAGGGTCAACATTGGCAAAATAAGAATGCAAGCGACAATCCGCGTCACTACAAGCATTTTGAAAGAGTCGACCGACAAAGACTCAATTGCGTCGATCTGTTCGGTCACGCGCATATTGGCTATCCCGGCACCGATGCCCGCACCTACTCTCCCCGCCACCAGCAGTGCAGTAATGAGGGGTCCCAATTCATTGAAAAATGAGGCAGATTGCAGGCTGGGAATCAGTGCTTCTGCGCCGAACTGTACCAGCGTGCCTCGCGTATGCATGGACAGTACGACTCCCAAAGCGAAGCCAGCGGCCAAGATGAGTGGGAGCGATTGCCACCCAATCTCCTCGATCTGAAACACGAAAAATTCCCATTCAAACGGCGGCCGAAATGCGTCCACCAATGCTTTCAGCCCAAATAAGCTCACCTCCCCGATAAACGTGAAAAACTTCTCCATAATCGCCGTTCCTTATGATTCCCACTTTCCACGATGCATCATTTCGCAAACGTCGTAGGTCGCGTCCTCTTCAACCTGCGACGAAAGCATGAAGTTCGCCGTTGTGGCTGGCGGAGTGCCTTTCAAAGGGCACGTCCCGCCGGGCCAGAACGGTCGCGTGAACTCCCCCACCGCCGCCGGGACGCGGGATATTTCTGGGATCGGGAAATAGCCGGCGAACGGTTTCGATCCTTAAGTAAGACAGCTGCGCTCAACTCTGAACGCACGCGCCTTGCCAAAGTCCCGCCTGTTGTAAGGGCAACCAATGTTGTTGGCGTGCTGAATGTTTGGGCCAGCGGGACACTTGCAGGGCGGCATTCGTACGGGGCATCAGAAGACGGAGATTTGGCGCTTGTCAGACATCCGTCACAGCCGTGGCCGAGAGGTCCCCAACTTCTCCGCTTGATAAGGCACCCGCCGCTCCTACAACCCAATCGCTTTCGCGGAGCGCTCGCAAAATCTGCTGTCGCTCGGTTTGCGTCGGCGTTACGTACATGTTGGGCATCGACTTGCAGCAACCTTTGGGTAAAGCTCATCATCGCCTTGGGTCTGTTGGTCGATGTCCCCTTTGTAGCCGGCGATGCCCAATTTGGTTGCAACAGCCAGGCCGCGATGTGTCCCGGGCAGTCCTTCCGCGAGACCGCGCAGAACGGGGGATAAATGTTGGAGAACAAGTGTGAGGTCATCGCTTTCCTGCGGCGATGTCCAGCAGTGTGCTATGAGCCTGGCACCCCTGGTCACTATGTTTTCCGGAGCCAGAGTCTCGTACGATCCCCCACGGATTCCCCTGTGACAAAGCGAAATGACCGACAGAAAATCGAATTAAATGTTGAGATCCTTGAGAGCCATCTTGGCTGCATGAAATCCACACATTCCATGAACGCCGCCGCCTGGGGGCGTTGATGCTCCGCAAAGATAGAGTCCCGAACGCGAGGTGCGATACAACGACCGTGTAGGACGAAACACTAACTGGCGGACATTCATTGCTCCTCCCAAGATATCGCCGCCGACTAGATTGGAATTCCAACTCTCCAGATCTTTGGGTGTAGAGACGGAACGGGACAGAATGCAATCGCGGAATTCGGGAGCGAAGCGTACGATTTGGCGCTCAATGGATTCGGTGTAGTCTTCGGTGCTGCCGTTAGGAACATGACAGTAGGCCCAAGCGGTATGCCGACCAGAGGAAGCTCGACCGGAGTCGAAGAGCGATGGCTGGCCGAGCAGAACGAATGGATTGTTGGGTGAAAGGGTCCTTTCAGCCTGAGCAATCTCTTCGAGAGAGCTTCTGATGTGTACGGTGGCGGCCCGCAGACATTCGCGAACGGTCCACGGAATGGATGCGGGCAAACCTGGAGGGGTCGGAAATCGAGACTCTCGTGGATACGAGCCTGGGCGATTCGCGTCCGGGATCGGATCCGACGAAATGGTGTGTCGACATTGCGGTCGACAGTGACGGCGGCAAGTTCTATTGGACACAGAAGGGTGGTCAGCACGCGGGTTTGGGCCGAATTTTTCGGGCCAACATCCAAGTTCCGCCAGGTCAGTCGGCCGAGAAACGCAGGGACATTGAGCTTCCTTATGACAATCTTCCGGAGCCAATCGATCTGGACCTCGATCCGGTTCATCGGACGCTGTATTGGACCGGCCGCGGGGAGCCACCGAGTGGCAACACGGTGAACTGCGCACCCATGGACCCGGAGGCCGAAAATGGCAAGGAACCTGAGATCCTTTTCACCCATTTGATGGAGGGCATCGGCCTGGCTTTGGACCTGAAGGGCGGTCGAATGTTCATTACCGACTTCGGCGGCTCGGTCTACAGCGCCAATCTCGATGGGTCGAACCGGAAGACGCTGCTGTTTGCTGAAGGAAACCTCGCCGGCATTGCATACGCGGAGGCGCCGTCCGCAGACCGGGGCAGAGCTTCCCAAGTGATAGGAGTTCCTGAGGAGAGACCGTTCAGGCTCGATCCGGAGGCGCGGAAGGTCACTGAACGATGATTCTGCTTTGCGTATTGCAGAGTCTTCGCGATTTGTTCCACCGATTTCGCAACAATCACTACCTGTGGAAAGAGGCGATAGGATTGGCATCGGTTGCGCACCTCACCCGGTCTGTGACACGCGAGCGCACGGCGGTAGGACCGAGTAACGCGATCAGAGCGTCACGCAAGGCGGCTGGTGTGCCGTCGGCTAGGTGATCGGGAGCGCGATCGGGTGTTGCATGAGAACGAAGGGGAGTAAGAGCATCTGTATTTGACGAAAAAAACACCTGCTAGGACTCGCCATGAACCCGCCGAAAGGTCGCGATGCCGACGCGTGAATAGAACATCTCAATACAAGCCTGAGATTGCTCGAGCCGAGCCAGAAGCCCGCGCACCGATGGAGATGAAACCACCAACCTCTCGGTGACGTCAGGCATTCCATACATCCGTCGCCACTTGGTTTGGAAGCGATTAAGTCCGCGCTGATCTTTCTTCATTTCGATTTTTCCTTTAGACGTTGCATGTCCAGCAAAGAGTTCAAGCCACCAGCAAGATCTTCCCGATACCACCCTTTTCTGCCGCTGCTTGAGCCTCGGCCGCTTCACTGAGTGGCAGTTTCTGGCTAATCGGGATTACCAACTTGCCATCTCGCACCGCATCGGCCATGAACTGGAGCGTTTTCCTGTCGAATTTCGAGAATACTGGCGCCACCTTTACAGATGGGTACTTCTCGGCATTCTGTGGCGTCCCGACAACCGATGCGTACACTCCTCCCGGCTTGATCTTGGCGATCAGCTTTTCGGCGGTTCTTCCGCCGACCGTATCCGCAACCGCATCGAGCATCGGAAGATTCGCGATCGCGGTGTCTTCGTCGGTTGCGACCACCTGATCCGCGCCGACAGTCTTCGCCTCATCCATCTGCCTCTTCAAAACCCCCGCGATCACAGTCGCACCGCGTTCCCTGGCAGTGAATACCGCCGAACGCCCGACATTTCCTGCAGCACCTACGACCATAACGGTCTGAGCCGCCTTGATTCCCGTGGCTGAAAGGAGCTGGTTGCCAGTCGTCGTCACCAGCGGCAGCGCCGCCGCCTGGATCAAATCGAGCCCCTTTGGAACTTTCGCTAGAATCGCGGCTTTCACGACACAAAGCTCGGCGTAAGTATTGTCCGCCATAGCGAACACCTGGTCGCCAACGGAAAAGCCTTCCACTCCCGGCCCAATTTCGACCACAGTCCCCGCCACATCGACTCCTATGAGGCCCGGGAACTCGAGGGGATAAAAATCCTTCGTTAATCCAGCACGCCGCTTGTAGTCGATCGGATTCACGCTCGCGGCGGCGACCCGCACCAGCACCTCGCCCGGACCGGGTATTGGATCAGGATAGTCCTCAAACCTCAATACTTCCGGACCGCCATATTGGTGGACAACAACTGCTTTCATATTTCATCTCCTTATCGATAATACTCATCGTTTTTCTCCTGACGGGTTTCTTGCAAGGTTGCTCGCCCGACCGAATCGGCTGCAGTTCAACGATTACACCCGAGATGCCCCGGCGACTCAACTGGACGATCGTTTTGGTGATACCTTAGGTATTGGGCGCGTGGATTGGTGTTGGTGGATACGTTCGTCCAATAGATTCGTCATCGTGATTCTATCTTAATCAGTTAGGTTGATCCGAGGCCGACTACATTGTCGCGCGTCAGGGCGGCAAGACACCCGAACAGACAGCCAAAGGCAGCAAGCTCCGCACCGAGGGGGCACGTTGACCACTACGATGAAGCACTTCGACGCAATCATTATCGGGACGGGCCAGGCCGGCCCGCCCCTGGCGGCGCGGTTTGCGGGTGCCGGCAAAACCGTCGCTATTATCGAACGCCATAAATTTGGCGGAACCTGCGTGAATACGGGATGCACCCCGACAAAGACGCTCGTGGCAAGCGCCTATGCGGTCCACGTTGCCCGCCGAGGGGCAGAATATGGTTTCGACATTGGTGATATGCGCGTCAATATGAAGCGGGTGAAAGCCCGCAAAGATGCAGTCTCCGGGAGGTCAAGCAAGGGAGTAGAGGAATGGCTCCGAGGAACGACAAATTGTACGGTCATTCAGGGCCAGGCCCGCTTTCAGTCGTCGAACACTGTCCTGGTCAACGATGAGGTTCTGCAAGCCGACAGGATCTATATCAATGTTGGCGGGCGGGCCCGTATTCCCGACATGCCGGGGATTCATGATGTCCCATTTCTCACCAACTCATCGATGATGGACATCGATTTCTTGCCCGAGCATTTCATCATCGTCGGCGGAAGTTATGTTGGGCTGGAGTTCGCCCAGATCTATCGCCGCTTCGGAAGCGAAGTTACGATTGTGGAGATGGGACCGCGCCTGATTGGACGGGAGGACGAAGACGTCTCCCAGGCTGTGCGCGAAATCCTGGAGGCGGAGGGCATACACATCCGGCTGAATGCGAAATGTCTCTCGCTGGCGAAACGCGATGGCGGCGTCGTCGTCCACATGGAATGCAGCGAAGACCCGAAGGAAGTGGCAGGCACGCACGTGCTCCTAGCCGTCGGGCGTGTCCCCAACACAAGCGACCTGGGTCTCGAACAGGCCGGGGTCACGACCGACCAACGCGGCTACATCATCGCCGACGATCAACTCCAAACCAACGTGTCCGGCATCTGGGCACTGGGGGACTGCAATGGCCGCGGTGCCTTTACGCATACTTCCTATAACGACTACGAGATTGTTGCGGACAATCTGTTTAACGCTGACCATCGCCGCGTTTCCGACCGGATCCAAGCCTACGCGCTGTATATCGATCCGCCGCTGGGACGATGCGGCATGACGGACGCAGAGACACGGAAATCCGAGCGACGTGCGCTGGTCGCGAAATATCCGATGAGTCGGGTGAGCCGGGCCTACGAGAAAGGTGAGACACAAGGTTTCATCAAGATTTGCGTCGATGGCGAAACCAAACAAATTCTGGGTGCTGCGATTCTTGGAGTCGGAGGCGATGAAGTGATTCATGTTTTACTGGACGTCATGTATGCGAAGGCGCCGTATACGGTCATCCAGCGCGCAATGCACATTCACCCGACGGTCGCGGAATTTCTGCCGACCATCCTGTCCAAACTCGAACCGTTTACATAGGCGTTCCGCGGCGATTGGGTTGGGCAACGGTCGCACCGGTACCTGGTAGACATTGCAACCTGTGACTATTAACAGTGGTCTATGCCTGTGAACTGGTATAGCGAGTGTAGGGAGGAGACTGCATACTCGGCTCGAGCTTTTACCGCTGTCCCCTCCAAGGCGTAGGCACGAGCGAGATCGAGCTACGCCAATATTCTCTTGCTGCCACCGCGACCCAACTTTAGACGAAAACCGCATAGCGATCCTAAGGAGAATGAAACATGAAGCTTTTGATGGTGCTGACCTCCCACGACGTCCTCGGCAACACTGGGCACAAAACCGGGTTCTGGCTTGAAGAGTTCGCCGCTCCCTACTTTGTTTTCGCGATGCCGGGGTGCAACTGACCCTAGCCTCACCAAAAGGTGGGCAACCGCCACTCGATCCGAAGAGCGATTTGCCGGAGAATCAGACCCTCGCGATGACGCGGTTCAAGCGGGACCCAACAGCGCAAAAGGCGCTCTGTCAGACGGTCAGGCTTGCCGATGTTAAATCGGAAGATTACGATACGGTCTTCTATGTGGGTGGGCACGGTCCTATGTGGGATCTCGCAGAAAGCCCCGTTTCCATCGCTCTACTGGAGTCCTTCTACAATTCTGGCAAGCCGATCGCTCTGGTTTGTCATTCTCCCGGCGTGCTTCGTCACGTGACGTACCAAGGCGCGCCGCTTGTGAAAGGGAAACACGTGACCGGTTTTACCAATGGCGAGGAGGAAGAGATGCACCTCACCGAAGTTGTCCCATTTCTCGTTGAGGATGAGTTGATGCGGCTGGGAGCCATCTTTGAGAAACTCGCCGACTGGCAGCCACTTTCGGTCGTTGATGGCCGTCTCGTTACGGGACAGAATCCGGCGTCCTCGGCCGTCGCAGCCCAAAACCTTATGAGCTTACTCGCCGCTGCAGAAAAAGCCGCTTAGGTTCCTATTTCGATCGACGTCGGCAGCGGCTCGTCCTCGGTGTCTGTTATGCCGGCCAAGGGCGTCCTGGCCGTTACGGACGGGACGAAGCGCTTTCAGAGGGCCGGCAACGCAACAGAGATACTGGATTCTAGACGAAAGGTTATCCATGTCGGGCAAGAAAACAGCGATCATAACTGGAGCGTCGGGGGGTATTGGCGCGGGTTTAGTCGAAGGATTCCTGGAAGCGGGTTATAGCGTTGTAGCAACGTCTCGAGAACCCAATCGAAAGCTGACCGTCTCAGACAGCCTGGTTCTCCTCGATGGCGATATCGGCAAGCAGCAAACTGGTGCCCGCGCTGTCGAAGCGGCAATGAAAAACTTCGGAACCATCGATGTCTTGGTGAATAACGCTGGCATCTTCCTGACCAAGCCTTTCACTGACTTCACTACCGAGGACTTCGACGCCCTTGTCTCCACGAATCTGCTTGGATTCTTCTACATCACTCAGCGCGCTGTGAAAGAGATGCTGAAACAAAAATCGGGATGCGTTGTGAGCATCACTGCGGCGCTTGCCGACCGTCCAATCGCCGGTGAGAATAGCTCGATTTCGATGATTACGAAGGGTGGGTTGAATTCAGCAACCCAGAATCTCGCAATCGAGTATGCAAAAGACGGCATCCGCTTTAATGCCGTAGCCCCCGGCGTTGTGGATACACCAATGCACCGCAATGTTCCCAACGACTCGACGTTCCAGCCGGCTATGAAAAAGGCGACGGTGAAAGATGTTGTCGATGCGGTTCTCTACCTCGCACAGGCAGGCCATGTGAGCGGAGAGATACTCCATGTGGATGGTGCCGCTCCGCCTCGCCGTTGGTAGCCGCAGGACAATTCACGGCGCGACTTGACGAGCCGTGTACTCCTCCCGCCAAAGCATTTAGCTTTTTGTCAAATTGGAGGCTCAAGATGAACGATCAACAAAAGACGGAGCAGTATTCTGGAGCGCGAGATCAAGAGATCCGTGCGGCACTGGATCAGCATTGGGCCGCGTCCGACGCCAACGATTTTGAAACCGAGCACCGCATCTATCACGAGGACGCGGTGCTGGAATACCCGCAGTCAGGCGAGCGAACCCGCGGTCGATACAACATACAGAACCAACGCGCTAGTCAGCCGAGCAAAAAGCGGTTTGCGGTCCGACGAATCATTGGCGGCGGTGATCTTTGGATCACCGAATTCATCCTGACATATGACAACAAGCCGTCCTACACCGTGAGCATCATGGAGTTCAGGGACGACAAGGTTGCGCGGGAAACACAGTACTTTGCGGATCCATTCGTGGCTCCCGCATGGCGCGCTCAATGGGTCGAACGGATGGACACATAATCTCGAGGTGCGAGAGTTCGCTAACGACACCGCCAAGAGATTAACGCCAGGGACTTAGCAGCTTGTTGCTAGACAAGAGCTTGATGGTCATTACCAGGAAATTTAAAGTCGCCCGCTGCGCTGAAATAAAACGATCCTAACCACACGCTGGGCTTCGACGAGGTACGCATGCCCCGATTGCTTTCAGTAAATGTCGGTCTTCCACGCGACGTGACATGGAACGGCAAAACTGTCCGAACCGCAGTCTGGAAATCTCCAGTTACGGGACGGCGAATCGTGCGCAAGCTCGATATCGATGGTGATGCGCAAGCCGATCTCGCCGGTCACGGAGGAGAACACCGCGCCGTATTTCTCTACCAGATGGACTCGTACCATTACTGGGAGCACTTTCTGGGCCGCAGTGATTTTACTTTCGGTCAGTTCGGAGAAAACTTCACCGTCGAGGGACTTCCTGATAACGAGGTGTGCATCGGCGATCGATACCGTATCGGTGGTGCCGTATTTGAAGTAACGCAGCCGCGCGTGACGTGCTACCGCGTGGGCATCCGCATGAATGAGCCTCGTATGCCGGCCCTGCTCGTAGCACATCACAGACCAGGATTTTACTTTCGCGTGTTGCAGGAAGGAGAAGTTGGGGCGGGCGATGACATCGTGAAAATCGCCGATGGTCCAGAAAGGATCACGGTGGCCAACATTGATCGTCTCTTGTACTTGCCAGGACACTCTGGCGAACAACTGGAGCGAGCGCTACGGATTCCTGCTCTTAGCAAGGGTTGGCAGAGTTCGTTCCAAGCAATGCTCCAACAAGACTTGAGCTCCAAAACTACGGTGGGGAATCCGGGACTCGCAAATGAGGAACAAGCACCAGCATGGCCCGGTTTTCGACAGATGCAAGTCGCGAATATTCATAAGGAAAGCGATAGCGTAACTTCCTTCGTTCTGGCGCCGATCGATGGGCAACCTCTTCCTGTCTTCCAGGCGGGTCAGTTTGTTGTTCTGCGCTTGCGTCTCGACCGGGACAAACCGCCGGTTCTTCGCAGCTATTCGCTGTCTGATCTCCCGGCGGCCGACCATTTCCGCATCAGTGTCAAGAACGAATTGAATGGGATTGGAAGTTCATTTCTGTGCAACCGCGTGCGAGAAGGCGATGCATTGGATGTGAGTGCACCTCGGGGAAGCTTTACTCTGCATCCCGGCGCGAATCCTGTGGTTTTATTGAGCGCCGGAGTCGGCGCAACCCCCGTGATATCGATGCTGCACACACTCGCCGCTGAAAAATCGCAACGAGAAATCTGGTGGATCTATGGAGCGCGCAATGGCGTCGACCATCCATTTGCGGAAGAATCGCGTTCATTACTGAAACAGCTCTCTCGCGGACGAGGATATATCGTGTACAGCAGGCCCGCTGCAGTCAACCAAGTCGGGGCAGACTTCGACGCTCCCGGGCACATTGACACAGCTTTGCTAGAGAGAATCGGCGTGTCACAGGGTAGTGACTTTTATCTGTGTGGCCCCTCTTCCTTCTTGCAGAATATGCGCGATGGGCTGCGAAACTGGGGTGTGCTCGCCGACAATGTGCACACGGAAATCTTCGGTTCTCTCGAGGCTATTACCCCTGGTATGGCGCAGGTTGATCACACACCTCACCTACCACAAGGGCCGCCCGGTTCTGGCCCCCGAGTCTCATTCGCGCGTAGCGGGATTACCGCCGCTTGGGATCCGAGATTCGCGAGCTTGCTTGAACTGGCAGAAGCTTGCGATGTTCCGGTCAGATGGTCATGCCGGACTGGAGTCTGTCATACCTGCATGACTGGCCTGATTGCCGGATCGATTGTTTATAACCCTGAGCCGCTGGAGAGGCCGGCTCCCGGGAACGTGCTCGTATGCTGTTCCCAGCCAAACGCGGGTGTCACTCTGGATCTTTAAGAAAAATGGGAGGAGTCCAATCATCCGTTCTGATATTCTGCCAGGAAGCATTTTCCCAGACTACGAACTGCCCGATCATACGGGCAAAGTGCGCACGCTCAGCAAGCTGCAGGGCGACGATCCACTAATCCTCACGCTGGCGCGCGGTCACTACTGCCCAAAGGAACCGCGGTGATGATTGTGATGATTGTCGTCATTGTGATCGCCATTGATGATGGTGATAGTGGACGTGCTGAAGCAGGGTCTGCTAGGAGAGAAGAGCGATTCAATACCATAATTTCGTTATCAAAATAATAAAGATGGCAAATTTCCGAAGTGTGCGGAACTGCGGCTTCGGGAATTCTGTGTTCGGCTATACGTAAGCATGGCATCTTTTGTTGCGTATAACAGACTTTTTTAATTGCGCATAGAAGTTATAAACGCAACAACGAGAATGCCATGCCTACCCGCATTCTGGAAGAATCCCTGGCCACCATCGAACAAGCCCTTCCCCAGCACCCCGATGGGGCGCGCTTTGGTGACGTGGCCGAGGCGCTCCCGGAGCGGCTTGCGGATCATACCCTGCAGTACAGGCTCAGATACCTCGTCGACAAAGGGCGTCTCATCAGGGAAGGCGAGGGGCGGCGGTGGACACGGTATCGTGCGCCGGCGGAGGCGGCGGTTCCGCTGTCTCCAGCCAGCCAGGAAATGCGCTCCTATTTTGCCATATCTGCAGCCGTTCGATGATGTGAACAAGCGTGTGTCGCGCCTCTCGGCGAACATTCGTTCATCAAGCGCAATCTCTCTCCTTGGTCTTTCATCGACGTGCCGCGCGCGGTCTACATGGATGCCATCCTGGGCGTTTATGAACTGAACAAAGTCGATCTGCTGAGGGATGTATTCATCTGGGCGTATGAGCGGTCGGCGGCGCGTTATGCCGCCGTGCGCCAGTCGTTGGGCGAGCCCGATCCGTTCAGGTTCAAGCACAAGGCCGCGCTGCAGCAGATCGTCGGCGAGGTAGTGCGCGGGCGGATGGACAGAAAAACGGCCGCAGGATATATCACGGCCTGGGTGGAGAAGAACGGCATCCCGGAAGCCGAGCGGGAGAACTTCAGGGACGTGGTAGCGTGCGAAGTTTCGCTCGTGAAGGCTCACCAGTTCCGCCTCGGCGGGAAAACAATTCTTGACAGTTGCATTTCGGATATTGTATACACGGCTGAAAACGAAGGACGTACTAATCATCTCGTAGGGGAATCTTGTTCCCAGCAGAAAAAATCAGCACTCGTGCTAGCGGGACATCCGATAACCCGTTTACTGAGCGAGCCCCAAACTTAGGAGGAAGGGTTATGCACCGCGCTGTCCGAGATGTTTTCCACTTCTCTTTGGCGGTAGGGTCGAAATTTAAGTCCGAAAACATTCAAATCAGTTTTTTCGGGACATCCGGCGCGATAACTTTCAACAGGGATGCCATACGAGTATTTGCGCTGCTTTTTTGTCTTGCGGCAGTTTTGTACCTGCCGTGCCATGCGCAACAAAACGCCTCTATCAACGGAACAGTCACCGACCCCGCCGGGGCGGTGGTTCAAGGCGCAAAGGTCACAGCTACCAACACAGCGACCAACATTGTGCGAAGCACCCTAACCGGAAGGGCTGGGGTCTACAGCCTCACTGAACTCCCGCCCGGACCCTACAACGTGGCGATCCAAAAAACCGGCTTCGAGACTTTGAAGTTTCCGCCCCTGAGTTTGACAGTTCAACAGGTAATGACCCTCAACGCAAACTTGGATCTGGGCAGCACGCATGAAGAGGTTACCGTTCACATCACCGCCCCGACCGTGGATATGACGGATGCGCAACTCAGTAGCGTGGTGGAACATACACAGATGACCGAGCTGCCGTTGATCACACTTAATCCTTACCAGTTGGTGTTGCTCTCTTCAGGGGTCACTACGTCGGACTCATATTTGGGTGGATTCTCAGTCAATGGCGCGCGCGAACGCAATGACAATATGCTGCTAGATGGAGCCGACAACAACGACACCGATGTTCCGGGCGGGCTGGGTGGAATCACGAGTCAGGACCCGGACGCGACGGAAGAGTTCCGCATCATCACCAACAATTTCGCGCCGGAGTTCGGGCGGAACAACGGAGCTCAGGTCGACGTGATTACCAAGAGCGGCACCAACAGTTTGCATGGCGACGCATATTACTTTGGCCGCTGGGACGCCTTAGCCGCGCGTGACTTTTTTAACCACCAACCCAATCCCATTACGGGTGTTGGCGTAGCACCCAAGAACCCTTACGAGCGAAATCTCTACGGGGCATCGCTGGGCGGCCCGATCGTCAAAGATAAAACCTTCTTTTTTGTCAACTACCAGGGGGATCGGTTCATTACCACTCTTACGGATGAAGCAACCGTGCCGACGCCGGCGCTGATTAGTGGCAATTTCACATATACCAACCCTAATACTGGTGCAAGCGCCCCGATCGATGTTTCTACCCCTACAAGTGCCAATAATGCCTACGGCTTGGCACTCGACCCGTCCATCCAAAAAATATTCGCAACGCTCTATACGACTCCTCCCAGCTACGTGAACTCGGACGGCATTACCGGGACCCTATTCTTCCCCGACACAGGGAGGGAAAAGGATGAGAATGCGACCATTAAGATCGACCAACAAATCAATCCCACAAATCACTTGTCGGGGCGTTACGTTTATAACTGGACGAATGTTCCTCGCTATGCGGGTACCAGCGCGTTGCCGTATGATGGCGGGATTGGGGGGGAGAGCTTCGTTGGAAAAACGCAAAATTTGGTATTGAATTGGGCTTTCAATCCGTCTCCCACCCTGGTCAACGAGGCGTTGGTGGCCGCAACCCGGTCCAGCCTGGCCTTTGGTTGTGCTGGGTATGGCGCGCTTGACAGCCTTGGGTTGAGAGATCAATTTGGCGTTGGCGCCGATTACTTCTTGTTCCCGGAGGGTCTTTCCTACTATCAGGGGCCCAATTGTGAGTATGTAGGTGACTTGGACAGGGATGGCAACTGGGCTGGTACTTACACGTTCAAAGACACATTGAGTAAAGTGCTGAATAAGCACTCCACGAAGTTTGGGGCCGACATACGT
The DNA here is from genome assembly GCA_049584315.1 of Candidatus Sulfotelmatobacter sp. Classification (GTDB taxonomy): domain Bacteria; phylum Acidobacteriota; class Terriglobia; order Terriglobales; family Acidobacteriaceae; genus Sulfotelmatobacter. The sequence continues at coordinate 23,547 of JBAUXO010000022.1, read as the reverse complement.
CGCGTATATTCTAACAACAACACAGACTTTTATCAGCGTGAACAATTGTACTTCAACAACTACTATCAAAGCGCCGGGGCCATCAATCCGGTAAGTGGAGTAAACTCAAATATTCTCAGTCCGAATTTTCCCGAACTCGGGGACGTGGTCAGTTTGCTCCTGGGGCTGGTTTATTCCCAATATCAAGAGCAATTCTTCACCAGCAATGGCCTGCGAAGGCCCAAGGACGAGTTGGATTTTCGCCAGCCGGAATATGGTTTTTTCGGGCAGGATACATGGAAGGCGCTTCCCAGTCTCACATTCACTTACGGCTTGCGCTGGGAGTATTTCGCTGTGCCATATGAAACTTCCGGCCAGCTCTCAACCTTGTTCCAGAACCCCAGCGGACCTGGGCCGCTCACCTTCACAGATGTCGGGCCGGGCACGGGACACCAGCTTTACAATAGCTACCACCGCGATTTCGAGCCGCGCTTCGGTTTTGCCTGGGATCCATTCAAAGATGGCAAGACCTCGGTTCGCGGCGGCATTGGGGTATTCAGCGACCGCGTCTTCGGCAACCTGGTCAACAATGTGCGCGGCAACCCCCCGTTCGAACCAACTGTTTACAATCTTCCTACCCAGGGTGTCGCAAGTGCCAACCCCAACGGCATACCTACATCACAGGCGCAATTGGCGAACATTACGCCTCCGGGTACAGCGCCCTTCAGCGATCAGTTGCAAAATGGCGCATTCGCGTTTCCAGATATTTTCTCGCCCAACGTCAGGCCTCCCAGTGTCATATCCTGGAACTTCGGCATCCAGCGGCAGCTCAACAACGATCTGACCCTCGAAGTCAACTACGTCGGAAATCACGCCACGCGCATTTTGCGAGGCCTAACCGCGAATCCTCCACAGCCGAATTTGGTGTCCCAATTGGTGAGTTATTGCTCGAACCCTAGCAATACATACGGGTGCAGCAACTACACTCTCCAAGGGGGTACCCTGTACTACGGCGGTACATACGGGGAACTGCCGTTTAACGCTGTCAACAACAATGCGATCGAGCGAGGGGTTTTGATTCAGACCGCAGGGCGTTCCTTTTATGACGGGCTGGAGGTCACCCTAACTGAACGCCCGTGGCATGGGTTACAGGCTCAGCTAGCGTACACTTGGTCCCATGCTCTGGACGACTCTTCCGATCCGATAGGCCCGGCCACCAACAATAATGCTGTCCCAATCGATAATTTTGATTTGCAACATGAGTATGGAAACTCTGGGCAGGATACCCCGCAGCGGGTGGTGTTGAACTTCGTCTATCACCCGGCGATCGGTCGGGGAGCCCGAGTGCTGAGTCAAGGTGTGTTAGGGCGAATTTTCGAGGGGTGGGAATTTGCCGGCATCGCTACTTTCCAGTCCGGCCAGCCGTACGATATTTACGGTGCCCTCGACACGTTGCACACTGACGTGTACGACCGTGCCTCGGTCATTAATCCATCCGTGGAGAAAACCCTTCCCTCAACGGGAAAGTTCTATGCTGGCGGGATCTTCACCGGCTACAATTTGAATGCATTTAACCCGGATGACGGAGTGACTGCCCCGATTCCATGGGGAATTCCCGCCAATGTCATTCGCAATCAGTGGTTCGGTCCTGGTTTCAATGGCTGGAACGTGAGCTTAGCCAAGACCGTCGGAATAACCGAGCGGGTTAAGTTCCAGCTTCGCGTCGAGAGCTACAATCTCTTTAATCGCCCAGATTTTTATAAGACGCCGAACAACTACACATACGATAGCGATTTCGGCTATTCGTATAGTCAAATTGGACAGCCCGACGGAACGACCGGCGCTCGGCAGTTTCAGATTGCCGGTAAAATCACGTTCTGAGGCAGGCTCAACGGCGGACGGGAGAAATTGCTGCTCTTGGCTAGAGCCAGATCCGCTAGACATTAAGATCTCCAGCCGGTTTCGGACTGGTTTCATTTGCCTGTTGTTTTCCGAAACGCTTTGTTCGAGGACAGCTCGCATCCACCTGAGTGCATTCGGTTGGTACCCGGTAGCCCTGCATGCAACATAGCGGCTTTTCTTCGCGGTGCGGATTACGGTACGTGAAGGTGTTGGCTTATACGGACTAGCAAGGACTTCGGTGGCCCCCCGCCTCTTGCAAGTCGTTGTATTTCCTTATCGTGGTTGTTCTTTCCGGCGCTGGCAACGCCCCGCGAGGGGGACTGTGGCGGGTTTGGGCACACTGCATTATTCGTATTCCACAAGAGAGTCCGCAAGACTCCTGACCTGGGACGACCATTGATGGCTTACGGTGTCGTTCGTGCGCTCCAAGTCATTGTAAACACTCGACAGCCAAGCCTGAAGGGCTGCGCTCTCTGAATCTCTAGAAGGCCGGGGACACCTCGGGGAAACAATAAGGTGTTTCTTGCTTGATAATCGCCTGCGACCGTTGCGCTGACCCAGATTAACTGGTGATCTGGGGGACTTTTCGGATGAAGCGCTCTGCTATCGCTTTCCTGCGGCGATGCCCAGCAGTGTTTGTCGCCTGAACTCCAAGACAAGCAATCGCGCACACAGTCATCGCAAGGATGCCGCTGCTCAATCGTTTCCCCTTGCCTGTTTGTATTTAACTATGGTTAACTATTGACAATAATCACTGGTTAACGTAGTGGGATCGGACGCGGTTGGGCCGAATAGACGGGGAACTCATGACGCGGTTAATTCGGTTGGCTCTCATTCTGGCGGTTGTCGTATTTTTTGTTCCGGACCAAGCATCGGGACAAGGTGAGACTACGAGTGCCATCGTCGGGGAAGTCAGGGATACAAGTACCGCGGTCTTGCCGGGCGCCACGGTGACGGTTACAAATCACGAGACGGGCCTAACGCGTAGTGCTCGGACCGACGACGCAGGGCGATTCAACTTCCCCCAGTTAAAACCGGGTGCTTACTCGGTCAGAGTGGATGCTACAGGCTTTGAGCCGCAGAAAAATAACAGCGTGGTGTCGGGGCTCGGCCAGAAGCAGACAGTCGATTTCATGCTGAAGATCGCTCGATCCAGGGAAGTTGTAGAAATAAATAGCGAAGCGCCACTCATCAACCCAGCAGATGCCAACACATCGACCAGCTTGAATGCGCCGGCTCTGGAGGATCTGCCGAATCCCGGCGGCGACCTAACCTATCCGCTGCAGTTTTCGCCTGGGGCGCTGATCAATACGGCGGGCAGCGGCAACGACTTCGTTGGCAGCAGCAACGGGTATGGCAATGTGGAATTCAACGGACTCCCAGCGCTTTCAAACGGCTACATCGTTGACGGCTTGGAAACGAACGACCCGCTCACGAATCTCAACAGCGGCCTATCGACCAATCTCGTACTGGGACTGAATTCGATTTCAGAAGTAACCGTCAACACTCTTTCCTATTCCGTGGATCAAGGACGGTACGGGGCGTCTCAGGTCAACTACGTCACGAAGTCGGGCACGAATCGGTTTCACGGGAATGTCTACGAACTGTGGAATGGCGCGCTGCTCAATGCAGCGAACTACTTCACGAATGCGACCCTGGGGAATCATAAGCCGGGATCGACCGTGAATCACTTTGGAGGGAGTTTGGGCGGCCCGATTGCCCACAACAAACTCTTTTTCTTTTTCGACAGCGAGTGGGTGCGGATCGCACTGCCCATTGTTACCCCAACAGTCGTTCCCAGTGCCGCCTTTCAACAATACGTCTTACAGCAACTCCCGCTAGGCCTCGCCGGGGCAAAGGGCAACATTATTTACCCCGGCGCACCTCAGGAAGTGCCCTTCTATCGGGCAATGTTTTCTCTTTATCAAAATACTGCAGGCACACCCACCGCGATACTCGGTTGCCCGATCGCGACGGGTTGCGCGAACCGGCAGAGCGTGTCGCACTCTAGCGACGACCACGAACAGGTCCAGACCGTTCGCGTAGATTACAACATCAACCGGAAAGACACGGCTTGGTTTCGTTTTCAGTCAGACACTGGGCTCCAAGCCGCGTGGACGGACCCGATCAACCCGGTGTTCAATGCGTATTCGCCACAGCCTCTCTATTCGTTCGCGGCGGGACACACCCACGTCTTTTCGCAGAACCTGGTGAACTACTTCAATCCCGCCTTGTCATGGTACGAGAGTTTGTTTGGACCGAGCGACTTTCAGAAGACACTTTCGGCGTTCCCGATCGTATTTGAGGGCAGCGGTGCGAATCCCTTTACGCCCATCGGAGGGCTTGATAACACCTGGATTCAAGGCAGACGCGCATCGCGCTTCTTCATTAACGACAACCTCGCCTGGAGCCGTGGCGCTCACGAGTTGAGGTTCGGAACCAATACGCGCATCTTCCACCTGAACGACTTTGACTTCGGGGAAGGCATGGTTCCGACCGTAACCTATGCGAACTTGCAGCAATTCATTTATGGAGTAGCGAATACCGCGTCGGAGACGTTCCCTTCGAACGCAAATGAGCCTTTCAACTTTCTCAATCTCGATGTCTACGCGCAAGATACCTGGAAAGTGACTCGGAAGCTAACCTGGACGTTTGGTCTGCGCGACACCTTCAACTCCAATCCCCTGAATCCGCATGATGAAGTCGCCCGTCTTGGCGGTTCCTTCAGTTCCATCTCGCACGATGTGAATCAACCATTGAACGCCGCTATTCAAACTCACCTCGGAAATCTGTTTTCGTCCACACCGCTCGCCATTCTGCAACCGAGAACGGCGATTGCGTGGCAGTTCGAGCCGAAATCCGTACTGCGGACTGGCTTCGGGATTTTTAGTGACATTTTGCCTGGCAGTGTGGCTGACCTGGTCGGCACCAACCCTCCCTACGATAAGACGTTTCAGGGAGGAGTGCTTGGTACCGTAGGCACAGCCAGATTAGCGGGCTGCGACTCGGTTGTCGGATGTACGACAATCGCTCCGGGAGTGACGAACAGCGCGGTCGACGCCACCGTTGCTGCGAATCGAAGCTTTACTGCAGGGTTTCCTCAAGGCCAGCTCTCGTGCGCAGCTCCACAGGCGAATCCCGCAAATTGTCTTCCAGCAGTCGCGATCACGGCTATTCCAAATGGCGAACTGCACGTGCCGTATTTCATGGAGTGGAGCCTGGGAATGGAACATCAATTTGGAACGACGGCCAGTTTGAAGGCGCAATACGTCGGCACGCGGGCCGTGAACCAGCCGTACTCGACCCAAGTCAACGGATACCAAACCGTTTGTCAGGGCTGTTTTGAGCCATTTCCCTACCTTCAGCCAACCGATGCACGATTCGGTGCGGTGACGCAGTTCTCCACCGGTGCGAACAGTCACTACAACGGTCTTCAACTCACCGCGATGAAACGGCTCGGTCACGGTCTACAAGGACAAATCAATTACACCTGGAGCCGTTGCATGGATACAGTCTCAAATGGAGGATTTCTGCAATTCTCCGCGGGAGGAATTCTTTCTCCTCTGCCCGGAGAGCTGGCCCGGGACTACGGTCCTTGCGATTACGACATCCGGCACAATCTCAACGGGCAGTACGTGTACCAGTTGCCGGTAAAGGTGCGGAATCATGCGCTGGGCTACGCGCTCAATGGCTGGCAGATTTCTGGAACTGCGTTTTGGCACAGCGGGGTTCCGTTCTCGGTGCTGAGCACGCCCTATTCCGAGGGTGGAAATGGCATTGTGCAGGGCAGCGGGCCGGAGTTTGCCAGCGTCGTTGCGGGCGTTCCATTGTATGAGCATCATCGGATTCAGGGCGTTACACAGCCGGGAACACTGCAGTGGCTCAATCCCGACGCTTTCGTCTCGACCGTCGATCCGAGCACGGGGCAATGCTATGGTGGCGACCGCCCGCAGAATTGCCAATTCGGAAACCTCGGCCGCAACTCACTTCGCGGTCCTGATTTCCTCTGGAGTGACTTCTACCTGACCAAATGGTTTACCTTGACCGAGCATGCGAAGTTGCGGTTTGAGAGCCAGTTTTTTAATGTCTTCAACCATCCGAATTTCGGCCTGCCGAGCGTGGTGCAGGCCGGCATTCCAGGACAGCCCTCCACGCAAACTGGATTCGGCGCGCTGACATACACGACCTCCCCGCCAACTGGTCTGCTCGGGGTTGGGTTGGGCGGCGACAGCACTCCTCGCATGATCGCGTTTCAGGCACGGCTGGAGTTCTAAGCATTCTAGAAATGGATTCGGCCCGTTCCTGTCAGTGCCCCAAACACCAGGTGATCACGCTCCTTCAAGAAAAGACCTCAGCGTCACGGCCGCGCAACTTTCGATAACTTCACAGAATCCGACCGTGCAGAGCCAGTCTTTCTCATCTTCCCAGTACGGCTCCAAGGTCGTCGGGCTCCTTGATTAAGAACTCGTGGTACCCAAAAACTGGAGTGTCACCTGAACGCCGGCAAAGCAGTTACGACAGCGACTCCAGGGACAGCGGTTGGACTCTGCAGCGCGTCGATCTTCCACCGAAACTCTGGCCAGCGGCCAGCAGATTATTTTCATTCTTGGAAGAGGGATCGGCGTTCGCAAGGACGAGCCTACCAAGTCAGGGTGGAGCAGGTGTATTCCGGCAGCGCGCTAGCCGCAGACGCGCCGCCGGAAAGCAGGTTGGGTTATTCGGTTTGCAAAACGCCGAACTGCGAAACGATCTTCGCCTTTTCCCCGCAGTCCTCCGAATGCGTCTCCAGCACGCCGAAACTCGTCGCCGATCCATTGTCGAGCTGCGTCACCGTTGGATAACAGCCTGAGCCAGCGTATTCGGAATCCCGCGGCGTAGTCCAGTTGACGCTCGTGGGATGGGACCCGCCGCTGCCTGCGTTCAGGTAGCCCGTGTTATACCAAAGTGATCCCGTGCCCGAGGTTGCCTGGTGCACTTCGACCAGCTCCCAGTCGCCCTCAAAGGCATTGTCGCCGTAGAAATCGCCGGTCAGCGACACCGACGGATTGTATCCCGTGCCGTAGGGGGCCGGGCTGCCCCAATTGATCGTCTCGGCGCTGGCATTCACCACTCCGAGCGCTCTCCACAGCGTGCCTCCCGATCCTTGAGCGGCCAAGATCACCAATCCGTCGGAAACGGAGACACTGGGCGCATAGCCATTGAATCCAGAGTCGAATTCATGGGACGGGCCCCAGCTAATGGAAGGAGTCGAGCCGAAGTTGAGGTGGCCGACGTGATACCACAGAGCCGACGAATTCACCCCAGCCTGGTGGACTTCAACAATGGTCGGCGGATAGGTCCATCCGTCGATCGCAACCGTCGAATTGTAACCATCGTCGTACTTCGCCGCTGGCCCCCAGGTGATGTTTGACGGAGAGAGCTCCTCATAGAGGTCGGCAGGATATGCAACTCGAGAAAACAGCCTTCCACCATTGTCCTGGGTGCCTTGGTGGACTTCGACGACTGCGTCGGATAGGTTCCCAGTGCTATTCTCGTAGATCACCATTGCGATCGCGGGCGAATGGGCGATCTCCCCAGCGACGTTGGTTTGACTGTCCCATACCGTGCCGTACGAGCCGGTATTGTAAGCAACCTGGTCGTAGCCGGTGCCCGTTTCGAAGGTGCTCACCATGACTCCCACTCCGTCGGAAGTTGATTTCGGCAAATATCCGTTGCCGACAAATTCCCCAGTTATCTCCCAGTTGACTTCCACTTGTGCGCTGGCGGAGCTCGCCAAGCCCAATGCCACCATGGCGCCGCAAGCCAGGTTGAGTCCGATGCGGCGCAGTTTAGAAGTGCGTGAACGTTGTGCTAAATGACTGCCACTTAGCGTGTTGTTGAGGGTTTTCATTTTCTTCCTTCTCCTTAATATGTTTTTTTGGAGTTTTTTGGGGAAAGATCAAGCGGCCGAAATCACTCGCCATCGGACTGCTTTCGCGCTCCAGACAAATAGGCGTAAGCGATCGGCAAAACGTCTCATCCCGGACAAAGAAAATTTTGCGCGCCGCCACATCGCGCAAAAACGCCACAGGGATCAGGCATTGGTTGATACCTTGATCTCTGCGCAATGTGTCGTTTTGCTTTCGTTTTCCGCCTATCTGTACAGGTCGCGACTCCGGCGCGCCCGGGAGATCTGTTATGAAGTTGTCGATGCGGGTTGTACGTTGTCTGTGGGGAGTATGTGTGCCCGCTTACGGCCGTCCAATACAGATGGCGCCCGAGGCAGCAGCGATGGCGCTTGGTTTTGGAAGATCTACATTATTCGCGACGACGGCGGCGGCGATCTGCTGCGGAATGCCGACGGAGCCTATCTGTTCATGAACGTGGGTCGCCGCGTCTTCCGAATAGGCTACCTGGAGTATCCGTGGGCGACGCTCAAGCAATTACTTTATGGGTCCGCCTTCCAGACGATGAATGAACCTCCGTCGCAGTAGTTCACATGACGGCGTCCGAAAGAGGTCAAGCGTCGGATTGCGGAAGTGAGAGGCTCAGAGGCTGGCGGCATCCTTCGCCAAAAAATCGAGATGTGGAATGCCGGCTTATCGCCATGCCAGCGGGATCGGGGGAAAGTCTTTCAGCCCGTTTCTAGAGTTCCTAATGTCCCACCACCCCGTCTCGCCGCACATGGCGTGCATCAGTTCGCTCGCCTCATCGTGGGTCGCGCTGCGCGGCGACGAATAGGCGCTAAATCTTGGTAGTTGTCTTAGAGCGATGCTCTGAGCGGTCCGCTGCACTGAGTTCGTGTCCTCCAAGGACTTATTGGTTATTTTGAGAATGTCTTTCTCAGTCTGAAGCTGGTCGGAGGTCTTGTCCTGCGTTTTGCGTCCAATTATTCGGGACCCGGCGAATCGATCAGGCGCTTAGATCATCGTAAGTGCAGAGTCAGCCTCCGAGATGGCTCTTAGAAACAGACGCGAAGCAATGCGCGAGGCCCTCGGTCGTAGAAATCTATTGCAAGATCCTTCGCGTTGGGAAGATCATTCCAGGCCGCGAGACGTTCCTTCGAAGCCATGCTGTCAAATTGCTTTACCCGATCGTCAGTCCACCAGCTCGCTCAACGAGACTAAATTTGCAAGTCGACGCAAGAAATCTCAACTGAACCTCCTATTTACAGCAACTGACGATTGCGGTCACTCTAATCGGCAGAGAACACGCTCGCTCCAACTGTCGTTGATGCAGATCGAGCGCGGCGGGGGCCTTTTGTATATGACCTTCTTGTTCTCAATTATTTTCAATACTGGCTGCGTGTGTACTAAAGGCACTGGCATCGTGCTTCTCGTTTGCTACCCATACTGTCGCGCCGCAGTCCGCATTCCCATATGCAGTAAAGACCTGGCCGTGTTCAGACTCAAGACTTGTCAAGGCTGACAGGTCTTCAGTGTCGGATGTTATGTATCCGCCGCGCTCATTCCCTTTCGGGTCGAATAACAATATCATCGATGCCGGGCCGTCACGCTTCCCGCGATTTCCTTGGATGATTGGATCAGGCAGAGGGGCCGCAATCACCACGCGCTCCGTCCCCTTCTCCACGACTGCAAGCCGCTTCGCCATCAGCATCCCGGGCTGTGTCGCTGCTTTGACGGCACCTCTCGCCGCAAACAGCACCAGTTAGATTGTCAAGGCAGCACAGCATATTGCTAGTAAGACAACCCTGCGCTCAAGGCTCGAAACACGCCGTCGCAGAACATCTATTTGTTCGGAATTCGGACCTCACGCGTCTGTGGAACTGTAACTAGACCACAGCAGATTCAAGACATCTTGCCCGGCGGTTTCGCGGCCACCGTCAATCCTTCCAAGGCTTTCCCTCCCAGCCGGCAGGCAATCTCCGCCAAGGTGGTTTTTTCGGCGTCGGATAACAGCAACCTGCCTTGGACTTTGGCTCTTAAGATGCGGTTCTCGGCCGCCAAGGACCAACCTTGAATCTGACACCGGTACTTGCAGTGTACCCCGACCAACCCCGACCACCCGAACTGGAGTAAAATGCAGCAGTATTCCCTGGGGTGGGAGGCCATGGCTACTCGAACCGCCTTCCTGGTGCAGTCGCAGCGCATCCTTCCGGTCTTGCTGTCAGTGATCTGTCTCCTCGTCCCCGCAGAGGCGCAACACGGAGGCGGAGGCGGCCACTCCGGAGGTGGACACTTTGGGGGCGGGCACTCTTCTGGCATGCATTCCGCCGGAAGCCAAGGGCGCGGGCACTTCGGCTGGCTGCACTTCTGGTCAGGAAAGCACTCTTCCCGGCATGCGGAATCCGGATCGTCCTCAATTTCGGATGTTTCGCCCTATGGGCCGTCGCACCTAGGGAACTTCGCCACGCTGGCTAGCACGACATCCGTTTTGCGGGCGCCGTCAACGCTTCTCTGGTCTCCGCCGCTAGTCCACGCCGCCTCGACGGCCACAATTTCTTTCGTTTCTTCGACCGTGGGCCGTCATCGCGGTTTCTTCTCCAACCGCTTTCCGCGATTTTCTTCCTCCGGATGTTTCTTGAACAGCGTGAGCCAGGTCTGCTTCTTCGAACCATTCTTGCCGCTGCTTTCCTTCTCTGGCTACTTTGATCCTCTTTATTTCGGCTTCGGCGAAGACTCCCTTGATCTCGGCGACGGCCTCAATTCCCAGGGGCCCGGGGAGGCCGAAATATCCACGATCCCGCCCGCAGCCAATCCATCAGATGACGACACAGCAGAAGGGAATTCGTCGGCGCTCCCCGGAGCCACGTTCGGCGTAGTGACAGAACGGCAGGCCTTGGGCAACGGAGTCTTCCTGCTTGTGCTGACCAATGGCACCAGCCACGCCGTCACTGACTACTGGGTCGAGGACGGTTATCTCGAATACATCAGCCGCGACGGCGCACGCGGCCACATTCCGCTCGAAGCTCTCGACCTGCAAAACACGGTGACACAAAATGCTCCCCGTGGCCTTCCGTTTGTCCTCCGATTCGCACCGGCAGAGAATCGCTAGCACTGCCCAAATCTCCGAACCGATGAGACGCCCAGGGAGTCGAAGCTGTTCCTGAAGTGAGGTGTTGAGTGACCCAACTCGGCGACGGTCCCAAGCGTTTCGGAGCAACGCTTGCATAGCTTGGCAGAAGCGAGGGTGCCTTTACTGAATGAAGCTCTTGTACGTTACGGACATCGCAAATTCTGGGATCGCGCACCACCAAGCTCAAGCCCGTGGGCGGATTCTGTGCCGAGGCTGCAGGAGCGATCACACTGTACTCGACGGCGCTGGCCGGAATCCCGTGAGCCCAACACAATTGCATCCACCAGGCGAAATTTCTCAATCGCTATATCGTCATCAATCGCGAGCACGTCAGAGACAGCGAGGGAGTGGGCGTCATTCAGTTCTTTCGCGCGGACACCTGCAATCACCTGCGCGCCTATCTTCTTCGCCGTATGCTGCCCAGCGCTCCCGTGATCAGAACAACCTGTCCCTTTTTAACGTTTGTCGCAACGCGCACAAGCTGGTCTCCCGTGAGGGCAATCAGCGGGATCGCGGCCGCGTTCGCCAGGTCCACTCCGTCTGGCAGATGGGTCACGTCCGAATCTTCCACTGCCACCAACTCGGCATAGGTTGCGTTGGATAGTGCAAGAACGCGTTCGCCGGCCTTGAAGTGCTTCACATTTGCGCCCACCGCCCGTAGGACGCCACTCACATCGCGGCCCAGAATTGCAGGAAATGACATCGGAAAATCCTTCTGCCGCATCCCTGAACGCAGTTTCCAGTCAATCGGATTGACGCTCGCAGCGGCTGCCGCGATCAGTACCGTACCTCCGCTAATCTGCGGTTCGGGAATGTCGTTGTCGAATTTTCAAATTCCAGCTTCCCGGGACCGCCGTACTCATACAACACCACTGCCCTCATCGCGTATCTCCCGACAGGCGAGCTTCAGGCGTATATCTGAAGTGATATACCCCGCCCTGGGCCTCATTGGAACGAAGTCTGGCCCAACTCCCGTGTAGTCGGCGACCCTTCCTGTATCGATTAAGTAAGAGTGCCCGTCATCCTTCCAAGAAGGCATGATCGAAAAGCGCCCAATCAGACTCATGGGGCGAACCACTGATGCTATTCTCGCCATGCTGCTGAGTCTCCGAGTGCAAGTAAACGGCAATCACAACAGGGTGCATGCCTCGCTAAAATCGAGCCGAGGGCCCCGCGGCATGAGCGTCGCAGGGTCGCCATAGCCGATGTTGCAGATAAAATTCGATTTCACATGTCCTTCAGGGAAAAACTCCTCGTCGGAGGACTCATATTTGCCAGCCGCAAAGAACTCCTCATCGAGTTTTGCGTTATCAAAGCCTGACATCGGCCCGCAGTCCAGTCCCAGAGCCCGCGCCGCAAGTATCATGTAGGCGCCTTGCAAGGTAGAGTTCCGCAGCGCAGTTTCCTGGATCAGCTGGGGGTTGTTCACAAACATATCGCGCATGGCGGGGTAGTGTGGAAACAGTCTGGGCAACTTGTCGTAGAACTTCAGATCATAGGCGATGATGACTGTGACCGGAGCGGCCATCGTCTTCGCTACGTTCCCAGGCGCGAGCGATGGACGGAGGCGCTCTTTTGCAGCCGTGGAACGAATGAATACGAATCTCGCAGGACTGATATTTGCGCTCGTGGGGCCCCATTTCAGTGTGTCGTAGAGCTGCCGTAGCAACTCCTCGGGCACTGGCGTGGGAAGCCATGCGTTGTAGGTACGGGCTTTCCGAAACACTAGGTCAAGTGCGTCATCACTCACTTTCATTTTCTCGATCCTCTCCATCATTGCCACGGTTTCCTCCTATTCATTCCTTTCACAAAATCCGATTGACCTGCTCGACTCCGCTTTCGTTTTCTCATTATCCTCGTACTTCGGCGGGTCGACGCAGGCACTGCCAGCAGAAACCAAAGCTGCTTCGGCAGCGGGCGACCGCGGACGTAACGCGGAAGCCTTCTCCTCGCCTCGCCGTAGCCTCACTCCGCGACCGCCGTCGTCCGGCGCTTCCCATTATTGATACACTGCCTTCGAACTTGAGCTAACCTCGATAGACCTGCTGAGCTCTTCGAAGTGAATTCTCATTACAAAAGTCGCGTCCGGCATCGGACGGCGACGAGACGCGCTCAAGGTTGGGCCCCTGAGCGCCAATCGCTCCTAAATATTCGTCAAGAAACGATCCATGCAAATGACAGGCAACACCAGGAGGCGCTTAGCGCGCCTCCACCAGCCGCCCCTTCAGAAATGTTCCGATGGCGCTCATTGCCTGCGTGGCGGCGTTCAGATTTCCGACGCCGTCGATGAACCCGTGCGGCATTCCCATCCAGACGTCGAGCGTCGCATCGACGCCCGCCGCGACGGCGCGCTCCACATAGCGCCGCGAGTCGTCGAGCAGCACTTCGTCGTCCCCAACGTGAACACGGATTGCAGGCAATCCCTTCAGATTCGCGTAAAGAGGCGAGGCTAACGGGTTCCTGGGATCGCTGTCACCGAGATAGGAACGGACGAGTCCGGCGGCTTGCGGCAGGGTGAAGTACGGGTCGGCCTCGGCCCGCGTGGCGAAACTCTCGCCCGTAAGCGCGAGATCCGTCACCGGAGAAAGTGCCACCGCGCCCGCCGGGACGACGCTGCCCGGGGATGCCTGGCCACTGGCCAGCGACAAAAGTACGAGCGCGAGATTCCCTCCGGCCGAGTCGCCGCCAAGCGCAATCTTCGTGATTCCCCTGTCAATGAGGCCGCGATAGGATGCCTCTGCATCCCTTACCGCGGAGGGAAACGGGTGCTCGGGAGCGAGCCGGTAATCGGGTACGAAAGCATCGGCTCCCGCGCTCGAAGCAATGTGACCTACAAGGTTCCTGTAGGCCTGGGCCGTTCCCCAGTTGAACCAGCCGCCATGCAGGTGAAGCACCGCAGCTCCTTTATTGCCGTTTGCGGCCCTCGCCCACCAGCCGGAAATTCCTCCGACCGTATCGGCCTCAAACGTGACGCCTTGCGGGGCGGCGACGCGTTCAATGATGCCGTTGAACGGGCCGCGGGCGGCACTCCCTTCGAGCTTGCCCTTCATGTCGGCGACCATGCTGCGCAGAGCGGTAATCGCCGCGGAATCTTCCGGCCTGAGCGGATGGATTGTCGTCCAAGAATCGGAGGTAGCGTCGTTCTTGCGGATTCTTGCTGACATTTTCGTTCTCCTTTGGCTGGTTTATTGAAAGAGGTGAAGCCGCTCTCACCGAAGCCGGCGGACAAAGTGGAGGTCGAGCCCGGATAAAGGAGCGCCGACCTCGTGCATAGCACCGCCTGTGGCGAGTGACCCGAGATCAATCGCGACTAATCCAGTGCTGTTGACCAATTCGATTACTAGCTTTTTGGCTTCGGGGTCGTTGCCAGATGTGAAGATGACGGTGCGGGGTTTCTGCGGGGAAAAGTCCTGGATCCAGACCATCGGCATGTTGCTGATCGACTTTACCAGCCGTGCGCCAACCGCCATCTCGGCAACCATTTCGCTAGAGGTGCGCCCCTTCAACGCGGCCCGCGATCTGGTAACTCCCGCCAGACTGATGTCGGGTTTGGGATCCATATGCGCGTTTGTCGCATCGATCAGAATTCGGCCACGCCAATCGATACCTTTCAACGCTTGAGGGACGTTCACCCAGTGTGTAGCGAGAACAACGACGTCGCACTCGGCCGCCTCCTCCCTGGTCCCTGCGATGGCGGCTGGACCAAGATCGGCGACAAAACCAGCCAGTGTCGCCGGACCTCTGGAATTGGATACGACTATGGTGTGACCAGCGGTTATCAAGTGACGGCCGATCGTGCGTGTTACGTTCCCGGCTCCTAGAAAACCTATTTTCATAACCCACCTCCTATACCAAGAAAGAATCATCGACGCACAAGGCAAGCAACAACATACAGGCCTGTCCTGAGTGAAAAAAGAGACCGCCGCCGCCCGCCTCTCCGGCTCTCGTTATTGTCGATACACTGCCTTCGAACTTGAGCTAGCCTCGAAAGACCTTCTGAGCCCTTCGAGGTGCTTTTCGTCGTCGGAGGCCAGATTTCCATTTATCGCCACCCGTTCCTGCGGGTATTCCTGGAAAAGGATGAGGAATTCTGGAAGGTTGTTATAGGCCTTGGCGACTACCGCGTTGATGCTCTTCATCATCTTGCGTTTCGCCTCAACGGACAGTCCCAGCTGGGCGTGGAGCTGAAAGACGGGTCTCGGCGGCTCCGATCCCAATTGGCCCTCTTGACTCACGCTGTCCAAAGGCCACTGACGCACGAAGATCCGATGATCGGGCGGGAATGGATAAGCTTCGTTTAAAGCTTCATAAATGCCCTTGACCAGCTCCTTCTTCTCCTCGATCTCAATCCCTTCGGGTGCATCAAGATATGCGATTGCCATAATCTCCTCCTACGGATTTCGTCACTTTCCTTGGCGTTACAGATTGAAAGATGAGTCTGCACGGTGATATGACGTGGTAGTTTGTTCATGTCACTCTGATAGCTACGGATTATCAGCCATGGAACTCCGGCACGTGCGATATTTCGTTGCGGTGGCCGAAACCTTGGGCTTTCGGCAGGCAAGCAAACAGCTACACGTCTCCCAGCCTTCTCTAAGCGTCCAAATCAAACAACTTGAAGATGAACTGGGGGTTGCCCTCTTTCGGCGATCAAAGCGGCGAGTTGAAATCACCCGTGCCGGCGAAGTCTTCTTGTCTGCGGCACAGGAAATCCTGCTGAGACTTCAGCAGGCATCGGCAGCGGCACTTCATGCAGAGAGTGGTGAGGTGGGAACAATCCGGCTCGGGTTCATTCCGACGGCGAGCTTCCAAATTCTTCCCCGGCTGCTCGAGAAGATCAGAAACACTCTCCCTCTCGTGCATGTGGAACTTAGGGAAGGGTCCGAAAGCCCCCAAATCACAGGACTACGTTCGGGAGCCTTTGATGTCTGCATTGGTCATTTGAGCCGTACCTACGACCAAATCGAAAGCATGCTGCTGATTCGGGAGCGACTGGTTGTGGCTCTCCCAAAAGGGCATAGGGCAGCCCGCAAGAAGTATGTGGGGTTCAGAGACCTTGAAGGCGAGCTCCTTATCATGCCCTCGAAGGATTTGTTGCCAAGTCTGCATCAAATGATCGCGGCGGCCTTTCTGAAGAATCACACTCCGCTGGGTAGATATCAAATGGCGGAACATTTTCAGACCGGGGTCAACCTTACAAAGGCCCGTGTAGGATATATGTTCCTTCCGTCTTCTGCAAAAGACTTTGTTCCGGATGGGGTCGTGTTACGAACTCCAGGTTTTTCCATCGGACCGTTGGACACATTTGCTCTATGGTCGCGTGGCAATGTAGACCCGCTTGTTCACCGCATCCTCAGTCTCCTCAAGGAAATCAAGAGGGAGTTATAAGGGCGAAAGGAAAGAAGTGCGGAGTCTACCAATGCGGCAAGTCTTCGCAGTTCTGTCTGGTTTGTCGGCAAACCTTCCCTTATCGTGTTATGGAAGGGTAGCCCGTCATTCGAGAGTAATCCGATCACGCATACGTCAGTCGGAAAGCCCCACGTTCCACATGTTGCCTAATAGGTACTGACGGAGACACAGGCCCTTATCAATGACACCAACCTCCAGGGCGGAACCGGACGATCAGCCGTCCGGTTCCGCCCGTTGCCCCCAAAACAAGAACTTTCATGTTTGACCTCGATCTTTCTTGACGTTAGCGCCGCAGTTCCCAAGGAACCGGGCTGATTCAGCTTGCCCCGGATTTACGCCTTAACGGCGTTCTGTGCAGCCGCAAACACATCGCGTGCGGACGTCGTACCCGCTACGTGCTCCGTAGCCGTGATTCCGAGGTCCATCCATCCTGCGTTAACGCTCTCAAACATTTCTTCGGCAGGTCCAGTGTGGCCCTTCGGGATGCCGAACTGCTCGAACGCTTCCGCCCACCCTGCACGCGGGACTGCAAAGGCTTTTACGTCGAGTGTCAGGACTTCACCCAATTGTCCGGCCACTTCATCCGCGCTTACCATCGAACCCAGCTCGATGACGCGATGCCCTGACCATGCCGGCCCGGTCAGAAGCGTTGCCACCTCTGCGCCGATGTCGTCTGAAGCGATCATTGTCGATTTCCGGTTCGTAGGATTGTAGAAGACCGGTAGTGTTCCGCCTTGGGCGGCCTGTAGGCCGAAAAGAAAGTTTTCGAAAAAGCCGCCGGCGCGGACAAATGCGACCGGAGATGGCAGGCTGCGAAAACCTCGCTCCAAGAGTGATAAGGCCGTGATCATCCCCACCCCGCTTGTTCTATTCGCGCCCATCGACGAGAGCGCTACCACCCGCGGGGGCACTACCTCGGTCAGCGCCTCGACATAGTTCGCAATCACGCCCTTTGCTTCTCTGTAATCAGGCGAGGGTGCCCATACAGCCGGCAACATAACAAACGCGCCCTCAACACCTTTGAGCGCCGCCGCTATGGCTGTCGCATTGTTCCAGTCTCCATCCACCAACTCCACGCCTTGGTCTGCCCACTTCGCCGCTTTCTCGCGATTGCGCACAAGCGCCCGCACCTGTTTGCCTTGCTTCAGCAGATGCCGCGCGGTGGCACCCCCAACTTTTCCAGTAATTCCCATGACTAAATACATGATCGTTTCTCCTTGTTAGAACGAAAGTGATGCTCTGATGCGAACGCCAGAGCCTGTAAGTTGCGCAGCTAGCACTCGGCTAGTCCCGTGAGTTTCCACAGTTATCTGTCGCATGAATCGTTAAAGGCCTTTACACAGCCGATCGGATCGCCTCGATGAGAGAGGTGGTTGATCCTCGCGGAGGCCTTGCTATGTGGTCGTCACTGTCACGGCCTGACGCACATACCGGCTGCTTTCCAGTTGCTGCACCATGAAGGCGGCCAGATCGGCCCGCCCGATCTTGTGCGCCTTCTCGCCGCCCTCCGTGCTCAGCACCTTGGCAACGCCGGTCTTCTCGCCGTCGGTCAACATCGGCGGCCGCACGAGCGTCCAGTCCAAGTTGCTGCCTTCGATCTCGGCCTCCATGCCCGCCTTGTCTACCAGCAGACCCCGCAGAAACGTCCTCATGAGCAGGTGCTCGTTGAAAAATCCGGCGTTCTTGACGCTCTCGCCCGCACCAACCACCGAAATCTTCAGCAATCGCCGCACGCCATTGCGCCGCATCGCGTCCACAATATTGTGTGCCGCGCTCGTTTCCATCGTCGTCACTTTCCACGGCGTCTTGCCGCCCAGCGCGTCGATCACCGCGTCCTGTCCGGCGACCGCAACGTCGACCGCGGCCGCGTCCAGCACGTCGCCCGCAACAACTCTGACATTCGCCTTCTTGTACTGCGCGGCACCGCGCACGAAAGCCGTCACCTTATGCCCGGCCGCCAGCGCCTCATTTACCAGCGCTTCTCCGCTCTTGCCCGCTGCTCCAATCACTAGAACTTTCATCGCATTCTCCTTTGCCTCGTATTTGGCCGCCTATCCAAATGAGCGACCTGACTATTAGAGGCTCTAAATAACCATTGGTTGCAAAATAATCAGTGGTTACAGAACCAATGGTTAGAAAGTAACAATCGGTCGCAAAGATCGTTGAAAGGGACTAAGCTATTGAAGTGACATCCGAATCACCAAGTCGCCGTATAGAGCGCAAGGAGAGATTGCGGGGCGAAATCCTTGCGGCTGCCAGCAAAATGTTTGCCGATCGGGGCTACGAAGCCGTGACGCTTCGCGCGATCGCTAAAGAGATCGGCTATACGCACGCCGTGATTTATCAGCATTTCCCCGACAAATGGCATATTCTTGCCGAGTTGAGCAGCGAGACCATCGGGCAGTTGATTCAGAACTTCGACGCGATTGCCGCTAAGCACCCTAAACCGAAAGAGCGTCTTTTTGCGACTTCACGCGGCTTGATTCAATTCTGCACTGCCCATCCACAGCAATTCCGCAATGTCTTCTTCGGGCCGGAGAACCGCAACGGCATCCGCGCTGGACAATATATCAACGACATTGGCACGCCCTTGTTCCAACGTTTCGTGCAGCTCTTTTTCGATGTTGCCAAGGATGAAGGACTGCCAAGCAGGGATGACATAGTGGTAGCCCACACCTGGTGGTACACGATCCTTGGCCTCGCGACACTCATGGTCATCCAAGGGGTTGTGCCTGACCTGCCTGACCAGACTCTCGTGGTCGAGCAAACGATCGCAACGCTTTGGGCGGGCGTTAAGGCCGTTCCGCGATTGCCGAAGAGCGCAATCACTAAACGATCCGGCCGATCCAGTGCCTCAAAGCACTAACAGCTTCTGTCTACTTAGGAGTCGTTGGAGGTATGCTCGTTGAGTACCAGGACTCAACCACTTTTCCAAGGTCGTAGCCTAGTTCTGGTTTCCGCCCCCGTGGGTTTGCCGGCAGACCTTGCAAAATGTCGGGGGGCTGTATTGTCCACATTGTGCCGCACCGGTTTAAAGGTCCTCATATAAGCGAACATCGCGACAATATCCTCGTCCGTCATCCCTCGGTAGGCGTGCCAAGGTATGATTTGGTTGAGCTCCCGTGCCCCGACAAATCCCGTGCGGATCACCTGAGTAAACATGGCTTGGTCGTAGTAAGGAATCCCCGATGGGTCGGGAGTGATATTGGCGCTTGCCACACGGCCCCAGGGTCCATCAAGAATAAACCCGCCGGCAAAGTCCATGCCCGGCGGCGGTTGCCCATCTGCGTCTTGCGGCGTGTGACAATCCTCGCATCCAGCGATTGTCACCAAGTATTTCCCGCGCTTTTCGGGAGTCGAAACATCGGGTTCGCGCACTGACGCGTCGAGTGGCCGCGGCACGTTGCGGATCAAGTAGTTCACCGGGAAAATCAGGTCGGTCGCGGGCAGATGCTTGCGCACCGGCGGCAACGACCGCAGGTACACGATGATCGACGCCAGGTCTTCATCGGACATGGCTCGGAAATCCGGGTACGGCATGAACGGAAATAGCGCCCGCCCATCGTGACCGACGCCCTCGCGGATGGCGCGTGCCAGTTGATCGTCGCTCCAGCTCCCCGCGCCTGTTTCTGGATCTGGAGTGATGTTCGGCGCATACACCTTTCCAGGAAAACCCTTGATGATGTTCATGTCCTGGCCTGCGCCGAGCGTGTTCGGCAGCACGGGTGCATCGTGCGCTGTCCAATCATGTTCTGCGTGGCACACCATGCAATCTGCTACATTCAGGGCCAAGTACTCGCCGCGGGCTAAGCGTTCAGGCGTGCTCTGAAACTTCCGTGCCGTGAGAGCGCGCGTCCGCGGTCCGATGAATGGACGCCATCCGACGGTAAATGTGATCCCCGCCGCCAAAACGACCAAAAGCACAGCGAACGACAACCCAAGCATATTTCGAAGTCTGTTCATCCTAGAAACCTCATGCGGGCGGAGCGGGTCTCAGGTCATGCCGGCGCATGATCTCCGCACACTTTGCCCGGTCCGGCTGACCACCAGCGGTTGATTCAATTACTTCAGCAGACCCGCGGATCTCTGCCTTGCAGATCACACTCATACCGCTGGCGAGCTTCTCAACGATGCGCTAGTGCGAGATGGTGCGGCAGATCAGATGGAGCCTCGCAGTCCCGGGCAGTTGATAGCTGCAGCTTTTCTACGGACCAAAGCCAGGCCGATTCCACACCAAGAGGCTTCGCGGGATCGTGCCAGAGTAACGGGCAACTTTTCCCTAATCTTGGCACGAAACTCGCCCCCTATGAATCCACGCTCTGGTGGGTGCAGGCGGCATGGGAGGGGTGTATCGCGCCCGCGATACCGCCTCGACCGCACCGTCGCGGTGAAAGTTCTCGCTTCTCATCTTTCGTCTTCACCCGAACTGAAGCAGCGCATGGAGCGCGAGGGCCGAGCCATTTCTTCCCTGAACCATCCCCACATTTGCCAGCTCTATGACATCGGTTCGCAGAATGGCACCGATTATTTGGTGATGGAGTTTCTGGAGGGTGAAACTTTGGTGGAGAAGCTGCGCAATCGGCCGCTGCCGCCGAGCGAAGTCTACAACATTGGGATGGAGGTGGCTGAGGCGCTGGCCGTGGCGCACCGCACCGGTCTTGTGCCCCTCGTCGCGGTGAGTTCGTCGCTTTTGGTGGGTTCAGAAAACGCCGTCTATGCTTCCCTCAGCAGTTCGGTTCGATACTTGGGGGCAAGGGTTTTAACCTTCTGAATAAATTCTGCCTGTTGCTTCTCATCTAGTTTAGGAGGAGGTGTCGTGCGGGTAGCGACCGGCGTTCCAACTTCTATAAAGAAGTTCTCCTGCCCTGCAGGAGAACAGATGCAGAGCAGCCGAGTTGGTTGGGACGATACGTTATGGAACTGATGCGGGGCGTTGGCCGGGATGTTTACGGTATCGCCGGCTCGAACGATTGATTTTTTGCCGCGGAAAGTCGCCTCGATCTCGCCTTCCAGCAGAATGAAAGTCTCCTCGAAATCATGCCGGTGTGGAGGAGGGCCGCCGCCTGGCGGGATGTGCATGTCGATCACCGAGAATCGTCCGGCAGTGGCATCTCCGGTGACGGTGATGGTGTATGTGTCGCCTACCAGCCCAATGTGCCGCAGGCTTTGATCCTTGTCGATCTGCGCGATCGTCAGATTGCGTTTGAGATCATCGGGAGGCACTGCTGGGTACTCAGATGTTTTGTCCACCATGTTGTTGCTCCTTCGGTTGCGTCCTGCTTTCTAAACACTGCGCTCGCGCGATGAAACTGCTACATCGCTTCACGGACGTTTGCGTTACTGGCATTCCTTCGACGAATCTCAGCTGTTAGGCCACTCGCTGCGGAGTTGTCGGCACTGTCGCGATCAGCAGTTGAATAAGCTCAGAGCCTTGAGGAGTGCTCCAATCCTGCACAAGCTCAGCGATCGCTGTGTTAGTCGTGGTTAAGGCCACGCCTGCACGCTCCATCCGCTCACGTGCCAGCGTCTCCTGTACCTCGTAAGACGACCCCGAGGCGTCCAGCACCGCTAACACATCAAAGCCCTCTTGCACCGCGCTTATCGCGGGGAAAATGAGGCAGATGTCCGTCGTAACGGCAGCCATAATGAGCTTCTTACGTCCAGTGGCGCGCACTGCGGCACTGAAATTTGGATCAGCCCAAGCATTGACAATGCCGGCCCGCTTGACTCGGTTGTTGTAGGCCTCCGGCAAGGCTTGCTGCAGCGCGGGCGCAGTGGGCCCCTGAATGTGATCTTCCTGGCTGGTTGTAAGAACTACTGGCATGCAATAAGCCTTTGCGGCTTTTGCCAGCATGACCGCGTTCCGAAGAGACTCATTCGGAGACATCGTGTAAACGAATTGCAGAGTTCCGACTTGGTGGTCGATCAAAACAAGGGCGCTATTGTCCGGAGTGAATTGACCTGACATTTTGTAATCCTCGCCACTTGTGCTCGGCGTCGATTTTCCGCTCATCTATTCACTTCCTTTTGAAAGATACTCTCTGCATGCTACTGCAACAGAGACGACAGAAGTAGTCGGCGAACCGCTATTCCCTGCAAACCTGTGTTGCACTAGTGCAACATGTAATAATCAGAACCTGCGTGTGGAGAAAACTATCGTCCGCCGCGACGATGTGCAAGGCTCGGACAAATGGAAGGCTTCCTCATCGACGAGGCAGAGAAACGAACGCCAGAGTAGAGAGTATGAACTGCTTATGAACGTACTGGATCTCAACGACATTCGCACCTTTGTCGTCGTTGCACAGGCGGGCACGCTGACCGCTGCGGCAAAGGAAATGCATCTTCCAACATCGACAATCAGCAGATCGTTGACGCGTCTCGAAAAGAATCTCGGAGTTTTACTTGTACAACGCAGTCCCAGGGGCATGGTGCTGACCGACTCCGGGAGGGAGTATCTGCATTCCTGCAGGCGGGCGTTAAGGACTTTGAAAGACGGAGGCGAGTTGCTCGAAGACCAGCGCTCTCGCCCCAAGGGTGTTATCAAAGTAGCGTGCCCAGTGACCATGGCCCGCGATGTCTTGGCCCCGTTGCTTAAGGAATTTCTCGAACGGTTTCCAGACCTGCGTGTGGAAATCGAACCTTATTCCTCCGGTTGGGATCAGGAACCCCGAGAGGATGTGGACGTGTTCTTCAAATTGCGGGCACCGAAGGATTCGTTACGGCGCGTTAGGCCCTATCCGGGGACCGCAAGAGGCCTCTTCGCAAGTCCCGGCTACATTCGAGCGTCCGGGAGCCCAGCGACTCCGGACGACCTCGTCGGTCACAGTTGTATCGGTTCCGGTGTTTGGAAATTGAGCCGCGGCAAGAAGGTCGTGAGCCCAAGTTTGTCCTTTCGCGTTGTGACCGGCGATCCTTTCGCCGCCTTGACGCTTGCCATCGACGGGCTCGGTATCTGCGTCCTGCCGCTGTGGCTGGCAAAACGCCCGGAGTTTCGCAACATTCTGGTACCGATCCTGCCGTTATGGAAGCCAGAGCCGATCACTTTATGCGCGCTCTTCTTTGGACTGTCACGACTTTCGCCAAAGGTCAAAGCATTGCTCGATTTCCTTGCTGAATACTTGGGAACCGATCGAGACCCACGCCTTCGTCAACAGACGGCGAAGGGATATTTCACTGACCCGTCACTTAAGCCAACGTCCGGACCTTAGAATTGGGTTTGTGAGCAAGTCCCGGTTTGTCGGC
>JBAUXO010000021.1:0-4446 GCA_049584315.1 Candidatus Sulfotelmatobacter sp. | reverse complement strand
ATGGGTGCCACAAAGCGCCTGGCGGAGCTAGTTTTGTTTACACATCCAGAAACCGCTTTGCAACGAAAAGCAGTACGGTTGGGCAACGTGCTTGGCTCGAGCGGGAGTGTAGGTCCGATCTTTCTTAAGCAGATTATGGAAGGCGGCCCGGTCACCGTTACACACCGCGATGCCCGCCGTTTCTTTCTTACCCTCGACCATGCGGTTATTCTGCTGATGACTGCATTGTCCCCGGAGTACAAAACCGGAATTTTGATTCCTGACCTGGGTCCGGCCAAGAGAGTGGAGGAGCTTGCACGTTATCTCATTGCGGCAACCGCTAGAGAGCGACAGGGCATCGAGATCCTCTTCACCGGCCTGCGCCCTGGCGACAAAGTAGAAGAACACCTCTCAGCCCCTGATGAGAGGGTCCTCGCACAAGAAAACGACCTTTTTTCGATAATCCAGTCGGAGCAAATGGCGGCCACGGCCGTGCACACGATCGTCGAACAGATAAGCCTGAGTGTTCGACACAGAGATTTGCGGCTGCTGCTCGAAACCATCTGTAAAGCCGTGCCAGAATATCGGCCTGGCCATGTTCTCGAGCAGGCCATCCAAAGTAAACGCCAGGCAGAGCTGAGGAAATGAATCAGAAGCGAACCATTGCTGTGATTACGACTTCACGGGCAGACTATAGTCATCTCTACTGGCCATTGCGCGAACTGGCAGCCCATCCCGATGTTGATCTTAAGCTGATCGTCATGGGTTCGCATCTGTCTCCGGAGTTCGGTCTGAGTGCGCAGGAGATTCAGAAAGACGGCGTTGCCATTGCCGCTTCTGTCGAAACCCTCCTCAGCTCGGATACCGATATCGGTATGGCGAAGAGCATCGGCATTGCGGTGCTTTCGCTCGCGGATCTGCTTGGACAGATGCGCCCGGACATTCTGCTTCTGATCGCTGACCGCTACGAAGTACTTGCGCCCGCCAGTGTCGCGCTGGCCCTGCGCATACCGATTGCGCACATTGAGGGTGGAGAAATCAGTGAGGGCGCGATTGATGACGCCGTCCGGAATGCCCTCACGAAAATGAGCCATGTCCACTTCACCTCAACCGAAAAAGCTCGGGCACGCATCATTTCCATGGGAGAGGAGCCTTGGCGAGTGCATCGCGCGGGCGCTCCATCGCTCGATCATCTTAGGCGCAGCAAATTGCGCACACGCAATGAGCTGGAGATGCAGCTCCAGCTTGATCTTTCTATGCCTTCCATGATCGTCGCCTACCATCCGGTTACCCTCGCGCGCGACACCACCTATGAAGCCTCCGCTTTATTTGCGGCACTTAGCGAGAGAAGTGAACAAATCCTGTTTTGTTACCCCAATGCGGATGCCGGAAGCCGGTCACTGATTGAGCGAAGCCGCAGTTTCCTGGAAACGCGGGCCAACGGACGTATATTTGTCAACCTGAGTGCGGTGGAGTACTGGAGCCTGCTGGCAAATGTGGACCTCATGGTGGGCAACTCCAGCAGCGGCATCATGGAAACGGCCTCGCTCGCATTACCGACGGTGAATGTTGGCCTCCGGCAATATGGCCGGGAGCGCGCCAGGAACGTGCTCGATGCCAAAGCAGAGAAGCAATCCATTCTGGAGAAAATAGAGGAAGCCAGATGCGACCGGTTTAAGTCTTCTCTGAAAGGCATGACGAATCCCTATGGCGATGGACACGCGGCTGAACGAATCGTAGAGATATTGACCTCGGTGTCCCTAGAGGCAAATCTGCTGCGGAAGCATACCTCCACCACGGAATCATCCCTATGAAGATTCCGCTCTCCGCACCTGACATTTCGGCGGCGGAAATAGAAGCGGTGGTGGAGGTGTTGCGCAGTTCACGTTTGAGCCTGGGCCCCAAGCTCGAAGAATTTGAGCACGCGATTGCGATTTACACGGGTTCTTCTCACGCCATTGGCGTAAGCTCGGGAACCGCCGGCCTCCACCTTTGCATGCTTGCTTTCGGGATAAGACCGGGGGACGAAGTGATTGTGCCCTCATTCACCTTCGTCGCTGTGGCCAATGCGATTCGCTATGTGGGAGCAAGTCCCGTCTTTGTTGACATTGATCCAATCACCCTCAACCTGGATCCAGAACGGGCTGAAGCGGCGATCACGAATAAAACCAGAGCAATCGTTGCCGTTCACACCTTCGGATGTCCAGCGGACATGGATGCGCTTCTCACCATTGCGCGGCGTCATGGTTTACTACTCATTGAAGATGCATGCGAAGCACTTGGTGCTGAGTTTCATGGCCATAAAGCCGGCTCGCTGGGAGATGCCGGAGTTTTTGCTTTCTACCCCAACAAGCAAATCACGACTGGTGAGGGCGGAATGGTTGTCACTGGCGATTCTGGAGTTGCGAAGAAGATCCGGGCGCTGCGGAATCAGGGACGCTATGCCAGCGATGACTGGTTCCAGCACAGGGAACTCGGTTTCAACTACCGCCTCTCGGAAGTGCATTGTGCATTGGGGTGCGAACAGATGAAGCGCATTGAGGGAATGCTGACGGCACGCGAGGCAGTTGCGCGCGCCTATCACCAACTGCTCGGCAACTGTGCCGCTGTCGTGCTCCCTCCTGCGTCCGTCCCCCAGGGTCGCATCAGCTGGTTTGTCTATGTTGTCCGCCTTCATGAAAGGTTTACCGAAGCCCAGCGGGATACGGTATTGCAGCATTTTGCTTCGGCTGAAATCGGTTGCGGACGCTATTTCGCCCCCATCCATATGCAACCTAGTTATGCGGCTTGGAGAAATTCATGTTTTCTTCCCGTGACCGAATCCGTATCAGCACGCACGCTCGCGCTGCCATTCTTTAACAAGCTGAGGCAAACCGAGGTTCAACAGGTATGCGCTGTCTTAAGAGAGGCATGTATGTCTTAATGTCTCTTCCGCTCTCGCCAAGGCCCAATCGCCCTGGCAAGAGATCGCGCTTCAAGCAGGCTGTACCGCAGCGCCACGGAAAGCCATCGGCGTCGTGCTGACCATACTCCCACACGGGAAGCGTGACTGCCTTCCCCTCGGCATGCGCGAGAAATTTCCAGGATTTGCGTGCGCGCGGTTACCGATTGTTCGTCGTCTACTTGAGCGCGGGGTTGGCGATCTCGTTCTTCGCTTCGCCTTCCCGGCCGCCGATCAGAGTCAAAGCATCCACAGCATTGAATGGGAATCGGCGGACCGACGATTGGCCAGTCGTGCTCAACGTGATGTCCACGCGGCGATCGCTTGCCAGAACAATTGTCGCTATGTTTGCGAGAGCCCTTTGACGCTCTTCTGAGCTAAGCTGAGGATTATTCTCGATCGCATTCTTCACTGCGGCTTCGCTCAGAGCATGGCGAGCGCCAAACGCCTCAACATCAATGTTGGCCTCGGAAATGCCCTGTTCGACCAAGAAGGTCTTGACGCGGCCGACACGGCGCTCGGAAAGCTCCTGATCGTATTTAGTGCGGCCCCGCGGGTCGGTGTGGCCCACTAGGAGCAAGTGCGCCTCGGGCCTACTTTCGAGATACTTCTTGAAGTCGGCGGCTAGCGTAACCAGAATTTGCTGTTGACTGGCAACTAGCCCGGCATCGGGATTCTCGATCGGTGGCATCGATGTCGGGAAGTAAATGCTGTCCAGCGCGAGGCGAGCTTCCATCGCCTTGATCTCCGCTGGCACTTCGATCTTCGCTGGCACTTCGATCTTCGCTGGCACTTCGATCTTCGCAGCCACTTCGATCTTCGGATTTGGCGGAGGTAGAGGCGGGTTCTCCACCATGACTTCGGTCGAAGCCTGGGCGCTCACCCCACGCGAGTCGGTGCAGGTTACGCTCACCTCGATTGCTCCCGGCGGCACTCCAGCCGTGTTCAGTGCGGCCGAACCGCCGGTACCGGAAACGGTTCCACCGCTCGCCGTCCAGCCGGCAACCGAAACCGGAACGCCATCCGGGCTGGTGCAGTTGGCCGACAAATTCACGGTTGCACCAACCGGAACGCTCATCGCGCTGGCCAAGATAGACATAGTGGGTAGATTCCTCGGCGGCAGCGGGTTTATAGACATAGTGGGCGGATTCCTCGGCGGCGGTGGCTTTATGGTGAAACTAGCCGAGCAGCTCGCCACGTTGTTCTCCTTCTCTCCGGCGTCGGTTACATAGGCGGTGACGGCGTAGCTGCTGGGGGCGGCGTTCGTGGTCTCGATCTGGGCGGTCGTGTCCTTCCCGATGACCTTGCCTCCTCCGTTGCTGGGGTACCAGACATAGGTGAGCGTGTGCTTGGGATTGAAGTTGCTGGTAGTGACGGTTGCCGTGACGGGTTCACCCACTATGACTTCATTCGGCCGCACGGCACAGGTGGCAGTTGGCGCTACCGGAGACGCGTCCGATTTGGGATCGGAGTCGCTCTGCGCAAATGCATAACTCGAAATGAACGATACCGCCAGAAGTATCAAC
>JBAUXO010000020.1:0-12447 GCA_049584315.1 Candidatus Sulfotelmatobacter sp. | reverse complement strand
GAAGCAGTCCACTGCGGCCGTAGACCGCCGCTGATTGTACCTGGCCAAGGCCAATTGTCTTTAGAATGAACGAACTCTGAAAGGTGGTGTAGTATGCCGAAGCCTGCCGCAGGGTATGGGGATGGATTTTCTTGTGGATCCCCGCCCGCTGGGCAGCCTTTTTGCAGGCATCCCACACTACTTTGGTGGTGCTGGGATGATTGACGGTGTGCCAGCGCCCGCCTGGGAATAACCAGTCTGTGGGTTTGCGCCTCAGCCCCCGCCAGTACTCTCGCAAGGCTTTCAACAACGTCGGGCTGAGCATAACGTCACGATCTTTGCGGCCCTTCCCGCCTTGGATGTGGATGATCATTCGCCGACTGTCAATATCGGTGATCTTCAGTCGAGTCAGCTCGGCGCGCCGCACTCCAGTGGCATACAGCGTCATCAACACAATGTGATGAAAGGGAGTCAGAGCGGAGTCAATAAGCTGGGCGACTTCTTCCGTGCTCAGGATGCTGGGCAGACGTTGAACCTTCTTGGGGTACGGAGTCTCGGCGATGCTCCATGGTTTCCTCAGCGTCTTGATGTAGAAGAATCGCAAAGCGGCGAGACGCTGCGTCACCGTGCTGGGTGCCAACTTTCGCTGGCCGAATAGGTAGGCCTGATACTGGCGGATGTGGTCCGATCCTAACTGGTTCGGAGGGCGGTGAAAGTGGAGGGAAAACTCAGCCACGGCACGCAGGTAGCTGTGTATGGTACTCTGAGCGTAATTACGACGCTCGAGTTCCTCGAGCATCATTTTGCGAAGGTGGGTCATAGGTTAGCTCCTTATGACCCAACCTTATCCCTTCACACACACCGCTGACACCTGGCACGCGAAAGCGTCTGCCGAAAAACGGCTTCGTTCAAGTCGGCTAGCGTTTATTAGAGAGTGATGTGACGGCTGCGGATTCACGAGGAGGATGTTAGGGGCGCGGGCCGGAAGTCAGCTTCTGGCCCGTAATGCCTCCCCTTCCGGAAGCTGTTCGTCCAAGCGAGGGCTAGACTGCGACGGCTTCGCCTTTGAGGAATTTGGTGTCGGCAGCGATACCAAAGGCTTCCAGCAAGCTGGCTTGCACTTGCCCTGAGAGGGCGTTGATCTCGTCAACGCCGAAGCTTGCGGCGCTAATCCGATACCTCAGCTGCTTTTCTCCCGCAGGAGTTTCAAGAATCCGCAGAACGGCGTTCGCGACTTCTTGAGCGTTGCCGACCCTGGATAATAGTGCCCCGTTTATCTTCCCCGGAAATTCCTTGGCAGCGCCATACGTATCGGTGCGAGCCACATCGGCAGCGGTTACGCTGTTGCCAAAGACAGCAGTCTCATAAGCCCCGGGTTCGACAATCACGGATTCAATTCCCTGCGCGGCAAGTTCGTAGCTGTACGACTCGGCCAGCGCCTCGAGTGCAAATTTACTGGCGCAATAGAAACCCGCGGAAGGAAGAACCACACGGCCGGCTCCGCTGCTGATGTGCATGAGCAGGCCGCTGCGTCGGCGCCGCATGTGCGGAAGCACCGCGCGATTTACACGCACTGGGCCAAGAAAATTCGTGTTCATCAGGCGCTGCGCTTGTTCGGTGGTGACAGCTTCGGCCAGTCCCCCCAGGTAATAGCCAGCGTTGTTGATAGCCACATCGATGTGTCCTACTTTGGCGGTGGCGGCATCCACGGCCCGCGCCACCGAAGCATCATCGGTCACGTCTAATTCCAGGACGTGGATTGGCAGTGACTCTTTTTGCGCAAGCGTGTGTATTTCGGCGGCATTTTTGGCATTCCGACCTCCGGGATCACGCATCGTGGCGAAAACAGTATGCCCTTTACGCGCCAGGGTTTCCGTGAACAGTCTGCCGAAGCCAGTGCTGGAACCGGTGATGAGAACCACTTGGCTGGAATTCATACTTATCACTCCTTGCGGATTGTGACGATATCGTGCTGCAACTCATTCGATGCCGGAAGCAAAGTTTGGATACAGAATGAACTAAGCCGATTGCTAACTGGGCAAAATGAAACGCAAGCGGTTCCTGGGTCCACAGGGCGCGCTATACCGCACCCACTTTGCCTGAGCATACTGCGGCCAACAGACGACCGAAACCCGGACGCTCGACCGAGCCAGTTCCGGAGCGGCCCAGATCTTCATCAATGACGACCACACGCTGAAAGCCGAGTGCCTGAGCCCTTCCCGCAAATCATACTGGCGTCGCTGTCCCTCCAGGCGTGTGCGCACCTGCTGCATCGTCGCCTGCCGGATGTAAACGCAGGCCTCGCGTGCAATGTGACTCGGTTGGACCTTCTCGCTGCTCTCCTCCTCGGTACTGATTGGAATTGGGTTCACGGCTGCCATCAGCAGGTGACTTAGTAACACGCGGCAACGTTGTTGCGTGTCCTGCCGCAACTCTTGTGTGTGGGGAATCTCCCAGAGCAGAACTCCGATCAGTCGAGCGCCATCGAAGTCCTCGAAGCCCGGCGCCCGCTGGGCGTTCAGGCAGCTCTTGACGCTCTGGATCATAGCCAGAACCATACCGATGAAAAACGAACTTCGCTCGAGCTGGCTCTTCAGAAAGCTCGCTATGAGGCCAGCCGCATCGAACGACAGTATCAGGCCCCGAGCCAGAAAATCGGCTGGTCTCCACCGAACTGGAGAAACGTTGGAACAATGCCTTAGCCCATGCAGCGGAGTTGGAGCGGTGCGTAGAACAAGCCAGCGCTCTGCCCCCATATCTCACAGCGGAGCAACGCCAACAGCTGCTGGCTCTGGGCGACGACCTGGAACAACTCTGGGATCCTCCTCATGCTTCCGCCACGTTGAGGAAGCCCACCCTCCGCACCATCCTGCAGGAAGTGATCCCCGACGCTACCGATAATCCTCCTTCCGTGCATCTGAAGCTCCACGGGCCGGAGGATCGCACACCGAACTTACTGTGCGCAAGAATAAGGTCGGCTACCACAATCACGTCAACTCGGAAGAGGTAACGGAGTTGATTCGCGAACTCGCTTTAGCCTGTGCAGACTCGTCGATTGTTTCTATCCTGAACCGGCTGGGCTATCGCACCGGCATCGGCAACATCTGGACGGAGAAGCGCGTGCAGCATGTTCGGCACAGCAATGGCGTTCCTGCCGGTCCACCGCCAGAGCAACGGCTGTGGATGACCATGCAACAGGCCGCCGATCCGCTCCGTGTCAGTGAGATGGTTGTCCGCAGACTTATTGCTCAGAAGACTCTCCCGGCGAAACAGATCGTCAAGTTCGCACCCTGGATGATCGAGAGGACAGATTTGGAACTTTCCGCTGTGCGGAAAGAGATTCGACGAGTTCGCGAAGGCTGCCGTTCTACGTCCGTCATCCACAATGACGAACAAGATCGGCATCAGGGGTGCAAGTGAAACGCCGAATGCACAGCAGGTGTCCACCGCGGATCAAGACGTTAAGCGGGCAGCGTCCCTTGTAAAAAAGGGATCTTAGACGGCGCGCGATATCCTGTGATAATCACGCCATGCTCCCGACAATAATGCAGGACCTAACCTTCGCCGGGCGCCAGTTTCGTCGTAGCCCAGCATTCGCGGCGACCGTCGTGCTCACGCTGGCACTGGGTATTGGCGCGACCACCGCAATCTTCAGTCTGATCAATGGCGTCCTCCTGCGGCCACTGAGGTTCCCTCACGCAGATCGGCTCGTTGAGATCAGCACTCTGGAGTTCCCACCGGGAGTGCCGCCGACAAATCCAGCCACCGCAGACTATATTGGAACCTCATACCCCGACTTCTTCGACTGGCAGCGTCAGAGCCACACGTTCGGGGCGCTCGCTTCGTATGACACTATTTTCCGGTTATTCAGCAGGACGGACGGCCAAGATGCACGAATAATGGCGGGTGGACGAGTTTCCGCGAATTTTCTTTCGATCCTCGGCGTTGCCCCCGCACTCGGTCGAACGTTTACCGCCGAAGAGGAGCAGCCTGGTCATCGCGTTGTCATTCTCAGTCACGAGCTTTGGGTGTCCGACTTCGCTTCGTCGCAGAACGTAATTGGCCAGACCGTGAAGGTCAGTGACGAACCGTCAATCATTGTCGGGGTCATGCCGCCGGGCTTTCACTATCCCATTGCAGAACCGGCGTCTTTTTGGGTGACCTACGCGGCAGACAATGAAGGCCCTAAGCCAGGAACATCTCTACGCGCTTGGGACCGGCTGTCGATTGTTGGGCGACTCAAAGGCGGCGTAGCGATTCAGCAGGCGCTTGCCGATTTGAACACTGTCCAACGTGGACTGGCACAGCAATATTCCGAAGATCGTTATAGGCTGGGCGTCTCGGTCGCGCCACTCCTGGAGACAATTTGTTTCGATGATTGCTGCGCTTGTGCCAGCCGTGAGAGCCGCAAATGTCGATCCGATGAGCACACTCCGCGAGCAGTAGGAAGAACCTGGTCGAGATGGAGCACGAGATCGGTAAAGGACGAAGAGACGTGAGGGTTACGGCGAAAAACAAAAGAAGTTTGGACGCCCCTAGAAACGCGTTACTGTCCATTGATTGTTCCCAGCAGTTTGAATCCACAGGAATCTAATCTACGAATTAATTTTTGGCGCTGGGGTCTTTTCGCTCATGGGTCTTTTCGCCATGTTGTCTTTTCGCCATTGACAACACAGTAGCTGGGGTGCTAGCGTCGTGCGCGATGCGTGTACTACGGCTCATAGTACTTGCATTCATAATACTTACAATCCGTGAACTTTTTCGTCCCGCCTTTGTCCCGGTGCTCCATAAGTCTTCTGAAGTTTTTAGATTTGCTCAGGAGGAATCCAATGATTACCAGCCAGAGTGGAAAACAGAGATCGATGCGGTTTTCGACCGCGGTTTTGCTGATGATTGTCGTCAGCTTCTCGGTCGCCGAAGTAGCAGCCGCGGCTCCCGCCACAAATCCGGCCAGCGCCGCCAAGGGAGCGGTTACATCCTCAACTTTAGGGGAGTTTTCGCCCACCTTTGTTGGTCCAGCGGCTACCGGTTGCACCGCAAATGGCTGCTCTTTGCTTTCGGGCCCATTTTTCTCCCCGTCTACAGAGCCTCTTGCCCAGGAGCCAGCTCTCAACAACCTGTTAAACGGATCAGCGATTCCGCCGCTTAATCCCAGGACTATGCCGGAGCCGAAACGCCCTCGTCCCCCGATTGAGCCGAAAGCTGCCGCCGCTGTTACGCCTCCAACGGTTAGTTGCCAGCCGTTGGGTCGCGGCTGCGACTTCATCAGTTCCAACTCGGGCGGCGCCACCGGCGTGAAGGGCTTGAATGCGGTCGACAGCGCCGCCCAGAGCACCAACACCATGGGGTTTGACATTGAACCCCCAGACCAGGGCCTGTGTGCCGGCAATGGGTTTGTGGTCGAGGCTAACAATCTCGGGGAGATTCAAGTTTTCGATACGGCTTTGCACCGGGCCTCGGCGGTCATCCCCCTCGACACCGTTATGGACCTCACGAGCAGAGGATGGAGCAGCGGCGGTGACCCTTCGTGCGTCTACGATTACGACAACGGCGGACACTGGTTCTTCACGGAGTTCGTTTCCTCCACTAGTGAGGTCAGTGGAGGCACGTTTGCGGGGTGCTTTGCCGGCGTGGCCAATACCTGTTACGAAGGGATTGCAGTGACTGACGGATCAAGTCCCTACGGCCCGTACAGCGTCTATTTCGTTAACGCTAATTACAATCCAGCCGAGCCGGGCTACCCCTTCCTGCTCAATGACTTCGCTAAGATCGCGGTTACTCGTGACGCGTTCCTCTTGTTTTACGACGAGTTCCCGCTGAACGGGGCCGTACCGGGATTAGGCGGCGGGTTTTTCAATGGAGCACAGGAATTTGCGTTTAACAAGAAAGCGCTCGAGCTGGGACTGCCCGTTACCGGACGCGAGGGAAAGCCAAATCCTGCTTTCACCGTGGCCATCGAGAACATGGGTCTGCTCCCTACACCAGACGGGACCTGTTTCTCTGATAATGAGTTCCATGCGCCTGGCTTGACGTGCTGGTTTGCCGTGATTCCGGCACACCCGCCCGACCTAAGCCAGTTTGACAACAGTCACGGAGGTTCCGGCTTCATGCTTGAGGCGCTCGACTTTTATGGCATGGGCGACGACCGAATCGCGGTCTTCGACTGGACCGGCCTCCAGAACCTGAACAGCCCCAACTGCTCTAAATGCTCCGGTATCCAATTCGGCGGCCAGCTATTTTCGGGTGTGTTGTTTTATTACGGCGAAGGATTCTGGAGTGAGCAAAAGAAGGGACAAATACCGTTGGGCGATGAATGCGGAGCCGCCGGCCTCAGTGTGGGTACCCCGCCGCCTGCCAGCTGTCCCGAGGAAGAGATCGCTACCAACGGCGACGATTTTACGCAAGTCTCGCAGGCGCAGAACCAGATCTGGGGCTCCCTTTCCACTGAGATCGACCAAACCTATTCGTCGGAAGTAAACCCAGAAGTCCACCAGGGGGTGGCTTACTGGGTCGTTGGGACCGAGACTTTCGACAAGTTCGGGTTCTTCACTCTTACCTCCCAGGGATATGTTTCGCCAAAGCATGAGGATCTGGAATTTCCAGCAATGGCCGCCGAAGGCTTTTCGAATCAGGACGGCGGAAACGGCGGGGCCATCATGACCTTCTCGCTCTCAGGCAATGGCGGACCTACCGCGGCTCACGACGGAGGCTTTTTCCCCAGTACCGCCTTCGGCCGGTTGACCAGCACATCGAACGGCTTGTCGGGATCTGTAGTCAACGTTGTAGATACCGGCGCATCGCCCCAAGACGGTTTTACAGAGTATGACGGTCTTCCAGGTCCCACTCGACCCCGTTGGGGAGACTACAGCTATGCAATCTTCCTACCCTGGTCAGGCGGGAAGATCTTTTTTGCCACAAACTACATTCAGTATCCGAACTGCCTAGGGTCTGAGTTTACCCTCGCCATCGGGACCTGCGATGGGACCAGGGATGGTTTCGCAAACTGGGGGACCTCAGTTAACTATGTCGTGCCGTAAGAAAATCTCGACTCCTGAAATCGTCCGACGATCAGCAGAATGCACGCTGTAGCAACTCTGGATCCTATGAAGGCATCAGGCTTTCCGATTGACGTCACAGTAGGCTCACGGACGGGCCGACTGGAAAGTGGATTCGCAGCCGAAACAGGCGATGGTGAATGTCGAGAGCCGTCATCAAGCGAGCCGCGCTTGACGAATGTGGCCGCGGCGTCCGAACTCCGGACGATGGGCACTCGGATCAATCGCCCGGCGCAGATTGGCAAAACGGATCGGACTCAGAGCTGCTGATTCACAGCATGACAAGCGCGCCCTTCGGCGATCGAGCGAAAACAGAAGTTATACGGCGGCTGTCCTTTTACTGTCCAATAAGGATTCTCTAGCGTACCTTACAAGGATTTTAGGTAGCCACCCGCGCCTTGTAAGTTGTCATTCCTATTATCCGTGGGCTCATAACCTCACGCTCCCAAGGATTCCTTGGAGTTTCCTGGGCATCCTTAGTTGTGAGAGCTTTTGCAAATTAGGCGTCCGGCGCAGCAATGCACCGGAAGATCACTCGTCAAAGTCGGTGGAACCTACGTCGCGTGAGCGATAGGGCAATACCGAACCAAGCCCGCGGAAGCGCGGGGGAAGGCGTAGAGACTGGATGGCGAGCATTCCTCGTGGATGAAGATACAGTCCGACTCTCATCGAAAGGTGAGTCAGATCGCATAACCCAAAGGTCGGTGGTTCAAATCCGCCCCCGCAACCATGAACGCCACTGTAGAAACGCAGTGGCGTTCGCCTGTTTTCAGGGGCGTGAGTTCACTCGAAGCCGTTCTTCGACTTCCCAGAAGCCCGTTTTATTGGTACTTTCAAAGGGCCAATGCCAGGCTTCACTCCGACAGTCGCAGGGCGTTTATCAGGGCGGACAGAGCGGCAGGCTGGTTACGACGGCTGGGGTAATAGAGAAAATATCCAGGAAATGATGGGCACCAATCCCTGAGGACTTGGACCAAACGCCCTTCTGCAATCAGGCCAGCAATCGTGTCTTCCATCGTAGTTCCAATTCCTACCCCATCCAAGACGGCCTGGATGACGAGGTCTGGGTCGTCGAAGGATGCAGGGCCTTGAGGGCTGACCGTTAGCGCTTTCCGACCCTTCTCAAACTCCCATCGATAAAGACCGTTGCTGAACCGGAAGCCGATGCAGGGGTGGTCTCTGAGGTCTTGCGGGCTTCGGGGGACAGGGTTTGACTCGAAATACCCGGGAGCCCCGACCACGGCGAGACGCATTTCTTTGGTCACGCGTACCGCGATCATGTCCCGCTGGATAAACTCGCCAAGCTGGACACCTGCGTCATACTCACCGGCGACCAGGTCGACAGGGTCGTTGGATGAAGTGATCTCCAAGATGATTTCCGGATAGGTGCGATTGAATCGAGCTAGCTTCGGCAGAATTACCATCTGGGTCGCTGTTCGAGGGATGATGAGCCGAATTCGACCTGCAGGATTTTCCCTTTGCTTTCGGGTCTCCGCGACGGCCCGCTCGATTCGCTCCAAGGCGGGAGCAAGCTCTTGTAGAAGCGCTGTGCCTGCCGCTGTTGGAGAGACGCTTCGCGTGGTTCGCGCGAGCAACTGAAGACCTAATCGTTTTTCGAGCCCCCGAACGGAGTGGCTCAACGCGGATTGAGAGATGCCGAGCCGGCTGGCCGCGCGTGTGAAACTGCGCTCTTCCGCAACCGTTGCGAACGCCGAAAGCTCCGCCAAGTCACTTCGTACCATTCATGAATAATACTCATGACGCCTTGCGCCGAAAAGCGGATTGTTGCATGAGCAACGGCATCTTAGTCTTTGTGAGTGCGAATCAATCTAGATCGCACAACCTGGGAGGGATGTAATGCAGACACGCACATTAGGCGAGAGCGGTCTTGAAGTATCGGCACTTGGTCTCGGATGCATGGGCTTGAGCTTCGGTCTTGGCCCCGCAACGGAAAAATCGGAGGCTATCAAGCTCATCCGCGCCGCCGTCGAGCGCGGCGTCACGTTCTTCGACACTGCCGAGGTCTACGGCCCGTACGTCAATGAAG
This sequence comes from Candidatus Sulfotelmatobacter sp., assembly GCA_049584315.1. Classification (GTDB taxonomy): domain Bacteria; phylum Acidobacteriota; class Terriglobia; order Terriglobales; family Acidobacteriaceae; genus Sulfotelmatobacter. The sequence continues at coordinate 3,366 of JBAUXO010000020.1, read as the reverse complement.
AGGTCGTCGGCGAAGCACTTGCTCCCTTCCGCAAAGACGTGGTCATCGCCACCAAGTTTGGTTTCGAGCCCGATCCGAACAATGACGGCAAGTGGACTGCTTTGAACAGCCGTCCGGACCACATCAAGCGGGTCGTCGAGGGGTCGCTCAAGCGCCTTCGGACCGACACCATTGACCTCCTTTATCAGCACCGCGTTGACCCCAACACGCCCATCGAAGACACTGCTGGCGCCGTCAAGGATCTGATCCAAACAGGCAAAGTCAAACACTTCGGGCTTTCTGAAGCAGGCGCCAAAAACATCCGCCGCGCACACGCGGTGCAACCCATCACTGCACTGCAGAGCGAGTACTCCCTCTTCTGGCGCGAGCCCGAGCATTCCGTTATGCCCACGCTCGAAGAACTCGGTGTCGGGTTCGTCCCCTTCAGCCCGCTCGGCAAGGGCTTCCTCACTGGCAAAATCAATGCCTCCACCAAGTTCGACAGCACCGACTTCCGCGCTATCGTCCCACGATTCAGCGAAGGAAACCGCAAAGCCAATCAGGCGCTCGTCGATGTCGTCACGGAATTCGCAGAGCAGAAGAATGCGACACCCGCACAAATCGCGCTCGCTTGGCTCCTCGCCAAGAAGCCATGGATCGCGCCCATCCCCGGTACCACCAAGCTTTCACGCCTCGAAGAAAACCTCGGTGCGACACACGTCGAACTCAGCATCGAAGCGGTGCGCGCACTCGAAGACGCCTCCTCCGCAATCAAGGTCGAAGGTGAACGCTACCCCGCAACTCACGCGAAGCTGATCGACCGCTAAACGCAATCTTCCAACTCAACTGAATTATGGAGAGAACAATGAACATCACATTTGAAAACAAGGTCGCCCTGGTGACGGGCGCAGCATCCGGTTTAGGTCTCGCGACAGCAAAAGCTTTTGCTCAAGCTGGGGCATCTGTCGTACTCGCTGACTGGAGCGAGAAGGAAGTGCAGGCTGCAGCGAAGGAACTCACCGACAAAGGTCACAAGACGCTGGCCGTTAGCTGTGACGTGTCGGACGATGCGCAGGTCGAAGCTATGGTGAAGAAGACCGTGGCTGAGTTCGGCCGACTGGATGCCGCCTATAACAACGCTGGCATCCAGAATGTTCTTGCAGAAACCGCCGACTCCCCACGCTCTGACTATGACCGTGTGATGGGCGTCAATCTGCGAGGTGTCTGGAGCTGCATGAAGTTCGAGCTCCAGGTCATGCGACATCAAGGCAGCGGCGCCATCGTGAACTGCTCTTCGCTCGGAGGTCTGATCGGCGGCAATCAGCGTGGAACGTATCACGCCGCCAAGCATGGCGTGATCGGCTTCACCAAGAGCGCCGCGCTTGAGTACGCGACTCGCGGCATCCGCGTGAATGACGTCTGCCCCGGCATGATCCAGACGCCGATGTCCGACAAGATGATCGCCGAAGGCCAGGGACCAGAGTTGGACAAGATGCTCCAGACCTTTGTGCCCATGAAGCGCCTCGGCCGAGCTGAAGAGATCGCCGATGCCGTTCTATGGCTCTGCAGTGACAAAGCGAGCTACGTCACCGGCCAGTCGATCTCCGTCGACGGCGGCTATGTAATGCACTAGGGAGGGTTTCCGTGGGTCAGTCCGCATTCGACGATCCGACCAAGCAGGTCATATCTGTAACCGGAGCGCCGGTGAATGCTGGCCGGCGCTCTGTTGTTAAAGGTGGTCTAACCCTCAGCATGGTGGCACTTTGGCAGATCGAGCCGCTTGAGGCTCAGGAGAAAAATATGGCTGAGCACAAGAAGAGCGCTTCGCTACCTGCGGTTTTGACCTATGACGATGTTCGCTCGGTGTTGCCCGCACTGGAACAATATACGAGAGGACCACTGCTCGATGGCATCTGGAAGCGCCATGGGTTATCTCCACGTGATCGCAGCGTCGTAACCGTCGCGGCGCTGATCGCCCGCATTCAGACTATCGAAATGCCGTATCACTTTGCGCTTGCCCTCGACAACGGCGTAAAGCCGGCCGAGTTATCGGAGATCATCACGCATCTCGCCTTCTATGCCCGATGGGCAAATGCCATGTCCGGTGTTGCGGTCGCGAAGGACATCTTCCATCAACGCGGCATCGGCTTGGACCAACTTCCGCCTACGAAGGAGAAGCTGTTGCCCCTGAATGAGGAAGCCGAGAAGCAGCGGGCCAGGCAGGTAGAAGGCAACTTCGGCGCTGTCTCGCCGGGTCTGGTGCAGAACACGACTGATCTTCTCTTCCGCGATCTCTGGCTGCGTCCTGCCCTCTCGCCGCGAGACAGAAGTCTAGTAACTGTCAGCGCACTGATTGCAAACGACCAGACGGGACAGATCACTTATCACCTCGGGCGCGCTATGCATAACGGCCTGACGGAAGAGCAAGCCTCCGAGACATTGACCCATATCGCCTTTTTCGCGGGCTGGCCTTGCGCTTTTCCGGCCTTGCCTGTAGTGAAAAAGGTATTCGAGAAACGGAAGAAGTAATTCTGCCATTGGCTCCGTTTACGGCGGGAAGATTTATGCGCACCATTTTCTTGCGCTGATAGCTTCATTAATACTGCCTGCGGCGCGGGCTCAAAAGTCCGCAGCGAAACCCGCTCTTGCCAATGCCGGCGGGGGTCTCACGATCGGCCGCGCTGGATCTCGGCCGGTGACGCTAGGGCCGTCCAAGTTCTTTGCGGGCTCGGCGAAGGTCGAGCAGCTTTTTCCTCCGAACGCGCCATCGCGAGTCTCAGGCGGCATCGTCATTTTTGTGCCGGGCACTCGCAGTGCATGGCATACACACTACAGACTCTTTGAATTGCCGATTTGATTCCAGAGGGCTGGAGGGTTTTGCGAGGGTTTGGGGAAGCGGCTGGCTGTTGAGGGAATTGAACGCCTTGCTTCTGAGAAAGCAAGCTCAGCCGACAGGTTGTTTAGCGGTGATCACGACTACGCCAGTCCGAATATTCCTTCTGCTCCGCTTCGCTGCGCTTGTTCAAATCCTTATGCTCTCGATGAGTATCGCGTTCCCACTGTTTGTAATAGACGGTTTCTTGAGAGCGGCAACCCGTCATCGCCACGGGAGAAGTTATCGCAACTACGAGCAAGAGTGGAGCGAAGTGCTTGAACAACGACCGCATGACAATCCCCTCCGGTACGAATGATACCATCGAGTTCGAAAAATGGACCATACGCGCGATTTTTTCACTAGGGAGAGTCTGATTAAGTTCTCTCTTTCCACAAGTCGTGTCGCTATAGTAGCGCCATCATGAAACAGAGGACACTGGCGATGATGACTGGCTTTGAGCGGTACAGCAAGAAGACTCGACGGACTGAGTTTTTGGAGGAGATGGAGCAGGT
>JBAUXO010000019.1:0-6600 GCA_049584315.1 Candidatus Sulfotelmatobacter sp. | reverse complement strand
TCGCGAAGCTACCGACTCCGCGGCCTCCCTGTTCTACAACAGCATTTCCAGGGTCTCCAAATGGTTTTTCCTTCAGACTTTCTCAGAAAGCCCGTTCGAATCCTCATCTCTGTGCATTATCTAGGTAGCTGTGACGTGTCGGACGATGCGCAGGTCGAAGCTATGGCGAAGAAGACCGAGGCTGAGTTCGGCCGATCAGAGCGGGGGAGGTGAGCGATGAAAATTAGCTCGATCCACCGACGAAGGAGCCCGAAGTGAGCGCCATGCGTGCGCGTAATTATAGCCCGTGCTGCACATTGCACCCGGATGCGACGATTTCGGGCGCATTGTCGGCCAACCTTACCTCGCGATTATTTCAGGGTTGCCCGTCGCTAGTCGCCTCCACACTCAATCGCCCGCAGACCATGGCGAATTTCGCGAAGCAGGCTTGACTCGTAGGTTATGGCGTTAAATCAGGAGTTGTGGATGCGAGTTGTATCGACCCCTTATATGCATTTGGGAAGCGCACTCGGACCAGCCAGAAAATCAACATAATTAGTGGGAGTATGGTGAAAATTAAATACAACGTCGTGCTGAATAGAGGCCGGGGCAGGTGTTGCCCGAGCCCCACTGCCGAAAGCAATCTCAATGGACGGTTCGAGGGTCTCATGAAAAAAGAACCTGCCGCGATGAACAGCCCAAAGCACATGCGCCAGAGATGCCGCGCAACCCGCTTTGCTCCAAGAACACCGCCCCGCCCCAGCATACGAACATCGCCCGCGGCAGCCAGCAGCATCACGGAGCCCATAAAGAAGGTCATTCCGACGGGAACTCCGTCTTGTGAACTCGCTCCACTACGCACGATTCTTAGGCCATTCATCCAGGTGAGGATACCGAGCGTTAAAGGAATCAGGAGCACAGCCCAATCGAAATGACTGGTCTCCCCGTCTCTGCGCCGGGCGGTTAGCCATGCCGTTCCGATGAGATAAAAGGTTATAATCCCGCCGCCGATGTTGTTCGGTTGATGCCTCACGATTGCAAGGTACACTGCGGCGGCGGCCATGCTGAGCATGGATGCGACAAAGACCCTTCCCGTGAGGACATGGCGGCGGGAACCCTTCCGGAAAGACATTGCAGCGGTCCCGGACAGCAACCCTAGCGTCCCCGCGCAGATATGACCAATCAGTATGGGCGAATAGGACATGTGCCTTCTTGGAGATAATACGCGCGGACGAGCCCAAGCGTTCCCCTGGCGAAACGATTGAGAACATGCCCGTCGCGCTTTTGTCCGTTCAGGCCAGGATAGGAAAGCTCATCGTTTTTCTTGCAGCCAGCAGCTGCAGAACTGCGAAGCAACCTTCCTTTACAAGATCAGGGAAGAGTTGTCCGTTACACAACCAGAATCGCGGTCGTCAGGGCATGCGCTGATCTTTCTTATCTTGGACTTCCCCGAAATCAACAACGCTATGATCCAAAGGCAGTTCGTGTACGCGTAGTTCTATGGGTCTGCCACTCGCGCCGTTGCAACGATATCGGTCGATGAGATAGGGCACACCTTCACCAGACGCCAGTTTCGATGAATTGGTTACTTCGAAATGCAGATGTGGCTCGCGCGCATCACCCGTATTGCCGATCCGCGCCAGCACCTGCCTGTGCCGCACGCGGTCCCCCGCCTTCACTTGCAGACTGCCCGATTGCAGATGCATGTAGTATGCAAACTGACCGCCACCGAGGTCCAGGGTGATCGTGTTTCCCGCAACTGTTTCAATCGTAATAGGCACAGCGGGATGGAACGACTCGCCGTGACCGGGAACATTGTCGGGAAGGCCATCTCTTGCCGTGATCACGCGGCCATCGGCGACGGCCAACACGGGCCTCCCATAGGCAAAATACGAGTGCACATCCCGCGACTCGCCAGAGAACGTCGCAGCGTCTTTGATCTGCTCCCAATCGATCGCGTAGCGTCGTGAAATAACTGCCTGGCCATCGAGAACGAAAATCCCGCGTCGATGATGATTGTCCTGGTCATTACTCGGGCCGTCATCTGCAACCCAGTCTGCTCCTTCCAGCGGCGGCCAGAGCACATGCAGCGTACTGTGATGTGTGGAGATGACCGCCCCTTCTCCCGTAGAGTCGGTCGTTATAACGTGATGAAGCAGTCTGTTGGGTATATGTGAACTGCGGTCAAACGCTATACACATAAAAACGACGGCGGTCCGGCCGTCGGCGATTGTGACGTTTCCTTTCGGTCCAGCAACTGTGCTGCCCACAGGCTGCAGCATGGTTTCAAGCTGCTCTTGCTCAACGGTGGCAATCGGTTGGACGGCGGCAGCGTCCGCGTCGAGCACCTCGATCCGGCTCAGATTAAGAGGAGCTGTCCCGAAGTTCGTCAGATGCAACTCATACATCAGATAATTGCGGCCTTGACTTGGAAATACCGTGGGCTCGAAAGGCACACGCATTTCGAGTTGAAGTGGGATCGGAGCGGGCGTGGGTATCCTTTGGTTGTCAGATCGCAGGCCTGCTCGCGCTGAATCGTTTACTAATGGGCATTGAGCGATGGCCTGACACACACACAACGCAGAGAGCAGGAAAACGACGAGGGAGCGCATGCTAAGGCTACGAAATGGGCCAGTAGAAAGTTCCTCATTCTAATTGGATTGTCGAAACGAGACAGGGCACTAGATGTTTGGCGTGACATTGCTATTACAGGCACAATCTCCACAATCGGGCGACCAATAGGTGAGTCTTCGGCCAACTGGAAGTTTTCCGGAAACGGGCTTGTAGGAGGTCAATACCCATCTCCCCGAAGCCGACTGCTGGCCCGGAATAACTTCCGGTTCAGCCCTTCATCCATGCGCAATCCGCAGTCACCACGCTCATTGCGCTCCTGGACCACCGCAAGTGCTAGTCTGACAGAACCGATGAACAACCACGACATCCAGGCGGCCTGGAAATATCACGATAGTACGAAACACTCCTACTGGAGTATTCGCAACAATCCTCACTTCCTGGACTGGGCAAATCGGCCCCAGCCCTTCAAAATCTATCCGAAGCTAGAGCGGCTTCCGCTACCGCGAGACGTGTCACAAACGGGCGTGGCCGCGCTCTCCGCGATCTCAGATGCGTTGTCCTCTTCGCGGGCCGATTCGGTACCTGACCTCCAAGATCTGGCGCGCATCCTCTATTTCTCGGCGGGGATTACTAAACAGCGCAGATCTCCAGGCGGAGAAATCTACTTTCGCGCCGCAGCCTGTACTGGAGCCCTCTACGAGATCGAGTTGTATATCGTGACTGGCGATCTCGCGGGCCTGGATGCCGGCGTCTACCACTTCAATCCGGCGGATGTGTCGCTACGGCTTCTGCGAAAAGGTGATTTTCGCGGAAACCTGGCTCAGGCGACGGCACTGGAACCGGCAGTGGTTGGCGCGCCCGTGACCATCATTTGCACCGGAACATACTGGCGGAACGCCTGGAAGTATCAAGCACGCGCCTATCGCCATTTTGGTTGGGACAATGGCACCCTGTTGGCGAATATGCTGGCTGTTTCTGCGGCTTCGGGATTGCCCGCCAAGATCGTGCTCGGATTCGTGGACGCCGATGTGAATCGCATACTCGATCTCGATACCCGGCATGAGGTTTCCTTGTGCCTCGTACCGATCGGGCACAGATCGGACAGTTCGCCCCCAATGCCCAGTAACGCTCATGCACTCGGCTTGGAAACGATCCCCCTCTCGCAGCGCGAGGTCGAATATCCGTCCATGCTTGAGATGCACGATGCGTCTTCGCTTGCGTCCGTACTGGAGGTAGCTCAATGGCGCGGGAAGCAACTGGTCGTTCCGCCTTGCGGTCCGGCGGGCGGGGGAGTGCGACTGCAACCCCCGCCGGAAGAAGAACAGCCGAAGGACACGATCGAGCAGGTGATCTTGCACCGCGGTTCCACCCGAGCGTTCGAGAAGACGGCATCCATCACACTGGCACAACTTTCTACCACTCTCGACTGCGCTACGCGAGGTCTTCAGGCTGACTTCCTTGAGTCTCCCGGCGAGCAGCTCAACGATCTTTACCTGATCGTGCATTCGGTGCAGGGGCTCAAGCCGGGTGCTTACTTCTTCCGGCGTGATCAGAACATCCTGGAGCTTTTGAGAGAGGGAGAGTTCCGCGCCGAGGCCTATCACCTTGGGCTGGAGCAGGAACTGCCGGCGGATGCCTGCGCGGACATTTTCTTTCTTGCTGATTTGAAACCCATTCTGGAGCGATATGGGAACCGCGGGTACCGGACCGTCCAGCTCGAGGCGGGCGCCATTGGGGGGAAGGTCTACCTGGCTGCATATGCCCAGCACCTAGGTGCGACTGGGCTGACCTTCTTCGACGATGATGTGGTCAGCTTCTTTTCACCGCACGCAAAGGACAAGATTGCCATTTTCCTGCTCGCGATGGGCAAGCCGCGCAAGCGCGGATCACCGTAGCATCGACTCCCAAATTGTCGGCGCTTCGGAAACGGGCTTCTGGGACGGTCAGACGTCGGTTTCCGACTACGGACAAGAGTCCACCCTGTATGGCGAAAGCCATACGATACTGTGGCTGAAATGGTCACCTGCACGCGTCTGGCAGCAGGGGTCGAAATCGCTCGATGACTACATGCTTGGAGCCCATTCCAGATTTAAGAAGTCTCCCCGACGAACATCCGCACAAAAAGGGAAATAAATCGTGATTCAGCAGAGATTCTCGCCGATGCTTTCCGGATCTTTTTCGCCACTTACCTGCGCTTGATGATGAATACCGTCTTGTCGTCAATGACATCGGCTTCACCGATTTGCTGAAAGCGTTCATCGCGCTTAACGGCATAGTCAAGCAACGCTTTACAAATTTCGCGGGCTGATCCGTCTTTATGTTTGCGCACCACGCGCTCGAACTGGAATCGTTCCTCGTCGTCGTTGCCGTCGTAGACTCCGTCGGTATAGAGGAAGATTATGTCGCCGGGACTCATCAGCGTGATCTCAGCCACATCGGCGGAGTTAACTTGACGTTTTCGCAGACTGATCGAAAAATATTTGTTCCGGTCTGGGTGATCCTCGGGAATTTCCAGGCCGAGTGGCGGGAACTGCACCATTCGCGCCGGACCGATCTCCATAAACTTGACGAACTCGTTTGAGAAAACCAGCGGCGGCGGATGGCCAAAATTCACGAAACGAAAAAGTCCTTCGGGACGCATTTCGCCATAGAGCATCGTGGCGATTTCGCGCGCACTGTCTTTGGGATTGCGTCCGAGCGCGTTGCGCGCGGTGACCGATTGCGCCAGCCGCAGATTGATTTTTTCAAAAAATCCCGGCGTGGTTTTTCCATAGCGATCAAGTTCGACCAGCATTAAAGCATGAAAGGTGTCGTGGACGGTGGAAGCAATTTTTGCCGAGATAAGGCCGTGTCCCTGCGCATCCACCAGCAGAACGCCTGCCGTGGTCTTCAACTCCGGAAGATCTTCCGCGATACGCAACTGCTCAGAGCTTTTTGCCTTTCTGTATTCAAGCGGCGTTGACGGCTCGCGGTTCAGTCGATTTTCGAGCCAGCACACATGGTCATCCACCATGTTGCGCGCCGGCTGCCCAGCCGGCAACGGGTCGAGATAAAGCTTTGCAAGTTTGAGCGCCCGGGCGATGCGGCCGTCGATGTTATAGCGCTGCTGAAAGTTAATGTACTCGAAGAGGTCCCCGCCAACTGTGCCCGCAGGAATGGAGTTGCCGTACATATCGATGCCCGCCAGTTCAGGGATTGCGCCTTCGACCGGCATCAGGCGCTTGCGAAGATATTCGTCAATTGAGGGGCTGAATGATGATTGATTCATGACCAGAGATTTGTGCCTGCTATGATAATGATTATCGCTGGTAGCCTCGTTTTGGCAAAGTGCTTAACCAGTTCGAGCTTGGCCCGTTTTATTTGCGAAGCAACGTACAACTTCTCGGGGGTTCATGATCTGGACTCCTTGCCCACCGATCGACAGAACTTTGCCAGCCGCTTCCTTAAAAGCGGGCGCCAGAGAAGCCCTCAGCCTGGTTGCATAGGTCACGTGTCGTTCGCTTGCCGCCGAACTGCTGAAGAAATCGTAGTCGATGATGAAGTAGGGCCGCCTGGATGTAGTCCGCACCAATGAACTCCCAGATCGCCGGCCAATTGGAAGTTGTTTAGAAACAGGCTTCGAGACCATTAGCCTTGAACTCGACGACCATGCTCGTGCGGCGTAGGAGCCCGCACGGTATGCACATAGGAAGACATCGAAACGCTCCAAAGCACGAACAATGCTTCGACTAGCGGACCTGGCGCAGTCGAAGAACGGAAAGCCCCACGTTCCAAATGTTGACTAATAGGTACTGACGGGGACCCAGGCCCCTTATCAGTGACACCAACCTGAATCCTCACTTGCCGCTTCGCACCGACCTTTCACGCGCAGACGCCTTCTTGTTTGCCCTCTTTTTCGTGGGCTTGATTCGGAGTGCATCTATGGGCTCCCGACGCGCAGAAACAGCCATCAACCACGCTTCAAACCCAAATTCGAGCCCGCTTGCCGGTTTGATCTCGCCTAACACTTGAGCGGCTTCTAGCGTCGCGGCTCCATGTAGGAACGCC
>JBAUXO010000018.1:0-5726 GCA_049584315.1 Candidatus Sulfotelmatobacter sp. | reverse complement strand
GCTCCCGTTGCTGGCGACTCTGGCATGCTCGCCCGCGACGGCACCTAACGCGTCCAACTCGACGACAAATGGGTCGGCCGCCGCAACCATTAGGGTCATGCCCGAAAACCCGACAGTGGCACCGGGCACCAAAGTGCCGTTTGCGGCCCTGGTCAGCAACGCCAGTAACACAGCTGTAACTTGGTCCGCCAGCGGTGGCGTCATAACCGACACGGGGCTATTCACCGTTCCAAATGGCCCCGCAGGCACCGTTTTCCAGATCGTGGCCACCAGCCGGGATGACTCTTTCGCCCACGGCATGACGACTCTAGCAATTGCTTCTTCTTCGAACGGAGGTCCCGGTTCGGGATCTACTTCCATTACGATCACGCCTGGAAACCCGACGGTGGCACCGGGGACTAAAGTACAGTTTGCGGCCCAGGTTAGCAGCGCCAGCAACACCGCTGTAAGTTGGTCCGCCAGCGGCGGCGTCATAACCGACACCGGGCTGTTCACCGTTCCAAATGGCCCCGCCGGCACCGTTTTCCAGATCGTTGCCACCAGCCAGACTGGCTCCTCCGTTCAGGGGGTCACGACTCTGACAATTGGCACGTCCGGCGGCGGTTCTGGTTCGGGTCCGGGACCCGCTTCGCCCGTTGGGGCCGATAACCGCTACTGCAACGCAGGTGATATTCCGAACTTCGGAGCAGCCGACGGCCCAGCAGTGACACCCACAGCCTGTTACCAGACAGCAATCGCTTCCACACCTTCGCCAGGAGCACTGACAACAGTTTCCCCGAGTTCGAATCTTCAAACTGCGATTGATAACGCAAGCTGCGGCGATACGCTTGTCCTCCAGGCCGGTCAGACTTATCCCGGATTCTCTCTGCCTGCTAAGAATTGCGACGCGGGTCGCTACATCACCATTCGCAGCAGCGCCTTTGGTTCCGGCCTGCCGGTCGAAGGCGTACGCGCCACGCCCTGCAACGCGGGAGTTTCGTCGCTGCCGGGACGTCCAGCTTTGAATTGCAGTTCCACTAGAAATGTCATGGCCAGGATCGCCGGAGCGGCCCGGGCGACCCATATCATTAGTACTGCCGAGGGCGCAAACTACTATCGTTTGATCGGGCTGGAAATCGCCGACACTGGCGCAAATGGTGCAACCGGCGGCTACTACGATCTCATCATGCTAAGCGACTCTGATCACATTATCTTCGACCGCTGCTGGATCCACGGTTCGCCGATAGGGGAAGATGTGAAAGGCGTCGAATTCTCAAGCAGTTCCTATATCGCCGTTATCGACTCTTACATCTCCGACATCCATTCCAAGGTTTCGGGCTACGGAGCAGATTCCGCGGCGATTGGCTCGGTCACAGGCACTGGGCCGGTTAAGATTGTGGACAACTTCCTGGAAGCCTCAGGAGAGAACGTTCTTTGGGGCGGCGGCGCATCCGCGACCAACGTAACCGACGTGGAGATGCGCCGCAACCACATGTTCAAGCCTTTTACGTGGTGGAAGCTCAGTCCCACGTATATGGGCACGCTTTTTGTGGTCAAGAACCTTTTCGAAAACAAAACTGGAGTTCGTGAGCTGGTTGAGGGAAACATTTTTGAGAACAACTGGGCCCAATCGCAAAAAGGTACCGCGATTCTGTTTTACCCCAAGAACCAAACGGGAAAATGCCCGGAGTGCACCGTTCACGACGTGATCTTCCGCTACAACATTGTGCGCCACGCGGTCAACGGCATCGGGATGTCAACAACCTACGCAACAACTTGTGAAGGTCAACCCGGAAATGGCACGGGAAGCTGCCAATTTCTCTCCGGTCCCCTGTACAACCTCAGCATCCACGACAATCTGCTCGACGATATCAGTGAACCGACCTACTGGCCGGGCGATTGTTGCTCTGATGGATTTTTATTCGCCATCGTCACCGCACAACCTACGAATTGGCCGCACGATATCGCGATCGACCACAACACCGGGTTCCCAGTCGGCTCCGGCACGGCTAATGTCACGATTCAAGGTGCACCGCAGGTTATCGCGAACTTCTCATTCAACAACAACCTGGTGGGTACCGCGTCTTCTGGATTCCACCAGGTGTTACCCGGCGATAAGCAGCCCGGATGCGGTTTGACCCCTGGCGCTGGAGTCCTCGGCGTTCTAAACGGCTGCATGGGGAGCAGTTGGCAATTCACCGGGAACGTGCTGATAAACACGTCCTCATCGTCGAAGTTCCCCGGAAGCATGTTTCCTCCAGGCAACATGCAAGCGGCAAACTTGGATGCGGTGGGATTCGTGGCTCCGGATAACGGCAACGGCGGTGACTACCAATTGCTCCCGACCAGCCCGTTCAGAAATGCAGCCTCCGGCGGAACGAACCCAGGTGCTGATATCGACGCACTCACGCAGGCAACCGCCGGGGTGCTGTAAATATCCCCCGGCACAGCCGGGGCTTTAGTTTGTGAGCCGCACAAAGCGGCCATGCGGGGTCACTAACGCGGCCCCGAGTTTCAGGATGGGCCTGCCTGCCGCGCCGGAAGACCAGATTGGATAGTTCTCGATTACGATGGCGGACGCAAACCGTGCGCGAGCAGGTCGGACACTGTGCTTGCTCGGCTGCTCCGGTTGCAGACCGAATGGTTCCAGGCGTTTCACTCATGATTGAAGCGAATCAAATAGATTTGTAACAGAAACTCCGTTCGCCAATCAGTGGGCGCTCGCCCTATTTGCGCCCACGGCGACAGTGACCGCAGGTTCGTGATATATTGGCCGCAATACGAGCACCGCGTCGATGACAGACTAGCTTGCATGTATAACAATATAAACAGTTTAGCTAGGGTCGCCTTTTTCCTCTTGGCATACCTGCTCTCCGCTTTCGATTCACTTTCCGCAACGCAGACCAAGTCTGGTTTCGACGGGTCGGCGGAGTTGCCGCGAGTTTATGTAAAAAGCTCTCTCTCCGATACCCCGGCACTCGGAACAGTGTGGAAAGTCAAGGAAGGTGAATCCGTGCTACAGGCTCTCGGTCGCGCTGCTTGTGGCGATACAGTTGAGCTACAGGCCGGCGCCACCTTCGACGGCTCTTTTAACCTCCCCTCAAAGCGTTGCGACGATGCTCATTGGATCATAATCCGTACAAGTAGCTCTGACCTTGCCCTTCCAAAACAAGGAACGCGAATAGTCCCTTGCTACGCAGGAGTTCCCGGTCTTCCCGGCCGACCCTCGTTCACTTGTCCTTCCACCCAAAATGTCATGGCACGGATCGCCGGGTCGCGAGGGCAGAGCAGGATTATAGGCAGCGATGCCGGTGCGAACCATTATCGTTTTATTGGCCTTGAAATCGCCGATACGGGAGCAAACGGGCCTGTGGGTGGCTTTTATGATCTGGTAGTTTTGAAGGACGCGGATCATATTGTGTTCGACCGCTGCTGGATCCACGGCTCACCCACCGGCGAAGATGTGAAGGGACTGGACTTCGAATCAAGCTCCTACATCGCGCTGGTTGATTCTTTTGTGTCTGATATTCACTCGAAGACTTCCGTGTACGGGGCCGATTCATCGGCTGTCGGCTCGGTAACGGGAACGGGACCGGTCAAGGTCGTGAACAACTACCTCGAAGCGGCAGGAGCGGCAATTCTTTGGGGAGGTGGCCGCGCCGACACCACGTTGTCTGACATCGAATTTCGTCGCAACCACGTCTTTAAGCCTCTCATATGGTGGCATAAACATCCTTCCTTCTTCGGAACGCAATTTGCTGTGAAGAACCTATACGAAACGAAGAATTCAGTTCGTGAACTGATCGAGGGAAACATTTTCGAAAACAACTGGGCCCAGTCTCAGAAGGGCACTGCCATTCTGCTTTACCCGAAGAATCAAGGTGGCATGTGCCCGAGCTGCACTGTTCACGATTTGACCTTTCGTTACAACATCATTCTTCACGCGGTAAATGGAATCGGGACCGCAGCGACTTATGCCAGCACTTGCAAGGGGGAGGCTGGCAATGGAACCGGGCACTGCCGCTTCCTGTCGGGCCCTATCTATAACGTGAATATTCACGACAACGTTCTTGAGGATATCAACACGACGACGTTTGCTCCCGGTGACTGCTGTACCAACGGGTGGCTTTGGTCGATCGGAACAGACCAGGAAACCAATTGGCCGCACGATATAGTCATTGAGCACAATACCGGTTTCCCTACCGGATCGGGCATTCTCAGTACCCCTGACGGCCCCCAGGTGCAAATCCAAAACTTCACCTTTCGCAATAACCTGGTTGGTTCTGGCAACGAAGGTTTTCGCGCAGTCCCGCCAGGAGGTGGGCGTCCAACCTGTCTCGGGCCAGATGGAGCTACCGGAACGCTGGAACACTGCTTCGACAACTCTTGGGTTTTCACCAACAACGTAATCGTGCAGACGAATAATAGGCCGAGATTCCCCGGTGACCCTTATCCGAAAACTCCCCATTGCGGTGCTTTGAAGAGTTGCCAACAGTTCTTTCCCAAGGATTGGAAAGCGGTCGAGTTTGCCAACTTTGCGGGGGGCAACGGCGGCGACTACCACCTCTCACCTTCCAGCCAGTATCGCAAGGCAGGCACCGATGGCAAAGACATCGGAGCTGACATTGACGCCGTCAACGCCGCTACCTCTGGAGTCGCTCCGTGAGCCAAACTTGTATCCTGCGGTTGCGGCTTCCGGCAACACGGTGTCGGATGTAACCTGCGCCGAACCGCTCTGGTATATTTACGGCAAACGCCACCTCACATTGGTGGCGCATCGCGCTGCGATTCTGGAGCGATCCCTGATCTCCGATGAAACAGATTCTCCGCAAAGGACTTAAGGACATCATCGTTGACGACGTCCCGGACCCGGTGGCCAGCCCGCATCACGTCCTGATCCGCCCTATCTATTCGTTGATCAGTAGCGGAACCGAGACTGCGAGCATTCACCAGGAAGGGGTGCTGAAGGCGGTTGCAAACAATCCGTCCCAGCTCAGCAAAATCTGGAATGTGCTCAAGTCCCAGGGTCCACTGAAGACCTTGGCTGAAGTGAAAGCCAAGTTCAGCGAGTACGCGGTGTTGGGGTACTCGGGCGCAGGCCTGGTCGTGGAGAAACACGGCACCGTGACGGATCTCGACGTCGGACATCGTGTCGCCTACGGAGGCGAAGGAACCGGACACGGAGAAACTGTCCTTGTCGGACGCAATCTGGTTGCGAGAATTCCTGACCACGTCCCCTTCGAGCACGCCTGCTTCACCACGCTGGGCAGCATCGCGCTCAACGCAGTGCGCATCGCCAACATTTCGTTGGGAGAGAGAGTCGCCGTAATCGGACTCGGCCTTGTGGGCCAGCTTGTTGCTCAACTCGCCCGCTTGCAGGGCGGTTTCATTATCGCGATCGATCTGCGGCCCGATCGCGTCGAACTCGCACACCAGCTCGGCGCCGACGTCACGCTCGTCGGAGGCTCTGAGTTATCCGGGCAGATTCAGTCTGTAACGAACGGCGTGGGTGTGGATTGCGTGATCATCGCCGCTGCCGCGGAGTCTGACGCTCCGTGCCGCGTTGCGGTCGATATCTGCCGCGATCGTGGACGCATCGTGGATGTCGGCGCCGTCGAATTGAGTTTTCCCTGGTATGAGACTTATCTGAAAGAGATTCAGGTGCTGATGGCTCGCGCTTACGGACCAGGAAGCTATGATCCTGCCTACGAACACCAGGGACAGGACTATCCTCTTCCTTACATCCG
>JBAUXO010000017.1:0-6270 GCA_049584315.1 Candidatus Sulfotelmatobacter sp. | reverse complement strand
GCTCCCGTTGCTGGCGACTCTGGCATGCTCGCCCGCGACGGCACCTAACGCGTCCAACTCGACGACAAATGGGTCGGCCGCCGCAACCATTAGGGTCATGCCCGAAAACCCGACAGTGGCACCGGGCGCGAAGGTCCAATTTACTGCCTTGTTTAGCGACACCACCAATGCACCTGTAACCTGGTCCGCAAGCGGTGGCGCCATCACCAACTCAGGGCTGTTCACCGTTCCAAATGGCACTGCCGGCACCGTTTTCCAGATCGTGGCCACCAGCCGGGATGACTCTTTCGCCCGGAGCATGACGACTCTGGCAATTGCTTCTTCTTCATCGAATGGAGGTCCCGGTTCGGGATCTATTTCCGTTAAGCTCACGCCTGAGAACCCGACGGTGGCACCGGGCATTAAAGTGCAGTTTACGGCCCTGGTCAGCAACGCCAGCAACACGGCCGTAACTTGGTCCGCAAGCGGTGGCGTCATCACCAACTCAGGGCTGTTCGCCGTTCCAAATGGCACCGCCGGCACCGTTTTCCAGATCGTGGCCACCAGCCAGATTGACTCTTCCGTTCGGGGGATCACGACTCTGACAATTGGCACGTCCGGCGGTTCTGGTTCGGGTTCCGGTCCGGGATCCACTTCGCTTACGGGTGCCGATAACCGCTATTGCAATGACGGTGATATTCCGAACTTCGGAGCAGCCGACGGCCCCGCGGTACCACCCACGGCCTGTTATCAGACTGCGCTGGACTCAACCCCTTCGCCGGGGGCGAAGACGCTAGTCTCCCCGAGCTCAAACCTGCAAGATGCGATTGATGGCGCAATCTGCGGCGAAACGCTAGTCCTGCAGGCTGGTCAAACCTATCGCGGATTCATTCTGCCCGCCAACAATTGTGACGCCCGTCATTACATCACCATCCAAAGCAGCGCCCTCAGTTCGGGCCTGCCGGCCGAAGGCGTACGCGCCACCCCCTGCAACGCAGGATTTCCATCGCTGCCGGGCCGTCCAGCCTTGAATTGCGCTTCCACTAGAAACGTCATGGCGAGGATAGCCGGAGTAGCCAAGGCCAGCCATATCATTAGTACTGCTGCGGGGGCGAATTACTATCGTTTGGTGGGGCTGGAAATCGCAGACACTGGCGCCAATGGTGCGACCGGGGGCTACTACGATCTCATCATGCTGACCAACGCAGACCATATCATCTTCGATCGCTGCTGGATCCACGGTTCGCCGATAGGGGAAGATGTGAAAGGCGTCGAATTTTCAAGCAGTTCCTATATCGGCGTTATCGACTCTTACATTTCCGACATCCATTCCAAAGTTTCGGGCTATGGAGCAGATTCCGCGGCGATTGGCTCGGTCACAGGCACCGGACCGGTCAAGATTGTTGACAACTTCCTGGAAGCCTCAGGAGAGAACGTTCTTTGGGGCGGCGGCGCATCCGCGACCAATGTAACCGACGTGGAGCTGCGCCGCAACCACATGTTCAAGCCTTTCACCTGGTGGGGGCTCAGTCCCACCTATCTGGGCACTCTCTTTGTGGTCAAGAACCTTTTCGAAAACAAAACCGGAGTTCGTGAGCTGGTTGAGGGAAACATTTTTGAGAACAACTGGGCCCAGTCCCAAAAGGGCACCGCCATACTCCTTTACCCCAGGAACCAGACGGGAAAATGCCCGGAGTGCACTGTTCACGACGTGATCTTTCGATACAACATCGTGCGCCACGCGGTCAACGGCATCTCGATATCAACGAGCTACGCAACAACTTGTGAAGGTGAATCGGGAGATGGGACCGGAGGGTGTCGATTCCTCTCCGGACCTCTTTATAACCTTAGCGTTCACGACAATCTGCTCGACGATATCAGTGAACCGACTTACTCGCCGGGCGATTGCTGCTCCGACGGATATCTGTTCGCCGTTGGCACCGCGCAACCTACGAATTGGCCGCACGATATCGCGATCGATCACAACACCGGCTTCCCAGTGGGCTCTGGCACGGCCAACGTCACGATACAACGTTCGCCGCAGGTTTTCGTGAACTTCTCGTTCAATAACAACCTAATGGGGACCGGGGATTCTGGATTCCACCAAGTGTACGCCGGCAACAAGCAGCCCGGATGCGACTCGACCAATGCCGCCGGAGTCCTCGGCATTCTAAACGGATGCATGGGGACGAGTTGGCAGTTCGCCGGGAACGTGCTGATAAACACTTCTTCATCGGCGAAGTTCCCTGGAATCCTGTTTCCTCCAGATAACATGCAAGCGCCAAGCTTGGATTCGGTGGGCTTCGTGGATGCGGACAACGGGAACGACTTTAGCAACTACCAGTTGCTCCCGACCAGCCCGTACAGAAACACAGCCATGGGCGGAAAAAACCCAGGGGCTGATATTGACGCACTTACGCAGGCAATTGCCGGAGTGCTCTAACCCGTCGCCCTGTGCATTCCGGACAACGCCGGGGCGCGATCGGGCAGCGGCGAGTGGCGAGGCTGGTGGAAATCGGTTGGACAACCTGGATGTACAAGAAGAAAGTGCGGCGATTCGACGCCGTGTTGCGACGACGCTTGTGCGAGATTGCGGCCAGCCAGGTGCGTTATGGCTACCGGCGTTTGACGGTGCTATTGCGGCGAGAAGGTTAGAAAGTGAATGCCAAGCGCATTTACCGGCTGTACACGGAGGAGCAGTTGATCGTTCCAAGCAGCGACGTAAGAATCGCCCGCCGCCAGCGTGGAAGCATAGCCGCCGCCACCGCTCCGAACCATTGTTGGACCATGGATTTTGTGAGCGACAAGTTCGCAGGCGGGCGATCGTTCCGCATTCTGGCGGTGTTGGACCAGTTCACGCGGGAGTGCGTCTGTCTGGAAGCGGATCGCGCCATGACGGGAATGCAAGTAGCCCAGGCGCTGGAGAAAGCCGAGGCAGAGCTCGGAGGTTCGCCAGCCAGCATTACGGTGGACAATAGCACGGAGTTCTGCAGTCGTGTCCTGGAAGCTTGGGTGATGACGCACGGCGTACAGTTGTGTTTCATTCGCCCGGGGCGTCCGGTGGAGAACGGATTCATCGAGAGCTTCAACGGGCGATTGCGAGACGAGTGTTTGAACGTGGAATGGTTTGTTTCGCTGGCCGGTGCATTCTCTGGGCTCTGGGTCCACGCGTTCGGACTGGTGAATCCTATGCTGAGCTTGCTTCTGCCCTGATCACAGCCCGTCTCGCGACAGTGCATTCAGTTGAAACGGGCCGAGCACTCGCCTATTTTGTTGCGCGGCGGGTAATAACCTCAAGTTCGTGATATATTGACCGCAACACGAGCATCGCTTGGTCGGTAGATCCAACTTACATGTATTACAATCTAAACAGTTTAGGTCGGATAGCCCTTTTCCTTTTGGTGTGCCTGCTCCCTACCTTCGATTCATTTTCCGCAGCGCAGACCACATCTGGTTTCGACGGGCCGGCGGAGTTGCCGCGAGTCTATGTAAAAAGCTCTCTCTCCGACACCCCTGCAGGTGGAACAGTGTGGAAAGTCAAGGATGGTGGATCCGTGCTACAGGCTCTCGATCGCGCTGCTTGTGGCGATACGGTTGAGCTACAGGCCGGTGCCACCTTCGACGGCTCTTTTGACCTGCCCTCAAAACGCTGCGACGATACTCACTGGATCATAATCCGCACAAGTAGCTCTGACCTTGCCCTTCCCAAAGAAGGAACGCGCATAGCCCCCTGCTACGCGGGAGTTCCCGGTCTTCCCGGTCGACCCTCGGTTAATTGTCCTTCCACTCAAAGTGTCATGGCAAGGGTCGCCGGGTCACGAGGGCAAGGCAGGGTTATAGGCAACGATGCCGGTGCAAACCATTATCGTTTTATTGGCATTGAGATCGCCGATACCGGAGCAAACGGAACCGTCGGTGGCTTTTATGATCTGGTGTTGTTGAAGAGCGCGGATCACATCGTCTTCGACCGATGCTGGATCCACGGATCACCCACCGGCGAAGATGTGAAGGGACTGGACTTCGAATCCAGCTCTTACATCGCGCTGGTTGATTCTTTCGTGTCTGATATTCACTCGAAGACTTCGGGGTATGGAGCTGATTCGTCGGCTGTCGGCTCGATAACGGGAACGGGGCCGGTTAAGATCGTGAACAACTATCTCGAAGCGGCGGGAGCCGCAATTCTCTGGGGAGGCGGCCGCTCCGACACCACTTTGTCTGATATCGAATTTCGTCGCAACCATGTCTTTAAGCCGCTAACGTGGTGGCATGAACATCCTTCCTTCTTCGGAACCCAATTTGCCGTGAAGAACCTATACGAAACAAAGAATTCAGTTCGCGAACTGATTGAGGGAAACATTTTCGAAAATAACTGGGCTCAGTCTCAGAATGGCACTGCCATTCTTCTTTACCCGAAGAATCAAACTGGCATGTGCCCGAGCTGCACTGTTCACGATTTGACCTTTCGTTACAACATCATTCGCCACGCGGTAAATGGAATCCTGACCTCAGCGAGTCTTGCCACCACTTGCAGGGGAGAGGGTGGAAATGGGACCGGGCACTGCCGCTTCCTATCGGGCCCTATTTACAACGTGACTATTCACGACAACGTTCTTGAGGATATCAACACGAAGACCTACGCTCCCGGCGACTGCTGTACCAACGGGTGGCTCTGGTCGATTAGCACTAACCAGGAAACCAATTGGCCGCATGACATAGTCATTGAGCACAATACCGGTTTCCCAACCGGATCGGGCATTTTCAGTACCCCTGATGGCCCCCAGGTGCAAATCCAAAACTTCACCTTTCGCAATAACCTGGTTGGTTCCGGCAACGAGGGTTTTCGCGCAGTTCGGCCAGGAGGTGGGCGTCCAACCTGTCTCGGGCCAGACGGAGCTACCGGAACGCTGGAACACTGCTTCGACAACTCCTGGGTTTTCACCAACAACGTAATCGTGCAGACGAATAATAGGCCGAGATTCCCCGGTGACCCTTATCCGAAAACTCCCCATTGCGGTGCTTTGAAGAGTTGCCAACAGTTCTTTCCCGAGGATTGGAAAGCGGTACGATTTGCCAACTTTGCGGAGGGCAACAGCGGCGACTACCACCTCTCACCTTCCAGCCAGTATCGCAAAGCAGGCACCGATGGCAAAGACATCGGAGCTAACATTGACGCCGTCAACGCCGCTACCTACGGAGTCGCTCCGTGAGCCAAACTTATATCCAGCGGTTGCGGCTTCCGGCAACATGGTGTCGGAGGTAACCTGCGCCTGCCGAACGGCTCTGGTATATTTACGGCAAACGCCACCTCACATTGGTGGCGCATCGCGCTGCGATTCTGGAGTGATCCTGATCCCCGATGAAGCAGATTCTCCGCAAAGGGCTTAAGGACATCATCGTCGACGACGTCCCGGACCCGGTGGTCAGCCCACGTCACGTCCTGATCCGGCCTATCTATTCGTTGATCAGTAGCGGAACCGAGACTGCGAGCATTCACCAGGAAGGGGTTCTGAAGGCGGTTGCAAACGATCCGTCCCAGCTCAGCAAAATCTGGAATGTGTTCAAGTCCCAGGGTCCACTGAAGACGTTGGCCGAAGTGAAAGCCAAGTTCAGCGAGTATGCGGTGTTGGGGTACTCGGGCGCAGGCTTGGTCGTGGAGAAACACGGCACGGTGACGGATCTCGATGTCGGAGATCGTGTCGCCTACGGCGGCGAAGGAACCGGACACGGAGAAACTGTCCTTGTCGGACGCAATCTGGTTGCGAGAATTCCTGACCACGTCCCCTTCGAGCATTCCTGCTTCACTACGCTGGGCAGCATCGCGCTGAACGCAGTGCGCATCGCTAACATTTCGTTGGGAGAGAGAGTCGCCGTAATCGGACTCGGCCTTGTGGGTCAGCTTGTTGCTCAACTCGCGCGCTTGCAGGGCGGTTTCATTATCGCGACCGATCTGCGGCCCGATCGCGTCGAACTCGCGCGCGCGCTCGGCGCTGACGTCACGCTCGGCGGAGGCTCTGAGTTATCCGGGCAGATTCAGTCTGTAACGAACGGCGTGGGTGTGGATTGCGTGATCATCGCCGCTGCCGCGAAGTCTGACGCCCCGTGCCGGGTTGCGGTCGATATCAGTCGGGATCGCGGACGCATCGTGGATGTCGGCGCTGTCGAACTGAGTTTTCCCTGGTATGAGACTTATCTGAAAGAGATTCAGGTGCTGATGGCTCGCGCTTACGGACCAGGAAGCTATGATCCTGCCTACGAACACCAGGGACAGGACTATCCTCTTCCTTACATCCG
>JBAUXO010000016.1:0-4812 GCA_049584315.1 Candidatus Sulfotelmatobacter sp. | reverse complement strand
CCAAAGAGATTTTCAATGACTTAGGGGTTTTTCGAGAGCCACTCGTACCCGTAGAATCTATAACTTACCGTTACTCGGTTCACTCATAACCCAAAGGTCGGTGGTTCAAATCCACCCCCCGCAACCATTTACCAACTTCTCGGTACCCATTAGCTCCCGTTCGCTTCCGCGTTAGGCACCAATGACACCGCAACAAGTCTCACAGGGCAGAACGCTCCGAACTACCACACTGTTGGCACGCTTGCCCTCCGACATGGCTTGCGTATAGACATTCATCGTGCTTTGGATGGTAGAGTGCCGCAGCAGCTCTTGTTGGACTTTGATGTCGGCCCCCACTCGACGCAGCAGGCTCGAGTAGGAATGGCGAAACGTGTGCCAGCCAATCTTGCCGACGCCAACACGCGCGGCGGCGGGTTTGATGTGCCGTCGTAGAATGCTCTCTTGCCATCGCGGCTTCCCCTTGCGGTTCGCAAATACCCAGTCGCAGGGTTCTCGGTGCAGACTCCGCTGCCAGTGTGCCCTGAGGGCATCGGCCAGACTCGGATCAACCGGAAGAGGAAGCCGCGAGGCTTCTGTCTTCGTATCACCGACTCGGCCCTGGACAACACTTCGCCTCACCAGCAGCGTGAGGTCCTCCCAATTAAAGTCGCCCCACTGCAAGCCGATGATCTCGCTCGCCCGCAGACCGAGACAGGCCGCTATCAGAACCATCGTGCGGTAAGGCTCAGTGAGTTCTCTGAGGACCAAGCGCATGTCATGCACGCTCAGCACTCGCGGGATCGATCGGCGTCCGCCACGCTGCCGTACCAGATCAATGGGGTTGACGTCGGTTATCTCCCAGCGTCGTCCATGCTGGAACACAAGATGCAAAAGGCTGCGCAGGTTTACCTTTGACTTGTCCGCCAACGGCAGAGATCGAAGCCACTGCTCAACCTCAATCGGTTTGATTTCGTAGACAAGGCACCCACCCCAACGCGGTCGTATCCAGCGACTCAAGCCGGAGAGGTGCGCTTGCTGGGTTCCATAGCGTAGCAATGGCAGTTCTTTCACGACGTAGTCATCCGCAAGAGCATCGAGTGTCACCGGCAGGCCAAGTCGGTTTAGAAGATTTAGCCGGAGTCGAAATTGTTCGAGAATTCGAAGTGCATCCTCCTGTGTTGGAAACTCGCTCAGCGCACCGATGATCTTTGACCTCCGGCGCCGACGCCCCTCTGGAGTAGTTTCGTAGTAACGAAACTGCCAGACATCTTCCGTCCGAACTCGTTTTCTCCTGGTCAGACTTCCGTATTGATACCTGTGCGGCGTGTTCATGCTCCCCTCCTTCTCATTTTGCGCGACCAAGATGACGGGAATGAGTCTATTCCGTGGGCGTTAGGAATTCAGAACGCCGGGTTCGCGCAGAACTTGGAAAGCTCCCTATTAGTGTAGGTGGACCTTGGGTACACTACCCAACGAAGCGGACCCCAAACCTTCGGGGATGACTGCGATCCACACAGATCGGCCTCGGGAGCACCCCGGGGGTTAGTTAGCGCAACGGGCTTCAATTGAGGGTGTCGTCAGGATCCGTCGTCGATCTACAGAGGCTCCTGAGGAAGTTGGCCGAATTGATAACGGACAAGTCGGCATAGCGGAAGCCATCTGCGCGAATGTTCAGGCATGCACGGATGACTGGCGGATGACGGGCTACTCTTCCCTAATCGTAAAGGAAGGTTTGCCGTTTCTAACCGCAAATTACTCCATTCGTGGATATAAGCGCGTTTCCCAGGACCGATCTGGTGAACTTCCTACAAGCCAACTTCTGGAGAGTCAGCGGAATTCCACTTATCCGATTGAAATTGCACCGCGAAGTCACGCGACGGTCAAGCTGGCTGTCCAAGAACAGGAGTAATTCCCGGGAACGCCAAACTTGTCCCGAGCAACGCCGAGGGATGATCTCCCGATGAAAGGTAAAAAGTCGCGCCGATCAGCGTAAAGATGAGCCTGCTCGAACGAGCTATTAGCATTGTGTCGTCTCGGTGGTTCGTCACGCTTGTACGTCCATGTCAGACTACGAGCAGCACGTCACGGTTGGAATGCCGTGCGGTAGTCCATTATGAACTGCTCGAGCGTGCCTGGCTTCCGGTGCAAGATCCGCTCGATTTCGGCGCTCGACTGGTCGCCAGGAATCTCGGGATCTGCCACGGATACGCCGAACGCTGCGACCATCCAAGGGGGTAATCCGAAGCTCTTCAGTTGCCCGATGAAGGCATCGGCCGTCACGTCCAAGTATTTGACCGGCCGACCGAGCACGCTGGAAAACACGGCCGCCTGCGCGTAGCCGTCAAGCAGTTCCGGGCCATTGAGGTCGTAGGTTTTTCCGGCATGCCCTTCCTCGGTCAGCGCGGCGACCGCCGTGGCTGCGATGTCCCGCGTGTCGAGGAGCGCGACTTGCTTGGCTGCCGGACCGGCTGTGAAGGCGCCTTGCTTTATTTGGGCCGCGCTGCCGAAGAGATTCTGCATGAAGAAATTTCCCCGTAAGATGGTGTACGGAATGCCGATCTGCTTGATCTTCTGCTCAGCGTCGCGATTCCACTTAGAGAAGCCCACGGTGTGGTGCTCGGCGATCTTCCCGGACAATTTCACGATGCGCTTCACGCCCACCCTCTTGGCTTCAGCGAGAAGGTTGTCCTCGTAGCGCCCCTGATCTGGCGAACCCGGCGTCACGAGAAACAGTGTGTCGATACCTTTGAATGCGGTGACAATGCTCTCGGGGCTCTCGAAGTCGAGAACTGCAGCGTCGACCCCAGTCTCCCGAAGGGCGGACGCTTTGGCTTGGGTGTGAACGGCTGCCCGCGCCGACACTTTCTTTTGGGCGAGTTCCGTAACGACATGCTGCCCGACCTTCCCGCTGGCCGCGCTAATCAAAATCTTGCTGTTTTCCTTCGTCATGCTGTTCTCCTTTGTCATGGTTGTTCTCTTCCTTCGTGGTTTCTCCGGTGCCCCTAACGAGGCCCGGGCGTTACTTGCGGGGCGCCGGTACAGATTTCCGCAGCTCGTAGGGGATCGGTTTGGAGCTGCGCGCGATCTTGGCGGTCTCGCTCATGAGCGCTACGATTTTGGGGTTTTCGCGCGCGCCCGCGATCGCCTCGCGGTTCTCCCACTGGCCGTAGTTCACGATCTGAGTGCGGTCGAGGCTCACGTGGAAGTTCATGGAAATGAACCCAGGAACGTATCGCACGGTCTCGACCGCCGAACGTACGAGATACTCCAGCACTTCCTCGGAACGTTCGGGGGCAACCGTGTAGGTGTTCATGGTCGTGAAATAGTCGGCGCTTGGATCGAGCGTTGTGAGACGCTCTTCCGTCACCGGCACAGCGTGCGCCGCCGCTGATGTGCTGTCGTTAGTAGTCATCGGGAATTCCTCCGTACGATATTTGCTTCCCGCAAGGCCGCTTTCGCAGCCTGCACGATATGAGATTGGTGATTGAGATCAGGTGATCTATTCTGAACGTCCGTAGTATTAGCTTGGTCGTCCGGAGAGACTCGTGGACCCGCTCTCAGATGTGCTCCTGCTGCTGAAACCGAGTTCTTACAGGGCAGGTGGCTTTGATTTGGGTGGAGACTTCGCTATCAAATTCCCGAAGCACGAAAGCATCAAATGTTATGCCGTAGTCTCTGGCCAGTGCTGGCTCTCCGTGGAAGGTGTTCCCGACGCGGTGCGGCTTACGGCGGGAGATTGTTTCCTTTTACCGCGTGCGCTTCCTTCCTGTCTTGCGAGCGATCTGAAGTTGGAGCCTGTCGATGCTCCAAAGATTTTGCCATTCCCGCTGAATGGTCGTATCGCCTCGTGTAATGGTGGCGGGGATTGCTTGTTAGTCGGCGGGAATTTCGTCCTCAAGGGCAAGCCTGCCGATATACTTTTGGCGGAGCTGCCGCCTATCGTGCATATCCGGAAAGAATCGGAGAAGGCGGCGATACGCTGGTCTCTGGAGCGATTGAGGGAGGAGCTGGGCGATCCGCAACCCGGCGGTTTTCTTGTTGCTCAACAACTCGCCTACCTGCTACTAGTTCAGGCCCTGCGTCTTCATCTGGCCGAAGGGTTGAGAGGCAGCGCAGGATGGTTCTTCGCTCTATCGGATAAGCAAATGAGCGCGGCGATTACGTCTATCCACGATGAGCCCGCACATGATTGGACGGTCGAGGAGTTGGGGCAGCGTGCCGGCATGTCCCGATCAATCTTCGCGTTGAGGTTCAAAGAGACGGTTGGAGTGTCGCCGATGGAGTACCTGACGCGCTGGCGAATGCTGTTAGCCGGGGACAGAATGGCGAATACCAGCGATTCCATTTCCGAAATCGCGCGGTCCCTAGGTTACGAATCCGCAAGCGCCTTCACCAAAGCTTTTAAGAAAATCATGGGCTGTTCGCCGCGGCGATACAGCCGTGGCCAGAATTCGGTTTCGCGAGCATAGACCCAGGGTTGAAGCCGTATATCCAGAAACGGCCCTCGAGGAAGTTGGCCGGATCAGTAACGATATGTCGGCCAGTAGAAAGTGATCTCGTCACTTGGTCTCGATTCTGCACGGATTAACGGTCAAACCTTCAATACTCCAACGTGCCAGCGTTGGCGGGTGGCCATCTTTGCATTGCACCATTCCCACGGAGTTTGCCCCATCCTTGCGTTTTCTGCAAGGGTGGGCGGCGATGCTTGTCAACCGACATTAGAAATGTCCCCATTCTTACGACATTAGAAGTGTCCCCTTTTCTTAGTAAATGAAATGTCCGGTTATTAGTTAATCTCCCGTAGTCGCCGAGGCTGCGGGAAAGTGGGAATCC
>JBAUXO010000015.1:0-23700 GCA_049584315.1 Candidatus Sulfotelmatobacter sp. | reverse complement strand
GCATGGCGAGAAGCACTTACTTCGACCGGGGCCGAATCGCAGACGCGTGTCCCGGCTCAGAGTCAGGCTATCCCCAACGTTTTCAATGTGGGAATGTTGTCAGACGCCCAATTTGGACGCGAATGATAGCAACTATGTGTTTCTTTGCGGAGTGATGTGGTGCAAATTCGGACAGGAGGACGCAGGTAACGAGCTCCTGAGGGCGTCCGACTCCAACGATCCAGACGTGAGCTCACTGGCCTCGGCGATGTTTACGAAGGGTATGAGTCGATTGACGGGGCTGGATGGGAGGGCGTAAGCCTGTTCCGGCGGGACTATGAAGAACGTCAATACTCTAACCGCTGCCGGTGTTTTGCAATTTCCCTACGTGCCCTTGCCTCGAGCACTTGCAGTTTCGGCCGAGTTCACGCCGCATTCGGTTCGTCGCACAGGCGCTGGTAGTACTCCCGTCCTTGCTGAAACCCACGCGCAAACGGCTCTTCTACCCCAGCTCCGGGATATTGCTGTTGCAGCTCTTCCAGATCGCTTGCCATCTCGGACGCAATCTGATCAAACTCTTTGCAGAGATTTCTGGCATGGAGAGCTGCCTCGAAGCCCAAGAGGTAGAATTTCTCGCCGTCTCCGAACTGCTTCCCAGACTCAAGATAGTGTCTCAGAGCTGTATTTATGTTCACCTTGTCTTCTTTCATTGCGTTCTCCTCTTTCGCTCAATCGTGCCTCGAAGGGCCGACGAAAATTGTGCTCTCACGAATGCCGTTACTCTACGCCGCCTTGTCGGCGACGAAGGTTTCGATCTCATTTACTTCTTCATCGGTGAGCCGGAGCTCACCGGCCCGCATCACTCCTTCAGCCTGACGCGCATTTCTAGCAAGATGCCGAAAGAAGGTGTCGCGATGTGCCGCAAGCGCTACATTGCCTGCTTGTCCTGGCAGCGCAGTTCCCGGAATATGTCCAACCGCTACTCGAAGGATCCGCGACGACGCTCCCTCTGCGACCATCGCCGAGATATGGAGTCGCGGGACGTCGATTCTTCCGACCAAATCCATCTCGCTGCCCAGCCGCAATGGCGCCGGTTGTGAAATACCCGCAGAACTTCGAGTTGTTGCGGGCTCCGCTGATACGAGGCTGGCTTTCCGCATTTGGTCGCGCGCCCAGGCCTGATAACCGGTTGCGTCGGCAATCGCAATCGCGCAATATCCCAGGGCCGAGAATCCCGCGAGCAGGAGAAGATACTGGCCCCAGACAAGAATCATTCTTCGTCGCGCTGTCATTCTTAAACTCTCTTTCGCAATGAGTGGCCCGCACATGTTCGACATCTGCTCAAAAAGTCAGCAGACCGGAAGCCATCGGGGAATAAACGATGACGCCAATTCCTTCACTCAAGCAGTACGGCAGGATCTCGTCTTCGATCTCCCGGTGCACCAGCGAATACCGCGGCTGCAAAGAAGTCACCGGAGCGATAGCATCTGGCGCCGCCAAAACCGGCGCCAGCATAGAAGAAGCCAACCCAGAATTATGAGACTTTTCGGGTGGCCAGTCGAAGCGTGAAACCAGCGCCCGATGACAGCAGCCCGAGCAATCCCCAGAGTGGCAACGAACTCGCAGTGTTGGGAAGAGGGTTGGTCGTTGCTTCTTGCGCAGTCACGGGTTGGGAAACGACGACTTCAGCAATTTCGATTTCCTCGCCGCTGGGAGTCGCCGCCTTCACCGGCGCTTGCTTCATCTGAGTGGCATTTGACGCCTGCTCGTCGGGCATCGAGAGTACCGGGCGGCTGGTCTGCTTCGCGAGTTGCGTCGCTCTGGTTTTCGGATAGACAAACTCCTGCCCGAAGTTGTCACCGGGGTAGAACCAGGAATGAATGGCTTCCGGCTGATCCGAGGGTCTTTCCTCGAAATGGATGACGGTTCTTCCCTGAGGTTGCAGCCGGTAATCGGGAATCGCCAGGATCGTCGTCACCAGCCGCGTCCGATCCGCGTTCCAGATCTGAACGATATTGCGATCTGACTCGCTGTCCGCGAGGGTGAACCAATACGTTCCAGCTGGAAGAACTTGGCCTGGTACCTCGACGGGTTCACTAAATGTAAGTTTGGTAGCCTTGTCCCACTCATCTGCCATCATGGCGCTTGGTGCAGCCAGCGCACAAAGCACCGCTAAACAGAAAGTCACGATAAACCACCTGCCTCTATTCACCTTATCCTCCTTAGAATTCAGTCTTCTCGTCTCTTTGCAGTTTCACAATTTCTTTTGAATTTCCTGAAACAACACCCGCGCTCGACTCGGTGCGAAAGGCTTTCATGTGCCCTTCGCAATGTCAGGAGTGCATTTACCTTTCCAAACACCGTTCCTACCCAGAACGACCCAGGTTTTCGTCGCCATTCACAATACCGGCAAGCAAGTTCCAATGTTTCGCGCCGGAATTCGGTATGCCTTGTTGAAGTCCGAAACCTGTCGAAATGCGGACATCCTGTCAACCCCGGGACGCTTACCTGACCCTCAGAAGGCCATCCCCGACTTCGCAGTCGCCTATACCGCCAGAAACACGCGGTTAAGCCACAAGGCGTTTGATTGGAACGCGACGTGCCTCATGCTGCCTGGTCAGGAGGGAAGAACGTGCAAGAGGCACAGGTATACACCGGAATTGAACCACCCTTCAACGTCTGCGACGGCCACAGCGTAGACGAAGAAATGAACAGAACTGTCTCGCGCAGCCGAGCTTCGTTCCTCAGAAGTGCTTATCGCTTTCTGGAAAATGCAGCAGATGCGGAGGATGCGGTTCAGGACGCGCTCCTGTCCGCTTACAAGCACATCGACCAGTTCAGGGGTGAGGCGCAGATGTCCACATGGTTAACCGCTATTGTGTCTAATTCTGCGCGCATGCAACTGCGCAAGCGGCCACGCCACATCCACGTGTCACTGGACGAACCCATCGGCGAGGAGCAGAAACTCTCCATGTCAGAATTATTGGCAGACTGCCGGCTGAGTCCTGAGGACGAGTCCCGAAATTCCGAAATGCGCGCGCGCCTGAAAAAACTAGCGAGGCAGCTCTCACCTCCGCTGCGCAAGGCATTCCAGTTGCGCGACTTGGATGGTCTGACTACGCGCGAGGCAGCGAACATTCTTGGAGTGCCGGATGGAACCGTGAAGGCGCAGTTGGCACGGGCACGCGCGAAGCTCAGGCGATTGCTGCTTCGGGCGGGCAGCCCACAACGTCGTGCATGCCGGACGTGCACGATGCCGCGATTGTGATCTTAGCTTTGCCCGATCACAACCAATCATCTCAATTCGCGGAATCTTCACATTACAGCGTCGAATTTTCTGTAATTCTCAGGGAAGGGAGATGGAAATAAAAGGCACGAGATAGGAGATCACTTAGAACTGCTAATCAGCTTGCCGCAGCACTCAGGCCGGTTCGGCAATTCTTTTCTATCCCACCCACCGCCAAGGGCTTGAATTAATAACACCGCACTTGCCATGCGGCGACCAAGAATATTGACGGCTGTAACCTCATCCGCGAGCGCGGCATTCTGGGCGGTAATCACTTCGAGATAGCTTGTGACACCACCCTCATAGCGCATGGTCGAGAGGGCGAGGGAGTTTTCGGCTGCCTGCACAGCGGTCGCCTGCACTCCGGCTTCCTGCTCCAGAACTCGCAAGCTGACCAGGTTGTCTTCAACTTGTTGAAAGGCTGAGAGCACGGTCTGCCGATAGAAAGCGACTGAAGAATCATAGCCGGTTTTTGCCTCATCGTTCAGCGCGCGCCGCCGACCGACATCGAAAATGGTTACCGCGGCAGAAGCGCCGGCAGACCACAGAGCGCTCGGTCCTTGGAACAACGTGGTTATGCTCCCACTCTCCAATCCGCCAGTAGCCATGATGTTTACCAATGGATAATAAGCAGTCTTGGCAAGCCCAACCTGCGCATTCGCAGAAGCCACTTGGCGTTCGGCACTGGCAATGTCAGGGCGCCGTTCCAGCAAGTCCGAAGGTAAGGCAACAGGTATGGGCGGCGGAGGAGTGGTAAGCGGCAACGGTGGCAGAGTGAAATCCGCCGGAGGCTTGCCAATCAACACCGCAGCCGCATGCTCGTACTGCGCACGGGCAACCCCAACGTCGATCATTTGCGCGCGCGTGGTTTCCAGTATTGTCCGAGCCTGCTCCACTTCTACTTCGGAGGCGAGTCCTCCCTCATATAGGTCTTCATTCAATTGAAACGCCTGCTCGTATTGCGCGACGGTGTCCTTCAGCAGCTTTTCCTCGGCATCCAGGCTGCGTGCCGCGAAGTAATCTACGGCGAGCGAAGCGTGCATGCTGAGGTTGATTACCGCCAGATCGGCGGCGGTAGCCTGCGCCTGTTCCCGGTAAGATTCCACGTTGCGGCTCACGCGTCCCCAGGCATTTGTCTGGTAAGACAAATTAGCTGGCACCACGTAGTCATTAAAGGTAAGCCCGTCATTGATCGTTGGAGGCGGAAGATTATTGGAATACCGTTCTCTCGTGGCCGAAGGAGACAGGCTGACTGTCGGATAGTAATTGGCACGAACGTAGCGCAAGGCGGCTCGAGATTGTTGGTAGTTCGCCACTGCTTGCTTCAGGTTCTGGTTGGAGATGTTGATTTGTTGCTCCAGAGAGTTGAGTTGCGGGTCCTGAAATATCTCCCACCAATTCCCGCCAAGGTTCTGTTCGTTCGGTTGCGCAGTTTTCCAGTTCCCGATCTCTTTGTACGCCGGCGGTGTTGGAACCGGCGGAGGCCCTTTATACTTCGGCCCGACGGCGCAGCCGGCAAAGGGAAGTACGCAAGCAATAAGGAGGAAGGTCCATCGTGTACGCGACTCGTTGATGGCAATGTGCGTCGTTTGCGAAGCCTTCATTTCGAATCTCCGGGCAGCGCCGCGTCCACGATTTCGACTTCCTGTCCGGAAACGAGCGAATCGGGCGGATTCAAGACTATTTGGTCATTAGCCTTAAGTCCGGCAACAATCTCGATCTCATTTCCGAAATCATGGCCGGGAGTGACGTCGGTGACCGAGACCTTGCCATTCTTCACCACCCCGACCTGCAGTTTCTCTGAGCGAAAAATCAGAGTGTTGACTGGAATCAAGAAGGTCGAGTTTCGCGTCGGAATTTTCAGATGCACCTCGGCATACGACCCGGAGAAAAGAGTTCCGGAAGGGTTCGGAATGTCTACCTCGACCAGCAAGGTTCGCGTGGTTGCGTTGATCGCATCGGCGGTTCGTACTAATTTGCCGGGGAATCGCTTGTCGGGGAATTCCGCTAACACGAGGTCCGCCTGGGTCTCACCCACCTTCACTCCTTGCGAGTATTCCTCCGGCACATTCACGTACACACGCAAGGTGCGTGCCTGAACCATGTCGAATAGATCAGTTCTGGGCGCGGTGTTACTTCCCGAGTTGATGAGGTCGCCGATATCTGTATTACGCGCAATGATCACCCCATCAAATGGTGCGTACACTTTTTCGAAAGACACGAGGGCTCCGTAATGGCGCACGTTTGCCTGATCCGCATCCACAATCGCCTTATTTGCGGAGTAGGTGCCGACGGCATTGTCCACAGCTTGCTGGGGGACGGCATGTTTCTTCAGCAGTGACTGATAACGGTCTCTCGTGATCTGAGCCAATTCAAGATTGGCTTCCGCAGTTGCGAGGGTGCTGCGCGCCTGCGCCAACTGCTCATCAACTTCTGGAGTCTGAATGATCGCGAGCAGGTCGCCGGCTTTCACGTGCGCCCCGATATCGAAATACCACTTCTTCAAATAGCCGTCGGTTCGGGCGTAAATCGGCGAGGAGATGAATGGCTGTATATTGCCGGGCAGAATGATTTCCTGAGCGGGCGCAGTTTGTTTGGGCAGGACAACAGTAACAGAAGGTACCGCCATCTGCGCCGTCACGGTGCGGAGGGTCGATACCGCTTTGAGCCGAGACCGGATTCCTCCGATCAAGACGCCAGCTACGACCACCGCGATGGTGACGGGGATTAGCCAGCGTCGAAGCGGGGCGCCCCTTCGGTTCCCGTCGTTTCGGCTACCGACCTCCGCTATTCCGATTTGGTTATTAACGTCGCTTTGCCCCATATTATTCACCCGGTGTTTTGTCCGGTGGCTCTCCCTCGGCCAGAGCCTGCGTTTCGCGCCGGCCATGCAGCACGCTGAAGAATGTCGGAACGAAGAGCAGTGTAGAAAGAGTGGCGAAAAGCAGACCCCCGATGACAGCTCGTCCCAGCGGAGCGTTCTGCTCGCCCCCATCGCCTAATCCCAGCGCCATCGGAACCATACCGATGATCATGGCGAGAGCTGTCATCAAAACTGGACGAAAACGAGTGAAACCCGCCTCCAGGGCCGCGGAGATAGCATCTTTTCCTTCCGCCATTTGTTCGGTCGCAAAACTAACCACCAGAATGCTGTTCGCCGTCGCCACGCCCATGCACATAATAGTTCCCATCAGAGCCGGAACGCTCAACCTTGTATGGGTGATAAAAAGGAACCAGGCAATTCCCGCCAGAGCCGCAGGTAAAGCGGAAATCATGATCAAAGGATCGAGCCAGGATTGAAAATTCACCACGATCAGTAGGTAGTCCAGTAGAATCGCAAACAGCAAGCCGCTAAGCAGGCCTACATAAGAGGAACGCATCGTCTGCACCTGTCCGCGAACCACCACGTGCGATCCTCGCGGGAGTTGCGAGCGGAGGGCATCGATGTGTTTGTTAATGTCACGCGCAACTCCGCCGAGATCGCGTCCTGAGACCGAACCGTAGATGTCAATCACCGGAGCGATGTCGTAGTGAGATTCGACCGCCATGCCGGCTCCACGCTTCACGGATACGAGACTCGCCATTAACGAAGGCGCTGCTGCTCCGGTTGTGTTGGTGACTGGAATATTCACCAGATCCTGCAGAGTGTCGGCGCGGTATTGCGGAGTCTGGGTTGCGATCGAGTAACTGACGCCGGTTCTTGGGTCCACCCAAAACGTCGGCGAAGTCTGAAAACTACCACCCAGGGAGATCAGCAGATTTTGCGCGATATCTGCCCCGGTGTAACCGAGTTCCTGCGCTTTGGTGCGTTCGATTCTGAGGTGCAGGTAGGGTTCATCGAAGGCTTGCTGCACGCGCAAGTCAGCCGTCCCAGGCACGTATCTGATTTTCTGCATCAAGTCGCTTGCCCACTCGCGATTGCCTTCGAGATTATTGCCGATCACTTGAATATCGATGGGAGCGGGCAATCCAAAGTTCAGAATCTGCGTGACCATGTCCGAGGGGAGAAAAGCAAACATTACCCCGGGAAATTGTTTCGCCAAACTCAGGCGCAGCTTGTCGACGTATTCACCGGTAGGGTGATGGTTCGGCGACAAGGTAACCAGTACGTCCGCATCCGAAGTTCCTACCGGCGCCGAGTTGCTGTATGAAAGGTTGATGCCACTGTAAGGCAGGCCGATATTGTCGATGATGCTCTTGATCTCGTCCGCCGGGATTTGTTTGCGGATCGAATCTTCCACGAGGTCACACAGAAAGGCGGTGTCTTCGATGCGCAATCCTGTGGGCGCCCGGAGATGAAGCTTGAAACTGCCAGCATCGACAGTTGGGAAAAAGTCCTGACCTAACCAGGGGATCACAATGGCTAGCGATCCCAGGCATGCTGCGAAGAATGCTATGAGAAACGCCTTCCGGTTGTGTAGGCAACGATTTAAGACCCCGTGATAGCTCTGGCGAAATGCCTCGAAGCCAGCCTCGAACCGCTGCTGCATCCGAACCAGGGGACTGTGGCTGGTTTCACCTTGCTGCCCTATTTTTTGGTGCCGCAAGAGATACTTCGCCATGGTCGGAACGATGGTTCGCGACAGGAAGTACGAAGCGAGCATGGCGAAGACCACCGCCTCTGCCAGCGGCAGAAAGAGATACCGCGCGACGCCCGAAAGCAAAAACATCGGTGCAAATACAATGCAAATGGAAAGCGTTGAGACAAACGCTGGCGTAGCGATTTGCATTGCGCTGTCGAGGACGACTTCATCCATGTCCTTGTCTGGCTCGGCCTCGCGGTTGCGGTTGATGTTTTCGACTTCCACGGTCGCGTCGTCCACAAGGATGCCGACGGCGAGCGCCAGTCCTCCCAGCGTCATGATGTTGATGGTCTGCCCGATCGCGCTCAGCACAATCAGCGATGTGAGGATGGCCAAAGGGATTGAGGTCGCGATGATGACCGTGCTGCGCCAGCTTCCCAGAAAAATCAGAATCATTAAAGCAGTAAGGCACGCGGCGATCAGAGCTTCACGGACCACTCCGCTGATTGCTCCAAGAACAAAAATGGATTGGTCGGCGAGCGGTTCCATTTTCAGTTGCGGTGGGACAGTTGTGGCAATCTGCGGAAGAAGCGACTTGACGCCGGCAATCACTTTCAAAGTTGAAGCGTCCCCGGCCTTTTGAATGGTGAGCAGCACTGAGCGCTGTCCATTCACGCGAACGATGTTGGTTTGCGGAGGAAAGCCATCGCGGACCCAGGCAACGTCTTTTACGTAGATTGTGGTACTCCCGACGGTTTTGACCGGGATGCGGTTCAGTTCCCCGATCGTCTGCGGCGCTGCGTTGGGAACGTCAACGTCATATTCCTTGCCGCCAATTTTCGAGGTGCCGGTCGGCAGAATCAGATTTTGCAGGGAGATCGCGTTGACCACGTCGAGCGCGGACAAGCCCTTTGACTGTAGTTCGGCCGGATTAAGATCCACCTGCACCTGCCGTTGCTTGCCTCCATAGGGGTAAGGCACCGATGCCCCCGGAACGGTGATGATCTGGGTGCGAATGAAATTAAGTCCGTAGTCGTTAAGTTGCTGCTCAGAAAGTCCCTGTCCCGAGAGAGCCAACTGCAATACAGGCACGCTGGATGCGCTGTACGCGAGAATGAGCGGCGGAGTTGTCCCCGCCGGCAATTGCCGGAGTTGCGTCTGCGAGATCGCCGTAATCTGCGCAATGCCGCGCTCTACGCTGGCGGTGGGTTGCAAGAAAACCTTGACCACCGCCACTCCATAGAGCGACTGAGATTCGATATGCTCGATATTGTCAACTGTGGTGGTGAGGGATCGCTCCGTGATGCTGATGATCCGGTCATTCATGTCTTTCGGGACAAGGCCGGCGTAGTTCCAGACTATGCTGATAACCGGAATATCGATGTTAGGAAAAATGTCAGTTGGCGTCCGGAAGATTGCGATCAATCCCATTACCAGGATGAGAATGGCCATCACCACAAAGGTATAAGGCCGGCGCAACGCTAATCGGACGATCCACATGTAATTCCTTTTAGTGAAACCCGAAGCCGTGATTTGCGAACGAGATATTTCGCATCTCGGGCATGCTGGAGTCATGCACCCAGCGTGCCATCGTTGTATTGGCCTTGTGAGAAACACAAAGCATTGTGAAGGCACCACTTACGCCCGCAGCTCCTGAGCTGTTCCAGTCGAGTGCGACGCATTGTCGGCCAAGCCGTTGAAGGTGTCCGCCGGCCGACATTGAAACTCTGATCAAGACAGCCGCTTCCGAAGGTGTCTGGCGCAACTCGAAACATACTGAAAATACGCGACGCGGGTGGCTCCCAAAAGCGTCTTCAGCAAGTGATCAGTAAGGATTCGTGGGACATAACTGGACCATGAAATCTTGTCGCTATCTGCCGAACGCTCAACCTACGTGTATCAAGGGCGGACACAAACAGTGTCCCATGTGTGAAGAAGTAACGGACTGAGATCGCACAAGATCCGCATTAGGGTAGCCGGAGGAATGATCGCGGAGACTTCGGTTTCTGGGATCGCGATCTCGTCGTTGGCACATCGTCTGTCTCTGAGAGACTAGTTCCGCTTATTCGCGGTAACGGGAAAGTGGAAACCGGATTTCGAAAAGTTGTATTCGAAGTACGCGTAGGGATAGCTGTAATCGTGACCCGGAGTAGTGGTGTTGAGAAATTGTCCGGCGAACATGTGGGCATAACCGAAGCCAAAGTTCAGTCCTTTATTCAGCTCATATTCGGCGACCAGATCGAGTTCGTTGCCGATGTGCCGGCTCGCACCGGGATGGGCGGAAACTGCAATCGCTCCGCCGCTGGCATAGAAGTTGTCGTTTGAAGTGGCCAACCAGAAGGGTTCGAATTGCTGTTTGAGTTTCCACTTTTTCGTCGGCTCTTCTTCGACACCGGTTCGGAATTGCACAACGTTCCGGCGGCCAACAAGATCGGCAAAGCCCAACTTATCGTGATTCGAAGGATAGATCTCGTCAAAAGTATTCCAGTCGTGACCGTTCGGATTTTTCGTTCCAGAGGCGTAATTGCCCTCGAGAAAAACGCGAGGCGAGGCGGCGGCTTTGCGAAATGTTTTGCCCACGCTGGAATAGCCCGCCCACGCGGCAATGGAAGATGCGCCAAGCGAGCCTGTCTGTCCGTCGAATTCGATGTCGTAATCGAAAGCGGCGGGCAGATCGCCTTTCCAGTGGAGACCTATGGTGACTTCATTGAGGTGGCCACGGTTAAGCGTCTCTGGAAGTTCAGAGTTCGCGGATGCGACGCGCCAGAGAACGTAGGGCTCGAAGTCAGCTTTGGGGACGATGTTCTGAAAGCTTCCATAAACTCCGTACATGTTGTTGCCCGGGAGTGCATTGTGTAAGTCACTATTGTCCCCGGGCACTACGGAAGAGGCGAACACGCTGACTATGTAGCCCCGATGGTGAAGGTCAATCCGCGCGACGTTGAAAGTGCGACCGACGTTAAGCCAATCGGATGGGCCGATGACGCGTTCATCACCGAAACGCAGAACTTGGCGGCCCGCCAGCGCATCTGCCCAACCTGTCTCCGAACTACCTACCTGAGGATAGGCCTGCCAAAGGGTCCACTTATCCTGGTAGGGATTGGCATTGGCGATGTGGTGATTGAAGAAAATACGAGCATCCTGCACTTCACCATAGAACAGCAGCCACCCCTTGGGCTTAATGCCCAGCTTCACGCGCAAGCGGTCCAAGTAATAGAAATCATTCGTGCTAGTGAACCCGATTCCTGTCGGACCCTCGAGACGACCGCGAAATTCCCCACCGATGCGGAACCAGCTGGGCAAAGATCGGTTCAGACTGTCGACGGGAAACAGCCAATCCAGGGCATCATCGGCTCCAGCCGCGTCAGTTGCGCCCGCGGAGCTCGAATTAGTGCTCGATCCAGAATCCGTGCTCAAGTCAGAAACGGTTTGAGCATTGATGCACTGTCGAGCAATGCACGAACTAAACAAGAGAACCAGCACGATCCTTCGCATTGCAACCTCTTCCCTCACAGAGTGGGCTTTGGCGCTTTCAGGTGCTGTGCAGTTTCAATTCCAGACCTGCGCATTGGCAAACGGTCAGATTTGTAGTGATCAGGCTCTCTAGAATCTCTTGAGTGTCCAGCCATCGACAACGGTGTCGAAATGCGATCTCGCTTTGTTGACACGCCATCGCTCGAGTCAAACCATGGAGCCCCGATCGTGAGATTTGCCAGACCATAACTATGACTGCACTCAGTCGCCATCGATCTACACTCCCGAACGAGTGGAACGGAAGTTGCAATGGCTTAATTGGAGAGTAGAAGAAATGGAGACACAAGCATTTAGCTTCGCAGCGTCACGGTTCGTGCCAGTGGCTATAGGCTTCTTCGGCCTTGGTACCGGTTATTTCATTTGGGGTGGGCAGGCCCTGTTTGGTTTTCCAAGAAGCAGCCCGGAAGTGAACAGAACGATGGGAATGTGGGGGTTCTGGATGCCGGGCTTCATGCAGTTCATCACCGGCGTTTATCTTCTGGTTGGACTGACCTGGTTCAACGTTTTCGGAAATGCGGCTCCTTTATATATGGCCGGTCTCGCCTTCACGGCCTATGGCATTCATTGGTTTGCAATGGCCCATCACCGCTACATCGATTCAAGTGCACAGCCGGATGGCTGGATGGCGATCGCGTTCCTCTTCCTAAGCATTCTGGGAGTGAACGTTTTCCAGCGTGCGGGAGATATCCCGGTAATGCTGATCTTTGTCGGCCTGACATTGGTCTATGCGATTGAGATTCCTACGCGCTTACTATCATGGAATTTCGGAGGTCGCCTGGTGGGGCTGTTTCAATTCATCACTGGTATTTGGCTGATGTATTGCACCTATGCCATAACCGTGGACCTGGCCCTCGGGGCCAAAGCATGGGTCTAGACAAATAAATCAAAGCGAGGTGTTACAACCGTGGACACAAAAAATAATCGCAACAAGACCAACAACGATAAAAGTAACAATAACGAAATTTCCCGTCGTGGATTTTTGGAACTTGGGTCAGCGGCTGTGACCGGAGTCGCAGGCGTCTTGGCGATGACAGGCATTGCGTCGGCGCAAGAACAAGAATTAATGCCGGGAGTCAAAACCGGCAAAAGCACGCACTTCACTGATCCCGGTCCCACCGACAAGCACTTGGATGCGGCCAATCCTGACATTAGCGTGCCGCCACTCACCGACGCGGGCGGCTTGCCGACATTCAAGTATCCTTTCTCACTTAACAACAAACGGATTTACGAGGGCGGATGGTCGCGCGAGGTCACGGTCCGAGAGCTACCCATATCAAAAACGATGGCTGGGGTGGATATGCGGCTTACGGCTGGCGGCATCCGCGAAATGCATTGGCACACGGCGGCGGAATGGGCCATCATGCTCTACGGCGGCGCGAGAATTACCGCCATTGATGCTGAGGGCCGCAGCTTCGTACGCGATACGCATGAGGGCGATCTCTGGTACTTTCCGACTGGCATACCCCATTCCATTCAAGGGCTCGCCCCTGACGGCGCCGAGTTCCTGCTGGTGTTCGATGATGGCACGTTTTCCGAATATGCAACTGTGTTGCTGTCAGACTTAATGGCGCACACGCCCAGAGAAGTACTTTCGAAAAACTTCGGCATTCCCGAGCCGTCCCTCGCGACTCTGCGGAACAAAGAACTGTTTATTTTCCAGGGCCCAGTGCCTCCTCCACTCGCCG
This sequence comes from Candidatus Sulfotelmatobacter sp., assembly GCA_049584315.1. Classification (GTDB taxonomy): domain Bacteria; phylum Acidobacteriota; class Terriglobia; order Terriglobales; family Acidobacteriaceae; genus Sulfotelmatobacter. The sequence continues at coordinate 10,693 of JBAUXO010000015.1, read as the reverse complement.
AAGATCAAAGAGTAGCTGCGGGAAACCTTCCTCCATCTCCGTACGACTTCTCGTTCCGAACCCGCGAACGAGCTCCCACGAAGAAAACCAAAGGTGGAGAGGTTCTGATCGTTGATTCGAGCACTTTCAAAGTGTCAACCACGGTTGCGGCAGCGATTGTGACCGTCCATCCAGGCGGGATGCGAGAACTGCACTGGCACCAGAACGCCGATGAATGGCAGTACTACATCAGTGGCAAGGGGAGGATGACGGTGCTCTCTACTGGCGAGCGTGCTCGCACCATGGATTTCGAGGTGGGCGATGTAGGGTACGTACAGCAAACATTGGGCCACTACATTGAGAATACTGGCGACACTGAATTGCGGTTCCTCGAGATGTTCAAGACGGACCGGTACCAGGACCTGTCGCTTTCCGAATGGCTCTCGCACACTCCTCCTGAACTGGTGATGGCACATCTGAACATCGACAGAGCGGTGTACGACGCAATTCCGAAGGACAAAGCCGTCATCGTGCCGGAATAAATCATCTGCGAGAGTTAGGGCCCAAGTTTTACTTATGGGCAACCAGAGGTTACCTTAGCTGTAAGCTGGAGCATTTTCGGCAGTCAACGCATATTTCTGATTATCCGATTTACTAGGTACCCATTCAATCAACCATCCTGGAGAGGCAAGAGTCTGGATGACAGAGAAAACGGTCGCCAAGCATTGTGCGTTGATTTTCGCACTCTTGGCTTTTGGCGGCCTCAGACTGGCGAGGGCGCAGGACAACTATGAGATCCAGGTCTACGGTTCGGACACTGTCGCGCCGAAGACTACGATGTTGGAGCTGCACAGCAACTTTACGGCGGAGGGCAGTTATCCGGCACCCGGCTCGCGGTTTACTGCGGAGGGAGTCTATCCAACGAACCATGCCGAGCACGAAACTGTGGAGATTACTCAGGGAGTGAATGGCTGGTCGGAGGTTGGCTTTTACATTTTCACCAGCGCGCGCAGTGGAGACGGCTGGCAATGGGTGGGTGACCATATTCGTCCGCGGGTGAGAGCGCCCGATAGCTGGCATTGGCCCGTACGCGTAAGCCTGTCCATGGAGTTTGGTTATCAGCGGGCGTTGTTTTCGCAGGACACATGGACGATGGAGCTGCGGCCGATCATCGATAAGCAGACCCGCAGATGGTATTTCACGGTCAATCCGGCTCTGGAAAGATCTTTTCACGGTCCCAGCGTTCCGCAGGGCGTAGGGCTTTCACCGAGCGCAAAATTCAGCTATGACTTCAACAAATGCATTTCTGGCGGTCTGGAATATTACGCTGCTTACGGATCAATTACAGGTGTGTCTTCGTTACACAATCAGCAGCAGCAGCTTGTTCCGACGATTGATCTGAATGTGTCCCCGAACTGGGAGATCAATTTTGGGGTTGGAATTGGAGCGACGGCCAGCACCGATCATCTGATTATCAAGGGAATCCTGGGGCGACGGTTTGATTGGACGCATCATCGAGCGGGAAGTTCTGAGAGCACAAATAGGACATACAAGCGGATGGATCGTCGTGACTTTTTGATTGGAGCCAGTTTCGCGTTGCTCGGTGCAGCGGCGAAGACAAAGTTGTGGGCCCAGACTCCTGCGGATGCGCGGCTTGAAATTGCGCCTCTCAAGCTGGAGATTGCACCAGGAAAGCTGATTCAGACAGTTGCGTACAACGGAAGTGTTCCTGGACCGTTGATTCGCTGGCCGGAAGGCAAGCCGATCAGGATTGATGTTGTGAACCATACAGACGTGCCCGAGATTGTGCACTGGCATGGATTGTGGATTCCGTCGGACGAAGATGGCGCCGTGGAAGAGGGATCACCCATGATTGCGCCGGGCGGACAACGGCGCTACAGTTTTACGCCGCGTCCTGCGGGTTTCCGTTGGTACCACACGCACACGTTTGCCGGTCATGATTTGAAGCGCGCCACCTACACAGGTCAGTTCGGGTGTTTCTACATTGAACCGAAAGAAGAGCCAGGTGCGTACGACGAGGAGATATTCCTAACGCTGCACGACTGGAATGCCTATATGGGAGGCGGTGGGGATGCATCCATGGATGCGTTTTATGACTATGCAACGATCAATGACCGCATGCTCGGGCATGGCGATCCGATTAAAGTACGCGAAAGGCAAAGAGTGCTCTTCCATGTGCTGAACGCAAGTGCGACAGCGACGCATTGGCTGGCATTGGCCGGTCATGAATTCGGAGTCGTAGGCATGGACGGGAATGAGGTGCCGCAGTCGGCGAAGGTACCGGCAGTACGGCTGGCTCCAGCGGAGCGCATTGATCTGTTGGTGGAGATGAATCGGCCGGGAGTGTGGGTGCTGGGCGAGACGCGGGCGGATTTTCGTAAGGCTGGGATGGGGATTGTGGTGGAGTATGCCAAGCAAGAGGGCGAGCCCAAGTGGATAAATCCGCTAGAGATTATGTGGGATTATACGCTGTTCGCAAAACAGGAACCGGCGGCCGAACCGGACGAGCGGGTTCCGCTAGTGTTTGAGTCGAAGTTCCGCGGACATGGGGACTTTGACCATTGGACGATCAATGGCAAGTCGTATCCGAAGACCGACACAATTGCATTGAGGGAAGGCAAGCATTACAGATTGGCGATGCGGAATAAGAGCAGCGACGACCATCCGGTACACCTGCATCGCCATACGTTCGAGGTCACCAGCCTGGACGGCAAGCCGCTGTCGGGACTGCGCAAAGATGTGGTTGTAGTGAAGGCAAACAGCAATGTGGAGATCGATTTTGTCGCGGCAAACCCAGGTGTGACGCTGTTTCATTGCCACCAGCAAAGCCACATGGATTTTGGTTTTATGATGCTCTTTCGTTATGTGTGAGTTATGACCTTGCAAGTGAAACCGAATCTGCGTTCGGGGCAGGATGACAAAATCAATCTGCTCTCGTCATCCCCGCTCAGCCGCTTCGCGTTCCATCGGCAGTTCCAGTGCGATCTCCCGACACAACTGAGTCGCATGTCTCGCCCTTGGTAGCGGCCATCTTCGGTGCTGGCGGCTCTGGAGGCGAACCAGATTGGAGTATTTCTGGTGACTCCTTTCGGGGCCACCCAGACCATTCTCATGTTGTTGCCGGATGCGCCGGTCGCTCAATCGTATGCGTTGATTGTGGGCTCGGTTTGTGGGGCTGCTGTGGGGATGGGAATCAGTTTTCTTGGTAACGGTCTCGGCGGTGCTCGCCATGATCGCTGCGTTTATCGTTATCAGTATGATTTACGCCTGCCATCCTCCAGGAGTCGCCCTGGCATCGATTCCGGTCCTACTTCACCCGGCATTGGTTTCCTCTGCTGGTCGTGCTTCCATTCACAGCCGCAGCCGTAGGATCTGCGACGGCAATGAGTAAATGGCTCCACGGCTGGCCTGTATATCCCAAGTCACTGCGTGATTGCGTGCGATAGGTTACGCAGCGTATGCTTTGTCCGATCTACATGTCTGAGGCTCGGCCGGCGCTTGGCGCGATAACGGCAAGGCTCGATGTGCTTTACGAAGATGTTATGTAAATTTCGCAGAAAGCAAAAGACCGTTTGTGTCCGCATGTGGACAGGACATGTCGAGCCTACGTCACACTCGACGCTATCTTGGCTACGGCGGCTCCGCAAATCTTGTGTTTAGGACTAGAACCCGTCTCATAAATGGTTTCGGGAAGGGCACGACTTGAGTCGTGCCGCCCAGAGCCAATTAAAGACGCAGGCTTTAGCCCCTGAGGTTCACTCCTGTCAGACCACAGAGGATTTATGAGACAGGTTCTAGACTTCCGACCTCTCAGTGCTGAAAACAGTGGCAAGCAAGGTGCAACATCGGCGTCCGTACAGTCAGTCGGACCTGTTCACGTGTTTGGACTTGCGAATTTCAACGGATTACTCGTTTCCCAAGCAACAAACATGAGTCAGGATCAACACCCCGCATCAGGGCAGATCGCGGTCTGCAACGAGTAGCGACAGTCCGAGCCTAACAATAGTGTGAGATCCCTGGGAGGATCAATATGGTTAAAGAAATACTGACACGCTGGCCGGTGGTTCGACAGCTTTTGACTCACAGCGATGGCACTGGTAGGGAAGCCATGAGCGATCGAACTCGCAATCTTGCTCCCAAGCATCGCGATGCCCAGGTTGCGCGCTCGGTATGTCCCTACTGTGCCGTAGGGTGCGGCCAGCTTGTGTATCACAAGGATGGAAAGCTTGTCTCAATTGAAGGAGACCCAGATTCGTTTATTTCCCGCGGGCGGCTTTGCCCAAAGGGGTCCGATAGCTTCGAACTACTGACGCACGCGAACCGAGAGACGCGCATAAAGTATCGCAGGCCGTACTCCACCCGGTGGGAAGAGCTGGAACTGGAGACGGCGATGGACATGATCGCCGATCGCGTCTGGGACACGCGGGACCGCACGTTTGTGGAGGAGCGTGACGGAGAGGTCGTAATGCATACGACTGCCATGGCCCACCTCGGTGGCGCTACTCTCGATAATGAAGAAAACTACCTGATCAAAAAGCTCTTTGCAGCCGGCCTGGGCATGGTCTGCATCAGCAACCAGGCCCGTATATGACACAGCTCCACGGTGCCCGGTCTGGGCGCCTCCTTCGGTCGAGGCGGAGCGACAACTGCGCCGAGCGATCTCGTGAATTCTGACGCCATTCTGATTATGGGCTCGAATATGGCGGAGAATCACCCTGTCGGTTTCCAGTGGGTGATCGAAGCGCGAGAACGCGGTGCGAAGGTCATTCACGTCGATCCGCGTTTCAGCCGCACCTCTGCGATGGCAGACATTTGGGCTCCCCTGCGCGCCGGATCGGACATCCTGTTTCTCGGAGGGCTCATTCATTACGTTCTCGAAAACGAAAAAGACTTTCGCGAGTACGTGATCCACTACACCAACGCATCGATCATTCTTCCTGAGGATTTCAAGGATACAGAGGATTTGGGAGGCGTCTTCTCCGGTTGGGATGCGAAGAATAGGAGTTACGACAGCAGCGCCTGGCTTTACGGGGCTTGTGTCGAGGGTGGCCGAGTGGCACCCAAGAGCGCCGGACCTCATTCCGGTCACTGCAAGGAAGGCGCTGGAGCCGCTGGTGACCTCGGGGATTGCGAGTGCGATCCCACGCTCAACCATCCACGATGTGTATACCAACTTCTAAAGAAGCATTACTCGCGATACACGCCTGAGTTGGTTGAACAGTTTTGCGGGGTTCCACGCGAGCGGTTCCTGAAAATCGCGGAGACGTTTTGCACGGCATCAGGCCCGGAAAAGACAGGAGCAATTTGCTATGCGCTGGGTTGGACGCAGCAGTCGAAGGGTCCGCAGATCATTCGCGCGGCTGCGATCCTTCAGCTGCTTCTCGGCAACATCGGGCGGCCGGGAGGAGGCATTCTCGCTCTGCGCGGGCATGCGTCGATTCAAGGTTCAACCGATATCCCGACTCTTTACGACATTCTGCCCGGCTACCTGCCGATGCCGAATCTGGGGCTGGACTCACACAATCTCGCGGATTACGTTGCAACACATCGCGATCCCACGGGCTGGTGGTGGAACTTCGACAAATACATCGTCAGTCTGCTCAAGGCCTATTACGGCGAGGGAGCGAAAAAAGAGAACGATTGGGGCTTCAATTGGCTTCCGCGTGTGACCGGTGACCATTCGCATCAGGGCTATTTTTTGGAAATGATGGACGGCGAAGTTGAAGGTCTGTTCGTGATGGGACAAAACCCGGCAGTGGCAGGTCCCAACTCGCGACTGGAGCGCAAAGCGCTCTCCAAGCTCACGTGGCTCGTGGTGCGCGACATGGTAGAGCTTGAGACTGCCTCTTTCTGGTACGACTCGCCTGAAGTGGAGCGCGGCGAACTTCGACCGGAGGAGATCGCGACGGAGGTCTTTCTCCTGCCTGCCGCCGGGCATGCCGAGAAAGACGGCACCTTCACCAACACGCAGCGCCTGTTGCAGTGGCACCAGAAAGCCGTCGATCCTCCCGGGGACGCGCGCAGCGAAACCTGGTTCATGTACCACCTGGGCCGCCGCCTTAAGGAGAAGGCGAAGCAAGATCCGCGGCCGCGCAATGCCGGCTTGAGCGCCTTGACTTGGGACTATTCCCTCGAAGGGCAAGAGCCCAAGGTGGAAGAAGTCCTGCAGGAGATCAACGGCTACCAAGTCGCCGACCACACTCTGGTAAGTGGATTCACCGACTTGAAAGCTGACGGGTCCACTGCTTGTGGGTGCTGGATCTACACCGGCGTCTTTCCCCGCACGGGTGAAAACCGCGCCAACCAGCGATATTCGCAAGACCTCTGGGGACACGGCTGGGGCTTTGCTTGGCCCTCGGACCGCCGCATCCTCTATAACCGCGCCTCGGCCCGTCCAGATGGGCAGCCCTGGAGCGAGCGTAAGAAGCTCGTTTGGTGGGATGAGCAGAACAGAGAGTGGACAGGGCTCGATGTCCCGGACTTCACGAGGACGAAAGCGCCGGATTACAAGCCGCCTAAACACGCACAGGGTGATGAAGCTCTTGCGGGGGATAAACCTTTCATCCTGCACCCCGATGGCACGGGCTGGATTTTCGCCCCAAAGGGACTGGCCGACGGCCCCCTGCCAACCCACTACGAAGGCTTGGAGGCTCCAGTTTGCAATCCACTTTATCCAGACCAGCAAAGCAATCCGGCAGAAATGCGAGAGGAACGGCCGGACAACCGTTTCGCCAGCTCTCCTGATGACCGCTTCCCCTATGTCATGAGCACGTATCGGTTGACGGAGCACCACACATCCGGCGCAATGTCGCGCATGCTTCCGCACCTGGCCGAGCTTCAGCCCGAATTCTTCTGTGAAATATCCCCAGAGCTGGCGTCAGAACGCGGAATCGAAAACGGTGGCTGGGTGACGGTGATGACTCCACGCGGGATCGTTGAGGCTCGAGCATTGGTGACTAGGCGCATGCAACCGCTACTGATCAACGGAAAGATAGTGCACCAGGTGGGCGTGCCATATCACTGGGGCTCCCGCGGCCTAGTCAAAGGAGACTCGGCGAATGACCTTGTGGCCATCTCGGAGGAACCGAATGTCCGGATCATGGAAGCCAAAGGAATTCTCTGTGATGTTTCTCCGGGACGTCGCGCACGGGGAAAGGCCGCTCTCGATCAATTGAATGCCCATCTGGGGAGGGAGTGATGCCGATCAGTGCTTTTCTAACGGATGCTTCAGTTTGCATTGGTTGCAAGGCCTGTGAAGTGGCCTGCAAGGAGTGGAACCACATACCCGATGATGGGTTCAACTGGACTGGTCAGTCGTACGATAACACGCACGCATTAGGAGCATCGACGTGGCGGCACGTGCTCTTTTTGGAAGAAAAGCAGCCCATGGGGAAGCAACTCGCCGGAATAGATGAGCCGTTTCGTTGGCAGTTCCTCTCCGATGTCTGCAAGCATTGCGAGAACGCCGGATGCCTGGAAGCGTGTCCCACCGGTGCAATCATTCGCACCGAACTCGAATCGGTATACGTGCAGCCCGATGTCTGCAATGGCTGCGGCTATTGCGTGGTTTCGTGTCCCTTCGGAGTGATCGACAAAAGTCATGAGGTCGGAACCGCTTTCAAGTGCACATTTTGTTACGACCGGCAGCGGGACGGGTTAACGCCCGCCTGTGCGAAGGCCTGCCCGACGCGATCGATCCGATTTGGCGAGCTAGAAGAGCTACGGCAGCAAGCGCAAGAGCGTGTCAAAGAGCTACAAGATCGCGGATACAACGATGCGCAAATCTACGATCCAACAGGATCCAGTGTAGGCGGCACTCACGCGATCTTTGTGATTCTCGGCGAGCCGGAGGCTTACAATTTCCCGCCTGCTCCCGAGGTACCCACGATTCACATGAAGGCAGCCTGGAGCGCCGCGCTGCTTTCGGCGCTCGTAGTTGTGCTGGTGGTATTCCTGGCTTTCGCGGTGTAGCTGGACGATGAATTCTGTCGCGTAGATCTCAAACGAGGTTATTGAGTATGGCTGCAAATCCTCAATTCAAGGAAGACCGGCTGGATGCTTTAAGGGAGGAAGCTGCGCGAACTGGGAAAGTACAGGATCACGGGATCGCCCCCGCGGGCAGCCCTTTTCCAAAACCGGCTTCCGGGGCGAGTTATCACGGAAATCCCGTGCTCAAACCGCCAACCTGGACGTGGCAAGTTCCCCTTTACTTTTTTGTGGGTGGAGTAGCTGGTATTTCCGCAGTAATTGCTCTCGTGGCCCACATCTTCGGCAATGCTGGAGTGGTACGCGCTGTATTGTGGATAGGATTTCTAGGCGGGCTGGTCTCGGCGCCTCTACTCATAGCAGATTTGGGCCGTCCTGCCAGGTTCTTAAATATGTTGCGAGTCTTCAAGCTGCGTTCAGCAATGTCGGTAGGCGCGTGGACGTTAGCGGGATTTTCCTCTGCAGTGGGCCTGGCCGTCGTTTGCCACGAAATGATCCTGGCAGGATATGGAAACGACTACCTGCTCGCCCTTGAGTGGGTAGCTGAAATCTCCGCAGCTCTGAGTGGACTGATACTGGCCAGTTACACGTCAGTCCTCTTAAGCGTGACCGCAATCCCGGTTTGGTCTGAAAATCGGAAGCTCATCCCGGTGGTTTTTCTTGCTGGCGGCCTGGGTTCGGCGGCGGCCCTGCTGGAGCTTCTGGGATTCCTGGTTCCAGTTACTCAGTTCATCGGACTTGTCGCGAGTGCAGTCGAGACGTTGGTTGCGATCATGATTGAACTTCGCGGGCGATACGTAGATCGTCCGCTGCGAGAGGGTGCCATTGGTTGGCTGACTCGTGCTGGCGCCGCATTGGCTGGGCCGACGTCATTGTTGCTCAGAATTTTCTGGGGATACAGCTCTGTGGCTCGCTACGTAGCCGCAGTTTGTTTCATCATCGGCGCTTTGATCAGCCGGTATGCCTGGATTGGGGCTGGACGAATCTCCTCACGCGATCCGCAGGCGCTTTTCCGAATCCAGCGACCTTCCCCCTAATGCTCAAACAAACGGTACCAGTCCTCATCAGGAATCTCTGTAAATGGCTTCGGCTCGAAAATTCCTACCTTGTTCACCAGCACGTCGACCACGGGCAATTTCGCAGTCACTGCCTTTGCGCCGGCTGGACCGGCCTACTGCGTGACAGGCAGGCGTTCTAAAACAAACGAACAATGACTTATGCCGCAGCCTGCGCAAATGCAGGAGAGAATCACAGGTGGCTAAAGGTGTGCTTAGCGCGGTAGGCTGATTGGGTCTGCGCCGGGGTCCGGTGACAGGGCAGCGTTCTAACCAACTGAACTACGTCCCCACTTGCTTTTCATACGGTTAGGGCCAAACCCGCATGTTTACTGTCTATTCTTGCCGTCAACCGTTTCGCCGCTTTCAACTGTTTCCACCGGATCTATCTAAATTCCGGGGGAAATGGACAGCATGGACAGCACGTCAAACTGGCTTCCATACCGCCCTCGTACAGCCGCGATCCAGAACATCTGTCCCTGCTCTGTAATTGAATTGTAGCAGAGCGAATTCAGATCGGTATAGGCGAAGAGGTGCAAAGTCGCATTCCACGTCTGAGATTTGTCTCGATTCGAGCATCGTTCAGGACGAAGCGTGAGAGAAGAACATGGTCTTGTGTCTAGAAGACGCTGTCACCATATTGAGCAAGTGGAAGGACGATTCTGCTCAAATCCTCGTAGTCTCTGAGAGCCCTTTCCAGCAATCTCGTCGGGGTACCCTTGAGCAAGGCATCGATTGGGCGATAGGCCTGCAGGGAAAGTGTCGAAGGTCTCAGTTAATCCTGATACGAAGGGAAAAAACGCTGGAACGGGAGACTCGCCCTTCTTATATAGTGGTGGTGTGTTTCTCCCGCACGGCGGTTCCCCGCCCTTCAGAAATGCGATGGATCCGCCTCCATCTTAGAGTCCCATCCCTTCATCTCGTTGAGTTCCTCAGGCGTGATCTGCGGCAAGTGCCGTATAAACAAAACCAGGCGCCAGGTTTGCGGGACGGTGTGCGTTCCATGGAAGGCCGGCATGCCGCTCAAACGAACTCCATTTTCAATCGTGTAGTAGAGTTCGCCGTCGCTTTTGTTCTGCGTCCCGGCTGCGCGCAAGTCGGGCGGTTTCGGATAGAGGCCCTTGCCATATACCGTCTGGCCCGATCCGTCATTCGAATGGCACGGGGAGCAATGAAAGGCGAAATGTTCCATGCCTCCCCGAATGCTCTCCGTTGAAGGCGTGATGGGATTGCGAAGTTGGCGATACGCGGATGGCAAGGCCAATTTGCGTGCCGTTGTGGCCGCGAGCTCTTCAATCGCTGATGGTGTCGCGAGTGCGCTGAAGCCGTGTTGCACGAGAATTAGCCCGTACACCGCGGCCGCAATCGCAAGAACAAACAGAATTAGCGAAACTACTTTCCACGGTTTCATGTCTGCCTCCCTTGTCCCGAGCAGGCCTACGATGGGCTGCCTTCCGCGTCAGCCGCGAAGAACGGCAGCTCCGAAGGGAGCACCCGTCAGGCCGCCATCCACCACCAGCTCGACCGCGTTGATGTACGACGAATCGTCCGAGGCAAGAAAAAGCACAGCCTTGGCCAGATCTTCCGGCTCGCCCCAACGGGCAAGTGGAACCGTGGAAGAGAAGAAGTCGGAAACTTTTGCGGATTCCTCT
>JBAUXO010000014.1:0-1685 GCA_049584315.1 Candidatus Sulfotelmatobacter sp. | reverse complement strand
GATCCTTTCGCCGAAGTGCGGATCCGTGAGGATGTCGACCGCGTCCTTCAGGCGCGCGGGTGGCAGAAGGTACCCATGGGAGGAGATGTAACACTGACGGCAGTCGCCGTGCGCAGAAATCGTGCCGAATACGACACGTTCTACGAAGGTCTCGGACCCGGCTGGCGTTGGCGCGGTTGGGGCGGCATATCCACGACCACCGTTGAAACCGTTCCGGTGGGCACACTGGTGATTGATGTCTACCAGACGGGTTCGCACCATCTGGTCTGGCGCGGCATAGCGCACGACACCGTAAGCGATAATTCGGAAAAGAATGCGACGAAGCTTGCAAAAGCGATCGACAAGATGCTTAGCAAATTCCCCAGACAGATGGCGTAATTGCGCGTGGGAACGGCCGGCAGCCGACTGCTTCCGGGGGCGCGGGAACTTGTCCCGCCGCCACGGGTTGCACCGCGGCCGGCCATCGCGCCAGTGCCCTACAGACGATTTCCTCGGGTCACTTTGGACATTTTCTACCCCGATTTTTTCCTGGTTTTTGGAGCAAAGCGACTTTTTCAACAGCCACGGCTGTTTACGCCAACTGACTGCGTTGTCCGTAAGCCAGGACCCGCAGAAGCCTGTAATTTTCGAATCACAAAGCCTTCAGCACGACCAACGTCATGTCATCTGCTTGCGGGGCTGCTCCATGGAATTGGGTAACCGATGCATGAATGCTTTCGATCAGTTTGTCAGCACTTTCTTGCAGGTGTAAGCTCACGAGGGCTGCCAGGCGGGCCACCGAATATTCTTCTCCTGCCGGGCTCTCAGCCTCCACAACCCCGTCGGTGTACAGAACAAGAACGTCTCGGTGGCAGAGAGCGATTACATCATTCTTGTACTCTGTATTGGGAAGCACACCGAGCACGGGACCTCCCTGATCCAGCTTGCATGTCTCTGCCCCGGCGCGTATCAGGAGCGGCGGATTATGGCCCGCATTCGTGTATTCCAGGGAACGTGACTGAGGGCAGAGTTTCCCGTAGAAGAGTGTAATGAACCGACGTCCCACGGTGATCTGCTGAACGACGTTGTTGAAGGCATGTAACAGATCGCTTGTGCGGGGAAATCGCGGTGCATCCATGCGGAGCGCCACTTCAATGGAAGGCATCAGCAGTCCGGCAGCAACTCCTTTCCCGGAAACATCGCCGATGACTACCGCAACTTCCCCGCTGGCCAATTCAATGAACCCATAGTAGTCGCCCGCCACTATCCTGGCCGGGTACATTCGTGCAGCGAACTCGAATCCGGGTACCGTAGGGATGGACCGAGGCAAGATGCTCTGTTGTACTTCCGCAGCCAGATAAATTTCAGCCGCAAGCTCGTCGCGTTGTTTTGCAGCCAGATCCGCCAGCCGCCGTCGCTGCGCGCCTAGCTGATTCACGACGATGACAACGAAGACATATCCAAGCAGAGTCGCGGCATTTCCGGTGAAGTGCCGGATGCCGGTATCCCGCACAGGGCTGAGAAGATCATGCAGCGCCAGACAAACAATCGAAAGCGCAATGCTAATACGAAGCGGATGTACCAGAGCGCTCAGAGCGAGGGGCAAGAAATACAGTGAAGCCAGGGAAAGCGAAGTCACGGACCTGTCTACATATGCGACTGCGGCGATGCCCGCCACTATCACGGAGGTGAGCACAAGGATGCTC
>JBAUXO010000013.1:0-7406 GCA_049584315.1 Candidatus Sulfotelmatobacter sp. | reverse complement strand
CAGCGTCGCTACGGCCTACTGCGGCTCACCTGTGGAAAACATTCCGCTCCAAGCTGAACGCCATTCCGGTAGACGAACAAAACTGTTCGCCTTCCCACCGGAATCGCGTTCACCTTCCCACCGGAATCGCGTTCACCTTCCCACCGGAATGCTGTTCGGAATCACAACGGAATGGCGTTCAGCTTCAGCCCGGAATCGCGTTCACCTTCGACCGGATTCCCCAACGATAGCGCCGGGAACGGTCACGCCATGGATGGTGCATCCCGTTCAGCCGTACCTCTACGTACTTGAAGGGACCCTGACTGTTGAGTTCGCCGCGGATGGGTCGCGGCAGACTTTCAAAGCCGGCCAAGCGTTCTTGCAGACGAGGACTCACTGGCATCGCGGCCGTAACGATGGCACCTCTCTTGTTCGCTTCCTAAGTGTGTTCGTAGGAGCGAAGGATGTGCCGACTATTCTGCATCCGCCCAGCGGCAAGATCGTAGAGGGATCAACTGCTCACGCGGATGCGGCCCGCAAAGCTCCGGCAGCGTGACTGCCCCATATTTCTGTGTGTCCATCTGGGCAAGAACACGGAGACGCTGGGTAAGTGTGGCACCGTCAGCGATCGAGAATTCATAACTTGACCTGCCAGGCATGGCAGGAACTCTGGACGTGACGACGCAGTTTGCGGTCAGGAAGCTTTGGCCCTCGGGTTCGTCAACCGCGGATGAAAATTGTTTGACGAAAACCTAAGGAACGTTTCGGCAAATCCAGCAGTGCGGCATACGAGAAGCTGCAGAACTCCTTTCACGTTGTTCGAGCTTTAGCTTCACAACGAGGGCCAGCGGGAACGAGCAGGGCTGGAGTTGTGCTGGTCAGCCTTTTCGTCCAGATGCCACACGGAGCTTGGCGTCCATCTTTACCAGTCCCGCGACAGAGTCAGCCTTCATCTTTTGCATCACTTTGCCTCGGTGCGTTTTTACGGTTATCACGCTGATGCCGAGTTCGTCAGCGATCTGTTTATTCAATAAACCCGAAACCACCAACGCCATGACTTGCCGTTCGCGAGGCGAAACTAACCCGTAACGGTCCCGCAGTTCCTGAATTTCCGCCGCATGCCCGAGAACGGCGCAGCTCCGTTCAAGGGCTTGCCGGATGGCCGCCAATAGTTCTTCATTACTGACCGGTTTCGTCAAGAATTCGACCGCGCCCGCTTTCATGGCTTGGACTGATTTGGGTACGTCGCCATAACCCGTGATGAAAATGATCGGCATGTCGGTCCGCTCGACGGCGATACGCTTTTGAAGTTCGAGACCGTTGAGGCCTGGAAGTTGCATGTCAAGAACGAGACAGCTCGCGACAAGTGAGCGTGGGCGATCGAGGAATTCCTGTGCCGATGCGAAAGTCTCCGGCTGCCAGCCTACCTTGCGGATTAATGGTTCCAGCGATTCGCGCACCGAGACGTCATCGTCAACGATGAACACGATAGGTGTGGCTGTCGGCGATGGTGATGACCCCACTGCATGACCAATTGATCTCGCTAAGCTCGTTTTATCCCCCGGATTGCAGGGTGAATTGTCAGTGCCTTCGAAGTGCTGCATTGACAGCCTCAAGTAGAATTGTGCCAGTGACTGGCTTGAGCAGGAATGCCACCGCTCCTTGCTCAAGCGCTCGCTTCCGAATACCCTCTTGCTTCTGACCGGTGATAAAGATGATTGGAATCGCTGGACTCCGAAGCTTCAATTGTTGCTGAAGATCGAGTCCCGTTATGTGTGGCATGAGGACGTCGAGTATCAGACAGCGGGTCTCGTCCAGGCAATCGGACGCGAGAAACTCCTCCGCCGACGAAAATGCACGGGTGGAAAAGCCGAACTGCCTCAGCAAATTAGGGAGGGACTCGCGGACTGATACATCGTCATCAACCACCGTCACAAGTGGACGCTCGATGGATTTCCGTTCTCGGTTGGACTCCACAAGTGAAGAATGCTCTCCTGCCGGGCGTGGCGTCAATCGGACCAAGGTATGAGCCTTGTAGTCGGTATTCGGCGTCGACCGTAAATCATGCGGCATCCATCGCACCATCCGACCGGCTGCCTTGAGCTTTCCCGGCCACTAAACTCGCGGGTCTACAGGGTATAGAAAATGAGAACGTGGCTCCCGGACCATCATTCGCTGTCGCCCACAAATGCCCCTCATGAGCCTCGATTATGGAACGACTGATCGACAGGCCGATACCCATACCCTCATTCTTTGTCGTATAGAAGGCTTGAAAGAGTCTGTCCGCAGTCTGGGGTTCGAAACCGACTCCCGCATCTTTCACGCTAAGCCGCACCCGATCGCCTTCCTCTCTTTCGATTCTGATCAATAATTCTCTCGGTCGATCGTCAATATCGCTCATCGCGTCGGAGGCGTTTCGAATGAGATTCATAATGACCTGCTGCAACTGCACACGGTCCGCCGTGACGAGCGGGAGATCGTTGGCAAGTTCCTGCCGCAGGATCACCCGGTGTCTTTGCAAATCGCTCAACGAAAAGGAAATCACCTCCCGGGTGGCCTGATTCAGGTCCATCAATTCGGGGGATGGATCTTTCTTGCTATAAAGCGAGCGTAAGCGCTTGATGACGTCAGAGGCTCGGTTTGCATCACGAATCGTGCGCTGGGCAGTTTCCCGAGCCCCGTCGACATCGGGAGGGTCGCTAGAAAGCATTAACAAACAGGTGTCGGCGTTGGTGGTGATGCCAAAAAGCGGCTGATTGACTTCGTGGGCGATTGACGCGGTAAGTTCCCCCATCGTCATCAAGCGGGTCATATGCGCGAGATGCGCCTGCGCGTTGCGCAATGCTTCCGAGGTCTGCATCAGTTCGCTGGTTCGTTCTACGACACGTTGTTCGAGCTCCTCATTGAGTCGCTTGATTTCGGCCTTGGCTCGCTTGAGCCCGGCAGTTTCGATCACTTCCCAGTTTTCGTGTCGCCTTGTGAGGGCAAACTGGTGTGTACGCACTGTGTCCAGGATTTCAAACGCTCCGCACGCTGCGAGCGGGAACGTGCACAGCACGGAGAGGCGCTGGTCACCGATAACCTCATTGATACCTTCTTCGATTTCGCAATAGTGTGCCCAGTCCTTCTTTGTGAGCCAGGTCGTATCCCCGGTCACTCGCACGCCGGGGTAGCCTCTGGCCGATACGCGAGTGAGTTTCTCATACATAGTCTCTCTCACTCTCTTGCCATCAAACGCGCCACCCTGGAGAAACCAGTCGCGGGCGGACATAATCTCTAGGCTGGAGTCTGCCATGTGTCGATCAACGTGGGGCACTGCCTCTTTTAGCGCCAGCGTAGCTTCTGCAATGGTCAAGGGCTCGGCAACAATCCACAAGCAGTACTCATCTTTCTCTAATCCGGCCTTGCAGTATGAGATCGACGCGTCGAGAAGATCCTTTTTGGTCTCGTAGAAGAGACAAAAGTGAGTGCCCCAGCCCGCCATGTCGCCGATCACGTCGACTCCAGACTTCTGTATCTCCATTGCTATCTCGGTCATCCTTTTCCTCCTGTTTGCAACCTCAAGGGGGCCCTTCCGCTTCTCGATTGTTCACGCTTCGACCGCATTAAGGCCACACTGAGCCAAGAGGTCGCAGTGCGCGGCCCGCACTTTCCCCGAAAGAGCGTGGGGTTCCAGCGGACATGGAGCTTGTCCAAACATCTCGGCCACTCCTTCCATACCCCGTTGGGCCAGGGGCTTCCACTTCCCCAACCATTGCTTGAGCAACTCTGTATTGGCGGGTTGCCGCGCCACGGCGTACTGGACCAGCGCTGCGCTCCAGTCGCGGCTCCGCTGACTGTCCAGCGCAAAGTCGTCGAGCATCAAGGCGAGCTGAGCGTCTTCGTGAGCACGGGCTAGCTCAGCTAGTTGCACGTTGAAGACCGCATCGAAGATTGGCTTCACTGTCAGATTGAGCGCAACAAAAGCCTCACCCCAGTCGTAGGCGACGAGCATTTTTTCGACGGCCTCGCGCAGCGGTTGCCACACGGCATCCTCTTCCCAGCGCTGCCGGGTGTATGCGCTTGAGGCAAGCTCCGCACCGTGGTCGAGCGAGAGGGATTTGGTCCGGTAAGCCACCCATTGGATACGGCGTAGTTCGTCAGCCGCCTGAAAGTAGGCAGCGTTAGTAATGAACGATGAAGGGGCCATCTGGGCTACATAGAGGGCAGTCATTTGCATGGCATGCATAGGAAAGCGGGCGGGCACATAAAGCCGATCCAACACTCGTACCCAGTCTTTGTGAAGACTGGCGTCGTGGCTACGGCGTTCAAATTCATCGACCAGATTTTCTACGTAGGTTTCACGCACTGCTTGCCGCTGCACGTAGGCTTGATAGGTAAGATGGTGCGGATCGCGGAAGCCTTCCCAATCATCGGTCCGGAGAGGGGAACCTTCCCGATACTCGAGATACCAGTCGTTGATGGGCGTCTTTGGATCGAGTTCAAACGGAGCAGGCCGGCGACCATAGTGGAAGTGCAACTTGGCCGTGACCACTTCGTACTCACTGGGCTTTTGGCGTCTTTTGCCCAACAGACTCCACGTTTTGGCTGGCTCGCGCTTGCGTGCGATTGCCACCGCTAATCCCTCCGTTCCAGATACCACTCAAGTGTGTCATCGCCCACAAGGCGCATTCGCCCGGCAAAGGCCGTCAGCGAAGGCTCTAGCTGGGACAGCCGAAAGGACCGCCCCAAAGCCGCCTCCAGGCTCTTGCGGGTCACCCGGCAACACCAGGGGGTGTGGATGCGAACATACCCACCGTGGTCCTCATACAAGAGTTCGGCGTCGGGGTTGTCATCTTCAATAGCCGTCAGGAGAGCCTCGATAATGTCTTGGTCTATGCCACGTAACACCGGGCCTACGAATTTCTGGGGCTGGACTTTCTCCATGGTTTTTCTCCTCATCTGCTGCCCTGGGGGATACCCACAGAGATAGTTGCGTCCTCAACCTTGAGCTCGTAACGACAAAGCTGACGGCCTTTTGGATTCACCCCTGCCCCGGTAGACAGATCGAACTGCCAAAAGTGGGCTGCGCACGTGAGGATTTGCCCCTCGAGCTTCCCATCGGCTAGGGTGAACTTTTGGTGGGGACAATACGCTTGATAGGCGCGAATGTCACCTCCGGCCAAGTGGACGAGGAGGATGAACTCATCGCCTACTTGGACATCAGTCATCTCACCTTCCCAGAGGTCGTCGAGGGAAGCCACTGCAATCCATTGCAGTGTGGTTGTCTTCTCAGGCATCGTAAAAAACCTCGAGAAAACTCATCGGCGCCATCCCTGCCTGAGCGACCGTTAGGTCCCCTGGTAATAGTCGGTCGTTATATTGCACGCGGATTGGGGCATCCCGCGGAGGCAAGCGCCTGCGAATCACATGATAGGCCACCTTCTGCGCGACCACCTCAATCGTATCCTGATCATCGACGGGCACTAACAACACAATAAAATCGCCGCGAAAAGCCGCTTGAAGCGGCACTATGGCCATACGCTTCCCTCCTTTAGCTGGCGACCGCGGGCTGCGCCTCTTCGAAAGCCCAGGCATAGTTCGTCGCATCATTGCCCTGCTCGGCAGGGGAAAGGCCCATATAAGCCAGTGCACCCCCCAGGTCAGGTGGCTGAATGTGGCCGGCCACGAAGCGGTCTACAATCGACAGGTGGCCAGCGTAGCGTGCCGGGTTGCTCTCGAAGATCCACTTGCAGGGGTCGGAGCAGAAGCTGTACACCCTGCCATTGTGCGTGAGCAGCCGGGGTGGGGCATTGATGGTCGGGCTACAGACAGGAATTTGGCACATGTTGCACACAACGGGAAGTGTCTCGGGATAGGTGAGAGGTATGTCCCTTTGACGTACATTTTTGGCGATGGTATGCCAATAGGTACCAAAACGGTCGTGCCAACCGGGGTACTTCGCTTCCAGCCACTCACGCTCCGCAACACTCACTCCTGCATGCGGGTTCCACCAGACAGTTGGTCGCCAGAACCAGAACCCCAAGTGGAGAGCATGGTGGAGCCAGTCTAACTCTTGCATGAAAAGGTCCCAGTACCACGGACGCTCCAGGCCGAGGTCACGGAACTGATCGATGAATTGCTTAACGATCCATTCGAGCATGAACTCTTTAAAGGACCGACTACGATGCGCAAGAGGTGTGTAGTAATCCATGGACAGGCCAGTCAGTATGGCGAAGATCCGCCACGACCGCCAGAACGCGACATCGATCAGGCGCTGGGCCTCTGCCTTCTTGCCGTGCTGGATCAGTAGCCGCAGGGTCGGCTCGCCTTGCTGAGCGTGGCGGGCTTCGTCGGTTTGGATACTCGAGATTACCGCCCCGAATGTCACATCCCCTGTCTCCATGGCGTCGGCAGCCATGCCCAAGAACTGCAGGTTGGTGAACCCGGTTTCAAAAGTAAAAGTTAGTTGGATCGCTGTGGAGACGGCATCGTTGGCGGTAAAGATGTCATCGAAAACATGACGGAGAACAATCACCGCCCACTCATTGGTGTGCATGGCCTTGTGCGCCCAATCAAAGCGAGGCTCCAAGTTGAGCAGGGCGTGAGGAAACGAAAACTGGATCTGGCCGTGGCGGATTTCGTCCAACGTACCGTATAATGCCATGTTGCGCCAAGCCGCGGCGCGCCCAAACCGGCCCATGCGAGCCTCGCCGAAGGAAGCCAAGTACTCGGGCATGGCAATGGCTCCGTAATGAGCGATGATTGCAGCTTTCCAACCTGGGCTCAGGTTCTCAAAAAGCCTGGAGCGGGCGATGGCTGACCGGACGGAGTACACGGCTGCGTCCTTCTCCGCCTGGTTGTGGACATACTCGCAGTAGCTGATCTTGTAAGGCTCATCCCAGTTCCACCAGGCGACCGCCGGTATACCATGGCTGTGCGAAAGCGCTTCAGGAAAAACCTCTGCCTCCTTCACGTACTTGAAGTGCCAATTCATGTCACGGCATAGGTCATACCATTGTGAACGTTCGAGTTTCGGCATTGGTACCTTCTACCTGCCCTGATCTGACATAGGACCTTGGAGAGCCTCGCGTAGGTACACCACGCCTCAGACTTTACTAGCAGGGGTCCATTCCGACGTCTATCCGTAAATTACTGTAGGTCTCGTCTTAAATTGTGGAAAACCGAACCGGGTGGAAGGCGGTTCTTACCGACATTCCGGCCAGCGGCTTAACAGACTGGTGCCAATTGTCAAACGGAAGATCGAGCGGGGCGAGTTATGGCCACGGGCGGTAATAAGGCTATCAGGAAAACAAATTCAGTCTAGCAGCCCGGGGTGTAAGTAGCTAATTTTCGGCACGACCAGCCGCGCCGAGTTGCGAGTCGAGCTTCGTGATTCTATGACCGATTTCGTACAAGGCATTGAGATTCGGCTTCCGGAGAGCCGA
>JBAUXO010000012.1:0-5544 GCA_049584315.1 Candidatus Sulfotelmatobacter sp. | reverse complement strand
GGTATGTTTTGGACCGTGCGCGGAGCCAATGCCATCATTGCACTTCGGTGCTGTCAGCTTAGTGGGAAATTCGAGGACTACTGGGAGGCCCGGAGGGCGTAATCCTCACTTTAAAGTCGCGCACCCGCTGTTTAGCCAAACTGTGGACGGGCGCAGCACGGACGGCGGAATTACTTGGATAAACGGCTCTGCACAAGAATTTGTAAAAGTGTGCATTCTACGCGGCTTTCTGGAATCAAGGATTTTGGTCTTGCGCAGGATCCAACGACGACATTTGCACCAAATTGCTCCTGATTACGCAAAGACGCAAACACTTTCACATTGACACGGGGAAGAACGAGTGATAAAGCATGTCATTATTGATTGGTCCTCTGGCCGTCATAGGCGCACTTTTCCGGTGCTGGGCTCGCACGGCGGCGTCTATCAACGTCAGGGAAGAAGGGTTGTCTCTTACGCTCCGTCATTTTTGTCCTCGTTGATGAACCGGGTGAAACATATACTCATTGTTTATTGACAAAACCCAACGCGTGGGAAGAAAGCCATCGGATGGTACGTGACCTGCCTCAGGTCACGGGTATGCGGCAGACTCGCAGAGAGTTGATGGCGGAAAGCTAGTGGGCGGGAATTTTGGCGATTGAAGAATGAGGTCCGGTCCCGTAGCGCAGCAGGACAAGCGTTCTTTACCCGGTCACGGCGCGCTTTCTATCTCTCAGCAGCGGCTCTGGGTTCTGGAACACCTCCATCCTCGCAATCCGGCGCACGACGTCTCATGTGGTTTGCAGCTTACGGGACCGCTCGACACGAGAAAATTCGGACGTGCGCGGCGCGAAGTCGTTCAAGGGTACGAAATCCTTCGAACCGAATTTCACGCCGTTGAAGGCGTCCCGCATCCAGTCGAAGTCACGTCTTTTTCCCCAGAATTGAGCGCTGGGGACTGGGAAGGCGTTCCCCCGGAAGAGTGTGCAGCTAGCTTATCGCAACTGTTCGGCAAGAAACCTCCGCGGACGGACTGGCGGCAGGCCTACTGGCCCGGCTGGCCTTATTCCAAGCCGGTTCCGAGCTCCGGTGGTTCTGTTCAAGCGGCCGAAACGCCCGTCTTATTACATCTGATCCGGAGATGGGGTGGGGCGCCAGAACTGAGAGCGGAGTTGAGATCCAGGAGGCTGATTTTCATCACTAGGAGATTCTGCGCGAGTCGCAAATCCGCAAGTTCGGGGAAAAGCCGGCAGAGTGCATGGCGAGTCAGCCTGCGCATCCCCAAACAGGAGACCTCGACCGAAGAGCAGCAAGTTTCACTCATAACCGCCTCGGTCCAACATAGGCAGCAGGGTTCATGAAGTTCGACAAACGCCAAATCCTGAAGAATGTCGGATCGAGTTGGTTCGCCTTGGGGGTGAATGTCCTGGTCGGAATCTTTTTGTCCCCCTACATCCTTCACCGCCTGGGTGACGAAGCTTTTGGTCTCTGGATCTTGATCTTTTCTATCACCGGATACTATGGGCTCTTCGACTTGGGCATTCGCTCTTCCATCGTTCGCTACATCGCCAAGTATTCAGCAACGGACGAACAGGACGAACTGAACCGGCTCGTGAACACGGCCATGTTCAGCTACGGCGGCATCGGGGTTTTGGCCTTGGCTGTTACTCTCATTGCCACCTACTACGTGAACTCGATCTTCCGCGTGCCTACCGACTTCGTGGTTACGGCGCGTTGGTTGCTCCTGATGGTGGGAACCGCCGTTTCGCTGGGGTTTCCTCTCGGCGTCTTCAGTGGAATTTTGGAAGGGCTGCAACGTTTCTACCTACTAAATCTCACCAGTATCGGTTCGACTCTGTTCCGGGCGCTCCTCATTGTCATTGCCCTGCAACATGGACGCGGATTGCTCACCGTGGCTTTGATCACGGTCAGCCTGCCGCTGATCAACTCTCTGATCAATGCCGCGGCGGTATTCCGCCACTTGCGCCTCCGACTCGGAGCCCAATACGTGAGCCGGTCCAGCTTGCGGCGGATTGCGAGTTACAGCGGGACCACGTTCTTGATCATCGTGGCCGGGCGCCTGCGCTTTAAGACGGACGCTCTAGTCATTGGCACGTTTGTGTCGGCCGCGGCCATCACCTTTTTCACTATCGGCTCCCGCCTGGTTGACTACGCCTCAGAAGTGGTGAGCAGCCTCGCCCAGCTATTCGTGCCCATGTCGAGCCAGTCCCATGCGACCGGCGATCTTGATGGTTTGCGGAAGATTTTCGTGGTTGGCAACCGTGCCTGCGCCTTCATTATCTTTCCGATCACAGCTATCCTGACGATTTTGGGCAAGTCGATCATCGAGGCTTGGGTTGGTCCGAAATATGTTGCCACCAGCTATCCAGTATTGCTAGTTCTGCTGTATCCGACTACACTGATGCTGGCGCAGTCCGCTTCCGGACGAACCCTGTGGGGCATGGCAAAACACCGGACTTGGGCCTGGGTGGTGCTGGCGGAGGGCGCCTCGAACCTGATCCTGAGCGTAATCCTGGTGCGGCCGTACGGCATCCTGGGAGACGCCATCGGCACGGCCATTCCTCTCACCTGTTCGATGATTCTTTTTCTGCCCCGTCATCTCTGCCGCTTGCTCGGGATCAAACTCTTCACCTATCTCTATCGTGCATTTGTGTTGCCTCTTGTCTTGACCATCCCCATGGTCGGCGTTCTTTTGCTCATGCAACGCTGGTTCATTCCGCATCGATTGGGCCCGCTTCTGATACAACTGGCGATCGCGGGCCTGGTATACAGCATAGGACTCGCTTGGGCGTTCTGGAACCATCGCGCCTGGGATGTAGGAGAGTTGGGCTCGAATCAGGAAGACGAGGTAACGCTCGCCTTGGTTGAGACATACCAGGAGGAGGTTTGAGGCGAACGCTGATTCCGGAATAAATGATGAATAAAGTGAACCAGCTACGTCGAATCGGGAAATATTTGAAGACAGTAGCACCGGCTGCCCTGGGCCGCACTCCGGCGGGACGAGGCTTGACCGTATTTCCCGATCACATCTTCCTGGTCAACTATCTTCGGTTCTCTTTCCAGGCCCCCTCATCCAATGCCCCAGACACGGTCCTCGCGTTTGACGCGCAAAACCGCGGCCCGGGCCCGTGGATGAAAATCTTGCGCAGATACGCGTTCCCCCACTGATTGCAGTAGCTTCGTCTGTCCTCCGGTTGGCCATTGCTCCGGTGCGAGCTCCGCCAGGACGTAGTCGTTCTTGTTTGACTTCACGAATGGTCGCACAAACTGCACGGGAACCCGTTGCCCCTCGGGCGGTTGAAATAGTGCCCTGCTGAAGTCGCTTTCGCCCCGCAAGAGCTCCTCGCGCCATCGCGTGACGGTGCTGATTTAGGGCGAAAAAATGCTGCTCGAACGAGTCCCTGTCCAGTTACCGTAAAAAGGCGTCACCGTGTTGCTCCAAGGAATCTTTTCGGGTAAATCAATTAGCAGCACAACTGTGAGTGAAGAGTGGGCCTGCTTGCGTCAGAGGGGGTATAGTGCAGCAACCCGCAAAACGATGACTTCAGTTCCGACGCAATTTCCGGCGGGGTCTGTGCTTTGTCGTTCCAACTCCTCCGTTTAGATCAGGGGTGAGATCCTTGGGACGCTGCAGCATGCCATCGTGCTTCTCATTAACTCCCCGCGTAAACGGGGTTGTTCTTGGTGGCGATGGCGAAGGAACTGCTTTCTGGCGCAGCTGGAATCATCCAGAGGTCGAAAAATTGCTATACTCGCGCCTATGCAGCCTACCGCCGTTGCGAACCATACGACGCACGGAACTCGCCGTCAAACTGTCTTTCACCTGTCGTTGCTGACGCTGGCTGCACTGGCGCTGAGCTGGCCTGTCTTGCTGCACGGAATTCCTGATCTTTCGCACGATGGCATCATGCACGCCACCTGGACCAAACCCTTTGCCGAGCAGTTCTGGGGCGGCGAGCTGTATCCGCGTTGGTTGAAGAACACAAATGGTGGACTTGGATCCGCCCCATTCTTTATCTATCCGACGCTCCCGACTACGGTTTCTGCGCTAATTGCGCCTCTGGTCGGAAACCACGATCCGCATGGATGGCTCCTCGCTGGAATCAGTTGTGTGATCGCGATGATTCTTTCCGGCTATACGGCCTACTTCTGGTTGCGCGACCTCACCAGCCCGGCCGCAGCACTTTTCGCCGCAACCCTCTATCTGCTGATGCCCTATCATACCGCCATTGATCTCTACAATCGGGGCGCGGAGTTGGAGCTATGGTCTTTTGTCTCCGTGCCCTTGATTTTGTGGTCCGTACAGTCTATTTTGCGCGGGAAGCGGTGGGGTTTCGTTGGCCTGGCTGCCAGTTACGCCCTGCTGATCGAAAGTCATCTGCCCATTACAGTTGCTTTCTCGCTAGTGCCCCTGGCACTGGCATACTTTCTGAGCGAGTCGGGGTGCTGGCGGACAGTCCTCATCACTGGCGGGGTGTTGGCTTGCGGTGCGGGCCTGGCGGCGATTTACTTGATTCCCGCGATGCTCGATCAGTCGACTGTGCATGTGGAGCACCATCTTGATCCGTCGTTCAGCTATTTCAACTGGTGGCTGTTTCAACGGGCTCCATTGTTCGACTACAAGAATCGCTTGCTATTCTTGACTACTTCGACTTTGCTCTTTGCCACCGCGATGTGGTGGTTCTCCCACCGTTTTATTCCAGAGCAGCATTCTCGCCGTAGGGAACGCTTCTTCTATGCAGGCGTTGCGCTCGTGGCGTTCTTGATGATGACCCAACTGACGTCTCCCATCTGGAAATACGTGCGGCCGTTGCAATACCTGCCCTTCCCTACCCGATTCAACGTTGTACTGGCTGCCGCCACAACCGCTTTGGCGGCAATCGCTTTTCCTACCCTCCGCCAGGCTTCTCGCACGATCGTGGTGATCTGCGGGCTGATCGTTCTTGTCTGGATCGGCGCCGATTTCTGGGCCGCCGCTACCGGCTTCTCGGCCTGGCGAAGCGTTCCGGCTGAACGCCTTCACGCGAATGCTCGCGCTATCGAGTTGCTGCGCGACTACCCGCTCGCTTGGCCGGCAACCAGCCATCTACGCCAGCACGAACTGCCGAACTTCGAACGCTTCCTGGCGCAGCACCCCCCTAAGGAGTTGCGGATTGTGGACTCGGGAGGCGAATCTGTGGGAACCGCTTCGGTCGTGGATTGGCAGGCCCGCGAGATCCACCTGCGAATACAGGCGCGACAGGATGCGATCTTGCACATCAATCACTTCTACTACGTTGGCTGGCAGGCGCGTGTGGAAGGAACAGGGCGGGAGCTGTCGGTTCAGCACGATGCCGACGGCTTGCTCGAGATAGCTGCCCCGGCGGGCACTTACACTATTACGCTCTTGCTGGCGAAACGTCTGCCGGAAAAGTTCGGAATCGCAATTTCACTAGGTTCGCTGCTGTTGCTTATCGTACTTGCCTCACTGAGCGGGGCTGGTAGGACTCCGTGGTTCTTGAAATGCAGAGCAACCCCGGCCGACTTCCCAATCGCAACTAGAAACAC
>JBAUXO010000011.1:0-3434 GCA_049584315.1 Candidatus Sulfotelmatobacter sp. | reverse complement strand
TACCTTCTGCCTTCTTCGGCCAGCGAGAAATTACTCCCGCTTTTGGATATGGCGCCCCTCATTTGAGCGCCAGAGGGACTTTAACCCTCCTGGACGACGTGCTGCTCAGCACGCGCTTCGCGTACTCAGCCTCGGCTTGCTGCAGGATGCGGAGGTCTGCGTCAACCGCTTTTCCGAGTGTGATCTCGCTAGACGGCATCGGCGTTTTCTTAACGAAAAAACATGACTTTGAGAATTCTATCCTGCCTTGTCTGCTTTGCACTTTTGCCGCAAAACATAGAAGGAGTGGATAAGGAAACCGATGCTAAATCCGCAGCCGATCTTCGTGCTCGGATTGAGTCTTCTCCAAAGCTGCCATTTCACGAAGTACCCTTCGAGGCTCAAGCACCCGATGGGGGCTGGGCCTCGGGACTCGTTTCGTGGGTCGCCATCGGCAGCAAGGGTCTGATCTATGAGTTACAACGCGGAGACAGAGCCGACCCTGTTCTCGTTCTGAACCAAGAGGGAAAACTCTTACGTTCTTGGGGCAAGGGGGACTACAAGATACCTCACAGCATCCGCATCGACCCTGAAGGCAATGTGTGGACCGTGGATGCGGGTACTTCTGTCGTGCAAAAGTATTCCCCGTTGGGCAAGAAGCTCATGACCGTGAGGGTGGGCGAGCAGCCGGAAAATGACAGCCCATTTAACGGAGCCACTGACATCGCGTTCGGACCCAGTGGTCACCTCTTCATCGCGGACGGATATGGAAACTCTCGAATTTTGGAATACACCGCCGATGGCAAAAGAATCAAACAGTGGGGCAAGCCCGGTGTCGGCCCTGGCGAGTTCCATCTACCACATGCGATCCAGATTGACTCGGGAGGCACGATCTACGTAGCCGACCGGGAAAATGCTCGAATTCAGAAGTTCGATCTTGACGGCAAGTTCCTCGGCGAAATTCCGCATCTGGGACGGATCTATTCGCTGAAACTGGCGGGAAATGTGTTATGGGCTAGTATCCAGCCGCTAAACCAGCCCCCCGGTTCGGCGGGCTGGTTAGTCAAATTTGATTCCAAGACCAGCAAGATGTTGGGGCACGTTGAGGTCACCGAGGTGCGTGGACTACATTGCGTCGAACAGATGCCATCGGGCGAACCGGTCACCACCTTGGATAACCACTTGCTTTGGTTCAAAGCCGAAGATCGCTGATGCGAGTTCGAACGCCGGATCGCAGCCTAGTGGATCGCTGCTCGAATTGGCTGGCTGGGGGTTGATTGGCAAGAATGTTATGACGCAACCGCGGACCGACTGCCCGATTGACGGCGGCGTGGACAGCTTGGCTGAGAAGCCCTCCGTCGCCTACGACATCGTGCTGACCAATCCGCCCTTCGGGAAGAAGTCGAGCCTTACGGTGATCAACGAAGAAGGCGATGAGAGTAAAGAGGCTCTGACCTTCGTCCGCGATGATTGTTGTGCAACTACGAGGATGGCGGCTATTGCAACTTCGCGTTCTCCCCTTTGGCTTCCTTCAGGATGGGGATGTCAGGGTCAGGGTCGGAGTCTTTCGAGAGGGTGAGGAAGTCTTTGTAGGCGGCGAGCGCCCGGACGCGGCCGGCATCTGCATCTGCGCCCTGCGAGGTTCTCGATTGCAAGACATTGGCGCGAGCTACACCCAAATGCGCCAAGGCTCCCGTCCAGCAGTTCCAGACGATGCCGCTGTGGTCGAGAATCTTCTGAAACTCGGCTGCGGCAGCAGTGCCCTGTCCGGCTGCCAAGTATGCCTCTCCGCGAACGTATGTCGGATAGAGGCAGGAAAGATTGGCGACGAATGATATTTGCCCCAACTCGATTTGAGAACTAGCTTGCAAGTCATTCAGGGCAAGCGCCTGATTCTTTCGATTGAGCGCCACCCTAGCATGAATCATAGGCAGCCAAACAGACTGCATCTGCGTATCCAGCGGGAAGCGTTTCCCTAAGTCCTGCGCCAAGGATTCGGCTTTGTGCCGTATCGCCCGCCACGGCAAACCCAAGAGCGGCTTCGCTCTCGACACCCTGACTCGTTGGAGCAAGCTTCAATCCTTCTGTCGCTGCCTGCCGCGCCTCCGTCGCATTGCCGAATGCGGCTTCGCTCAGGGCGGCATTCGCCTGCCATATCGCCCCAGTTTCCTTGCTGTCGGCCCGGATGGCGGAGTCTACAGCCCGCTTGGTCAGTTGCCGTGCCTTGCGCAGATACCACACCGCAACCATGTGGGTGGAGCCGTCCGGGTTCTTCGTTGCGAGCGACGCGATGTAACGGCTTTCCAACAAGTGCCGAACCAGAGAATCCGAAAAAGAAGCCATAGCTGGACCCTCACTAAATCGAAGCCACATCATTGCCTTCCAGAGTGAATCCACAAGGCATTGATTGTCGCGAACCAAAATCTTATCTTCACGGGGCAATTTTGAAAACGGGTTTGCGAGGACGCCCAGTCACTTCGCAGCGGTTAGCGGATCAGTTTGAAATGTAGGGCACCTTATGGGATCGCGATCATAACCTGTGTCGTCTGGCATCATCCATCATCCAGTCGAGATCCGGGCGTCGCGCTTTCGTTCCGCTGAAACCGTGATCCGTGTACTCGCCGATTATTTGGAAACCCCTGTTGGCTGCGAACTGGCGAAGCTCGCCGAGTTGCGTCTCTGGGTGCTGGTCAACGGTCGAAACACGGCAGTACAGCGCGGCTCGTTTCATCGGGTCAGTTCTCCTTTGGTTGGTCGGCTTGTTTGGCGAAGTCGATCCGCAGCCACGAGACAAATAGTCGATTCGGGACCGAGCAGGTTCAGATTCGACCAGACCTCATCCTCCAGCAGTTGCCCAAGATTGAAATCACTGAGTTCGCGTAGTCGCTTTGCCAGCACGCTGGGGATGAGTAGTGCCGCCGCAAGTCGCTCTGCTGGATTAACAGAGGACAAGCGCCGCCGCTGCTCTGCGATCAGTTCTCGGATCGTCAATCGAACTCCCAGTCTCAGTAATAGGGGAATCTGTGCAGCAGCGTCCAGAAATCGAGGGAGAAAATGGTAAGCCTTACCAAAGATATTTCAGAGTTACTGCCTCGTTCAGGGATGCACGAGTCGATTGAGTGCGGGAGCTATTGCAGCTTCGCGTACTCCGTTTTGGCTTCTTTAAGGATGGGGATGTCACTGTCGCCGTTTGTTAACAGATTGGGTGCGAACTTTGCCCTTCGACACGAGCACGTCAGAAAGCTCGAATGCTTCCCGAAGCCAGTCAGTAATCGGGGCCTCGACTTCATCGCGGTGCTTGATGTGAATGATGTGATACACCTTGGATTTCGATGCGGGGTCGCTTCGTCGCACTTGAGGAGCCTTTAGCGTGCGACCGAGGAAAACGCAGAGTTCGAGAAGATTCCGCTTGGGACGCACGAAGAAGTAGCAGGACTTGCGCGAGAACATGATTG
>JBAUXO010000010.1:0-16634 GCA_049584315.1 Candidatus Sulfotelmatobacter sp. | reverse complement strand
GGTATGTTTTGGACCGTGCGCGGAGCCAATGCCATCATTGCACTTCGGTGCTGTCAGCTTAGTGGGAAATTCGAGGACTACTGGGAGGCCCGGAGGGCGTAATCCTCACTTTAAAGTCGCGCACCCGGCTCACACCCGGCCGCTTTTGGTGGCTTTTGATAGGTCATCGGCCGCAGACTAAAGAGGCAAGTCATCTTTCCATTCGACGCGGGCAGAGTTCGCTCCGTATGGTCCGGATGGCCTTTTCGCGATCGGCATTCTGATTTTCATTTGTAGAGTGGATCATGCGGGTGACATCCTCAGAGATCGGACACGGATCCCAGCTCATAGCCGTTTTTGCAATGCCGGATTGTCACCCACCTGTAATTCTGTTACCTCACCTGAATCCCGCCCCATGAACCGCGCTGGCCGTTTCGGGGTCTTCTGTCCTGCCGCCCGCCACCGTCGTCGCCGGTGCCGGCCTGACCGCGCCGGCGGTGATCGCCGAGGCCGGCGAAAAGGCCGCATGGCTGTTGTCGAGCTGTATTCAACCTGTAGACAGCTTATCGTTTGTACCAAAGGAACCGAGCAAACCCAGAGTTTCGGAGTTAACTTCGCTCCTACTAGCTGCGTAAACTCGTATAAGGGAACCGGAACCTGCAACGCCAATGCAACAGGTAACGTCGAAATTGCGGTGGGAGGGGTAACGTGCAGCTTCTCATCCCTGGTTCCCCCTTCTGCGAAGGTGCAGTATTTTTCAGGGCCGGAGCAACCTAACGGAACCGCTGGAACCGTTAACATGAGCTTCACAGTCAATTTTTCTGCGGGGTCCCAGTCGCACACTGATGCTGCGGCAGTTGCGTGTCCTCAGTAGGGGAGACACAACGGCCGTGCAAATAATGAGGATGAATATGCAAAGGCTCAGTCTGGCATTCGCTTGCTTAGTTTGCTCCCTCGTGTCTTGCGCGGCACAACAGCGGGAACGGATCAACGTGCCTTTCGTCGATAGGACCGCACCCGGAACTCCCTTTGAGATCACCACAGGGCAAGTAGCGCTCGCGGAAACAATTGCAGGGAACCAGCTCGAATCGTCTTGGGGAGCGAAAGTTGTTGCGAGAAACATTTCACAAAAAGTGATTCTCCTTTTTGTTGCAAGTCTTAGCTTGGCCGGCCGACACAATCGCGGTTCTGTTCGAGGGCCGGGAGACGGGCCAACATACGTTCTATCCAGTGACAAATTCTTTGCGATGGACGTAATAAAACCCGGGGATACACTTACGATATGGGACATGGAGCCTAGCGCGAACAGAACTGAGTGCTGTGTGAACCCGCTTGAGCGCGGCAGCGAGCCTAATGCGGTCTTCAAGTTGCGCTTTGCGCAATTTGAGGACGGCTCCGCCTTTGGTGATCCATCCGAGGCGGAGAACGATCTTGCAATTCGAGAGACAATTGTCGACGGACTCCGAGACCTTCTTCAATCTTATAGCAAGGGCGGCGAACAGGCGCTTGTGACCGAACTGAGGAGGCAGTCCTCTTGGTCCAACACCTCAATCTTTTCTCAGATCCGGATGAGCTACGAATCAGGGGGCACCGCCGCGGCGGTCGCGAAGGCTCGGCAGATTCTTGGCGTCGCGGAGAATCACGAGGTAGCGATGGCTCACCCGGGGGCACCCTCGTAATTGTATTCCCCTCCTCCCCCGAGGAGCTGGAGCGTCTTTGCAGCAAGCGCAGCTGTCGCGCGGCTCTTAATTATAAGAATCACGATTGCTGGGGCGTTTCTGGCACTTAATTGTGAGAATCAGCCCCACGCTTTGGCACCTGATAATCCGAATCTGAGGGACCTAAATGTGAGAATCTGTGAGCAGGGAATCGGCGCGGCAGCGTGGGATTTTCCAAGTGCCGCTCACAGCCCGCTCGGGCAAATCATGAAGGAAGCAAGACGCAATTCTTCTGGCCAACCTGCAGCCCGATCGTGCACGAATTGCAGCTCGTCGGGTGTCAGCCGATGATGGGTGTCGTGTTTCCTTAATTAGTGCCCTATGTGACGGTGACCTTAATCGTCGTGGTACCGCTCGCGATGCTGTCGCTGACCCGGTGACCCACGACGCTGTAGTCTGGCTATTGCCAGAACCGCCGCCGCCGCTGATTCCTGAAACCTGCATCCCGCAGGGCTGAAAATCAGCGGCAGTACTACTCCTGCCAGGAGCCAACCGCCTACGGCGACATCTCTATATCTTCGGCGACTATTCGCTGGGTGCGAAGACTCCGAGGCCTTTCTGATGGCGATTCATTCTGCGGCGCAGCGCAGCCAACGCCTGGTCACTAGTGAGACTATGGTCGGTTGAGACACCGTTGTCGGTTGTCCGCGAACTGCTTTGATTCACGGTGACCTTACTCGAACTTCCGTCCTCGCAGCCTGCCTCACCTTGGTCGCACGGTATTAATAGGAAAGCATTCGCTGTACCGTTGCTCAGGAATCCGTAGCCGGCAATCTCCCCACGATCATTGATACAGCATGGCTCTGACAAGATCATGTCTGCATCAGCTGGCACAAACTTTTGTAAGTTGATCATCTCCCCGTTCTCCCACAAGAAGGGGCGTGTCAAGAAATTACAATCGTAGGAGTCACCCACGATTTGCCCCGTGGAGTTAATCGTGTATGCGCTGCTGAAGCAGTCTCCAGGCAAAAAGCCGAGAGCCTTGATTACGCCGTTTTTCCAAAGAACGGCGAGGAATAGCTGATCACCTGAGAGGGTAGAAGCGCCGACAACATCTCCGGCATCATTCAAATCGTCTGCCTGCGCGAAGGTTCCACCGAGTGTGCCGAGGTCTTTCATACCTTCTTCTCGGCTCCAGAGAAACGCATGTGGGTTAGCAGTAACGTCCGCCACATCTGAGTTTCCGGCTACTTGATTACGGTTGTTCATGGCTGCAGGTGCGGCACAATTTCCCCCGAGTGTGCCCAGGTCTAGCATTTTGCCGCTCTGCCACAGGAATGGATGTTGGGTCGGGACCTCGACTGCGATCGCGTCTGGTGGTGAGCAAACTTGTCCACTATTTGGCACGGGTGTCGAGTTTGTATACGAGACTCCAGCTATCTGGCCATGATCATTTATAAAAATGGCACCAGCATCGGTGCCCGTTCCCAATGTGCCCAAGTCCTGCAATACTCCGTTCTGCCAGAGGAACGCCCGGGTTTGGGTTGGGAAACCAAAATAGCCAAACGGATCGGGTGTACTGTTCTGAGCGAATCCGACGACCTGGCCGAAATTGTTGGCCTCGCTCCCTGAACCTTCACCCCCTCCAAAGCTGCCCAGATCGAGGATCTCGCCGTGCGTCCAAAGCGTAGGATGAGCCTCCACCACTCCCAGCAGTGGATCAATGTCCCCGGTTTCCGAAACTCCAACTATGTCTCCGTTCGCGGTTATCGCATTGCCAAAGCTGTTATACCCGCCCGGCAGCGTACCGAGACTGGCTGGGGAGCCGTGGTACCAAGCCACCGCTACGTTGATGAATGGATCCGGGGGGATAATCGGATTCTCGATGGCGAAGTTGGGATTCGAAAGGGATGTATCCGCGTCGCCTACGGCTACTCCCCGGTTGTTCAGGATCGGTGGAACTATCCCGCAACAGCTAATGCCCACGTTAGGGCCTCCGAGCGTGCCCAGATCCACGAATCTATAGCGATGTTGGTGTGCATTGTCATTTACCATGGGCTGACTCTGCGCCGCCAGTTGAACCGGGACCGCGAGCGTAGCGAGTAAGGCCAAGGCGGTGATATAGATTGCCAGATTCTTCTTCATGGCTTCCCCCTTCAAATTTTCTTGTCGTTCTGTGCCCGGGTCGAATTCACTTGTGCGTCATGGCCCGAGTGACTTTCAAGCCTACTGGCCTATTCAGTAAGGCGGGAATTCGAGGAAAAAACTCGCATGTGTGGAGACTGTTCTTGGCTGAGGCAGCCGAATGGAGCAGGAGGGAGTTATGATAAGCTCACTGGCCAAGATGCCTAAGTTGACGCATCTGAATGAGTTACGTGACGACGCACTCCACACACGACGTGACCGTCCTGCTGCAAGCCTGGAGCCGGGGCGACGAAGAAGCCTTGCAGAAACTGATGCCCCTGGTATACCGGGACCTGCGTCAGGCAGCCCGGCGCTACATGGTCGGAGAGAAACCCGGTCATGTTCTCCAAACAACTGCCCTGGTTAACGAAGCCTATCTGCGTCTGGTCGATGTGCAGAAAGTCAGTTGGAAGAATCGCGCTCACTTTCTCGCCATGTGCGCGCAGTTGATGCGCCGCGTACTGACGGACTTCGCGCGCTCCCGGGGTTACAAAAAACGTAGCGGCAAAATGAATCGCGTGACATTCACGGAAGCCCTGTGGGTTACCCCGCAATCGGACACCGACTTGGCCGCACTCGACGCGGCGATGAAGAAATTGGCGGCCGTGGATGAGAGGAAGAGCCGAGTTGTGGAGATGCGCTTCTTTGGCGGTCTCACGGTGCAAGATTCGGCCGAGGTACTGAAGGTTTCGCAGGACACGGTCATGCGCGACTGGAAGTTCGCAAAGGTGTGGCTCTTGCGAGAGCTCAATGGGGAAGGACATGGCGGAGCCTGAACGCTTGCGCCGGGTCGAGGAGTTGTATCACTCCGCGTTGCGAGTTGCGCCGGACCAGCGTGCCGGATTTCTAAAGAACGCCTGTCAAGGCGATGCGAAGCTTTGCGAAGAGGTTGAGTCTCTCCTTGCCTATGAAAGCTCGGCCGAGGAATTCATGGCGACGCCGGCATTCGAGGTTGCCGCGAAGCTCATGGCCGTGGACGAAGCCAGTGAGGATCAGGTTGATCCTGTGCCGATCGGTGTAACACTGCAGCGTTTCCGGATTCTGGAGAAATTAGGCGGCGGCGGGATGGGAGTCGTATACAAGGCTGAAGACACACGACTATTTCGCACCGTTGCCCTGAAGTTCTTGCCCAAGCAACTCGCGCGAGATCCAGCATCACTCCAACGCTTTGAGAGAGAAGCTCGTGCCGCATCGTCTCTAAACCACCCAAACATTTGTACCGTCTATGACGTCAGCGACTACGAAGGGCAGCCCTTCATCGCCATGGAGCTGCTTGAAGGACAAACTCTTGACCACCGAATTGGTGGACACGCTCTGCCACTAAAGGAATGCCTCACGATCGGAATCGAGATCACCGAGGGACTGCACGCGGCGCATCAGAAAGGAATCATCCATCGCGACATCAAACCTGCAAATATCTTCGTGACCAGCCAAGGTCAAGCGAAGATTCTGGATTTCGGATTGGCGAAACTTGCTTCCGCTGGGGCGGTCGGAGGCGAGGAACTGGAGCAGGACTCTCGCGATGGCCGCGGCGTAGGCGCAAGACCTCGGCCAGCCGCTCCCCTGCCAATTCCTGATCTTCTCCTCAGCCGCACCGGAGTAGCGATGGGGACCGCGGGTTACATGTCGCCCGAGCAAGTGCGCGGCGAAAAATTGGACGCGCGAACGGATCTGTTTTCTTTTGGCCTCGTGCTGTATGAGATGGCGACCGGGCATCGCGCGTTTGAAGGCGATACCGGGCCGGCGCTCCACAGTGCCATCCTCACACAAACCCCTCTTCCAGCGCGACAACTGAATCCCGATCTTCCCGCCAAGCTCGGGCACATCATCAGCAAAGCACTCGAAAAGAATCGCGACACTCGCTACCAGACTGTTTCGGACATGCGCACCGACCTGGAGATTTTGAAATACGAGACAGAGCGCCGAAATCCGGTCCGCTGGTGGATGCTAGCTTCTGCTCTCGTTTTCGTGTTATTGATCGTCAGCGCGCTTTTTTGGTTTGCGAAACGTCAGGCACCGTCCCAAGCTCCATCGGACATCAAATTTCGGCAACTCAGCCTCAATTCCTCTGAAAATCCTGTGACCAGCGGGGCGATCTCGCCCAATGGCAAATACCTCGCGTACGTCGACAAACTGGGAATACACGTCAAGGATATTGAAACTGGCTTAGTCCAGGCTGTTACGCAGCCGCCGGACATGAACAAGGACAGTGTCAACTGGGAGATCATTGACCTCGCCTGGTTCCCGGATAATGCGCGTTTTCTTGTTAATGCCTATCCAGCAAGTGAACCATTTAATAACTGGTTCTCTCGGGCGGCAGACATCTGGGTTTTTTCCAGCACGGACCAAACGCCACGGAAGCTTCGCGAACACGCCATCGCGTGGTCCGTTTCTCCGGATGGCGCCCTGATCGCCTTCGGCACAAACAGCGACAGACTTGGCGAGCGTGAAACTTGGCTGATGGACTCTGAGGGTAAGCAAGCTCGCAAACTCTTTGACACCGATGAGAACAGTTCTGTTGGGGGATTTTTTTGGTCGCCTGATGGCCAACGCGGCCTTTCCATCAAGACCGACACATCCGGCGATACTGTCCTGAGTCGAGACTTGCACGGCGGACCTCCGGTCATGGTGTTGACACCTACCGAAAAAAAGCAAATACACGGTGAGTTTACCTGGTTACCCGATGGGCGTTTAATCTATCAAGTTGGTGACCCCGGTTCTGAACCGGCATTCGCATCTCCCCAAAACAACTGCAACTTCTGGACGCTGCGGCTGGATGTGCATACTGGCAAACCCCTCGGCAAACCCAAGCAACTGACGAATTGGACTGGGTTCTGCAACTCCAATAGTGCGAACGCCACCGCCGATAGCAAGCGGCTCGCATTCCTCAGAAGTGCAACTGGGTGGAGTGTGTACGTAGCGGATGTTGAGGCCGGAGGAACGCGCGTAGGTAACATGCGGCACTTCACTTTGGATGAGAGTTCCGACATCCTGCAGGACTGGACCAACGATAGTAAGCAGGTTGTCTTCCTCTCCGATCGAACGGGTCAGTTCGCGACTTATAGGCAGTCGCTGGACGAGGACGCACCGGAACGTATTTCCACTGGAAAAGATGGCTTTGCCGGTCCAACCGCTGCTAGCCCTGATGGCAAGTGGTTGTTCGGCATTCCTTTGCCCAAGCCCGTAGACTCCAAGGATCAGAGACAGATCATGCGGATTCCCGTCGCCCAAGGATCGCCGGAATTCGTGACCACGGCTGCCCCGGGGGGCGAAATTCACTGCGCTAGACCGCCGTCTAGCCTGTGCGTGTTGGGCGAGAGGACCGAGGATCGCAAGCGCCTGATTTTTACATCCATTGATGTCCTCAAGGGCCGGGGCCCGGAGCTTGCTCGCTTTGATCTCGACCCAGGGATCGAGTATTGGCATTTCGACATTCCTCCAGACGGGACACGTTTGGCAGTGAGTGGAAACCCGAAGGGTCCCATCCACGTTCTCT
Source organism: Candidatus Sulfotelmatobacter sp. (assembly GCA_049584315.1). Classification (GTDB taxonomy): domain Bacteria; phylum Acidobacteriota; class Terriglobia; order Terriglobales; family Acidobacteriaceae; genus Sulfotelmatobacter. The sequence goes on along the minus strand of JBAUXO010000010.1, from coordinate 9,317 downwards.
CCCTACGCCGCCGGGCGGAACAGGTGATCCCAGCGAAATTCAATAATTTGGTAGGGGCATTTTCTTGGGCAGCGGATGGCAAGGGGCTATATGTCGCCGATCAAACGAAGCGCGGAACGGTGCTCTCTCTCCTCAATCTCCACGGCGATGCACACGTCCTATGGGTGAATCCCAGCGGCTGGGATATTTGGGCGAGGCCATCGCCGGACGGCTGTCATTTGGCAATTCTAAGCTCAAGCGCCACCAGCAACATTTGGATGATGGAGAACTTCTGATATTTCTCACGTCTAGCCAAAGAAGTGTGCCTCTCCGTGAGTTTTCCGCCATGCAGGACCGGATGAACCGCCTGAACCGTCTTTTCCGTGAGTCGTATAACCCCGAGGGCCCGGAAGAGGCGTTAACCACCGCCAGCTACGCACCGCCGGTGGACATCTACGAAGACGAGCACAACATTACTCTGAAGCTTGAAGTCCCGGGCATCGACGAAAAGGACATTGATGTCCGCATCGAGGGCAACACGCTCATCGTCCATGGCGAGCGCAAGATCGAGAAGGAAGAGAAAGAGGAGAACTTCCGTCGCGTCGAGCGGCAGTACGGAGAGTTCACCCGGTCGTTCACGCTGCCCAGCTCGGTAGATACGGGGCAAGTGAGCGCCCACTATAACAAGGGCGTGCTGAAGATTAACCTTGCCAAAAAGGCCGAAGCCAAGCCCAAGCAGATCAAGGTGAATGTTGGCACCGAGAAGACCCTCGAAGCCAAGGCTCCCGGCAAGGCCGCGTAAACCATTAGCTAAAGGCCGTTGCGGAACCCAGGGCTCAAGCCCTTGATTGACGCGAGTCGGTGACGCAGCGGCGTGGCAGATCTGCAGATTTTGCTTGTTTTCTTCGTGCCAGATTTCCCCCACTAAAAATGCTGATCCGCTCATTATTTTCTTGACAATGTAAAGCTTACTCGATATAGTCGAGTACGTACATGATCGGCCCCTCCTCTCACCAAACTTGGCTCTTCTACTCCCCCTTAGCCCAGCAGGTCGCCTGCTCAAAGACGATCTGCTCGATCCTGTCGATCAACTCTTAGACGATCCCGCCTTAGTTGACTTAGTCCGCCAATGTTTGGCGAAACGTAGCCCCCGATCTACTCGTACCGGTCGCCGGGGCTTGGCCCCCGATCGTCTGCTGCGCTGCTGTGTCATGAAGCACCTGAAAGGCTGGAGCTTCCGCGATCTGGAACGGGAACTGCGCAGCAACCTGGTGTACCGCCGCTTCACCCACTTCGATGCCGACATTACCCCCGAGTTCACTGTCTTCAGCCGCAGCTTTGCCCTGCTCAGTCCCGCCGTCACCGCCGAGATTCATCAGCGCGTGGTCCGCCTGGCCTGCGAGCATGGTGTAGCCCAGGGCGAAAAAATTCGCACCGACACTACGGTTGTAGAAAGCCAGGTTCACTATCCGACCGACAGCTCGCTGTTAGGCGACGGCATCCGGGTGCTCAGCCGCAGCCTGCAACGCATTGCCGACGAGTGTAAGACCGGAACTGTGGAAGTAGTCGATCACGGGCGTGCGGTCAAACATCGTCTGCTGGAAATCAGCCGCGCCGCCAAGTCCCTCACCGAAGCCAACCAGAAGCGGATGCGCCACAGTTACCAGAAGTTGTTGGCACTGACTCGAGGGGTCGTGCGACAGGCCAGCGCAGTGGTGCAACGCTGGGGGAAGGGACGGCTGAAAGTGGTGGGCACAGTCCTGGGAGTAGCAACCCAAATTGGCCAACTGCGGCACTTTCTTCCTTTGGTGGAGAACGTGATCCGGCAAACCAAGGAACGAGTGGTGAAGGGGAACAGCCACGTGGAGGACAAAGTGTTGAGTTTGTTCGAGCCCCACACCGAAGTCATCCGCAAAGGCAAAGCGCATAAGCCCAACGAGTTTGGTAGGCTGGTGCGGATTGACGAGGTGGAAAACGGCATCGTGAGCGGCTACCAGGTTCTGGTCGGGAATCCGCCCGATAGCGCGTCTTGGATGCCGGCGCTCGAACAACATCAGGCTAGCTTCGGGCGAGTCCCAGAGAGGGCCACCGGCGATCGCGGATTTTTTTCTGCAAAAAACGAGCGCGCGGCAGAAGCCCTGGGAGTGAAGAAGGTGGCGCTGCCGGCGCGGGGACGGCTCTCGGCTAAGCGGGCCAAGCAGCAGAAGCAGCGCTGGTTCCGCCGCGCGCTGCACTGGCGGGCCGGGATTGAAGCCACCATGAGCACCTTGAAACACCCCTTCTCGATGGCACGAGCTACCTATAAAGGAGGGCGTGGATTCGAGCGCTACGTGGGCTGGTGTGTAATAACCAAGAATCTATTTTCCATCGCTCGCTATCAACAGCGTCGGAGGAACCATGATCAAGTCGGTTGAGGGCACCGCTCAACGACGCAAGCTGCTGAGCGAGATCTCACGTCTGGCCGAGATCGCTGTCTTTGGAACGCTCTCGGAAACTTACCGCACCTGCGGACGAGCGGGCTGCCATTGTCAGGGCGATGGACCCAAGCATGGTCCGCATCTGAATGTAAGTTACCGCGGGGAGAAGGGGAAGACAACGGGCTACTATGTTCCCAAGGCGGCCGAGGAGGCCACGCGAGAAGGAGTCACAGCCTGGCAACAGATGCAACAGTGTTTACGCGACCTGGCGGAGTTGAATAAGGAGCGTAATTTGCAGAGTGCCCGCGAGGCGGATTCACAATGACGACCTGGTTCCGTCTAACCCTTGTCTGCTGCGTACTGCTGGGTCTGATACTCGGCCTTACTCAGGCAGTCGATTGGAATTACCAGTCTGTCGTCAGCTCGGGATCCTCATTCGATCGCGGTACGAAAGCCACATCCGACTCGCCCACGAGTTCTGTTGTCGGAAGCATGGCCTTCCATCTGGCCCGCGCCGGACCTTTCGGATCTCTGGTGCTGGATTGTGGATTGACTGCGGGCAATATTGGTCCACCCGGCCAGGAGAACCACGGGGCCCCCGGAACCGATGGGGCCTTGGCAAGTTGCCGGCCAAGCCGGCAACTCAAATCAACGCCATCGAGCCGCCTTGTCCGCGAAATTACTGGTTTTCAGCCGAAAACTTTAAAAGTTGGGGTTTCGCAACACCCTTTAGCTAGCTAGCGAGAGAAATGGGAGTTGGCTGACTGTCGGCTCCCATTTCGTTCCCACTAGCCGTCAAATGGCACGCCAATGATTTCGAACTTCTCTAGAGGCCCTACTCTGGTTTGCGTTTCAGCGGCTTGCCAATCGCGATAAGAAAGATGGCACTCTTGTCTTTTGCGTGCGGTGAAAAGAAGTTAATCACAGGGAAGGATAAGGTTTCGCGAACTTCGCAAACGGGGTGTGGGCAAAGACCTAGCGGCGCAAACCGCCGGGAGTCCCCACGGCCCGTGGCGCATCGCCAACTCGCCCGCCTTGGCCATCGCTTTGACGAATGCTTACTTTGCCCAGATCGGACTCCCTCCTATGGTCGTGCGGTCGGCTTAATCTGCCGAACCGCCGGATGCGGACCCGCATGTCCGGTGGTGTGGCAGGGGAGGCGGGGCGACCCGTGCCCCTATGCCGATTTTCGGCGTACCATCCCCGTCAAGGCGGATTGACAAGGGGCTTATCCTGAATGCGCTCGGAGAAAGGCAAGAATGAAAATATCAAAGGTCTTTCCTGACTACAAAAAAATCACCACGCAATGTGAGCTTCGTCGAACTCTGGAGTTTGTTATTGGCAGGACTACCTACCGCGTAGAAGTTCTATATTGCTATTCCAACCCTAAATCTCCGTGGATTGCGCAAGCGTATTCAGAAAAGCGCGATGGGTGGAAATGCGTCCCCGACCTCCCATTGGTAAGTGAAAAGGATGAAGAAACCGCAATTCGGGCAGCCTTCAGTTTCCTAGAAGAGCTTCATTGATCTGTGGAAATCAGACTCACCCAAGCCAGAGCCGCAGCCGCTTCTCATTTTGGTTTGGGCCAAGGTAGAACGCCGAGCCTAATCCGGCGCTCTGCGAATCTTCTTTCGAGCACGTCTTCGCGCTAGAGCTTGCTTCGCTCGGCGCTTCGCGCCCGGCTTCAGATAGAAGGAATGACGTTTCACTTCCCTAATGATGTCTTCAGTCTGAACCTTGCGCTTGAAGCGACGGAGGGCGTTGTCTATTGACTCGCCTTCTTGCAGCCGAATTTCTGCCACAGTCATCACCCCCCAGACCAGTTCTACTCGCACAATTAGAGCTTACTCCCGCTGGCTTGAAAGGCCGTAGTTCGCGAGGTACCGAGCCGGCTGAGGGTGGAGAGAACGGAATGGCTTTGGTTGCGGAGTTGCCGAACAATAAAACCGTATGATGGTCTCGTATTTGGAGAGTTGGAATATGCAATGTCAGCCAGCGCTTCAATTCCCCCTCCCCATCTTATCGCTATCGTAATGTCCGCCCGCGGGGCGTTTTCTGGAGTGCAGAGCCTGTCAACTACGCTTAGAATTTCCCGCCGGGTCGCGCTATGACACAATTGCGCAAGAGTTCGAATCCCATTCCTGGAGTTCCTCCATCCCGTCGAAGGGTGATGCGGCGTGAGTTGCCCAGTCCAGTGGCCCGCTAACCTTGCTCAGCCACTACCAGAATGTGTCTCAGTTTGGAAATTGCTGGCACCCCGTGCTAGCATCCTTTCAGCTTTGGATTCTCGCGCTTTCAGCCGCAGTTGCCGCTGCAGATCAACAAAAGCACCCTTTGCCCATGCAGGACAGCGCTGAAAAGGATTCGGCTTGGCTCTTGGCGACATTGCGAAACTCATTGATTCTGGAAAGGGCTATCTCACTTTCAACGAGGGTGTACGACCTGATTCCGCACGATGTCCATTTCCAGAGAATCTGACCGACCTGCTGGCCACCATCGGCCCGCGGGGGATCGATGTGCTTGAGGGGCAGCCCAAGATCCGTTTCTCGGTCTTCGACAAAAAGCTTGATAAGGAAGTGGAGGGCGGCAGCGAGGTCGAACTCGACCCCACCGGTGGCGGCCTTGAAAGGAACGACGATCCGGTGCGCATCTACCTCCGCGAAATGGGTGCGGTGCCTCTCCTCACCCGCGAAGGTGAAGTGGACATTGCCAAGCGCATTGAGCGCGGACAGCTGCAGGTGCTGAAGGCGCTTTCACGCTCGCCTGTTGTGATTCATCAGATTCTGGCGATTAGCAAGGATTTGAAGCACGGGGTGAGCTCGATCAGGGACATTGTTGTTTTCGATGAGGAAGAGGTTACCGAGAAGATTTTGCAGAACCGTGCCAAGGACCTTACGCGCCGCATCGACGCGATGCAAAAGCATTACAGACGAGCGCGCCAGCTGGCCGAACGGTTAGCGACCGTCCCCGCACAAAAGAAAGCACACCAATACAGTCGCTGCCGATGGAAGCTGAGCCGCGAGATTGTTCGGATGTCCCTGATCGTCCGCAACCTCGGGCTTACGAATTTCGAGCGCAACCGCCTGATCGCTCAGGATGAACAAAACCATGGAAATGATGCGCTCGCTCGATCGGCAGGTCCGCAACTTAGAAAAGAAGATTGAGAGCACGCCCAGCGGAGAACTCAAGAAAGACTACCGCAAGACGCAGCGACGGCATCGCGCCGATCTGGAAGGTCTAGAAAGCGATGCCGACGTGAACCTCCAGGAACTGCGGCGTACGCAGCGCGAAATCATCCGGGGCGAGATGGACACGGAGCAGGCCAAGCACGAGCTCGTTGAAGCCAACCTGCGCCTCGTGGTTTCCATCGCAAAAAAGTACGGCAACCGCGGACTTCAGCTCCTCGATCTGATCCAGGAGGGAAACTGCGCGCCTGATCGGCAATGGCTCGGGTGACTGCCTGGCGAATCCACCACGTCGCATAAGTGGAAAACTTGTAGCCCCATCCGCCTCCCAGTGCACATGGTCGAGATTGTCAACAAGCTGATTCGCGTCACCTGGGCCTGATGAAGGCAGTGGACAAGTTCGAGTACGCGGCAACTGGTCCAGGAATTGGGTCGCGAACCTACCTCGTCAGAGATTGCCAAACGCATGGACATCCCCATGGCCAAACTGCGGGGAGTTCGCAAGATCATGCAGGAACCGATCTCGCTCGAGACGCCAATTGGGGAGGAGGGGGATTCCCATCTCGGCGACTTCATCAAAGACAGCGCGATGCTCGCGCCCGACGAGGCTGCCATCAACGTGAACCTGAAGGAGCAGACCGGGCAGGTGCTGCACACTCTGACTGCGCGCGAGGAGAAGATCATGAAGATGCGCTTTGGTCTGGAGGACGACTCGGAGCACACGCTTGAGGAGGTTGGTCGGGCGTTCGCCGTCACGCGCGAGCGCATTCGCCAGATCGAGGCCGAGGCCCTGCGCAAGCTGCGCCAGCCTGCGCGGTCCGGCAAGCTCAGGTTGTTTCTTGACGACGTGCACGAATAACGCCACGGGTGAAAAGTGCACGCAGGGAGAGCCCAGGAAAGGGATGGCGCAGCATCTTCGAGTTGGCCTAAGCGGCCTCTCTGCGATGCCGTATGCGGTGGCTAGCTTGCGATTTGTTCCGCAAAGCATGCAAGGCGTACATCGTATCATCCAGAGCTTGTTCCTCTTCGATGTGGTCTCCGGCTATGTAAAACAACTCCCGTGCCCTTACCACAAGTGCTTCCTCTGCTTGCGCAATGCGGTCTGGGAGCCTGGTCTTATCAACCTCAAAGAGCGCGGTCCTGTACAAATCCCTCCACGCTATGCTGTTCAGAGATATAGAGCTGCCGGTATTCATGATTTCCTCGGGTTTCGCTTCCGAAGCAGATCGGAAAGTGTCTCCAATAGAACGTCAATTACCAGATACGATGGCGCCGGTGATCCCTGCTGGTATGCGACTCGCGTTCACTACCGGTATAGAGCTTGGGACGAGCTTCATTGACAATCAGGGCGCGCCCGCCGTGGACTGAACCGTTCAGGGAGCGAACTGCATCTCGCGCCTCTTCAGCACTAGTCATTTCCACGAACGCAAATCCCCGCGGTTGACCTGTGTCGCGATCCGTGACGGCCGTGACTGCTTTAACTGCTCCGTACGCCGCGAATAGTGTCCGAAGCTGGTCTTCGGAAGTGGAAAAATCTAAGTTACCGACGTAGACGTTAGTCATGACTTACCTCCAGTTGTTTGAGCATCGTTCTCCACTACGCGATGGTCCAACCCGTCACCACCTTCACCAACGATTTCTAGTCAAAGTGATCTTGAGGCTGAGGCCAGGACGCCTTTTCGTTCGTTGTTTCCGGCTATTTAGCCTTCTGCTTGAAGCCAGTCTTCCGCATGCATCTCTCTTGGTGAATAGCTCCGGTTTCATGGAAGTTTCTCCTTGCTTCATTGTCTGCATCGGGGTTTGGACGGTGGGTTTCGCCTGACTTGCAGGGCGGAACTCAAACGTACGAGCCCCAATAACTCAACCACTCGGTTGTGTGGTCGGCGTACAGCCTGCTGCTATCGGGTCCGTACGGCCCTATGCGACAGGCAGGAGTCTTAGTCTCCGGCGCCCCCCAGTTCTTCAGGACCGTTGTCGCGCGCGATGGCCTCGTCGACGCAGGCCGGAAACAGGTACGTTGGGGGTCCAACTAGGAAGCTGATCCGCTGCCCTAGATGCTGGCGCCGAATCGTCCTCCAGAACTCCAGTGCTTCTTTGGATCTCTGGCGCACGTCCAGAAAGATCTAAGCCTCGACTCTTCTTGTCTCTTTCGTTAGGGGCCTGGATCGGCCCGCCCCCAACCGAACGCGAAGGCTTGCCCGCTTGCCTCAGGCTGCTGCGAGAGCAGGCCTCTTTTGGAAGGTCGAGTTGGCCACCTCAAAGTTTCGGACTTCGGGAGTACCGTCGATCACTTTCGCCAGGGACTTCAGCACTTCTGGATAGTTTCCGTGGTGATAGGCTTCAGCGTCCTCTTTGTTGTCCCAAAGACTGATGGCGACCGTTTCCGTTCCGGATCCGGAGGCGACGAACACGATTTCGTCCTGGAAGCCGTGCTGTTTCCGAAGGACGGGAAGAATCTCGTTCTCGATTGTCTCGGTAAACTCCGCACGGGTATTGGGCTTCAGCTGCATGGAAACGTGACGAGAAAACATGTCAACCTCCTGCTGGGTTGTCGTTGACTAAGAGGAGGGAACTTCAGATGGACTGCCTTAGTTCAGAGGATCTGAAAGGGAGAAGACGTAATTCGCTCTATCTAACAGACTATGCCGAATGCTGCTGTTGTCAAGGCGGAAATGTTCTGGGTCGCGGGTTGCAACGCCCTGAGCAGACGGAACAACGGACGCTCGGCGACATTGTCTCAGGCGACTTCACGCCAGTACCGCGAAAGGGCAGCCGTAAATTCTCCTGTCCTAGTGTTGGGGATCAACGGAACGGAAAGTTGGCTTAAGGGCCGTTTTGTGTGTGTCCACACCAGGATATTCTCCAAAACCGGGCGCGATGTAGATTATTGGCGCAAATGCGGCGCAGAAGGTATCGAGGCAACCCTTTACAATCAAAGCTAGTTACTTGTTGACTCGGTTTTCGGTTCCATTGATCCCCAACACCCGGCTTCCGTGACAAATCAAAAAATGGAGCTAGGCTCAATTCGATTTCGGCGACCGCTTTGAAAGCTCGGCCTCGAAATGAGCTTCAACTTCTTCATGACTAAGCGGGTTTTTCGCGTTGGTCAATATGATGGAATACACGACTTTGTTGCCTTCGACCTGAGCGGTAAGAAACGCCCTCTCGGCCAGTTCTTGGTTGGTGAATTTCACTCTTCTGCGATCTGCAAGCGTCTTAATCCACTCGTCGCTCATTCAGCACCCCCAAGTGGCAATTCACTTGAGATAATACCCCTCAAGGCTCAAGATGTACGAATCTTCTTCGTATGGCACACTGTTTACGAAAACCACGCGGCAGCAGCAGCACTTCATTCAGGGACAATTAGCCCTTTGGTCGCCATGTCTTCCTGTCAGTCCTTTCAGGACAGACCGCTTGCGGGACCTTCTCTCGAGATGATCTTGGTGCCACTCCAAAAACGTGTACGCTTCGCGTAAGAGGGAATCGTACACTTGCTCCGGCGTCAGCTGGCTCGCCGGCAGAGATTGGACGGCACCTATCGGAAGCTGATGTGAAATTCTCGTGACCGCCAAGAACGCAATGAGTTCGGCGTCAGACTTCGATTCCTTCTTTGCTAGTCTCCTGTCCCATAAATAAGTGAACTAAGTAAGACCCGGATTGCATCTAAAATGCAGGAGGCTCAGATGCGAACCGGACGTCCCAAGCAACCCTTGACTGTGACCAGCGAAGAGCGCCA
>JBAUXO010000009.1:0-17057 GCA_049584315.1 Candidatus Sulfotelmatobacter sp. | reverse complement strand
TTGCCACGCTCGGGCTTCCACCCATGGTCGTGCGGTCTTAGCTTAATCCGCCGAACCGCCGTATGCGGACCCGCATGTACGGTGGTGTGGCAGGGGAGGCGGGGCGACCCGTCCCCCTATGCCGATTGGTGTGCCGAGCATGTGCGATCGCTTGAGGGCGAAAGTCCCTTTGACAACCTGATGGAGGTGAAGTCATAGCGAAGCGCAAGAGTGAAATCACACTCGCCGCGAGGCGGGGCCTGAAGGAAGCGTGGAGCAAAGACGTGAGCCGATGAACAAGAACCGGATAGGAGGCCTACGGTGGCGGGCGAGCAGGCAATTGATTGCGAAGCCCCGCATCGCCAACTCGCCCGCCTTGGCCATCGCTTTGCCAACTGCTTACTTTGCCAAGCCCGGGCTTCCTCCCATGGTCGTGCGGTCTTAGCTTAATCCGCCGGACCGCCGTATGCGGACCCGCATGTACGGTGGTGTGGCAGGGGAGGCGGGCGACCCGTCCCCCCTATGCCGATTTCTAAGATGGTGAATCAAGGCGCGCCGAATGGGTGCGCTACGTATAAGCAACCTGCACCCATCACTGCGTGCCCGAGACTCATATCAAGTATAAAGTGGGGTGGGAGACAGCGATCCGCCGATGACAGCAAGATGCGGAATTCGACCGGCTTCCTTCTGCGCTCCGGTCATCTTTCTTCTCTGGCTTTTATCCGCCGCCGCGGGGGCTCAAAACCCGGCCGAGGGGTTTGAACCGATCGCCTCCGCCCTGCGGAATCGAGAGTTTCCAGAAGCGCTTGAACTACTTCGGCCCGCGCTCCAGCGTTTTCCCGGAAATGCGCAGTTGTGGGTAATGCAAGGTGCGGCGTATGCGGGGGAGCGACATACAAAGGAGGCCCTGGCTTCATTCCGGAGTGCGCTGAAGATTTCTCCGGACTATCTCCCGGCGTTAGAAGGGGCGATCCAAATCGAATACGAGGCCGATGATCCGGCCGCGATTCCACTCCTCCAGCGTGTGCTGCGCTTGCGACCGGCGGATGCCACCAGTCACGGCATGCTCGCGGTGCTCGAGTACCAACGGGGAAACTGCGGCGCCGCGGTCGTTCATTTTGAAAAAGCCGGGACGCTGTTTGCTTCCCAGGCCAGCGCTCTGCATGCATATGCCGTCTGCCTGGTAAAGCTCGGGCGCCCCGACAAGGGAGCGAGAGTCCTCCAACGGACTCTGGTTCTCAATCCGGACGATCGACGAGAGCGACGGCTGCTGGCGTCCGTTCAACTCATGGCGCACCAATCGCAGGAGGCTCTAACCACATTAGGGCCGCTGCTCGAGGGCGGCAATCAAGAAGTCGAAACTCTGGAGCTGGCTGCAACCGCCTACGAGGACAATAAGGATACGCCCCAAGCGGTTGCCACTCTGCGGCAAGCAATTCTGCTCGACCCGAAAAACGTTAATCTCTACGTGGACTTTGCCAATCTAAGCTCGGCGCATGATTCCTTTCAGGTGGGTATCGATGTGGTGAGCGACGGGATTGGCCAGCTGCCGAGGGCGGTGCCGCTCTACCTCGCGCGCGGCGTCCTTTACGTTCAGTTGGCGCAGTATGACAAGGCGGAGGCCGATTTTGAAACGGCCCACACGCTGGACCCTCGCCAGTCGTTAAGCTCTGCCGCTCAGGGGCTGCTGGCAGCGCAAGAGAACGATGTGAACCGTGCACTGGCTACTGTGCAGGCCAAGCTCACGCAAAAGCCTAAGGACGCTCCCTTGCTTTACTTGCAGGCTGATTTTCTTTCACAGAAAGGCGTGGAACCAGGCACGCCAGAATTTCAGCTGGCGATGCGCTCGGCCAGCCAGGCGGTTGCTTTGCAGCCCAGCTTGCGCGGCGCACGGACCGTGCTGGCGAAACTGTACCTCGAGGACGGGAAATATCCGGAAGCGATCGAACAGTGTCGGAAAGCATTGGAGCGTGATCCGAAGGATCAAACCGCGCTCTACCACCTCATCCAAGCTCTCCGGAAAACCGGCGATCAGCGCGAGATTCCCGACCTACTGAAACAGCTTGCGCTTCTACGCAAGCAGGCGGCAGGGGAAGAGAGCGAGCGCAACCGGTTCAAACTGGTGGAAGACGAGACGTTGCCCAAGTAGCAAAGCTTCCGCGAGCGCTCTTGCGGGCTCCTCAAGACTTCAAGAGCACGTACGTGCTGTAGCTTTCTCGGTCGATGTTCATGAAGGGACGCATGGTCACGCGGCTCCCATCAGCCGAATCTGCCAACCAGTCTCCCGATGAGTTATTGGCCGGCTTGGCTTGCAGCAACGCGTTTCTATCGAAGCTCGGCTGCGAATCGGCAATTGCGAACAATACCAGCGGGCCCCGCATTAAGGCCACCAGCTTGGGATGATTGGCATCGATGGTTTCAAGGCGCAACGGCATAGGGAGTTCGAGTTCGAGGCGATCGCCATCCTTCCAGGTGCGCCTGATGGCAGCGTATGTGCCCGGTTGGGCTGGATCGGAAATTCGCGTGCCGTTGACGGAGAGCACGGGGCCGGGCGTGGCCCAGCTGGGAATGCGGACGTACAGTGTGTAGTCCTTGGCTTCGGAAGCAGACACCTCGAGCTGGATTTTGTTGTCGAACGGATACTTGGTTTTCTGGGTCAATCCGTGACGCGTTCCGCCGTTATTCCATTGCACGCGGGAAGGTATGAAAAGATTCACATACACACCATCTGTCGAGCGCAAGTATGTGCTGATGTGATAGTCCGCCGCGAGTTGGGGAAAGGTTCCCGAACAACATGGCCACTTTTGTCCGTACCAGACTTTCTTGCCCGTAGTGGCGTAGTCAGAGTAATAAAACGAAGTGCCGTCGGCTTGAATCGGCCATGCTCCGAGAATCGTGTTGTAGAGCACTCGCTCCATGCTGTCACCGTACTGTGCGTTCTTGGTCACACGAAGCAAATAGCGAGTGATCTTAAAGTGGCCGTAAGCGCCGCATGGCGTTTCAAAGCTGGCGTGAGTGAGTCCTATACTGTCTCCCAACTGCCCGGTCCCCGGCTCCCCAAATGATTCATTGGGGCCCCAACCGCCAGTGGCGAAGCTTTGTGTCTTCACCAGCATGTCAAATCCGTTCTGTGCCGCACGCAGATGCTTCTCGCTTCCCAGAGTGATATAAGCCTGCATGGCGGAGCTGAAGGCGTTCACGTGGCTGTAAGCGTGTTCAAACGGCAGCACGTTGTTGCCCTGGGAAAGAGGATCGAAGTAGGTGTCATCCTCCAGATACCTTTTGGCCATCTCTCGGTAAAAGGTGTCGCCGCTGCGCTGGTATGCGAGGAAAAGATTCTCCGGCAAGGTGTAGGTCTCGTCCCAGGTGTAGGACGTGTCGCGATGTGGACGGGAGCGCTGCTCCTGACGGGAAAGAGCTTTTTCCGGTAGGTAGGCGACTATGGCGTGAGTAAGCTTCTCGTGCACATCCATTGCCATCGGGTCGTGAGCAAATTCGTGCGCGTCAATCAGACCGCAGGACAGCTTGTCGTAGGTATATGCTGGCAAACGGTAATCTACGAAGAATTTGGCTCTCGGATCGAGCGTTTCTGCGTATCCCTGGACGAGGCGATTGACCTTGGCGCGCGTCTCATCCGATCCGGTGACGGCGTACGCCCGAGAAAGTCCCGAAAGATACTGTCCGAAACTGTGGCCCGCAATAAAGCCGTGGAAATCGTTATGCTCAAGGCTGAATCCACTGAGGTCATACCAGCCTCCCATATCTTCGCCCGGCGCCGGTAGACCGGCAACCTGCCGAAAGACCTTTAATAGGCGATCATCGTCGAGGTGGAGGAAACGGGCATGGTTTTCTTCGAACTGCCTTTTCAGCGGACCGTCGAGAAGCTCTACTTCGGAATAGGCAAAAGTGGTGAGTGGAGGGTTGATGGCGACGGTGCCCCGGTCGACCGTAGCCCAGGCGGGTAGCACGCTTGACGCGTAGGTGGCTGCCGTGGTGGCGGTGGCGGTCTTGAGAAAGGTTCTACGGCTGACGCTAAAATCCATAGGGGATTGTTCCTGTTCACGTGGCCGGGGTGTGGCAAACGTTTACTCCGATCAGCTTCACCCTCCACGCGGCTATTTGTCAACTGCTTTGTGGATTTCGAGCTCAGGCACCGCTTGTCGACTTGGCCCGCAACGCCTCCGGCGCGGGAAACGACTCCGGAGGTACCAGGGTCCGTTCCGGCTGATGAATCCGGCCATGAATGGCAGCGACCAAGGCATTGAGGGCGTGCGCAGTGGTTGGGGGTACGATAATCGTGGCTTCCAGAATGCCCTGTCGCACCCAGGCCTGGCCGGTTCTTGCTAGGCCGTCGACGCCGAGAAAAGGCACCCGCCATTGGTGGTCCCGCCCCGAGCTGGAGGATTGCTCCTCAAGGGCGCGCCGGGCGCCCAGAGCTAGGAAATCATTTTGAGCTTGCACCAGATCGATTTGCTCTTGATTTGCGGTCGTCAGACGCAGCCAGGAACTGACCGCACGAAATCCGGCGTCTTCGGTCCAGTTCGCTCTCCGCAGGACTTTAACCATTACGCCACTCGGCTTGGTTTCCAAATGCCTGCCGAGCGATGCTCCGTCACGCTACTGAGGGAGGGGCCCTGCAGGTAGAGTATTGAGCCACCATCGGGCAGAAGAGCGGCGAGTTGACGACCCTGAATCCGTCCGACCTCGTGATTGTCCGCGCTCACAGCAAATGCCGGGACAGGGTTCGAGGCGCGAAGTTGTGGCAAGTACTCGGCCTCGCAATTGAGCGCCACCCACGCGATGCCCGCTGCCACCGCTGCCTCAGCAACTTTGGGGAATGCGGTTCGACCGGCAGGTTCCACCAGGATGCCATCGACTCCCGCGTCACGAGTCTGGATGATGTCGAGAAGTTGTTGGCTCTGATGAATGGGGTCGTTTCTCGCAAAGACAGTCTCTACGTCCACTCCCAGACGGGTGGCAGCTTCCTGAGCCGCGGTGGCCTGCTGCCGCTGATAGTCATTGTCGTCGGTGATAAGCGAAACGATAAAGCGCAGTCTTTCCATTCTTTTCCTCAAGGCTTAAGAACGAGTCCGGAAACATCGAAAAGCAAACCGCTCGCTAGCTGGCACTTCATTTCAGGGCATCTTCGATCTCCGCCATCTCGGTTGGCCCGAGAGAGAACTCAGCAGCGCCAACGATGCCAGAGACTTGTTGCGGATTGCGGAAACCGACGATCGCCCCGGTGACTGCTGGGTTTTTCAGCGTCCAGGCAATCGCCACTTCTCCCGGCGCGTGCGTCCCCGCCGGTTTCCGATCGCGCGCAGCGACTCGACCAGTTTCAGATTGCGGGACAACCGCGGTTCCTGGAAGTTGGGAAGATTTCTGCGCCAGTCCTCTGCCGCAAAGCTTAGAACCCTTTCGCGCGTCATGGCTCCCGTGAGCAGACCGGCACATCGGGGAATACACGATGACTCCGATGTTCTGCTCTAAAGCGAAGGGAAGAATTTCTTTCTCGATCTGGCGAGTGACAAGGGAGTAAGGCGGCTGCAGCGAGGTAATCGCCGCGATCGCTTGAGCGCGTTTCATCTGGGAAACGGCGAAGTTCGAGACGCCGATATAGCGGACTTTACCTTCTTGTTTCAGCCGGGCGAGTTCAGTCCAGCCCTCCTCGATGTCCTCGTCTGGTTCCGGCCAGTGGATCTGGTAGAGATCGATCGTGTCGACTTGTAACCGGCAAAGACTGTCTTCGCACTCCTTCCGAATCGAGGCGTCCTTGAGGCGGGCCCCAATGGTTCCACTGGCATCCCACACACGTTCACACTTGGTAAAGACGTACGGGCGCTGTCTGCGGCCTCGCAAGGCCTCGGCGACAACCGCTTCTGAGTGACCCAGTCCGTAGAGTGCCGTCGTGTCAACCCAGTTGAGGCCGTAATCCAAAGCAGCGTGAATCGCTGGAATGGAATCACTTTCATTTTGCGGCCCCATACTTCCGTTCCAGCCGCCCCCGCCAATGGCCCAAGCGCCAATTCCGAGGCGGGTGATATGGAGGTCGCTGTCTCCGAGTTGGCGTCTTTCCATCTGAGATTCTCCCTGTCGGACTGCGTGCTGGAAGAGCACTTTAAGTACGTGAAAGCGATTGCTCAAGACACCGAGAGGCGGCTCGCTGGCATTTCCCAAATTGGGCGTTAGCGGAAACAATACTCCTGGTGATAGCAAATTCGGCACGCGGTCGCTGGCGGCCGCCGGTTTAGCCGAGCCATGCACCGGGGTTGGTTGGAGGCGCTGCCGCCGCATCTTCGAGGGATCGAACGCTTGCTGAGCGGTCCGGCGGGGGACGGAATGGTTTCAAGAAACACCTCGCATCAGAAGCAGAAGCAAGTCATTGATTCCATTTAAGATCGATAGCTCACCTGGGTTAGTGCTCAAAACTAAAACTCAGGGGGACCGTGCGATGGGTCGACGTCCCAACATCGTTTTAGTCTCGAGAATAAGGGCAGTTTGAATTGCGGCTCTGCGAGGGATGACCACAAGCTGCCGCGGGGCTGCAGGATGCGTGTACCTCCAGGAAGGTTGAAGAAATACTCCTTGACAGAGCCCGGCTCATGGCGCTATAAGGTGTTTCCATTATCGAGAAATCGTTTACTTGATGGCCCACACCACGACGTGGAGGAAGTTGATGACCAACGTAGAACGATGCCGTTTTCTGCGCCTGTCGTTCCTTTCGGTTTTGTGGCTTTGCTCCCTGCCGGCCTTGGCTCAATACAGCAGCAACATCCAAGGCGTGGTTTCCGATCCGGCCGGGGCCGCGATCAACGGCGCCTCAGTTCAACTGCTCAACGTCGACAATGGCGTGACCTCAATCGTCACCTCGGCCGAGTCAGGCAACTACCGGTTTAACAGCCTTCCTGCCGGCAACTACGTGGTGACGGCGGAGGCCCGGGGTTTTCGAAAGGTGGAGTCGAAGTTCGCGCTCAACACCTCGGAAACCAAGGGCGTCAATCTGGTCTTGCCTCTCGGTTCCGCTCAGGAAACTATCACGGTGGAAGAGACTCCCCCGGCTGTCGACACCGATGACAGCCGTCTGCAAACCACGCTCTCTTCGAACACTGTCCGGGATCTTCCAGAGGCCAACCGAAATCTTTGGGACATCTTGGCGGTCGCGCCTGGGGTTGTGGGAACCGGTACCCGCGCCACGGGGGAGTCTCCGGGCGGTTTCGCCGATAACTTCGGCACCCAGACCCCGCAGATTAGTGCAAACGGGCGCAGCTACACGGGAAACCTGGTCATGGTTGACGGTCTGAACGTCACCAGCCCCATCCAGAACGGTAACATCATCCTCGCTCCCATTCCCGATGCGGTGCAAGAAGTCACGATGCAAACCAATTCCTGGGACGGCGAGGACAATTTGGGCAGTTCGATCCTGGTTCAGGTGACGACAAAATCGGGCACCAACCAATTTCATGGCAGCGGCAGCCTGTTTTTCACCAACCAGGATTTCCAGGCCACCCCGGATTTCGTCACCGGAAATGCGTTTACCCCGTTTGCGCGAAAGGATCTGGTCGGCACACTGGGAGGGCCCATCAGGAAGAATAAGACGTTCTTCTTCGCCGACTTCGAAAAACTGTGGGCGACCACTTCCGCGGCGGCCAACACCGGCACCCAGACCTTTGAAGATCCGGCGTTTGTGGCGTTCGCGCAAGCTCATTTTCCCAATACAGTCGGAACCCAGGTGCTGACGGGATGGCCCGCCAGCCGATTGGTTCCGAACGGGAAGGTGGATGACGCGCAAACCGTTTTCGGCGCTGCCAATTGCGGCCCCGGGTCACCGACGGGTATTCCCTGCGCCCTGAGCGTGCGCGACTACGGAAACTTTGTAGCCAGCCCTTATTACAACGCCCTGCAGTACAACTTCCGCCTGGATGAGTACTTTACGCAGAAGGACCGGCTCTATTTGAGTTACTACAATGATTCCTTCGATCAGCAACAGACCTCCCCCAGGGCTGGTTTGCAGGCGTTGGACATCATGAGAAACCGGTATGGCCAGATCGACTTTACCCATACCTTCAATTCCAATGTTCTGTGGGAATCGAGCTTTGCCTTTGCCAGCGTCGGTGGCGCAAACGGGCAGGACGCCAATCTTAAGGTGCCAGCCATAACGGTGAATAGCATCAGCGAAGGCTTCCAGGTTGGCGGCGGTTTTGGACCGGGAGAATACCGCGGCCCGATGTACAACTGGCGCTCAGTGCTGAGTTGGATCCACGGCCAGCACACCTGGAAGGTCGGCTACGATGGTGCCAAGGGAATTGAACACGGCGATTTCACACCCGACTACGTTCGGCCCAGTTTCACCTTCAATACTCTGCTGGATCTGGTGCAGGACAACGTTACGGGTAGCGAAACCGCCACCTACAATCCTCTGACTGGCCGGCCAGCTTCGGTGGCTTTTGGCGGGCAGACATACCCGTTTGGCTTCTTCGCGCAAGACGACTGGAAGGCGAAACCAAATCTTTCCTTAACCCTTTCCCTTCGCTGGGACGATTTCACGAACCACATTCCGTGGGGAAACAGCGGCTTCCAGTTTAGCGCGCTGAACCTTGGTACGGCCGGCAATTTCAACGAGCAGGTTCAGTTCGCCACGGTCGGCACTGTGCCCCAGGTGTTTGCCAATCCCATGAAGAATCTCATCAGTCCCAGAATCGGTTTTGCCTGGGATCCGACGAAGTCGGGAAACTGGGCCGTCCGCGGCGGAGTCGGCGTGTATCACGACTGGGTGGTGATGGGCCAGAGTGTCGACCAAACCCGCCTTAACCCTCCCGGTATCATCAATGCCACCTTCTTCGAAGGTGGCACCGGGATTCAGCCCATTTTTGCCCTTGCGCCCTCCGGCACTTATCCGTTCAACTTTCCCCTACCTACAATTCCGGCGGGTTCGCTGGACGCGGCGGGAGGGCTGCCTGGCACTCAGGCCAGCGTGGATTCCCTTGATCGGAACCTTAAAGCGCCATTGGCGGTGAACTATGTCATCGGCGTGGAACACCAACTTCCTTGGAGATTCGTGGCCGGAGCCAACTACTCTGGTTCGCGCAGCTACAATGGGCTGGACGGCACGGATGTCAATCGTTTCCCAGGGGGCGTGGTGGTCACGCCCGCAACCGGTTCCAGCCCGGCAACAGAAGCCCTCACCCGGCTAAATCCGAACTTCGGTGCTATCACGTACGTAAACAATGCCAATCAAGCCACCTATAATGCAATGATTCTGTTCCTGCGGGGAAGGGCGGGCGCCCGAGGTAGCTTCCAGGGCTCCTACACCCTGTCGCACGCGAAAGATTACCCCGAGGCGGGCACGCGATTCGACCAGGACACCAGTCCGACTGGAATTCCCTACAGCATTCCTGACCAGAACGCATATTTTAGCTACTACGGGGATGCGAATTACGATGTGCGGCAACGCTTCTCGTTCTCCGGGTCGTACACGCTACCCGGCTACAAAAGCGGGGTCGCCAGCATCCTGACTGCCGGCTGGGAAGCCTCCACCATCATAGCTGTCCAGACCGGCACGCCCTTCTGGGTTTACAACACGAATCCAGCGGATGCTTCGATCAACCCCGGCGATTACAACCTGGACGGCAACAACTGGGATGTGCCGGATACGCCTACCCAGGACTTTACTGGGTCGCACAGCCGGTCCGCGTACATCAATGGACTGTTCACGGCAGCCGATTTCCCGGTTCCTGCTGCGGGCACGGAAGGCAACGAACCGCGCAACATCTACCGCAATCCCGGCCTGTTCCAGGCGGATGCCAGCGTGCTGAAAAACAATCGCATCCCCTGGATTGGCGAGCAGGGCAATCTGCAATTGCGGTTTGATTTCATCAATGTGTTGAATCATGGCAACCTCGGTCCGGTCGATGCCAACATAGCCGATGGGACTTTCGGCAAATCCACAACCGCGCTACCGGCGAGAAGCTTGCAGTTCGGTCTCCGGATATCGTTCTAGCGATGTTTGAGGGGGCTTCGCGGCGAGCCGGAGGCAGCTTCGGCTCGCTGGTGTTTTGTAGGCGACGCCAGTCGACAGCTTTGGTGAAGACGCGTCGTCGCTCTTCCGTAGTGGATTCTCGCATCCTGCGTATAGCGTTTGCCGCGGAACACAAATCGCCTTAGATTGAGAAGAACTAGAAGAACTAACAGAAAAGGACGCCATGCCTAAGTTTTCTTATTCGAGACGCCGGTTCCTGAAACAGGCTTCGCATGCGGGGGTGGCGGCTTCAGCAACCGCGCTCTTCGGTGGCTTCGCGTCCGGATTGATCGCCGGTAAGTCCGGGCAGACTGCTCCGGCAGCCGGCACAGTAAATGCCGCCCGGGTTTACGTGGATACTCGTCGAACCATCGCGCCGCTTGATCGCAATCTGTTCGGTTCGTTTCTAGAGCACCTCGGGCGCGCCATCTATGGAGGAATCTATGATCCGGGATCGAAGCTGTCGGATGCTAACGGATTTCGCCAGGATGTGCTCAACGAAATCCATCAGCTTGGAGTCCCGATCATTCGTTATCCGGGAGGCAATTTTGTTTCCGGCTATAACTGGCTGGATGGTGTTGGACCCGCACAAAACCGACCGCGAACCCTCGACAAAGCCTGGGACACGATCGAGTCCAACCAGTTCGGGACCAACGAGTTCATGGCCTGGTGCAAAGCCGTTGGCACGGAGCCGTTGATGGGATTGAACCTCGGCACGGGCACCGCGGAAGAAGCCGCGGCGCTGGTGGAGTATTGCAACGTAGAAAAGGGTACCAAGTGGAGCGAGCTGCGACGCGAGCATGGCATTGCGAATCCTCACAAAGTACAACACTGGTGCCTGGGTAACGAAATGGACGGTCCCTGGCAGATCGGCCACATGTCGGCCACGGAATATGGATTGAAGGCCGCCGATGCCGCGCGGCAGATGCGTTATGTCGATTCCTCGTTGAAGCTGATTGCCTGCGGTTCCAGCGGTCCATTGATGCCCACCTATCTCGAATGGGATCGTGAAGTGCTGGAGCAGTGTTACGACTACGTCGATGGTCTTTCCCTGCACCGCTATTTTGGCAACAATGAACGCGATACAGGGGGTGACACTTCAAAATACCTGGCCATGAATCTGAGCATGGAGCGACAGATTGCCGAGACGGTTGCGGTTTGCGATCTGGTGCGTGGCCACAAACGCTCACCCAAGAAGCTGTGGCTTTCTTTCGACGAATGGAATGTCTGGTATCGCACCACCCGAGGGGATGCCGTCGACGGCCACCGGCAGGAAGCGCCGCACCTGCTAGAGGAGATCTACAACCTGGAAGATGCGTTGCTGGTCGGGGGGCTGATCAATTCCTTGCTGCGCAATGCGGATCGAGTAAAACTCGCCTGCCTGGCGCAGTTGGTGAACGTGATCGCTCCCATCATGACGGACGCAAACGGCTTGTTCCAGCAGACGATCTATTATCCCTACCGTTGGGCCCTACAATTTGCCGGAGGCGCGGTGCTGAATCTCCTGGTCGAATCCTCCACCTATGAGGTATCCGGATTGGATGCGGTTGCGTACGTGGACGCCGCCGGCTCGTATGACTCGAGCTCGCGAAAACTTTCTCTTTTCATTCTGAATCGTGACCTCGCCAAAGCCCACGATGTAGAAGTGGTTTGGGAAGACGGTGCTCCGGCGCGTGTGATTTCGGCGAATGTCCTGACCGGCGATGACCTTAAGGCGTCGAACAGCTTTTCAGCGCCACAAAGAGTCGCCCCGCAATCGTTCCCGGCGTCAGCCGCCGCTGCCGGCAAGAGTAGGTTTGAGGTGCCGGCGCGCTCCTACACCGTGATTCAGTGGTCTGTGTAAAGAAAGGGCAGGAGAACATGGCGGAAAAGCGAAACCTCTCGCGCAGACAATTTGTGGCTTCGGCGATCTCGGTGGCTGCGGCATCCTCGCTGCCGGTTCGCCGGGCTTTGGCCGGCGATGTGGCCGTCGAAAAAACGGTCTCGCAAGCGAACGTCGCGCTCACCGACGCTCCCAGTTGGAAGGATCAGGGCATCGAAAATCTTGCGAAGTCGCCTCACGCTAAGCTGCGGGATATCCCGGTGCGAGCCGTAACCATTACCGGCGGCTTCTGGGGGCAACGCCGCGAGATCAATGCGACCAAGAGCATTCCCACCATGCACGATCTGCTCGAAGCCAACGGCCGCATGAACAACTTCCTTCGCCTTCTGGGCAAGAGCACGGCGGCGCAAACGGGACCGGTGTTTTCCGACTCCGATGTTTACAAGTGGACTGAGGCGGTTGGATTTGTGCTGCAGTCAGGAGATCGTCCGGAGCTTCGCGCGACCGCTGACAAAATCATCGACGAGGTGGTTGCGGTTCAGGAGTCCAGTGGCTATCTGAACACCTACTATCAGGATGATCGCAAGGCTTTGCGAATGCTTCCCCAGACGCAGTCGACGGGCCATGAGTTGTACAACATCGGACACATGCTACAGGGCGCGATTGCTTACTATCGGGCTTCGGGGGATCGCCGTTTGCTCGATGCCGGCATTCGCTTTGTTAACGATTTCCTCATTCCGAATTACGGTCCGGCGCCGAAGAAGCCCATTGTATCGGGGCATCCGGAAATTGAGATGGGACTGATTGAACTCTATCGTATTAGCGGCGACAAGCGTCAGCTCGACCTTGCCGGATACATCCTGGAGGGAGACGGACGTATCGAGTTGCCGGAACGTCGGACCATTTACATGTTCAGCGGAACACCATTCACGGCGCGCACGAAGATGCAAGGGCATGCGGTTCGTGCCATGTACGCCTGTTGCGGCGCGACCGACTATTACTTGGAGACGGGGGATCCCAGCTATTTGCAAACGCTGAACCGGCTGTGGAACGACATGACTACCGCCAAGATGTACGTCACAGGCGGAGTCGGATCCCGGGCTGACGGCGAGGCATTTGGTGATGCGTATGAGCTGCCCAATTTCCGGGCTTATGGTGAAAGCTGTGCCGCCATCGGCAACCTGATGTGGAACTGGCGCATGTTGGCGGTTACCGGGGAAGCAAAGTTCACCGATGTTATGGAACGCGCGCTGTACAACGGAATCAATTCCGGAATGTCACTCGACGGCACGCTGTATTGCTATCGCAACCCGCTCGCGTTTGATCCGTCTACCGGAGACAAGATCCGGAATCCCTGGTACGACGTGACCTGCTGCCCGCCAAACCTCGAGCGCACCTTCGGATCGCTCCCGGGGTATTTCTACAGCACCAGCACGGACGGAATCTACCTGCATCTGTATGACAATTCGGAGCTCGACTGGCACCTGGAGAACGGAGTTGGCCTTAAGGTCACGCAGAAAACCAACTATCCCTGGGACGGTGGCGTGGGAATCACGGTTAATCCCGCCCAAGCTAGCGAGTTTACCTTTTATCTGCGCATCCCCGGCTGGGCTGATCAAGCGCAAGTTGCCGTCAACGGTAAGGGCGTGACTGGGGTAAAGCCTGGGGAATATCTCCCCCTCCGCCGCCGCTGGTCGCGCGGTGACGCCATTCAGCTAAACGTGGAGGTCAAGCCTCTGGTGATGGAGGCGAATCCTCGCGTCGCCGATGACACCGGAAGAGTCGCGATACAGCGCGGACCGCTGATCTACTGTCTCGAAGAGGTCGATCAACCGAGCGGCGTGTCGCTAAGCGATGTGGCCGTGAATCCTGGGCAGCGCGCGGCAGAGCAATTTCAGACCGAGTTCAAGAGTGACTTGCTCGGCGGGATGGTTGTTCTTCATCACGAGGGCGCACTCTACGAACGGGGAGGAGCAGAGACGGCGCTCTACTCGCGATACAGCCGGCAACAGAAAAGCAGAAGGATTCCACTCACCTTCATCCCTTATTTCGCCTGGGCCAACCGGCAAGCGACGTCGATGCAAGTTTGGAATCAGGTCCTCGAGACCTAGTTGCGAATCGCCCGATCGGGCACTCTAACCGAGGAAGTAACTTCCTATAATGCCACTTTTCCGTATGCGCCTAAGTCTTGAAAAGCGGCCGGCAGGACCCCCAAAATCGGGGGAAAAACCCGAGAAAACGTCGACGACGTTTCCTTTGCGGGTCGTTTCCTGCCTTCCATCTCTTTGGGTGCTACCATGAGCGCGCCCTTCGGGCTCCATGGGGAGACCATCATGGACATCAATAATAATGATGACCGGAAAGATGTCCAGCCCTATCCGGTCGAGCTGTGGCCGGAGACCCATCCGGTGGTTGGCCGCTCTAGCACAGGCGAGCTCCTCTATCCTCATCAGGTGGCCGTGGTTCTGGAAAGAGGGAAGCTGGGAAGCTGGCGAAGATCGAGGTGGCCCTAACGAAGTGGGAGGAATACCAGGTGAAGCTCTTGGGCGAGCAACTTCGCAAAGAAGGTGCGTGTCGCGGCCTCGACATCCGCGCTGCCAAGTTCTTTCCCGCCTCTCCGAGTTTCAGGCATCCGAGTTTCAGACCAAGGATCGGATGTTCGAGTGGATCGACGAGGTGCTGGCGGGCGAGAGATTGCTGAAGGCCGAGAGAGCAAAGAAGGCAAAGACGGCGAGAGAGCGCCGCCGAGGGGAAGGGAAGTCGCTTTCCTCAGAACGGGGAGGAACAATTGGCAACTGACCTGGTGCTGGTAGCGCCCGAGGCCGGCAAGGACATAGATCGCATCGAGTGGGCGAAGCAACTGGTCGCGAATGCCGTGCGGTCGCCCTACACCCGGCAAGCCTATCTCTACGCCCTCGAACAATTCTTCCAGTGGGCGGCGGGCCGCGCCATCTCGCGCGAGTCGGTGCAGGGCTACGTGACCTGGCTCGCGGAAATGAAATTCTCGCCCTCGACCATCAACCAACGCGTGGCGGCGATCCGAAAACTTGCGACCGAAGCGCAGCGCTGTGGCTACATTGACAGCGAGACGGCGCAGGCGATTGTCACGGTCGCCGGGGTGAAACAAAAGGGCAGACGCTTGGGGCGATGGCTGGCGTGGGAAGAAGCGCGGACATTATTGCAGGCGCCGAACCCGCACAGCATTCGCGGCATGCGGGACCGGGCGCTGCTGGCAGTGCTGGTGACGTGCGCGCTCCGGCGTGGGGAGTTGTCGCGGATGAACTGCGAGCATCTGGCGATGCGCGACGGCCGCTGGGTGTTTCTGGATTTCCTGGGGAAGGGAAACAAGACGCGGTCGGTGGCGGTGCCGCTGTGGGTGAAGCAAGAGATTGATGGGTGGCTGGACGTGGCAGGGATAGAGAAAGGACCGATCTTCCGGCGCGTGCTCGCGAACGGCCGAGTGGGCAAGGACGCGTTGACCGAGCGCGCGGTGTGGCAGCTGGTGCGTGAGTACGCAGCGCAGATCGGGATCGGCGAGCTGGCGCCGCATGATCTGCGGCGGACGGCCGCGAAGCTCTGCCGCGCGAAGGGCGGGGACCTTGAGCAAATTCAGTTTCTGCTGGGGCACGAGTCGATCCTCACCACCGAAAGATACCTTGGGTCGGAGCAGGATCTGAAGAATGCAGTCAACGACGCGCTGGTGTTTGAATGAAGGCTCGATGTCATATGGCGCATAAACCTTCGTTTGTTCCCAATCGTCCGAGTAGATTTACAGGTCAAACCTCAGTCAGGCCCGCCGGCCACAATGGCTCGCTCCTAGAGCGAACGCATGGCCTTGTTCAACAACTCGGATAGCCCGCGACAATTGGGAGAGGGAAGGTAATCCGTGACGAAACCGACGATACTTGTGGCAACGTGGGGCGATGGGCTGTTCGCAGTCACCGGCGATGTGCGCACGCAAGAGATTGCGAACCAGCCCGTCAGAGGACTCGCACCGGATGGACGCGGCGGTGCGCTCGCCATTGTCGGCCGACATTCGCTGCGCAGGCGTGCACCAAGCGGCGAATGGGGAACCGTCGCTACGAGCGAGTTCGAGCTTTCGTGCTGTATGACTGTTCGAGACACCATCTACGTTGGAACGGACGATGCACGCATGCTGCGGCTGAGCCATGGGGACGGTGTGCTCGATCCAATCGATGGTTTCGACAGCGTCGCGGGGCGGGATGCTTGGTTTGCTGGTTCGGCAATTGTTAATGGGCAGCGTCTTGGGCCACCGCTAGGTATTCGCTCGGTCGCGGCCAACTCGAACGGGAGCATACTGTTCGCCAACGTTCACGTGGGAGGCATTCCGCGTTCCATGGATGGCGGAAGAACCTGGCAGCCCACCATAGATATCAACAGCGATGTTCATGAGGTGCGCGCGCACCAGGCAAATCCGGACATTGTCGTCGCGGCGTCCGCTATCGGCCTTTGCATTAGCTGCGACGCAGGAGCAACGTGGACCATAGAACGCGACGGTCTACACGCATCGTACTGCTCTGCGGTAGCGTTCTCGGGCGATGACATTCTTGTCTCCGCGTCGACAGATCACTTTGCGGCCCAGGGCAGAATTTATCGTCGGCCGGTCAAGCCGGATGGATCCCTAGTAGCCGTCGAAGGTGGCATGCCGGCGTGGATCGAGGGTATCGCTGACACCGGTTGCATCGCTGCAAACAGCTCGTCAATTGCGGTTGCTGATAGAGCTGGCAACTTGTACGGCTCGGACGACTTCGGGCGGGCTTGGTCATGCAGGAGCACCAGACTGCCGACCCCGAGCGGCGTTCTCATCTGTTGAGGCGCTACGCCGCGTGCGCATCAATGCGGCACTTGCCTTCCACCCTAGCATTGCGGCCTACAACCGCGTCTTCGCCGAGAAAGACGGAGGCAGCGACGGAAGCGGTGTTCTCTACCCATCCCCCCTGCTTCTTCACTCCCCCCGGCAAAGTGTTCTCGTGACGGTGCCAGTCGTTTTCGGCTCCGTCAGGCAGTTTGAGTCTTGCTCTTAATTGGGCAAAGTTCATGAGGTACACATAGTCGAGTGAAATCTGGGTTTCAAGTGAATCCATCCAAAAAAGGGTTCTTCCTCAATTTCGGTGCAGCGGGGAGCCACGAGACATCGGCAGCAATCGGGCTCGTAAGAGTTCGAAGCCGGCTCGACCATACATCTGGCGCTTGAGCGTCTTCAGCCGATTGATGTGACCC
>JBAUXO010000008.1:0-65568 GCA_049584315.1 Candidatus Sulfotelmatobacter sp. | reverse complement strand
GCGTTGCCGGCGACTCCATCAACATCAGCCAGAACACTCTCAGTGTCGCTAAGTACTGACCCATCTGTGCGCCGGCCGCGGCTAACCTGAATTTGGGTGGAATGCGGGCGGCAGTTCGGAGTGGCGGGTGGATCGTCGGGGGGCGATCCATCCGCCGCCTTTCTGCCATTCAGAAACAGCCATGGTCTCAACAGTCGGAAGAAATCTGCGGACTGGAGCTGGGATCCAGCGAAGGGAGCTACGGCTGAGCCCGTGCAGAAATCGCTCCCCCACCCAACCGCGATTGATTCGGACTAATCCCGAGGGAAGAAACCAGATGACAGGCCTCGCGCTTTAAGGTTTGGCGGCTCCAGGTCGGCGAACTCTGTGGCCCCGTGCCAAGCTGCACTCCAACCGGGGGTCTGGTCACAGGGAGGCCGTAACTTGAGGCCGTACGCCTGCCTTGTCAATGCCCATGGGGAGGAAGAGCAGTCTGATCGCATGATTCAGCGCCCTGGTTCATCGCATGGTTGTTCATCGCATCGTTCCGTCTGATACCCTGCTTAGACTATGCGTCTCCAAACTATTCTTTTCTTTCTGGTCGCTGTATCCGGCTACGCGCTGAGCCAGAGCGTGAAGCCCATGACGGACCGGGTGGCTGCCCAGAACGCGATCTTCGAAGAGCAGTACGAATCCGATCTGCGCAATTTTCCCGAGCGGGCGACTGCCTACGGCGACTACCGGTATAACGACAAGCTGGCCGAGTACTCGCTGGCAGCCATTGTGCAACGCGATAAAACGAATCGCGACTTTCTGGCGCGGATCGAGGCTATCCCGAACACGGACTTTCCTGAGCAGGACCAGCTTTCTCGCGACCTGCTGATTCGGGTGCTCGAGCAGCGCATGGCCGACTTCGATCTGAAAGAGTACGAGATGCCGATCAACCAGCAGAACGGCGTCCATACAAGTTTGGCGGATCTGCCGCTCTCTGTTCCTTTCGACTCGGTGAAACATTACGAGGATTACATCGCGCGGCTTCACCAGATTCCCCGGGTCCTCAGCCAGACCACCGAAGTGCTGCGCGCCGGGATGAAGGACAAGCTTATGCCGGTTCGATTTCTGGCGGAGAAGCTGCCGGTGCAGTGCCAGGGGATTATCGATTCCGACCCATTTCTTCTGCCGACGAAGAAGTATCCGGCAAGCATCTCCGCGGAAGAGCAGAAGCGTTTGACGCAAGAGATGACGGATGCGATCAACCGCGATGTCATTCCGGCGTACAAGACCTTTGCGGATTTCCTGCGCACGGAATATGCGCCGGAGGGTCGCACCACGCTTTCCGTCATGTCTCTGGCAGACGGGAAGAAGCGCTACGAGAACGACATTTATGCGCGGACGACGACGCGGATGACGGCGGATGAGATTCATCAACTTGGTTTGCGCGAGATGGAGCGCATCGAAGCGGAGATGACGGTGATCGCCAAGAAGGAGGGCTTTGCCGATCTGGCGTCTTTCCGGGCGTCGCTCAAAACCAATCCGAAATACATTCCGACCTCGGCGGATCAGATCCTCGATGATTTCCGGCGCTACATCGCACAGATGGAACCGAAGCTGCCGGAGCTGTTCACGCTGCTTCCCAAGTCGCCGGTCACGGTGGAAGCGATCCCGGCGTTTCAGGCAGCGGCCGCAACTCACTACGTGACGGGAACGCCGGATGGTAAGCGGCCCGGACGCGTGGTGGTGGCCACGTCCAACTTCGCGGAGCGGTCGTTGATCGATGACGAGGCGATCGCCTACCACGAAGGCATTCCCGGACATCACATGCAGCTCTCGGTGCAGCAGCAACTGACTGGGCTGCCGAAGTTTCGCCTTCACAGTCTGGGCTTCAATGCTTACATCGAGGGCTGGGCCCTGTACGCGGAGCAGCTGGGCAAGGAGGTTGGCTTCTACCAGGATCCGGTGTCGGACTACGGGCGGCTCTCCTCCGAACTTTTTCGCGCGGTACGGCTGGTGGTGGATACCGGAATTCACGCGAAAGGATGGAGCCGTGAGCAGGTGGTGGAATTCATGCGCAAGTCCGGAGCCGTCGACGAGCCGACGATCCAGTCGGAGACTGATCGTTACATTGCGTGGCCGGCGCAGGCTCTCAGCTACAAGCTGGGGCAGCTCAAATTTCGCGAACTCCGCGAACACGCGAAGAAGGAGTTGGGTTCGCAGTTCGATCTCAGGAAATTCCACGACGAGATGCTCGACGGCGGAACGCTTCCGCTTGATCTACTCGAGGCTCGCACGGATCGATGGATTGCGCAGCAGAAGGGGAAGTGAGGTAAGATTCGCGGCCGTGATCGGACGAACCATCGCCACTACCGCATCATGGAAAAGCTTGGCGGTGGCGGCATGGGTGTGGTGTACACGCGCTAGTCCGTTTCCAACGAGAGGCACAGGCCGCCTCGGCTCTGAGCCATCCCAATCTCTGCGTGATTTACGAGACTGGCCAGGACCAGGGTCTCTCGTTCATGGTGATGGAGTATCTGGACGGGCTGACGCCGAAGCACCGCATTGCGGGCCGACCGCTCGTCTTCGAAACCGTACTGTCGCTGGGGATTGAGATTGCGGATGGCCTCGACGCCGCACATTGTCGGGGCATCATCCACTGCGACATCAAATCGGCCAACATCTTTCTGACCAAGGGGCGCTGGCTCCGACGCTTCCTTACGAACTGGGATCTCCAGCGCAGGCTTTGACGTTCTCTCTCGATCCGGCGTGTCTATCGCCGCCCTGGCGCACCTGGCGGCTGGACCGCGCTTACGCCTTGTTTGGTGACACCGCCAAAGCACGAACTGCATATCAGGATTTTCTTGCGCGGTGGAATAACGCTGATTCCGAAGTTCGCGTTCTGCGGCCGGCCAAGGCGGAGTATGCGAAGTGCGTGCTGAGCAGCACGTCGTCCAGGAGGGTTAAAGTCCCTCTGGCGCTCAAATGAGGGGCGCTATATCCAAAAGCGGGGGTAATTCCTCGCTGGCCGAAGAAGGCAGAAGGTATGCAGACGTCTAAACGGGCACGAAAGCGAAAGCTGGATACAGCCAAGGCGGAGCTAGAGCCACTGCCTGTAGTGCTTCGGAGGGCAGGGTGTCCACCGTGAGGGGAATCCGAAGGGCCTGCGGAGAAGTACCGGGCCGTAATCGATGGGGTAATCCCGAGATGAACCGGTCGGCCAAAGGTGGGGCAAGGTCGAGTCTGCGTTTCGACGACGAAGGCGTTCTCATTCACCCACCGCAACAAGGTGATTGCGGGCGGCACGGTACGGAAGGATAACGTGTGACCTCAGGAGAACTGGCAGAGTCCTCGGGTGACACCGGGGTAAACGAACCTATAAGCAGAAGCGAAGTGGGGAGTGATGCTCTGTCAGTAGTCGGACTGCCAAATAGTACCTGAAGCGTGATGAAAGTCACGTGACCGAGCAATCGGCGGCCAGAGTGGATCGGGGAAGGTGGCAGGCGAAGACAGGAAGGAAGCGGCGGGCAGCCAGAAGAGTAAGGATGATGAAGGTGGATCAGTTCGCTTAGCGAAAAACCCGTACATCATCGTCCGAGGATACTGGCGGCCAACCTCAACCTGACGGATGTAAGAAAGGTCCACTTGGCGGTTGCCTTTCCTTACCTCTCAGGTCTTGTGTCTTCGTGAAAGCTGCATGCGGGAAAACCGCACGTGCAGTTTGAGCGGCGGACGGAGGCCAGCGCGTAAGCGCGCCTCCTCCGACCCGACTGAAATGACGGGAGGGCCCGGGCCAGGAAGAAAATTTCGGCGGCGGGGATCAAGAGATAAGATCAAGAAATAATAATAATGAGGAAAGGGATCGGGCGACGTGGCCATTCCCTGGGACTACTCCCGATGAGCTAGTTCACAATAGTGGGCGAATACCACCCCAAAACAAAGAGATTCCCTGTATATTTCGCTATCACGCACACGGGTTACGGACAAACCGGCCTGCACTCCCCTGTGAGTCGCTCGAAATCTCTGGAATTCCGAAACTCTGGCGGTTGAACCGGACGAAAGCACTTGTCTGCTGCGTTTTTGCAGGTAAGCTTTCCGGCTTTTCCGCACGATCACCTGGATTTTGGCGGTCAAAAAGTTAGGGCGGTAGTGGGTCAGCAGGGCCAATCGATCGATTGGCTCCGAGGGCTGTACTTTGGCGATTTTGGAGCATGCCCTTTCGGGACCTTACGCCGCGGGAGGGGTGAGGACACACTAACATTTCAAGTTTTGGAGCTGACTGAACTGGACTGACTCGATTTTTTCGATTCCTATGGGCCGCCTCCGCACCCTTTCGAATGCGCTTGTCGTCATCCTAGCCCTAGCCTCCATGGTGGGCTGCCAAGGATTTAGTTCCAGCAAACCCGCCAGCCAAGGGACGCAAACCCCTTCAACGGGCACCTTAACGGCTACTCCTGCGAGCGTCGCTTTCGGCAACGTGCAAGTTGGGACCAGCCAAACTCAGTCTGACACCCTGAGTAACACCGGCGGAAGCACCCTTACGATTTCGCAGGCGGCGGTGACGGGCACCGGTTTCAGCACGACAGGGTTAAATTTTCCGATCACTTTGGCGCCGGGACAGAGCGTCAGCTTCAACGTTGTTTTCAGCCCGCAGTCAACCGGGAGCGCGACCGGGAGTTTGGCGGTTACGAACAATGGCTCGAACAGTCCGTTGAATATCGCGCTTACCGGGACAGCGGTAGCTGCCGGGAGTTTGACGGCAAGCCCAACCAGCTTCACCTTCGGCAGCGTGCAGGTCGGTACCAGCCAGCCGCAGACCGAGACCCTGAAGAATTCAGGGGAAACGAATCTCACGATTTCGCAACCGACCTTTCATGGTGCGGGTTTCAGTTATACCGGGCTGAGCCTTCCGCTGACGCTGGCGCCGAACCAGAGCACAACGTTTGGGGTGGTTTTCGCGCCGACGGCGGTGGGCCCGGCCAACAGCATTCTATCGATCACGGTGAGCGGATCGACGACTACGGTCGATATCGCGCTTTCCGGAGTCGGCGTGACCCCGGCCACTTTGACCGCGGCGCCGACGGCACTTTCCTTTACCGGCGTTCAGGTGGGCAAGAGTCAGGCGCTGAAGGAGACGGTGCAGAATACCGGCGGTTTGAATGCGACGATTTCGCAAGGCACGGTTTCCGGCACAGGTTTCAGCATCTCTGGATTGAGCACCCCGATCACGCTTACACCGGGACAGAGCACCACTTTCAGTGTGACGTTTGCGCCGCAGTCCGCAAGCAGTTCCACGGGAAGCGTAGCCATTGCTTCGAATGCTTCCAACCCAAGCCTGGTCATCTCACTGAGTGGTTCGGCGACGGGATCGGCGCAAGGACAGTTGAGCGTGAGTCCGACGATCGGCGTGGGTAGTGTGACGGTGGGGACGAGCGGAACCCAGACCGGGTCGCTCAATGCCACAGGGGCAGGCGTGACGGTGACGGGCGTGACTGTGGGCAGCTCGGAGTTTGCCATCAGCGGCCTTACTTTCCCGGTTACGATACCCTCCGGGCAAAGCGCGGGTTTCACAGTTAGGTTTACGCCCCAGTCGAGCGGGCTGGCTTCGACAAGCGCGTCGTTTACGAGCAGCGCGACGAACTCTCCGGCAGCTGCAACTCTTACTGGAACTGGAGTGGCAGCGCCTGCTTATACCGTGAGTCTGACGTGGGTCGCGAGCACGTCCCCGAATGTAGTGGGCTATAACGTTTATCGCCGCACCGGGACCACGGGCAGCTTCACGCAGATCAATACGGTGCGCGATGGCACGACTGCGTATACGGACTCGTCGGTGACGGATGGCCAGACTTATTACTATGAGACCACCGCGGTCAATTCCAGCAATGAAGAGAGCGCACCATCCACGGCGGTGAGTGCGCAGATTCCTGCGCCGTAAACATCCCTGGCAGACCTGGGCTGTTCTGACAGGTCTTATCACGAACTTTTTCTCGCTTGACCCCTTTCCCATCGATGATGGGAGCCGATATTTGCAATCGATTGCGACGGGTTGCAAAAATTATCAGGCTTGACAGTTTCCGGTTTCAAAGTAAAGTGACACATGAAATGTAGAGCGGAAGAGTTTGTGGCTCTGCATCTGCAGCCTTCCCCCCAAGCCTTATCCCGATCAGTCATGAGGAGAAGTATGATGAAATCAGTCGCCAGGTTTTCGGTATTGGGAGCGTTCGCGGCTCTCATGTGTTTGGCGCCCTGCGCTTTTGCTCAAGGGCTCTCGAGCGGAACTGCAGCCGGTATGGGAGCTAGCATCCTGAACAGCGCACCATCTGCTTTCTTGACGTTCGCAGTGGGCCATGGAGGCAACCAGCAAGGCCAGAACCAGTTTGGTGGGAATGGCCTCTTGGGCGGCAACGGCGGCTTGGGTGCCATTGGCGGCTTGGGTGGCATTGGTGGCATTGGCGGGAATGGCGGTAATGGCGGTTGCAGCAATCAGAGCTGGGGCGGATGCGGCGGCAAGGGAAGCGGCGGGTCTACTGCGGTTCCCGAGGGTGGAACGTCCTTGATGTATCTGGCGTTCTCCGGTTTGTTCTGCGTGGCCGCTGTGGTTTACCGGTCGCGCCGGCAGGCGTCGGTTCGCTAAACGCGGTGGCGCTTTTGAGCTCCGACCGCTTGCTTCAGAATTAACAAATTCGAGTTACACACGGCGTGCAGTATCGAGCACGCCGTTTTTCTTGCCACCTGCATTTCATTGGGCAGATTCTGCGATTCTGCCGTCTCCTCTAATCAGGTCCATCCTTTCCATCTTCCATCTTCCATCTTTCCATCTTTCATCTTTCATCCTTTATCCTTCACACCTTTCTATAAGGGTCGCGCCGATCAGCGAGTGCAATCTTTTGCGTGGTTGGTGTGTGCGAATGTTGCAAGCGATGGATATAAACTGCAAAAGATTGCATAGACGGGCTTGAGTGAGCTTTCATCGGGGTTCGGCGGGCGTGGCGCAGGGCCGGAAGGGCGCGGCGCGGCAATTCATCTAGCTAAGTTACTTGTAGTCATGTATTTGATTCAATTTCGGCAGCCGCTTCCTGCAGCGTCCCACCGGGTGAGCTGTTGCGAGGCTGGGGCACTGCAGGTGGGTTGGCGTGAGGCGCCACTTGTGTGCAAGGGTAATGGCCCGGTCGGGCCACTTCATACCCCTTGCAACCTTCTGCAATCGGATGTAAGCTCATTCTCGTCAGGGCTAGCCGACAGTCTGATCGGCATTGATTCTCCCCCCGGCCCGATGGTTCACTGGTGACCCTGTACGTGCGGCACGCGAAGTTAGCGTGTCTTGACAAGCATTCCTGATTTGTTATAATCACGATAGGAATAGTAGAGATTAGCAAGGGCTCCCGGATTTGGCAGTGAATGTGCTCCAAGCAGTAGGACCCCAGGATCGGAAGTCGCGCTGACTCCAACGCTGCCGATAGCCGAGAACAGCTGTTATAGGTTGGCAAGGCGTTTTTAATTTCCCCCCCCGATTATTCAGATCCTATCTCGGTTGGAACTCAACGTTTGAGATTTCCGGCGAGAGCGGCATTTTAACTGGTTTCTTGGGGTCACAGTGAGATGTGACTTAGAGGGCGAAGCTATGGCCACCAGCATATTAGAGTTGGCGCAATCTGTACCGTTGGTTGAGGCGGAAGTGGAGCACTGGTACGGGTTGCAGACCCGCCCCCGCCACGAGAAGATCGTAGCTCAACGGCTGGAAGAGAAAGGCGTGAGGACGTTCCTCCCCCTGGTCACCGAGGTGCATCGCTGGAGCGATCGCAAGAAATCGGTACAGACGCCGCTGTTCAGTTGCTATGTATTTGCCAAGTTTGTACCCAACCGCTCGGAACGTTTACGGGCGCTGCGGGTCGATGGAGTATTTGGGCTGGTGGGCGCGAGAGGCGAAGGCGTTGCCATCCCGGAAGAGCAGATCGACGCGGTTCGTGGTTTGATCGAAGGCCCGCTGCCTTGGTCCGCCCATCCTTTTCTCAAGATCGGGCAGCGAGTGCGAATCCGGAGTGGCGCCCTGGATGGTCTGGAAGGCATCCTGGTCTCGCGCAACGGCGACCGCACGCTGGTGATTTCCGTGGATGCGATCCAAAGATCTCTGGCGGTCCGCGTGGAAGGATACGAAGTCGAGCCGGTCTAAGAAAACTCCGGCAGTTGATCTACCCCTTCAGTCTTCAAGGTCACTCGCCCATGGCACCAAACACAATTGAAACGCTTCGCTTGCTGGTCGTGAGCAGGGAATCGACTGTTCTGCGTATGCTCTGGTCGCTGGGAGAATCCAACTCCTGGCAGGTGGAAACCGCGGCTAATGGTTGGGATGCCATGGAACGAGTGCAATCCGAGGCAGCGCCGACCGTGCTGGTGCTGGATATTCCTCGCGGCGACACCGACAGTCTGCACCTTCTACCGTGGCTTCGCCGGCTTCGTCCCGACCTGCCGATCGTCGTGCTGTGCTACCCGGAGGATGCGGGCCGGCAGAAGGAAGCGATACGCCTCGGAGCCCAGGACGTTCTGGTTCGTCCCTTGAACGAAGGACAGCTGGAACTCCTGATCCAAAGAAATCTTGGTTCGTCGGACGGGGATGCGGACGCGGAGATG
The DNA here is from genome assembly GCA_049584315.1 of Candidatus Sulfotelmatobacter sp. Lineage (GTDB taxonomy): Bacteria > Acidobacteriota > Terriglobia > Terriglobales > Acidobacteriaceae > Sulfotelmatobacter. The sequence continues at coordinate 56,970 of JBAUXO010000008.1, read as the reverse complement.
GCGAGCGAAGATATCGAATCGGTGGGCGAGGATGAATTCTTCCTCAGCGTAAGCCCCGTGATGCAAAAGCTCCGGGCCCAGGCGGAGTTGCTGGCGCAGGCAGACGTTCCCGTGCTCATTTTGGGAGAGCCGGGGAGCGGAAAAGGGACAGTTGCCCGTCTGATCCACAAGTTGTCCCTGTATTCCGGATTCAAGTTTCTGCGAGTCAACTGTGCGGAAATGCCGGGAGACTTGCTGGAGATCGAACTATTCGGCAGAGGGAACGGCTCCCCGACCAGTACGGCGAGGACGATTTCGGGAAAACTCGACATTGGGGAAAAGGGGACGCTTCTACTCGACGAGATTACGGGGATGCCGCTGGCGCTGCAATTGAGGCTGCTCCAGGTACTGCAGGACAAGCGATTTGTGAGGGCCGGTGAGCACAAGGCGGTGGAAGTGGACGTGCGGATTCTGGCCACGAGTAGCCGCAATATGGAGCGCGCTCTCGCCGAAAAGTGCCTGCGTGCCGACCTTTATTACCGGCTCAGCGCGTTCACCATTCATGTGCCGCCATTGCGCCAGCGCAAAGACGAAATCAAGGTTCTTCTGCGTTATTCCATGCACAAGCTGGCCCGGTATTACGGTCTGCCAGCGCGCGATTTCAGTCCGTCGGTACTGGCCGCCTGCCAGAATCACGGCTGGCCGGGGAATCTTAAGGAATTGGAAGCCTTCGTCAAACGCTATTTGGTAGCGGGCGAGAAGGACCTCAGCCTGCACGGCTTCGAACCACATCCCGGAAATAACGGCGAGGCGCCTTCCGGCGAGAACTTCAAGCTGGCGTCGACCGGTCACGAAGAGGCGGAAGCGCAGGGAGACGCGTCGCTACCGCAATCTTTGAAAACGCTGATTCAGAGCGTAAAAGGGGAAGCCGAGAAGAATGCGATCGCGGCGGCGCTCGAGAAAACCGGTTGGAATCGGAAAGCGGCCGCCCGCCTGTTAGGCGTAAGCTATCGTACGATGTTGTACAAGATTGAGCAGTATCACCTGAGCGCTTCGGAGTCGTACCTGTCGTCTTTTTCGGGAACACGGTTGGCCAGTTCAGCGCAGACCAAGGGAAATGGAAAAGCAAGTTGACTACAAAAGCCAGCCACGTGAGCGGGAAGCTCCAAGGAGCCGACGTGAAAAGAACAGTTCGTAGTTCTTGGATTGCTGGAGTGGTCGCAACTTCGTGTCTGCTTATGTCGGGCGGGCTGTGGGCGCAGGCGGGATCAAAAACGGCCGCCAGCGCTCAAGCCGCCAGCGCACCGCAAACTTCGCCCAGCGCTGACAGTTCGCCGACGCCGAAGCCGCACGACGACTCTTTTGTGATTGGCAACGATGACGTGCTGGCGATTAATGTATGGAAAGAGCCTGATATCTCGCGCTCGATTCCGGTGCGGTCGGATGGAAAGATCTCACTGCCGCTGGTCGGAGAAGTACAGGCGACGGGACAGACCCCGCTGAAGTTGGAGCAGGAGATTGCAGCCAAACTGAAGAATTATATCTCCGAGCCGGAAGTCACCGTGATTGTCCAGCAGATCAACAGTCAGAAGTTCAACATCCTGGGGCAGGTAACCCGGCCAGGGTCATACGTCATCACCAATTCCGCCACCGTCCTCGATGCCATCGCGATGGCTGGGGGATTCCGTGACTTCGCCAAACAGAAATCCATTTATATCCTGCGACAGAACCCGAATGGCACGCAGACTCGGATTCCTTTCAACTATAAAGACGTCGTTAAGGGACAGAATCCTGCGCAAAACATCAAGCTGCTGCCGCGGGACACGATCGTCGTACCTTAGTATGAAACTGTTCGAACCAGTTTGCGTTGGGTTGTGCTTGCTGTCTCCAGCGCCCGTGTGGTCGCAAGTGGAGAACACGCCAGCTGCGCCGGCGCCTGCCGTGAGTGGTTTGGAGATCAGCGGCCCGGAGAGCACTTCCGACCCGATGCTGACACCGCCGCCGGTGAGCGGTCAATCGTTTCCGATTTCGACGACTTCCGAGGAACGCTCCAACTACCTTCGCGGCGGATTGGCATTCACCAGCGCATACACGGACAATGCGGTGGGGTCGCTAGCCGTCCATCCCGTGAGCGACGTGAGTTACTCGGTAGCACCGTTCATCGCTTTGGACGAAACCACGCCACGATTGCATGTTGTCTCGATGTACGCTCCCGGATTCACCTTCTATCAGCGAGAGAGTGCCCTGAACGAGCAGGATCAGAATGCGTCGATCAATCTGCAGTACCGTCTGAGTCCGCACGTGACCTTGAGCGGGCGGGATGGCTTCCAGAAAAGCTCCAACGTATTCAATCAGCCAGATCTGGCAGCGGCGGGGGCGGTCTCGGGCAGCACACAAGAGGCTAATTTTTCCGTGATTGCGCCGATTGCCGACCGGCTGAGCAATTCCGGGAATGTAGGGATCGCTGCCCAGTTTGCCGCCAATGAAATGGTGGGAGCCAGTGGCACGTTTACCAACCTGCATTATCCGAACCAGGCGGAGGTGCCGGGCCTGTTCGATTCGAGCTCGCAGGCCGGGTCGGCCTTCTACGCGCTGCGGGCTTCGAAGGTGCATTACCTCGGCGTCAGCTATCAGTACCAACGCTTGCTCTCCTACCCGACAGCGGGGCAGAACGAGACCCAGACGCAGGCGGTTTTTTTCTTCTACACGCTGTACGCATCGTCAAGGTTCTCAATTTCCGCCTTTGGAGGTCCGCAGTACGCGAACGGTGGACCGCAGTTTCTTCCGACGGGATCAACGCCGTTGCCCGGCTCGCACAGCTGGAACCCAGCCGCGGGAGGCAGCCTGAACTGGCAGGCCCGCCATTCGAGCTTCGCCATGAGTTACTCGCACGTCATCTCGAGCGGCGGAGGGCTGATCGGAGCGGTGAAGATGGATGGCGCCAACGCATACTTCCGGCAGCAGCTTTCCCATACGCTGAGTGCATCGGTGACGGGGGGCTATGCCCAGAATGATATTTTGGGCGCCGCGAATCTGCCCGGCGAGAATGGACACACGGTTTCGGGAACTGCCAGCGTGCAGCAGCAGTTTCGCCAGCATGTGAATTTGCAGCTGGGATACACGCGGCTACACCAGGATTACAGCACGGTTGCCGTACTCGCGGCGACTCCGAATACCAACCGTGAATTCGTTTCGATTTCCTATCAATTTTCAAGACCGCTGGGAAGATAAAGTATGGTTGACGATCTCGACGAGAAAAATTCGGAACAAAGCTTCGACCTGCAGCGTTACCTGGGCGTGGTGCGCCGTCGCCACCTGCAGTTCCTGATCCCGCTTTTTCTGGCCTGGGCGGTGGTGTGGGGCGCCAGCTGGGTGCTCCCGCCGCGCTATCTGTCGAGCACGCTGATTCTGGTGGAGCAACCCACCATGCCGAAGGATTACGTCACGCCCAACGTAAACGATGACTTGCAGGAGCGCATGCAGAGCATCACGCAGCAAATTCTCAGCCGCACCCGGTTGCTGCATATCATCGAACAGTTCAATCTGTACGCCGGCCCGCACTCCCAGCGCTCCCCTGACCAACAGGTGGACGCCATGCGCAAAGATATTGACATCGAACTGGTGCGGGATGCGCGCAACCAAATCACTGCTTTTAACGTCTCGTACACTTCGCGCGATCCCCTGGTAGCACAAAAAGTGACCAGCGAACTGACAAACCTCTTCATCAACGAGAATCTCGAAGTGCGTCAGCAGCAATCGGAAGACACCACCAAATTTCTCGAGACCCAACTGGAGACCGCCCGGCAAACTCTGTCGGACCAGGAAGAAAAGATTCGCGAATTCAAGGGTCAACATGTTGGCGAAATGCCAGGCCAGGTGACCAGCAATCTGCAAATTCTCAGCGGCCTGCAGTCGCAGCTGCAGAGCGAGCAGGATGCGCTGAACGCGGCCAAACAACAGCATGTCTACCTGCAAAGTCTGGCCGACCAGTACCACACGCTGCAGGGGCCGGCCAAGAGCGCAGACGGAAGCAGCATTGGCCTTCCGGCGATCGATGAAGAGCTGGAAAAACTGAAGGCGCAGCTCGCCGATTTGAGCTCCCGTTACACCGACCGTCATCCGGATGTGCGCAAGCTGAAAGAGCAGATCGCGAAGACGGAGAAAATGAAGGTCCAGCTTCTGGCCAGCGTGAAGGATAAAGATCCAGCCAACGACTCGGCGGATCCCGCGGCCGGTGGCGATCCAGCCCGGGCGTCGATGCTGGCTCAGATCCAAAGCCAGCTGCGCTCGAACGAGGTGGAGATCACCAACCGGGAACACTCCATGGCAGCAGTGACCGCGAAGGTGGAAGACTATCAGGCTCGTTTGAATCAGGAACCTATCCGCGAGCAGCAACTCTCCGACCTGACGCGCGGCTATGAGCAGTCCAAAGCAAACTATGACGACCTGCTGAAGAAAAAGAACGAGTCGGCGATGGCCACCAGCATGGAATTGCTGCAGCAGGGCGAACGCTTCCGCATCATCGACCCGCCAAGTCTGCCGATGAAGCCGGACTTCCCCAATCGGCTGAAGTTCTGCGGAATAGGACTGGGGATCGGGTTAGCTCTGGGCGCTGCGGCGGCGGGCGCATTCGAAATGATGGATGACCGGATTCACGACGAGAAGGCGTTGCAGCAGCTATTGCCGGTTGCGGTGATGGCGGAAATTCCTGCGATCACGGTTGCCAGCGAAGAGCAGCAGGAGCGCCGGCGGCTGTGGCTGGGTTGGGCGACAGCGGCTTTCGTGTCGGCTACGATTTTGTTGGGGTCAGCCTTCAGTTACTTGCGAGGCTAGCGGATTATTCATGTACAAAACGTTTTACAGCCTGAAGCGGAATCCGTTTGAGATTACTCCCGACCCTTCGTTCCTGTTTCCTACGGGGAGGCACAACGAAGCGTTGGCCGCTCTTTACTACGGCGTGCGGCGGCACAAAGGTTTTGTCGTCCTGACCGGGGAAGTGGGAACCGGAAAAACTCTGCTGCTGCGCTGCCTGTTGCAATTGCTAGGCCAGAGTAAAGATGTTGCCTACGCCTATATTTTCAACGGTCGGCTGTCGCCGATTGAATTCCTGCAGTACATCGTGGCGGATCTGGGGCTTCCCCCCACCAGCAAGACCAAGGGTGAACTTCTGCTGCAGATTGCGCAGCACCTGATCACGCGGAGCCAGAAGAAACTGACCACGGTCCTGGTGGTCGACGAAGCCCATCACCTTTCGTCGGAGATTCTGGAAGAAATCAGGCTTTTGACCAACTTTGAGACGGCGGACGAAAAGCTGTTACAGATTCTTCTGGTCGGGCAGCCCGAACTGGATGACAAACTGGACTCCCCTGATCTGCGGCAACTAAAACAGAGGGTCGCGCTGCGCTCCCACCTGGTGCCGTTGAATTCGACCGAAACCCTGGGATACATCCACAGCCGCCTGCGACTCTCGGGAAGTCCCGGTCCCTCGGCGCTGTTTCCGCCGGAGACGGTGGCCGCGGTGTTTCAGCACTCGCAGGGGCTGCCGCGATTGATCAATACGATTTGCGAAAATGCGCTGATCGCGGCCTACGCCAGACAGATGCCCAGCATAAGTCCTGAGATCATCGACGATATCGCGAAAGACTTCCGCCTGGGAGTGACCAAGCGGGAGGAGAAAAAGACAACCAACGACGAACTCGACGTGCGGAAGGCCGCCCGGACCTTGCTTGCGCTCTATGCCCAACTGCAAGCGGCACAAACGCAGGAAGAAGAAGTGAAAACGCGGAAGACGCGGATCGTGTAAGAGTTTTACCGAGAGCATCTAAATCATGAGCCGTATATTTGACGCATTGCAGAGGGCCGAGTCGGAGACAGGGAACGAAAATTCCACGTTCTCGGTGGCAACGGAACTGCTACGGGTCGCGGAAGAGAAGATACGCCTGGGCAATACGGAAGAGAAGATACCCCTGGGCAATACCATCGAGGAACAACGGCCGGCTACGGTGGAATCCGTTGAGACAGCCCCGTCGGCGTCCAGCGATTTCCTGGAGCACTGTCCCGTGTTGCCGATCGTCATCCCGCAGGAAAGCCGATTGGTTGCGTTGGGGAAAGAAGGAAGCCTGGGCGCGGAAAAGTTCCGCTTTCTCGCGGTTCGTTTGCGGCAGCTGCGCCACAGCCGTCCGCTGAAGAAGATCCTCATTACCAGCACCATTCCACAGGAAGGCAAGAGCACGGTCGCGGCCAACCTGGCTTGCACGCTGGCGCGGAGAAAACAGCACAAAACGTTGCTGCTGGAGGGCGATCTGCGGCGGCCGACGGTCTCCCAGAGATTTGGCTTGGGCAAAGTTCCCGGGCTGTGCGAGTGGCTCAGTGGGGAGACGGAATCCCGTAATATCTACCGCCTGGAAAGTCTGGGGCTTTGGGTTCTGCCCGCCGGGACCGCACCGCAAAATCCTCTGGAGCTGATGCAATCCGGGAAGCTGGCGCAGTTGATGGATCAATTGCAAGGCTGGTTCGACTGGATCGTCATCGATTCGCCCCCGGTACTCCCGCTGGCGGATACCAGCATCTGGAGCCGGCTGTCCGACGGAATCTTGCTGGTCACGCGCAAAGGTACGACCGAGAAGCAGCAATTGCAGCGCGGCCTGGAGGCGCTCGAAAAGTCAAAGCTGCTGGGAGCCCTGGTGAATAGCAGCGAAAACGCAGCGCACAGCGATTATTATCAGCGATACAGTTCTTCCAACGGAGATCGATCCGAGTAGATCGAACCCAGGAAAAAGACCGAAACCACCGGCCGACAATCTTCTAACCTTCAATTCCAAAAAAATCAATCGCAGATAGCGGTTCGCTTGACTCTACCCCCCACAAGCAGAACAAGCGGAGGGAATCGTGAACGCAAGAAGTTCCACTAAACGCGCTACCGTAAGCCCAATCTCCGGAGCCACAACTTCCGGCGATTCGGTCGTCCTGAATGCCGAAGCTTTTCGGCGGATGATCGCGCTCGAAAGAAAGAGAAGCGAGCGCTCGCGGAAGCCTTTCATGCTCTTGCTCGTGGACATGGGCGAACACCTTTTGTCCGAGAAGAACGGAAAGACGCTGGAGCGAATCTTTACGACGCTGGCTCTTGCCTCGCGCGAGACCGACATCACGGGGTGGTACGCCAGCGACAACGTGATCGGAGTAGTGTTTACCGAAATCGCCTCGGATAGCAGCTCGATTCCGGCCACCATCATCACCCGGGTGACCGAGACGTTACGCAAGAATCTGACCGCCGAGCAATTCGCCGAGCTGAGGCTCTCGTTCCACATTTTTCCCGAGGATTGGGATCACGAGGGGGAGCAGAGACCGAGCAACCCCACGCTGTATCCGGATCTCTCCCAGCGGGAGAATGCCACAAAGACTGCTCGGGTGATGAAACGCATCATGGATGTCACGGTGAGCCTGTTCGTGCTGGTGTTCCTGGCACCGCTCTTTCTGATGATTGCCGCAGCCATCAAAGCGACGTCGAAGGGGCCGATATTTTTCCGGCAACGTCGCATCGGCCAATATGGAAAATCGTTCGTGTTCCTGAAATTCCGCTCCATGTATGTGAACAATGATGCCGGGGCGCACAAAGCCTACGTGCAAAAGTTGATCGCCGGTAAGGCGGATAAGCAGCCTTCGGACGGAAACGGCGAAGGTGTCTACAAGCTCACGCGCGATCCCCGGATCACGCGAGTGGGAGCCTTCCTGCGCAAGACCAGCCTGGATGAGCTTCCCCAGTTCATCAACGTAATCCGCGGAGAAATGTCCATGGTCGGGCCTCGCCCTCCAGTACCGTACGAGGTGGAGGCCTACGATATTTGGCATCGCCGGCGGCTGCTCGAAGCCAAGCCCGGAATCACGGGACTGTGGCAGGTCAGCGGGCGCAGCCGGGTGAAATTCGACGATATGGTTCGCCTCGATCTGCAATACGCACGCACCTGCTCTCCCTGGACCGACATGAAGATCCTGTGGCGCACGCCTGCAGCCGTTGTTCTGGGTGACGGAGCCCACTAGAAGATCCCCCTCTCTTCACACCAATTCACACCACCCTCCCCCCCAAAAATGAGGTACTTCCAAAGTGGCCACGCTAGTGACTAGACCGCGCAATACAAACCAACTGCAAGAGTCAGGGAGTGAAGTCATGGTGAAGTTTGGAGTTGTAGGGTATGGGTACTGGGGGCCGAATGTCGTTCGGAATCTGGACCGGATGGACGAGGCGGAAGTGGTCGCGGTGTGCGACAAAAGCGCCTCTGCCCGACGGAAGGTGGCGAAAGCCTATCCGGACGTACGTGTAACCGATGACGCCGCGGAGCTGATGTCTTCTCCGGAGATCGATGCCATCGCCGTGGTGACGCCGGTCTGGACTCATTATGAACTGGCGAAAGCCGCTCTCGAGCATGGCAAACACGTTTTCGTCGAGAAGCCCTTCACCAGCAACGCCGACCAGGCGCAGGAGCTGATTGAACTGGCCGCGCGGAAGAACCTGAAAATCATGGTCGACCACACCTTCCTCTTTACGGGTGCGGTGCAGAAGATCAAGCAGCTATTGCATGAAGGTGCACTCGGCAAGCTGTATTACTACGATTCAACCCGGGTGAATCTCGGGCTGTTTCAGCATGACGTAAATGTTGTTTGGGACCTCGCGCCTCACGACCTGTCGATCATCGATCACCTCATCCAGAAGACTCCCGAAGCCATTTCCGCGACGGGTCAGACCCATTTGAACGGACACGAAGACGTAGCCTTCATCACGCTGTACTTCCCCGACAAAGTCATCGCCCACATCAACGTGAATTGGTTGTCGCCAGTGAAAGTGAGGACGACCCTGATCGGCGGTGAAAAGAAAATGCTGGTCTGGAATGATCTCGAGGTGGACGAGAAGATCAAGATCTACGACAAGGGCGTGAAGGTCACGAGTCGAGAAGGGCTTTACGACTTGCTGGTGCACTACCGCTCGGGCGATATGTGGGCGCCTCAGGTCGAACAGGTCGAAGCGTTAACTCGCGAACTCACGTATTTCGTCGACTGCATTGTCAAAGATGAAACCCCTATCAACGACGGTGAGGCGGGCCTTCGCGTGGTGAGGATGCTCGAAGCAGCAAGCGCGTCCCTGAAACAACGGGGCCACTTGATGTACCTCGACCAACGTCAAGTCGCCGCCCCGGCGAAACCGGCCAGGCCAACCACGACCACCGGCGACGCCGTACTGGAGGCTTGATCCTACCAGTGACAGGTTCATGAATTTCACTCCCCATGACGAAAGCAGAAAGCGGTCGATGAATGCAAGTTAGGATCGAATCGAGATGGCTGGGGGACGTGGTTGTGATCGTCCCAGAAATATTTCAAGATAGCCGCGGATTCTTCACGGAAACCTTTCGCGCCGATCAATTCAAAGCCCTGGGTTTGCCCACGCAGTTTGTGCAGGACAACCACTCGCGCTCGGCCAAAGGAGTGGTGCGGGGCTTGCACTTTCAGTGGGATCCTCCGATGGGCAAACTCATGCGGGTGACCGCGGGCAGTGCGTTCCTGGTCGCGGTCGACATTCGCAAAGGGTCGCCAAACCTGGGCAAGTGGGCCGGCATCGAGGCCTCGGCAGAGAATCGCCGTCAAGTATGGGCGCCCGCTGGCTTTGCCCGCGGTTTCTGTGCGCTGGCCGAGGGCACTGAAATTCAGTACAAGTGCACCGGGATCTACAGCAGCAAAGCCGAGTCCGCCGTCCGATGGAATGATCCGGCGATCGGCATTGAGTGGCCGCTCGCCGACGTGGCGGTCTCTGACAAGGACCGCAACGCGGCGACGCTGGCGGATTGGCTGGACTCACCGAACGCAGACAACTTCCGGTATTCCGAACCGGAAGCGCAACCGATTCGATGACACTTTCTATTTCAATGGGCCTGTCTGCGGGGGTGGCATGAAGATCGCGGTGATTGGTGCCAATGGCCAGCTTGGCCATGATGTGGTGAAGGCGTTTGCGGATCGGGGCGACGAAGTTTGTGCCCTCAGCCATCAAGACATCGAACTCTCAAGCCTGGAATCTGTGTTGGTAGGTTTACGCTCTGCGCAGGCAGAGGTTGTGGTCAACACCGCGGCCATGCACAACGTCGAGCACTGCGAGCAGCAACCGGGCAGGGCACACGAGGTGAACGTCGTGGGCGCCCGAAATCTGGCAAGCGTTACGCGCGATCTGGGATCGGTCTTGATCCATGTCAGTACGGATTACGTATTCGACGGGGAGAAAGGCGGCCCCTACATCGAGAGCGATGAAGCGCGGCCGCTGAACGTTTACGGCAGAACAAAGTTGGAAGGCGAACAATCTGTGCGGAACATCAATCCCAGGCATTACGTTCTGCGCACGGCGGCGCTTTATGGCAACCATCCTTGCCGCGCCAAGGGCGGGCAAAATTTTGTTGACCTCATGCTGCGGCTTGCCCGCGAACGCGGACGGGTCCGAGTGGTCGACAACGAGTTCACTACTCCGACGGCGACCGCTGACCTAGCCCTTCAGATCGCCGCCCTGAGTCACAGTGACGCCTTCGGACTTTATCACGCGACGGCAGAAGGTAGCTGCTCTTGGTATGAGTTTGCGCGCGAGATCTTCCGTATGGCTGACGTTTCCGTGACTCTCGAGGCGGCTTCGCCGAACGAATTCCCCGCAAAGGTGCCCCGTCCCTCGTATTCGGTGCTCGAAAACAGCCGGCTCAAGGCGCAGAACCTGAACCGTTTTCCTCCTTGGCAAGAAGGGTTGCTCAATTATCTATCTCTAAAGCAGCTAGCCGTTGCCAGCCGGCAAGTCTAAATGCTCAGCACACAATCCAGAATCGCAGGCAAGGTAAAACCACAAAAGTTGAGGAGATTGAAATGAAGATCCTGATCGCAGGTGGGGCGGGTTATTTGGGCTCCGTATTGGTCCCCAAACTATTAGAGCGGGGTTATGAAGTGGACGTGGTGGATTTGTTCTGGTTCGGCAACCACCTTCCTTCTGAAACTGGAATTATCCACAAAGACATTTTTAACATTACGGTCGAGGACTTGCAGTGCTACCAGCAAGTCGTGTTCCTGGCGGGATTGTCAAATGATCCCATGGCAGAGTTTTCGCCCAGCCAAAACTTTATCTTTAACGCCGCGGCTCCTGCCTACCTTGCCTATGTTGCCAAGAAGGCAAATGTGAAGCGCTACGTGTATGCCAGCTCGTGCTCGGTCTACGGGTATACCGACAACGAGTTATTCGACGAAACCCGACCGGTGTCTTCCTCATACCCCTATGGAATTTCGAAGCTGCAGGGCGAGCAGGCGGTGATGAACCTGAAGGACGATAACTTTTCAGTCATCTCGCTTCGCAAGGGAACAGTTTCCGGTTACAGCCCTCGCATGAGGCTCGACCTGATCATCAACACCATGTTTAAGAATGGCGTGCGCAACCGCGAGATCGTAGTGAACAATCCTTCGATATGGAGACCGATCCTCAGCATCGAAGACGCCGCCAATGCATACGTGCGGGCGATCGAGGCCAGCGAGAGGATCTCGGGAATCTTCAACGTCGCTTCCGGAAATTACACTGTGGGTGAAGTTGGAGATCTGGTGAAGATGGCGATCGAGGAGCAGCTCGGCATTTCAGTCCGTCTGACCATCCATCACAAGAAGGACTTTCGGAATTACAAAGTGAGCATCGAGAAGGCGGAGAACACGCTGAGCTTTCATCCCAACCATAGCGTCAAGTGCATCGTGAAAAACCTGATTGAGCACATGGAAAAATTCAGCGATTGGGATAACCCGCAGTATTACAACCTCGAGACGCTAAAACTGCTTTCCACGAACGGGGATCGGCTGGGCAGCCTGGTGCAAATGGCTTAGAGCCAAGATTGCCAGTTTGAAACGGCCCGCAGAACCGAGAGCGATGGCGGTTGCCATTCCCCAAGTCGAGAACATAGCGGAGACTATGCCCAAAAATTCAGTTGTGAAATCGCGCCCGACTGTTCTGGTTGCGACGACATCACGCTGGTATCCCACCGTCCGGCTGGCCATGGCTTTGGCGAAAGCGGGCTGCTCAGTCGAGGTCGTTTGTCCCACCGCCCATCCGCTGGTTAAGACCCAAGCTGCGGCCAAAATTCACTTCTATCACGGGTTGGCACCATTGCATTCTTTTGCCGCCGCGATCGAGGAGGCCCGACCCGATCTGATCATTCCCGGGGATGATCTTGCCGCTCGGCACCTGCACCGCCTCCACGCCCGAGAACGAAGTAAGAGGAAATCCGACTCGCCGATTTGCGCCAGGATCGAACATTCGCTCGGCGCGGCGGAAAACTTTCCGATGGCATACGAGAGGGCGGCGTTCATGGAGCTGGCGTGTGAACAAGGCATCCGTGTGCCGAACACAGAGGCGATTGCCAACCTTGATGATCTCAAGGATTGGATCGTCAGAAACGGATTCCCAGCCGTCCTGAAGGCGAACGGAACTTCTGGTGGCGACGGTGTAAGGGTGGTCCGTACCGTGGAAGAGGCGGAGCGAGCTTTTCGTTCTCTGCAAGCGCCTCCGCGGTGGTTGCGCGCGGTAAAGCGGGCTGTGGTCGATCACGATGCGACGTTGCTCGGGCCGGCATTTCTTCGTCGCCAGTTCGTGATGAATGCGCAAACCTTCGTTGCCGGACGGGAGGCGACCAGCGCCGTGGCTTGCTGGCAGGGAAAAGTGCTGGCGGCATTGCATTTTGAAGTGATTAACAAGCGAAGTGCGGCGGGGCCGGCCACGGTCGTCCGATTGATCGAGAATGCCGAGATGTCGTCCGCCGCCGACAAGATGGTTCGGCGGCTGAATCTGTCGGGGTTGCACGGGTTCGACTTCATGCTGGAAGAGCAAACCGGCGAGGCTTATCTCATAGAGATGAATCCCCGCGCCACCCAGGTCGGACATCTGGCGCTTGGCTTGGGTCGCGACATTCCCGCAGCCTTGTACGCGGCTCTGTCTGGCAAGGCGGTGCACCCGGTGCCCAGGGTTACAGAGAACCAGACTATCGCGCTGTTTCCACAAGAATGGATTCGAGATCCGGAAAGCCCGTTTCTGCGCTCGGCATATCACGATATTCCCTGGGAAGAGCCAGAGTTGGTCCGCGACTGCGTCAGCAATCGCCGCAGGCAGAGCACTTGGTACTCGCGGGCAAACTGGAAGACGTCAGAGCCGCATCGCACTCCAACGAACCTGCACGCTACGAAGAAAACCAGCTGCGGCGTAGGGCTGGATTGGGAGGCCGGTAAATCGCGTCATGAGTAGTCAAACCTCAAAAAACGGGAAGCGGCCCCTGCGAGTTATGAAGTTCGGCGGTACGTCGGTGGGCGATGCTGCTTGCATCCGGCAAGTCGCCGACATAATTCGCGGCGCTGCCCACACGGGCGACTTAGTGGTGGTCGTCTCTGCGATGGGTGGCGTTACCAACAAACTGATTGAAGCAGCCACGCAGTCGGAGGCGGGCGATCGCGACTCAGTTGCGATGATCTTCGAAGAACTTCGCGACCGACATCAGGCGGTAGTGAAAGCACTGATTCAATCCGTTCCGGTGCGGAGCCGCATCAGCCGCGACGTGGAACAATTGTTCCAAGAGGGTGAACGTCTGTGCCAGGGTACAGCCTTCCTGCGCGAACTGACGTTGCGAGCGCGCGATTCGATCTCGAGTCTGGGCGAGCGCCTTTCCGCTCCTCTCGTCGCGGCCGTGCTGGGGGAATGCGGAGTGGCAAGCGAGGCGATTGAAGCCACCGAACTTGTACAGACTGATTCATGCCACGGCGACGCTGACCCCCGCGTGGATGTAACCCAAGAGCGCTGTCAAGCGCGCTTACGACCAATGTTGAAAAAGGGAATCGTTCCGGTTGTGACCGGCTTCATTGGTGCCACTCCCGAGGGAGTGCTCACCACGCTGGGGCGCGGCGGTTCGGACTATTCAGCCACCATCCTGGCGGCGGCGCTGGGCGCGGACGAGGTCATCATTTGGACCGACGTCGATGGCCTGATGACCGCCGATCCCCGGCTGGTGGACAGTGCACGCACCATTCCTGAGATCTCCTACCGCGAAGCGGCAGAACTGGCCCACTTCGGCGCCAAAGTTTTGCATCCCAAGACACTTCGAGCCGTAACCCAATGCGGAATCCCCCTGTGGATTCGCAACACTTTCGCTCCGGAGCGGCCGGGAACGAGAATCACTCCCGCTGGTATTGCGACGGATGGGGGGGTAAAGGGGCTGACGGCGATCCGCGACGTCACATTAATTACCGTTGGCGGTCCCGGAATTGTTGGGTTGCCCGGTGTGTTGGGTCGCACCTTTGCAACCACGGCAGCCGTGCGATCCAATGTTTTGCTGATTTCGCAATCGTCAGCACAAAACGATATCTGTTTGATTGTTCCCTCCGCGATTGCCAGGCACACGGTGGATGCCCTGCGTCGTGAGTTTGCCCAAGATCTCGCCCACGAAAAGCTCGAGCACATTACGTTCGATCCAGCAGCCGCGGTCGTGACCGTCGTCGGGAAGGACATGCGCAGGCTGGGAATCGCGGGGCGTACGTTCGCTGCGCTGGCGCAGGAGCAGTTGGGCGTCGTTGCCATTGCTCAGGGCTCATCCGATTGCAATATCTCCTTTGTGATTGCGGACAAGGACATGTCCCCGGCGCTCGTGGCCTTGCACCGTGAATTCCAGCTCGGCGTACTGCCCAGCCGTAAGCTTCCCACCGGGGAGCCCCGCATCGCATCTTCGAACTGGTATTACGAACCTGAGCAGCCCATCGCCAACGGCGATTGAGCGAAGGCGCGTTTCCCTCCGAGGCAGCGTTTCAGAAATCAGTGATTGAGGCTACTTTCTTTATGAACCCGTACGTGTGTATCGCCCCCGACGTCAAGCTTGGCCGGGATGTGAAGTTGTCCAAGTTCATCAACCTCTACGGATGTGAGGTCGGAGACGAATCGAAAATCGGAGCCTTCGTTGAAATCCAGAAGAACGCTGCCATTGGAAAGCGATGCAAGATCTCGAGCCACACATTTATCTGCGAAGGCGTCACGATCGAGGACAATGTCTTTATCGGGCACGGGGTGATGTTCATCAATGACAGCTATCCGCGTTCCACGACGGCTAAGGGAAATCTGCAAACCGAAGCCGACTGGAAAGTCGAGCGAACCATAGTCAAGAAGGGAGCGTCGATTGGCTCGGGAGCCACGATTCTCGCCAACATCACTATCGGTGAAAACGCCATCGTGGGAGCTGGCAGCGTGCTCACGAAAGATGTGCCCCCCAACTGCATCGTGGCCGGAAATCCCGCCAAAGTTCTGCGTTATATCGTACCGACCGTGGAGGTCACAAAGTGAGCATCTCTAATAATAGCGTTCCTAATAGCATTCCTTTCCTTGATCTGGTTACTCCCCATATAGAGCTCGAGCAAGAACTTGTCGCCGTATTTCAGCAGGCTCTGCGTACCGCCGGCTTCATTGGTGGCCCGATGGTGGAAGAATTCGAGAAGGCATTTGCTGCCTTTTGCGGCACCAGCCACTCGATTGCCATCAGCAGCGGCACCGATGCCTTGCGCTTTGCCATCATGGCTAGCGGCATACAGCCCGGCGACGTGGTGGTGACCGTACCTCACACCTTTATCGCCACCACCGAAGCAATTTCGCAAGCCGGAGCCCTTCCGGAATTCGTCGACATCGATGAGCGCACCTACAACCTGGACCCAGAGAAGCTTCGGGAATATTTAGAGGGGCGGTGCAAGAAGGACCAGTCCGGCAAGCTCATCAGCCTTCGCAGCGGCAGGCCCGTTACCGCCGTTGTACCAGTCCATCTATACGGACAGACGGCCGACATGGATGCGATCCAGGAACTGGCCACGCGTTTTGGTTTAGTGGTGATTGAGGATGCTTGCCAGGCGCACGGCGCCGAATATTTTTCCCGCAAGCAAAATCGATGGATGAAAGCTGGTTCGATGGGTCGGGCAGCGGCATTCAGCTTCTATCCCGGGAAGAACCTGGGGGCTTGTGGGGAGGCGGGCGCGGTGACCACCAACGATGCTGGACTTGCGAAAAGGATCAGCATGCTGCGTGACCACGGCCAGGCCAAGAAGTATTACCATGACATCGAAGGCTACAACGGGCGACTGGACTCCATCCAAGCTGGCCTCTTGCATGCAAAGCTGGGGTATTTGGCAAAGTGGAACGGCCAGCGCCGCGAGCTCGCGGCGGAATACAGCTGTCTTCTGTCAGGGAATACGGCTGTAAGCATCCCGTATGAGCCTTCGTGGTCGCGCGCGGTCCATCACCTCTACGTGATCCGCACGAAAGATCGCGAAGGAATGATGAATCACCTGAAGAAGGCAGGCATCGGCACGGGAATTCACTATCCGATACCGCTGCACTTGCAGAAGGCTTATGCCGCGCTGAAGTATGGTCTGGGCGATTTCCCGGTGGCGGAACGAATTGCCGCTGAAATCGTCTCCTTGCCGATGTTTCCGCAGTTGGCAGCTGAGCAGCAAGCCCGGGTAGCAAATGAGATTTTGGCCTTTACTTCCGGGCCTGCTCGGAAGCGTGCAGTCAGCGAAGACTGCGGGTCAGCAGCCGCGGAGCTCATCGCCAAAAACTAAGCTCCCTGTTGTTGACCAAAGCACAACCAAAAAGAGAAAAACAAAGATGAAAATTTCGGTCATCGGCGCGGGTTACGTCGGACTCACCACCGCGGCCTGCTTGGCACAAATCGGGCACGACGTATTTTGCAGTGAAAGCGATCTCGAGAAATTAGCAAGATTGCAAAACGGCGGCATGCCGATTTTTGAGCCACATCTTGAGAGCGTGATCAAGTCTGTGCGCGAAGCGGCTCGGCTGCGTTTCGGATCCACCGAAGACGCGATAGCTTGGGGACATGCCATCTTCATCTGTGTCGGAACGCCTCCTCTTCCCAACGGGGACGCCGATTTGCATGCCATCGAGGCGGTCGCCAGGATGATTGCCAAGCGCGCCTCAGGATACCGGTTGGTGATTGAAAAAAGCACCGTACCGGTACAAACTGGTGGCCAACTGAAAAAACACCTATCAGTACATCAAACCCACGGATTGAGCTACGAAGTCGCGTCCAACCCGGAATTTTTGCGGGAAGGAACCGCGGTCGAGGATTTTCTGCACCCCGACCGGATCGTGATTGGGGTCGACTCCACGCGCGCGACGGAGATGCTTCGCGAGATCTATGAACCAATCATCAAGCAACGGTTTGCGTGCCCGCTGCACTCAAATTGCCCGACGCGCAAGAGTCCAAATTTCCTGGTTACCGACACAAAATCCGCCGAACTGATCAAGCACGCTTCCAACTCGTTCCTTGCAATGAAGATTTCTTTCATCAATATGGTTGCGAATCTCTGTGAAGTGGTAGGCGCAGACGTTACCAGGGTGGCTGAAGGGATGGGACTGGATCCTCGAATCGGCGCAGCCTTCCTCAACCCGGGGATTGGCTTTGGGGGATTCTGTTTCCCCAAGGACGTGCAGGCCTTCATTCGAATCGCAGAAAAATCAGGTTGTGATTTCTCCCTGCTCAAGGAAGTGGAGAAGATCAATCAGCAGCGCGTCAAAGACTTTGTCGAGAAGGTGCGAAAGGAAATGTGGGTGGTGCGTGGCAAGAAGATAGCGGTCTGGGGTCTGGCGTTCAAGCCGAATACGGACGACGTGCGCTTTGCTCCTTCGATCGCGCTGGTGAAATCACTGGTGGATGAAGGCGCGGACGTGAGAGCCTATGATCCGAGAGCCATGCAAAAAGCGAAATCGGAGCTTCCCAACATCACCTACGGTTCGGATCCCTACCAGGCCGCCGAAGGCGCCGATGCCATTGTCGTGGTTACGGAGTGGGACGAATTTCGGCGGGTGGATTGGGATCGTGTCAGATCCGTGGTCGAGCGGCCGCTGGTATTGGATGGCAGAAACATGCTTGACCCGCTGGAGGTAACTCGTAGCGGATTTGAATACATCAGTATTGGCCGGCCGCCAGTGATGCCTGTCCAACCTACTTCCGCGGCTGACCATGATCAGTCCGTGGAAGGCTCTCCAGATGAAGTCACGAATGTCCTGGCCAGCTAACCCAAGAACCACGATTGAGCCACCGTCTGGCGGATACGGCTGCAGGACATGACGACAAAAATGCCGACCGCCGTTTGTATCGTGGTCGAGAATCTTCCGGTACCCCTCGACAGACGAGTTTGGAAGGAAGCACGGGCACTGCGTGATGCGGGATATCGCGTCTCCGTCATCTGCCCCAAGGGGAAGGGCTTTTTAGAAAGTTACCAGGTTCTTGAGGGGATCGAGATCTACCGCCATCGTGCTTGGGAGGCCTCAACTGCAGCTGGGTATCTTATGGAATATGGCCTGGCTCTGGTTGCTGAGTTTCTCCTCACGCTCAGAGTCTTCGCTCGCACCCGGTTTCGTATTTTGCAAGCTTGCAACCCCCCAGACACGATTTTCTTGATCGCATTGTTGCTGAAGCCCTTCGGGGTGCGATTCATTTTCGACCAACACGACCTTGGCCCCGAGCTGTTTGAAGCAAAATTCGGCAAGCGCAGCGGGCTGCTCTACAAGCTTGCTAGCTTCGCCGAGCACTGTTCCTTCCGGGTGGCGAGTACCTGCATTGCCACCAACGATTCCTTCAAGGAGATTGCCATCGCGCGAGGGAAGAAGAATCCTGACCGTGTTTTCGTAGTGCGGAACTGTCCCGACCTCGCCACCTTTCGCCGCCCAACCCTCTTCACCGCTAACAAATTCGGGAAATCGTTAGTAGTAGCCTATGTGGGTTTCATGGGGTCGCAAGACGGCGTGGATCTGCTGCTGGAATCGATCGAGCACATCGTAAAGCGGGAGAACCGGCAGGACACGCATTTTGTCCTGGTCGGCGGCGGCACAGTTCTCTCGGAATTGCAGGCAATCATCGTCAGAAAGAATCTGGAGGCCTACGTAACTCTCACCGGCCAGGTTACGCACGAGGAAGTCGCCACTTATCTTTCCAACGCAGATTTGGGAGTCGCTCCCGACCCCAAGAACGCGCTGAACGATCACTCGTCCATGATCAAGATTTTCGAGTACATGGCATTCGGTCTGCCGGTCGTGCTTTTTGATTTAAAGGAGGGGCGGCGCACGGCGGACTCTGCGGCGCTGTATGCTGTCCCCAATGATCCCATCGATTTTGCCAACCAAATCATCAGGTTATTGAATTGCAGACAACTTCGTGAAGAACTGGGTAAGAACGGCCGCAAACGGATCGAAGAAAGACTGAACTGGGAAGTTGAAAAAGCATCGCTGATTCGTGCTTATGACGCGGCGCTTCAGCCGGACCAAACCTGATGATTGTGCCTGAATCGATAGTGCCCGACATTAGTTTCCGCATCTGCCCTATAAGGAGCGCCCTACGGAGGACTGGCGCCGTTCTTTGCTTGCTTGTGATGTCATCATTATGGTGTTTTTCGGCCGACGTGGTCTTAATTCGGACAGCCGGAGATCCGACTTCGGAGCAACGAGAACTGGAAGTGGCGGCGCAGTTTTATGGACTGAACCTCACTGTTGTTACAGCCAGTGGCCACATGAATGACCGTGAGCTGGCTGCAGTGCAGCAGGGCGATACCGTGGCGGTTGCGCTTGAAGCCGACGTCTTAGCTGCTGTGAGCCAGAAGGCGCTACTGCGAGCGCTCCATCGGAAGTCGGGGGGCAGCGTACCTTTGCTCATCGTGGGAGTCACGCCAGAGACTGACTCTGCTCTGTTGAGCAGTTGGACGGCGGGCGCCGTAACCGGCAGCCGAGACTTGGCGAGTTCAGGGCCGTTGCACTACTGGGTTGGCAGCGTTGCGGGTGTCACGGAACAACTCACCGGCCTGGAAATCCCGTTCCCGGGGGAGGATACGTTTTACTTTTCTCCGTTAGACCGCGGGGCTCGACAGATTCTGGCGGTGGGAAACGATCACCAGAACGTTCCAGTATTCATCGAGACCGACGTCCAGCAGCAACAGATATTTCTGGCCTGCAAAAGGCATCCGTCGCATGCCTCGGAACCGAGCGCCGAAAACCCGGAAACCGCTTTTGCGCAAGTCGCTGCCGGGATGATCTTTACGAAGTATTGCGCTGGCGCCCGGGGTTGGCATGCTCTCCATCATTACGCTAACCTGACAATCGATGATCCTTGGCTTCGCGAGCCGTACGGCAACTTAGTCTATAACGATCTCCTCAAGGAGATGCAGAAACACGGCTTTCACACCACCATTGCGTTCATACCGTGGAATTACGATCGCAATCAAGCCCAGGCCGTCGCGCTGGTTCGCAGCCATCCCGAGAAGTTCTCAATCTGCGTTCACGGCGATAATCACGATCACAAAGAATTCGACGACTTCGGAAGCAAGCCTCTGAGCCTGCAGATCGCCGCGCTTAAACAGTCGCTGGCAAGGATGGAAAAGTTCCAAGCGCTGACTGGAATTCCTTACGATAAGGTTTTTGTTTTTCCCCACAACATCGGCTCCGAAAGCATTCTGGAAGAGCTCAAGGCCTACAATTTCGCGGCCACGGTGAACTCCTCGAATGTTCCGATGGACCGCACCCGGCCACTGTCACCTCTGTTTGCCCTGCGCCCGGTGACTCTGTGGTTCGGAGATTTCGCCAGCATCAGCCGCTACCCGGCTTCCCTTCCAGACTCCGGACCCTTTATCCGGGTCAACGAGTTCTTGGATAATCCCGTACTCTTTTATGGTCATCATGACCTCTTTGCCGGCGGAATGGATGCTTTCGATGGAGTGGCGGATGAGGTGAATAAGTTGCAGCCGCAGACGCGCTGGCGCAGTTTGGGCGAGGTCGCCAGAAACCTTTACCTGGTCAGGTTGCGAGATGATTCCAATTACGACGTGGTTTCGTTTTCGAACAGTGTTAGTCTCGAAAATACCTCAAATCATAATTCCGTGTTTTTCGTTCAGAAGCAAGAATCGGGCTCGCCCGTGATCGCCGCGGTGACCGTGGATGATCGGCAAGTGCCCTTTCAGCTGGAGAGAGGGTATCTGCAGCTGAGCGTTGCTGTTCCCGCCGGCGAATCTCGCAGCCTAGTAATCCGGTACAAAAACGATCTTGACTTGGCTTCCATCCGCACTTCGAAAGATTCGTTTCGTGTTTATCTTCTCCGCATGGTGTCGGATTTCCGCGATATCACATTGTCGAAGTATTCTTTGGGACGCACCGTCGTCGATTATTACTACAAAGATAAAATTTCCCAGCGGATGGTGATTGTGTGCGGGTTTGCGGCGATAATAGTAGCCATCTGCGGGCTTGGGAGGTTGCTCATCATCGTCAGGAGAAAAGCTTCCGTTATACTGCCATCTGAACTTGAGACCTCCGGTCGGACGGCGAACGCGACCAGCGAGGGTCATACCCGTACCTAGCCCAATAGCGGCGACTTATCCTGTGAAACTGTACACAGAAACTCGAGAAGGACTTACGCCGGCGAGATTGGCTCCTAGCCAAGGCGCGGTAGCGCAAGAAACGGAAATAATGACTCGATACGTAATTGTCACGCCAATTCGCGACGAAGAGAAGTTCATCGAGGCGACCATCGCTTCGGTGCGGGGCCAGACCGTACAGCCGTTGGAGTGGGTCATCGTGGATGATGGTTCGACGGACCGCACCGGCGAAATTATTGATCACTGCGCAGCGCAGTTGCCCTGGATCCGGATTGTACACCGCGTGAATCGAGGTTTCCGCAAGTCCGGAGGGGGAGTGATGGAGGCCTTCTACGACGGCTATCAGGCCCTTGGGCGCAATGACTGGGATTTCATCGTGAAACTCGATGGGGATCTGACCTTGCCTCAGAATTATTTCGAAAAATGTTTCGAACATTTTGAACGCGACCCCGCCCTTGGAATTGGCGGAGGAGACATTTATCACGAGCTCGGGGGAGTACAGAAACTCGAAGCCACTCCCAAATTCCATGTCCGCGGAGCAACCAAGATTTATAAGAGAGCCTGTTGGGAAGCAATTGACGGTTTGTGGCGTGCTCCAGGATGGGACACGATTGATGAAGTGAAGGCCAACATGTTGGGCTGGAACACTTACAGCTTCAACGAACTACACATCGTCCATCATCGCTTCACGGGCACCGCAGAAAGTTTGTGGCGGGACAAAATCAAGCGTGGGATGGCTTGCTACATCTCGGGATATCATCCCCTTTTTGTGGCCGCCAGTTGTATCTCGAATCTCACTCGCAAGCCCTATGTTGGTGGGTCGGCCGCAATCGCCTATGGTTTTCTCAAAGGCTATTGGAGTCGGGCACCCCGCGTGAACGACAAGCAGCTGATCAAGTATTTGCGCGTCCAGCAGCTCCGGCGCCTTTGCGGGCTAAAAACCATTTGGCGCTAGCATGGTCAAGCGCATCCCTTCTCATAAATCGTTCCTTTTCCGGGCAAAATCATAATGACGACAAAAACTGAGCAAGCGAGATTGTTTTTCGACATTCCCGACAAGTATCTGAATAGGCGGGAGTTCGACATACGGATCCGAACAGAGACCGTACAAGAATTTACCCGCGGTAGAATTTTCCAGTCTATCCTAGATATTGGCTGTGGTAATGGATCAATTTCTTTGCCGCTGTTAACTCCGCAGCGGCGACTGACTCTTCTGGATATTTCGAGCAACATGCTGGCAACGGCTCGTGGGAGAATTCCGACCGATCTCATGAACCATGTCGAACTCGTGAATGAAAGCTTTATGACTGCATCATTCGAACCGGGGGCCTACGACTTAATTCTCTGTTTAGGCGTGCTGGCGCATGTCGATTCCCCAGCGGATGTTATCGCAAAAGTCGCCCGCATATTGAAACCCGGAGGGTGCGTAATTCTTGAGTTCACTGACAGTTACCATTTTATGGGGCGATCGATTGTCCTGTACCATCGTTTCCTGAATCGATTCCGGCCAAGTACCTATCCACTAAACCACATTCGCGAGCGTGAAGTCGTGCGGACCTGCCGCGAGAATGAACTTAGAACTTCCGCTTTCTACCGCTACAGTCTTCCGCCACCGGGATCTCACAGAATTCTTGGTCAAGAGACTCTCTATCAAATGACCCGCATGGTGTTTGGTCCTTCCAACAGCAACCGGTGCAAATGGCTGGGTAACGAGTTCATCTATCGGCTTGAGAGTTAATCCGCTGGCCGATTTTGCTCTGCGCTAGCGTAGCCGATATGATGCTTAGCACGTGGTCATTTCTCAAGACACTCGGGCTATTCGCTTTGAGACCGAACGCGCTCAGTCGTCTGGGTTACATAGGAAGGCTGTAGGATATGAAACTTTCAATCATAATCATCTGCTGGAACGATCTGAAGACGATACAGGGGTGTCTGGACTCTATTTACCAGGGAACGCACTCCACTGCCTTTGAGATCATTGTCTCGGATAACGGCTCTAGTGATGCGTCGGTCGAATTCATACGCGCGCACTACCCTGAAGTCCGTGTTATCGAAAACAAAGCGAATCTCAGATTCGCAAAGGCCAACAATGTTGGAATCCGGGCGAGTCGCGGCGAATATGTCTTGATCTTAAATCCCGACACCATCATTCACGAAGGCACACTCGACCAGCTTGTGACCTTCGCCGACGAGCATCCCGAAGCCGGCGCATTTGGATGTAAGGTATTGAATCCGGATGGTTCCTATCAAGAATCGGCGCGGCCATTTCCAACGCTTCGCGGGGAATGGATTGCGGCGCTTTATCTCAGACCCCTGGCCTATCTTTCGGACTGGTTTATTTCCGACACCTACACGGGATGGAATGGTGATACGCAACGCACAGTTGACTGGTTGTCGGGGTGCTCTCTGTTTGTGCGACGTGACGCATTGGAGCGCATATCAGGATTCGACGATCAGTTCTTTTATTATTACGAGGACGTGGACCTATGCCGTCGAATTTGGCAGGCTGGATACACAATTCTTTTTACCCCTAGAATGTCTATCACTCACTTGGGGGGACAGTCGACCAAACGTTTCCCAATCGCATTCCAACTAGACAGCGAGATAACAAAATACCGCTATTTTTATAAGTATTTCGGCAAAGGGGGCGTACGGGAGTGCCGGCGCGTTACTTTGGTATCGCTTTTCATTCGCCGCCTGGGTTACCGGTTTCTTCAGCTTGTAGGGCCCTCGGATAATCAGAAGCCGCGCCTTGAGGCCCTCCGAGTCACCTATGAATGGAATAAGCGGGTTGACTCCGTCCGTCTCGTTGAAAACGGAGAAGAGCCCACGGCGCTAGAGCCGCTAGTCAGAGTTTTAGAACGATAAGATTGATTCGTTGCAGGTGAAAGCGTCCAAGAATTCTCGGCCTCGCAGCTCGCAATCCCCGGCGTTAAAGTGATGCCCCGTTACTTTCTGGCGAGAAAGAGCAGGCGTGGTTGACGAACAGGCCGTTTGGAGGGGTTCCACTCAAATGAAAACAGAATTCGGAAATCCGACTGGAGTCCTCGAGTCGCAATTCCAATGCGCCGAAGAACTGAAGGGCCCGACCGTGAGTTGCTGTATCGCTTGTGGCCGACGAGAAGCGGTGGAGTGGCGGTGTGCCCCGGACAGGATGCACGGGAGGGCGAAAGTTTACACTCTTCTGCGCTGTTCCCAATGTTCCTTAGTATGGTTGGAGAACCCGCCCCGACTCGAGGAGATGGCGCAGCATTACAGTAGCGATTACCATCGACTGGTGCAGCAAGCAGCGGAAACCTCCCCTGGCCGCTGGCGGCGACACGCCCAGATTCTAAATCGGTACAAACAAAGCGGAACGTTGCTCGACCTGGGTTGCAGTTCCGGCGTATTTCTCGAATCCCTCAAAGGACTTCCATGGCGGCTGTACGGAGTCGAGCTTTCTAGCGACGCTGCGGAGAAGGCTCGCCTGAGAACCGGCGCCGAAGTCTTCGCTGGCGATGTGGCGCACGCACCCTTTCAGCCGAATACCTTTGACGCGATAACCTGCTTCGATGTGCTCGAGCATATGCACCATCCGCGTGAGGTATTGGTCAAAGTGCGGGAATGGCTAAAGCCGGGAGGGGTGTTTTACACTTTCCTGCCCAACATCGATTCGGCCGAATCCCGCATCTTCCGATCATATTGGTGTGGACTGGAATTACCGCGTCATCTCTACCACTTCTCGCCGTCATCGCTAGGAAAGCTAGCCGAGTCCGTAGGGTTGGAGCCGCTCTGTCTCATGACCGTTCCCAACTCGCAGATCGAGTATGGCGTGCGTTACGTTGGTGACGATGTACTTAGACACCTAGGCTTTCCCAGGAGGCCCACGTCGGAAGGGATCAAGCATACCTTTGCCGGCAAGGTTGTCCGCAAGATATTCCGAACGGCGCTGGGTAACCCGTTCTCCGAAATCTCCTCTGTTTTCGGGTTGGGTCAAAGCATACGAGCTGTACTGCAAAAACCCATGCAGGAGACGAATTCAAGCGTAATACACCCGAGGTCCTGAGAAGGAAGGCGATGTACGAGACTGAAGCGAACAATCGAGTTGAATCTCTGGATCAGATTCCGTTCGAGGTAATCTCTGCCCTGGGGGAACTCGGTGGAAGGATATCAGCTCGAACAGTCCTTCCCTGGGGCGAACATTGCACGGAATGTGTTTGGCCTAGCTGTTACTCGACATGCGAGCTCTATAGCCCACGGGAAGATCGACGATGCCGCCGGTTCGTTGACGGAATGGTGAGAGTTGACTGTCCTTACGCCATCAATTCTTATCTGCTGAAGATCCGCTTCAAGCAGTGGGGAAAGCTTTGGACTCCTGGCAACATCCACCTGTCCCCGATCGAGAAGGCGCAGAGGATCGAGCGCAGAGACTACCGCATTGGCACCACGATCATCCATACGCCTTTGCCTGCCACCGTGAAACGGCTGGTTACGAGCAAGAGGTATGGCTTCAAGAAAAAAATGGCGCAGCGGCTGACCGTCACGGAAGAGGTGCCCTCCTGTTTCTTGTTGGAATGCTACAACCCGGAGAACCACGTCATAAGGCTCTCACTCACCATTCGATCGGTGGACGAGAAGTGCAAGATCCCTTTTCAAGAACTCATTGAACTCACTCCCGGATTCCATCGGAACCGTTTTTCGTACAGTAGAATCTCCAAAGTAATCGATCTTCGTTACCCGTTTCACGTCGAACTGATCCCCAATGATGTTCCAGACGGCACGACTCTCTATTTCGGCATGATGGACTTCGTCCAAGAGACGCCGGCACTAGTGGAAAAGACAGGAAAGATCAAGTGCGTAGTTTGGGATCTGGACAACACACTCTGGGACGGCGTCCTGGTAGAGGACGGCCCGGCGAACCTCCGTCTGAAGCCGGGTATTGCTGAAATTGTTCAGGAGTTAGACCGCCACGGAATCCTGCACTCGATTGCAAGTAAGAACAATCCCGAAGAAGCCTTGCAAACTCTGAAACAGTTTCAGCTCATCGACTACTTCCTCTGCCCTCAAATTTCCTGGCAACCGAAGAGCCAAGGAATCCAGGAGATCGCCCGTCAATTAAATATTGGCAGCAACACTCTGCTCTTTGTGGATGATTCAGATTTCGAATTAGAACAGGTAAAAGCTGTCTGTCCCGACGTGCAGCTGTTAAAGGCAGAGCATTATTCCACACTTTTACAAATACCGGAATGTCAGCTCCCGGTAACAGAGGAAAGCGTCCACCGGCGACAGATGTACCGATTGGAGGAGAAGCGAAATGTTATTGCAGAGAGCTTCGGGCAAGATTACCTGGCCTTTCTGAGGCATTGCGACATCCAGCTGAGTATTCGACCGCTCACAGAAGACAACCTGGAGAGAGTACACGAGCTCACCCAGCGCACGAACCAAATGAACTTCTCGGGAAACAGGTACGACCGCGATAGGTTGAGAAAGGTTATGTGTGCACTCGATCTCGACACATACGTACTCGATTGCCAGGACCGGTTCGGAAGTTACGGTGTAATCGGCTTTGGGATAGTGGATAGGCGTGAACCGCGCATGACTGATCTAATGTTCAGCTGCCGGATTCAATCCAAACGATTGGAGCATGCGTTCGTGAGCTGGGTCATCCGCCGATACATCGCTCAGTCGACTAAAGGCTTCTACGCGAATTACCGCAAGACACCCCGCAACGCTCCTTCTGGCCGAGTCTTTGGGGATTTGGGCATGGAAGAAGAGGCCGTCAACGATGGGGTTTCCTCTTACCTGTTCCGGAACGATCAGCCCATACTGGATGATGGCATCATCCACATCACCTTTGCTGGAGAACCTGTTCCTGCGGCATAGCCTATGATCTTGCGTGCTGCGCTAGGGACGGTACGCCGTCGGGCCTTGTGCTCCCTGCATCGGCGGATAGTCCCCCTGGGAAGACGGGGTCCGATCGTCTCCTTTGCATTTGATGACTTCCCCCGCACGGCCTATACGATTGGTGGTTCCATCTTGAGGAGTTTCGGAGTGCGGGGAACATATTACGCTGCGGTCGGGTTGATGAACACATCCAACGATTTGGGCGAGCAATTTCGAGCCGACGACCTGCAGGCGCTGGTTTCAAACGGCCACGAATTGGCGGGTCACACTTTCAGCCACATTTCCTCATCTTCCGTCCCCCTGCTTGCGTTTCGGCAGGACGTTAAGAAGGGACAACAAGCCCTTCATCAAATCACTGGAATCACCCCTTCCGCCAATTTTGCCTACCCGTACGGCGCGGTGACGCTGGCCGCTAAGAAGGCATTGGGCGAGGAAATGATGAGTTGTCGCGGGATATATGGAGGGGTAAACGGGCCTGATCTGGATCTCAATTTACTGCGGGCGAACAGCCTCTATGGCGACATCGATCGGTTGACCCGTGTACAGGAGTTAATCTCCCAAAACGAGAAGCGAAAAGGATGGTTGATTTTCTACACGCACGATGTGCAAGACCATCCGTCGCGCTACGGTTGCACTCCCGCCCTTTTGGAAGCGGCGCTGTCAGCGGCCATTCGCGGCGGATCTAAGATTTCAACCGTGGCCGAGTTGGTAAGCGAAATGCAGCCGCAATGCCCCATGCCTGAAACCGTGGAAGAATAGAAGGTGCATAAGGCTTTGCAGACCGGGACCGAATCGACGCCAAACGCCGTGGTGCAACTGTAACGGCTCCAACGAGTTAAGCGGCAACAGTACCATATAACGCCCAATCTGGCCATGTCCTTTGGGCACCTAGTCTTCTTCGGCATGCCTGGCTATGCTGGCAACCAGTGGCCTTCCGGCGGATTTCCCGTCGCAGGCCGCAGACTTTATTTAGGCGTCATTGCCGAATCGGAGAAAACGATCAACATGTCCCCCACAATATCCCCCAAAGATGGAAAGACTCTGCCGTTGCCAGCGCAATGGCGCGCAAAAACCGCAGTTGCGTTCCTCGTTCTTGTCCTTTTGTGCCTGGCGAGTTCTTCCGCATTCGCCTCTTACCACGCCGTCGTTCCAACCTCGATGTGCTCGACCAATGGAGACGGCACGAGTTGGACTTGCGCAGCATCGAATGGAGGGGCCGGAGCCTACGCCGGACTGCCCTCCACGTTGACGCGCGGCGATGTCTACTGTTTAGCGGATGGAAACTATGGTAATCACTTGAGTCTTAGCACTCCCGCTTCCGGGACCCAAACCATCGAGCTTCGCAAGGCACAGAGTTACGACCCAGACTGCGCCGGACTCGCTGGCTGGAAAACCGCGACGATGGGATCCGCCCAGGCTTATTGGGCCTCGACCGGTTCAGGTCAGGTGGTCGATGTCGGCAGTGGAGGCTACTGGATCATCAACGGCAACGGCAACAATGCCGGCACGAATGAAGTAGGTTGCGGCGGAGTGCAGGCGAATCCACCCTCGAGCATGAAAGGAGCAGCCCCGAACCCTGCCGCCTGCGGAATCAGGATTGACGATCATACTTGCACTTCCACCGCAACCGATGGTTGTGATGGTGGAAGCGGAGTGATGAATGGCAGTGGCGCAAACATTACTTGGGAGTCGGTGGAGTGGTTTGGGCAAGGCCTCAACCCCAACGGCAACAACAACTCCGAAACTTACTTTTGGTTTGCGACTGCGCCGCTTACCAATGTCACCGTCAGCCATAGCTACTTGCACAACGCCAGCACCACCTATCTTACGGTCGTGAATGGTGGCTGGGACAATGGGAGCTTTGACCATAACTACGTCTGGGGCGTCTACGATGGCAGCACGAACCACGGAGAGGCTATTCAACTACAGGGATCGAATAGCGGGGACGTGGTCCATGACAATATCTTCCGCGACCAAATGACCAACGGAGATATGGTAGCTGTGATGAGCGGAGTCCAAAGTAACATGGCCTTCTACGACAATGTGGATTTCTGCTCGCCCGGGGGCAACTCTACCTCTTGTAGGCACAACGACGGTGTTATCGGGTGTTTCAACAGTCAGACCTGCTCAAATTACCTGGTCTACAACAACACATTCAGCTTTCCGAGCAATTGTGGATGGAATGTAACCGGTGGCCCGAGTACCATGACCGTCGAAAATAATGTTTGGTATAACTGCGGTGCAGTCGGGATGACAGGTGGTTCGAACAAAATCGACTACAATTCATATCTAAACTCGGGGCAGTCCGCGGTGGGGAGCCACGATGTGTCGACTAGTTCAGCTCCCGATCCCTTCGTGAGTATGGCGGTCGGTAATCTCAGCTTAGTATCTGAAAACGCTGATTGGGACAACCGCGCATCCCTAGGTTCTCCATATAACCTCGACATGACCGGGGCGACGTACACGAGCGACCGGGGAGCCTATCAGTTCGGTGGAGCGAGCGGGCAACCGCAACCGCCAAGCGGTTTGACAGCCACGGTGCAGTAAAACTCGGTGCTCCGTCTTTCGCCTTGCTTGCCGCGTCCATTTTGGGTACAGACCTTCCTGAAATGGACGCGGCGAGATATTTTCGTGCTATCACGGATTTGCTGTTCCCGCCGGAATCTTTGAACGTTAGCGCCTGCCTTTCAACTGCCATGCATCAAGCATCCGTCGGTTCCGAAGACCGTGAGTTTATTCTCTCCCGGCTTCTGACAAAACTGAACACCCTGTGGGTGGCCTCTACCTACCCCTTTGCGGGCAAGGGCCGCAAACTGTCTCTGCACCACGCGTGCGAGATTTCGCGTTGTTTCGCACCGCACATACGGCTGGGTAATTGCGTCGAGATCGGGAGGCAAACATGGTTGTTCACCTGGCCCACCCCCGGCGTACAGGGCAATGACGAGGTTAAGATTATCCTCGAGGATAACTGTTGTATCGCCGAACGGTGCACGATAACCGCCGGGAATTCTATTCATCTTGAGCGCGACGTCGTCCTTGCATCCGACGTCTTGCTTATGGACCACGCCCATGCATATGAAGACGTGACTCGACCCATCGGAGAGCAAGGTACCACCCCCGGGGGCAGAATCCGGATCGAGCAAGGATGTCGGGTCGGCCAGGGAGCCGCCATACTGTGCAGCAACAAGGGCGAAGTGGTTCTGGGGCGGAATTGCTGGGTGGCCCCGCGCGCCGTCGTCACCCGCAGCTTCCCGCCGGGTTCAGTGCTTGCGGGGAATCCGGCCCGGGCGGTGCGGAAGTCAGGCACAATGCCCGCTCGCGCCGAGCAGGAGACTATTTCAGATGCCGAGATTGAGCCTGCGAAGCAAGGGGGCTGAGACACGCTGTTGAGGTTTCTTCCGGCGACTCTGGGTTATTGGCAAGAGGCAAGCGGGATAATCGGATAATCGCTCTGCCCAATGCCGTGGCATGAAGAAAGGCTCTTTGAATTCAAACCTTGAACCAATTGCTTATTCACGCCGAATGACGAGGCAAGATCCCCTCGTATGGTTCTCGCGGGCGGCCGGCAAACTGCGCACGCTGTGGCTGGCGCGGTCCTATCGGTTCGCTTCGTTCGGAAAGGGGGCTTGGTCACATTACTCCTGCCATGTGGCCCGATCCGCTGCTCCGTGCATAAGCATCGGCGAAAAAGTGGGTCTCGCTAGGGAGGCCCGGCTGGACGTGTGCGCCCCCCCGGGCACGAATCGACCGGTCCTCATTCTGGAGGATAGGTGCGGGGTTGGCCGGTGGTGCGAAATTTCGGCACGAAATCACATCCACGTGATGCGAGACGTGTTGTTCGGTCCTTCAGTACTAGTGATGGATCATGGCCGCGCGCTGGAAGAGGGGATGGATCCAACCGGGCAAGGGAAGGGGGCGGGGACCATCCGAATCGAGGAAGAGTGCTGGATTGGTTTCGGAACCGTGATTGTCTGCGAACAGGGTGAACTGGTCATCGGACGGCACTCGGTGGTGGGTGCGAATTCCGTGATAAAATCCAGCATCCCGCCATATTCGGTGGTTGCCGGCGATCCGGCGAGGATTGTGAAACAGTTCGATTTTTCAAGGGAAAAGTGGGTCCTGGGATGCATTCGTTCGGCCTGTGTTACGGACCGAAGGGATCCACGCCAACCGGACCTAAGCGGGGCGAATTCCGCACTTTCTCTTCCGAAAATGCTAAGAGAGATCAAAGATGACTTTCGCCCCTAAATCCCCCGCCCGTTTTGAGGACCCCTTGACGTCTTTCTCTCGCGCCATCACAAAGCTGTATACGCTGTGGATAAGGGCGAGCTACCCGTTCGCGTCCCTAGGACACAGCTTATCCATCCAGTACCCCTGCAAGTTGAGCAGGCTAGCAGCCCACCGCATGATACTCGGCAATTCTCTGATTATCCGGAAGGATGCTTGGCTGAATATATTACCCGAGGCCACCGGTGAGCTCAACCTCGTCATTGATGACAACTGCGTTATAAGTGCCCGCACGGTGATATCGGCCAAGAACTTCATTCATATTGAGCACGATGTCATCATGGCGACATCGGTTCTAATCATGGATCACAACCACGCCTACGAGGACATTACCTTGCCGATCAGAGCACAGGGCACTACGCAAGGAGGCAGAATCCGGATCGAGCAGGGTTGCTGGATTGGCCAAGGAGCGGCAATCGTATGCAATGAAGGCGAACTCGTGATTGGCCGCAACAGCGTCATCGGGGCGAACGCGCTCGTTACGAAGAGCTTCGCGCCTTATTCCGTCATTGTCGGGAATCCTTGCAGGCTGGCGAGACAATTCGACTCTGCTAAGGGAGCCTGGATAGGCGGAGGATCAGGTCGGCCCGCGGGTAATGAGTCCTATCCTCCTCAGCCACAACTTGCGAGACCCCTGTCGGGTTGAATCGCCCAATCCCGCGATGAGTTTCTCGTAGGATGACGCCGGGCGGGGTCGCAGCTGACGTTAAGCGCACGATTCCGTAGCAATGGGAGCCGGTGCCAAGAATCCCACGCATCTCAGTATAACGTCCCGCGAATTGGCTCAGTTGTGCCATCCGAGTTTTGGCGCATAGCTATAAAGACATGAAACTGATCGAGGCTTTGAGCATTTCCGCGGGAATGAAAGGCCGGACAGGTGAGACGCTTACATGCTTTCTGACGACGGGATTAAATCCTCTTCATCTCAAGGCTTTCCTTACTGCTGAACTTAGTCTGGTCTACACCGATCAAAGAGTTGAGATCCGAGATGGATTATATGGAGACCTTCTGGGAAACCTTGGCCGGCTTCGAAGGACAGCGGCAGACGTAGGCATTGTACTGATTGAATGGTCAGACCTTGACCCGCGACTCGGGATTCGCAGCTCGGCAAGATGGACTCACGCCGAACTCGCAGACATACTGTTGACTGCGGAAGCCCGTTCATTACAAATCCAAAAGATGATTGAAGACTCCTGCGCGCGGCTGCCCATAGTAGTCTGCCTTCCCACGCTGCCGTTGCCGCCATTTTCTTTTGTTCCGGGTTGGCAGGCAAATTCCTTTGAGCTCAATCTTAAAGCGATTGTACAGTCCTTCGGCGCCAAGGTTTCGAAAGATGAGCAGATACGAGTTCTCAGTCCTCAGCGGATCGATCTGATCTCGCCTTTGCGGGAACGGCTTGACGTGGAATCAGAGCTATCGACCGGATTCCCCTACAAGCTTTCACATGCATCCGCGCTCGCTCGTCTTCTTGCTTATCTCACACGAAAACCGGCTGCAAAGAAGGGTCTGATCACCGATTTGGATGACACCTTGTGGAGGGGTATTCTGGGCGAGGTCGGGAGTAAGAGAATATCGTGGGATCTAGACCATCACAGCCAAATGCATGCTTTCTATCAGCGTTTCCTCGGCGCTCTGGCAGCGGAAGGCGTGCTGTTGGCAGTCGCCAGCAAGAACGAACGCTCCCTGGTCGAAGAGGCTTTCCATCGAAAAGACTTGGCTTTGTCTCCGACCGCTATTTTCCCCCTTGAGGTGAGTTGGGGACGGAAGTCGGACTCGGTGGCTAGAATTCTGAAGACGTGGAATGTGGGAGCCGATTCCGTGGTTTTTATTGACGATAGCCCTTTAGAGATAGCGGAAGTGAAGGCATCGCACCCTGAGGTGGAGTGCCTACAGTTTCCAACCAAAGATAGTGCAGCCGTTTACCAACTCGCAGTGCGCTTGCGCGATCTATTCGGAAAGAGCGTCATTTTAGACGAAGATTCCATTCGGATGGAAAGCATACGACGCTCAAATGCAGAGAGCTCAATCGGAAGCGCGCCCAGGTCGACGTCAACAGGTTTCCTTGATCACATAGAAGCCGAGACAACCTTCAATTTCAGCAAAACGCCTTTGGACCCGCGGGCGCTAGAGCTGGTGAATAAGACCAATCAGTTTAATCTCAACGGAAGGAGATACGCAGAGGCTCGCTGGCACAACTCTATCCTGAATCCGGCAAGCTTCCTATTGGTGACCTCCTATCGAGACAAGTATGGCCCACTAGGAAAAATCGCGGTGCTCGCGGGCTGCCGAAACGGCAAGAAAGTGATTATCGATACCTGGGTCATGAGCTGCAGAGCGTTTTCTCGACATATCGAGTACAAGTGCCTCGAAGAGTTGTTCACCAGGTTCGACGCTGACGAAATCGAGCTCGATTATCTAAGCACTGGCAGGAATGGTCCGTTCTGCGAATTTCTAAGCGAAATATTGGGCGAAGTTCCTGAAACCAAGTGCAAAATTTCTCGGGAGGCACTGGGAGCACGCCTAGGGACTTTGCGAGAGCCTCAGGAGGCAATGAATGGATGACAAGGAAATGCGTCTCGTGGAATGCTTCTTGGCGGTTTTCCCCGAACTGACTGACTATGAGATCAGGAATGCCTGTTCCACTTCAGTGCGGGGTTGGGACTCAGCAGCTGTCGTTACTCTCTTGGCCGTGATTGAGGAGGCATTCGGAATCAGCATTGAAGTTGATGATCCAGCTAGATTTGATTCGTTCAAGGGAATTTTGGATTACTTGCGAGAGGCAGAGAATGATAGCCAAGGTTCGAATGACAAGCCCATGGTTTCGCTAATTATGCCTGATGAGGGGGTTTGAGTTGTCCCTCCGATCCAAAAGGATTGGGGATGCTAGGGCCTCTTCCTAACCGCAGACCATTTGAAGGATCTTACGTTACCTGTTTTCACAATCTATCCGCTGGCCGATGCTAGATGGGAAGAGCTGGTAAGCCGGCACCCGCGTGCCGACGTTTTTCATACGACCAATTGGCTGGCGGCGCTCGAGCGCACCTACGGATACGAGCCGGTTGCCTTCACTACTAGTCGACCCGGCGACTCGCTGGAAAATGGTCTAGTTTTTTGTAAGGTGAAGAGTTGGATCACGGGGCGACGTCTGGTGTCGCTACCGTTTTCGGATCATTGCGAGCCACTCACGGATTCCGCAGCGGAGCAGGAAGAATTGCTGGCACACGTACGCCAGACGGTTGCCAGAGATGGTTACGCGCACGCGGAGTTGCGGCCCAAGACCACGAGGGACTCCGTGCCCTGGGCATCCGATACGCTTGCCATGGAAGAGACCTTCTGTTTGCATACGCTCTCGCTGGATACGCCGGTCGACGTACTTTTTCACAACCTGCACAAAGACTGCATTCAGCGCAAGATCCGGCGCGCGGAAAGAGAAGAGCTCATCTATGAGAGCGGGCGTTCCGAACAACTTCTGCGCAAGTTCTACCATCTGCTGACGCGCACCCGCCGGCGTCATTTCCTGCCGCCACAACCGTTGCAGTGGTTCCAGAACCTGCTTGAGTTGATGGGGAAACATCTGACCATCCGGATGGTGTCCAGGGATCAGTACCCAGCGGCGGCGATGCTCACCTTGTCGCACAAGAGCACCGTCACTTTCAAGTATGGCTGCTCGGATGAGAGGTTTCACAATCTGGGCGGCACTCCGTTTCTTTTTTGGAAAACCATTCAGGAAAGCAAGAATCAGGGAAAGCGCGAACTTGATCTCGGTCGCTCGGAGTTAGATCATGCCGGCTTGGTCCAGTTCAAGGATCGTCTCGGTGCTACCCAGACAAGTTTGCCTTATTGGCGATACTCAAGCGGGAAGGGTTCTAATGGCGCGCGTCCGTGGTGGCAGCTCCAAATGGTCAAAGGGATGATTTCGTGGGTTCCGGACCCCGTTTTGGTCGCATCAGGACGATTCCTGTATCGCCATATCGGTTAGTGCCGGGTTCCTAAAATCAACAACATGAGCAGTATTCAGGTCCATGAATCAAAGAGGGCTGGAATTGCAGATGCGGCTATTCCTCGGTCGAACAGGCCGGTGCGTCTGAACCATGAAAGCCACCGCCGCAGCAACGAGGAGGGTCGCTTCAGAACAAACCGGATGAACCGAGCCCTGCTCGATTTCTACTTGTGTCCCGAACAGTTTGTGGAATTCGAGCGAACCGGCCAATTATCCCGCGAAGCGGGCTATTTTCGATTCGGTCGAGACACGACCTGCTACGGAGGATCCGCTGCGGGATTCCGCACGAGTCGGCCGGACGCTACTCTTTATGACGTCCTACCTGACGTGACGGTTGATGGCTCGATACCCAGTCTCCCCTTCGATCCAACTGACGTGATTGACAACTTGCGGCTTGAACGTTATGCCAAGCCGAGTGGGCAAAGCGCTTTGAATCGATGGGAACGGTCGTTAAAGGCAATCTATTATCTTTTTCGGCCGCTCATGCCCGTGAAGGTTCGCCGCCACATTCAGCGAGTTCGGCTGATCGGATGGCGTGATCGCCCCTTCCCGCATTGGCCGGTAGATACGTCGGTGGAAGAGTTATGTGAACGATCTTTGCTGCTTTCCATGAAGGCCAAGGGTGTCGATAAGGTTCCTTTTATCTGGTTCTGGCCGTATGGCGCTCCCAGTTGTGTTGCAATGACGCATGATGTCGAGACTGAAAAGGGAAGAGACTTTTGCGGCGAGTTGATGACGGTCGATGAATCTTTTGGCATCAAGGCATCTTTTCAAGTCGTGCCGGAGGGGCGATACGAGACCTCCGATGCTTTCATTCGAAGC
Organism: Candidatus Sulfotelmatobacter sp.; assembly: GCA_049584315.1. Taxonomy (GTDB): domain Bacteria; phylum Acidobacteriota; class Terriglobia; order Terriglobales; family Acidobacteriaceae; genus Sulfotelmatobacter. Next base: position 20,555 of record JBAUXO010000008.1, on the reverse strand, counting down.
ATTCGTGATCGAGGCTTCGAGGTCAACGTCCAGGACCTTAACCATGATGGCCATTTGTTCCGAAGCTCAGAGGAGTTTCGCCGTCGGGCTCAAAAGATTAATCGCTACGCCGAAATCCATGGCATCTCCGGCTTTCGGGCAGCGGTGCTTTACCGAAACCTTGATTGGTACGATGCGCTTCAATTCTCTTTCGATATGTCGGTCCCGAACGTCGCGCATCTTGATCCGCAGAAGGGCGGATGTTGCACTGTGATGCCGTACTTCTTTGGGGACACTCTGGAGATTCCTGTTACAACCACCCAGGATTACATGCTGTTTCATCTGCTCAGCAATTACTCACTGGACCTGTGGAAAGAGCAGATAGGGCTAATTGTCGCAAGAAACGGCCTGGCGAGTTTTATTGTTCACCCTGACTATGTGATCGAGGAGAGGGCCAGGGGCGTTTACCGGGACTTGTTGGCTTTCTTGAGAGATTTGGGACGGAACAAGCAGGTCTGGTTCGCGCTTCCCAGTGAAATCGATCGCTGGTGGCGAGCGCGGCATGCCATGCGCATCGTCGAGGAGGATGGCCGCTGGCGAATTGTTGGCCAAGGGGCTGAACAGGCGAAACTAGCGTTCGCCCAGATTGTCGATGACCGACTTAAATACGAGGTTGAAAGGTAAGCTGGTTAGCAGCGTCCTTATCAAGGTATTTCCGAAATCCGATGCCCAAAATAACTCTTATGCGTAGTTACGACCGAGCGAAGGTAGCGATTGACGGCCTGCTGCGTGGAGACGGCCTCAAAGCCAGGGCCATGCGCGGCGGAACTTGGCTAGGCGGCGGAAGCGTTGCGGAGCAGGCGGTCCGGTTCGGCCGTAACATGATTTTGACACGTTTGCTCGCGCCAAACGCCTTCGGCGCGATGGCGATTGTCATGTCCTGCTCATCAATCGTGGGTACCCTGACCGACGTAGGCCAGAGGGCGGCGGTAATTCAAAACCCGCGGGGTCGGGAAAAAGCGTACCTCAACGCCGGGTGGTGGATGGGGATGGGCCGGGCCGTCTGCATGTACGCCATTATTTTTGCCACGGCGCCTTTCGTCGGCCGTTTCTATGGGAACTCAGAATTATGCGCCTTGCTTCGCGTGGCGCTAATGAGCACTCTGTTCGAGGGCGCCATGAGTCCGCGGTCCGTTCTTCCCGAGAAAGACATGAAGTTTGGGCGGTGGATGGCCATCAGCAACGGTGGCGCCATCTGCGGGGTCATCACGACGGTAATTCTCAGCTTTTATCTCCGCGACGTGTGGGCCCTGGCCATTGGCGCTTGCAGCGAAAATGTTTTCCGTTGTCTGCTGTCCTATATTCTTTGTCCCGGGTTACCGTCACTCGGATGGGACCGCCATGTTGCGCGTGATCTTTATAAGTTCTCCCGGGCCGTAGTCGGACTATCCTTTCTAAATCTTATCTTCACTCGCACTGACATCTTCGTATTGGGTAAGCTTTATTCGACGACAGCATTGGGGCTTTATACCATGGGGGTGTTATTGGTCCAGACTCCCTCAAGTTTCCTCACCAAGATGATGGGACAAATCCTCTTCCCTACCTTCGCCCACGTCCAGGACGAGAAGGAGCGCATCAACCGTATCCTGCTGGCGGTGACTTCCTGGCTAATCCTGTTTGGTCTTCCCGGCACGGTTGCGATCTGTCTGTGCGGGCATTCACTTCTTACCGTCATCTACGGGGCTCGATATGTCGCGGCAACGGTACCTTTGGCCGTCGCCGCCCTGGTAGTGTTCCTGAATGTGCTGAACGCCGCCATCACCTGCGTCTTTACCGGCATTGGGCATCCGGCACTACATCGTCGCGCGGTCGCCGCGTCCGCAGTAGCCATGCTGATCGCGATCTACCCTGCTTGCAAATTATTTGGGGTAGTCGGAGGCCAGGTCGCGGCCCTTTTAGCGATTGTTATTAGTTACGTCCTTCAAGTCATGCGAATGCGCGGACTCACCGGGTTGGAGTTGCTTCGCTATGGGAAAGCATTTGCGCTGCCCGCGCTGGGATCTGTGGGAATGTTGGCGCTCGTCCTCGCCGCTCGCCGGCTTGGCCTAACGACTGGACCCATCGCCGACATCGCCCTTTGCGTCGGGAGCTGTATAGTCACCTACGCGGTGTGTGCGTCGGTTCTTCTGCGCGCATCAAGCCAGCAAAACAGCCTCTTCAGCGCACCGACATCGGAATCGGCGGCCGTCCTGTGAGGCGGGCCGCGTGAATGTTTGGGTTGAATGCCCTTGAACTCCGACAATGACGGCATTCGTCCTTTGGAGCTGCTCCCGGATGTTGAGGAAGGCGCGATAGCAACCTGAAAGTTGGGCTTTATGCATATTCTTCGCGTCGTCGGGGTTCACCCGAATTTTATGAAGGCAGCCCTGGTACTGCCCGCACCCGGCAACAGGTCGGGGTGCAGCAGACGCTGGTGCTACATTGGCAGAAGGAGTTCAGTCTCGACACTAGGTAAACTCCCCTGAGTTTCTGTAACTTCGCAAACCGTGGATTCAAGTCGATTCACAATAATCAATGAAAACAAGGGGGATACATCGAAATGCAAACAACAGATATCGAGCAGGGAATTCGTACCTTTCTGATCGAGAACTTTCTTTTTGGCCGCAGCGAAAAGTTGACCGATGACGTACCGCTGCTGGGCAATATTATCGACTCCACAGGAGTGATCGAACTCGTCGTGTTCGTTCAGGAACGCTTCACGATTGCAGTCGATGACGCCGAGGTGACGACGGACAACCTAGGCTCTGTAAAAAATGTCGTTGCCTTCGTCGAAAAGAAGCTTCGCGACAAAGGGTAGATCCGGCGGTCAGCTTGCATGTGGTTAACGCTAAAGGACTTGCTGGCATCTGCGACCAGCCCGAACGGCTGGTTCTGAGTTCTGGCGAAGCGCTTTTTTCAGTTCCAATTCCGAAAAAATGTGGTATCATCACTCAGTCGTTCCCCCCGTGTTTCCCCCTCATTTTACGTTTGTTGCGTTAACACCTCACTGAAGGCGGGGTTCTTATCAGCTATGCTAAACACTGTGATTATTGGCGCCGGCCCCTATGGACTCTCCATCGCTGCACATCTCCGGAGTCGCGGAATTCCCTTCCGCATCTTCGGTCGACCCATGGACAGCTGGCAAGCGCACATGCCGAAGGGCATGCTGCTCAAGTCGGATGGTTTTGCGTCAAACATTTCCGACCCTAACGATCAATTCACTCTGGAAAAGTTCTGTGCCCAGGAGGGAATCGAGTACTCCGACACCGGAATTCCAGTCCGGCTTGATACCTTTACAAGATACGGGCTCGCTTTCCGGGAACGAATGGTTCCGGAGCTCGAGAACAAGCAGGTGGTCAGTATCCAGCGCTCATCGGAAGGGTACCTGCTGCAACTCGACAATGGTGAGAGGCTTACGGCCCGCAATGTGGTGCTGGCGGTAGGTATTACCCACTTCGATTATGTTCCGGAAAATCTGGCGTCTGTTCCGGCGGAATTTCTATCGCACAGCTCCCGCCACACCGACGTCGAACAATTCCGCGGCCGCGAGGTGATCGTGATCGGCGGAGGTTCTTCGGCGCTGGATTGGGCGGCGCTGCTGCAAGAAGCTGGCGCCCAGGTCCGGCTGGTGGCCCGTCAAACCGCTTTGAAGTTTCACGGCAAGCTTACCGGAAAACAGCGTTCCTTGTGGGAGCGTATACAGCGTCCACAAACCGGACTCGGTCCGGGTTGGCGGGCGAGCTTCTACGCCAACGCACCAGCGGCCTTCCATCGCTTACCCGAGACCCTGCGGTTGGAAATCGTCAAAAGGACCCTGGGTCCGTCAGGCGGGTGGTTTGTGAAGGATCGGGTCATGAATCACGTACCTCAGCTGCTGGGCCACACGGTACAGAAAGCCGAAGTGCGCGACGACAAAGTTCACCTTAAGGTTCGAGCGCAGGACGGCAGCGAGCGCGAGATTCGGGCGGACCACATCATCGCGGCTACCGGCTATCGGGTTGATCTTGAACGCTTGACCTTCCTGAGTTCCGAAATTCGCTCGAGACTGACGACTCTGGCTGGAACTCCGGTGCTTGCCTCCACATGTGAGTCGTCTGTGCCGGGACTTTATTTCGTCGGAATTGCCGCGGCAAACAGCTTCGGCCCGGTCATGCGGTTCGCCTTCGGAGCTGACTTTGCGGCTCGCACGGTCACCCGAGCTCTGGCCAAATCGCTCTCCCGAAAAGCCGAGCCGGTTTCGGTTGCAAGCGCCGTAAGCAGCGCGAAATGAATGATTAGGAGCGATCGGAAGTTAGCCTCCGCGCTTTTCGGGCCTGCTTTTGATCGCTGTAATTTCCGGCACGCATGAAGAGAGAGACCATCGCAATTCACGCAGGCTACGACGGCGATCCTACGACGAAGGCCGTTGCCGTGCCCATCTACCAGACGGTTGCATTCGAGTTTGATAGCGCGGAGCACGGGGCGGCCCTTTTCAATCTGGAAGTCCAGGGAAACATCTACACTCGAATCGGAAATCCTACGAATACGGTGCTGGAAAAGCGCGTCGCAGCGCTCGAAGGCGGAGTCGAAGGACTCAGCGTCAGCTCGGGAATGGCGGCGATCGAGTATGCCCTCATCAACATTGCGGAGACGGGGAACAACATCGTTTCCACCCCGCAGCTCTATGGCGCCACCTACACGCTCCTGGCGCACATTTTTCCAAAGCGCGGAATCAGTTCGCGGTTCGCGGCAAGCGATCTTCCCGAGGATGTGGAAAAGTTGATCGACGAAGATACTCGCGCGGTGTATTGCGAGAGCGTTGGCAATCCCGCGGGGAACGTCGCAGATATCGAAGGCCTGGCCCGAGTGGCGCACAAACACGGTGTGCCTCTGGTGGTGGATAACACCGTGGCCACGCCCATCCTGTTGCGCCCCATTGAATACGGTGCCGATGTGGTGGTTCATTCTATGACGAAGTTCATAGGAGGCGGTGGCACCAGTATTGGCGGAATGATTGTCGACAGCGGCAAGTTTCCGTGGCGGCAGCATGCCAAGAAGTTCTACATGTTGAATGTGCCGGAGATCGCCTATCACGGCGTCGTCTATGTCGATCATTTTGGAGACGCCGCGTTTGTTGCGCGATGCCGCACGGTCTGTCAGAGAAACACTGGCGCTACGCTCTCGCCGTTTAACGGCTTCTTGTTCTTGCAGGGAATTCAGACGTTGGCCCTGCGAGTCGAGCGGCACGTTGAGAACACGCGCAAGGTAGCCGAATTTCTTCGGGATCACCCCATGGTCGATTGGGTGAACTACGTTGGCTTCCCGGACAATCCGCTCTATCCCGTGGCCCATCGATACCTGGGTTCCAACTTCTGCTCACTACTGACTTTTGGCGTGAAGGGCGGCTATGAAGGCGGAAGGAAGTGCTTCAATGCTTTCCGCCTGTTCAAGCGAATGGTGAACATGGGCGATGCGAAATCGTTATCGTGCCATCCCGCATCGACAACGCACCGGCAGCTGACGCCGGAGGAACAGGCAAAAGTGGGAGTTACGCCGGAGATGATTCGACTGAGTGTGGGCATCGAACACATCGACGACATTCTCGAAGATCTTGGTCAAGCGCTGGACAAGGCAAAGAACTGAAGGCGTGGAATGAGAACGCGTTTCGGCGTGGGGGGATGATATGCCATTAATCATCGAGGGGCGAGTTCCGAGTCGGTGGGCGGAGAAAACCAATTCCGGCACGGTGGTTTCGATTGACCATTACGTAAAACGGGCGGAGTGCGTGAATCTCGCGCTCGTCAATAACATGCCCGACGCCGCGCTGGAAGACACCGAACTGCAGTTTTTTGATCTGCTGGATATCGCATCGGGCGATGCACTGGTATTCCTCAAGCTTTACTCGCTGACGGGGGTTCCTCGAACCGAGCGCGGGCAGCGCCATTTGAATGATTTCTACTTCGGCTTAGACGATCTGTGGAACAAGAGGTTCGACGGGATCATCGTCACCGGCACCGAGCCGCGTCAGCCCGATTTGCGGCAGGAACCATACTGGTCGGTCCTAGCCAATCTCCTGGACTGGGCCGAGCGTAATACGCATTCGACAGTTCTATCGTGCCTGGCGGCGCACGCTGGCGTGCTCCACAGCGACGGGATTCAGCGCCATCGTCTGAGTGATAAACAGTTCGGAGTCTTTGAGTCGGCGAAGGTCTGCGACCACGACCTGACGCGGCACGCCCCCCCCCTGATGCGCTTTCCGCATTCTCGATGGAACGAAGTGCAAGAGAACGCACTCGCTTCCTGCGGCTATACCGTTCTCACCAAATCAAAGCAGGCTGGCGTCGATGTGTTTGTGAAGCTAAAGCGGAAAAGCCTCTTCGTACATTTTCAAGGACATCCTGAATATGGCGCGCAGACTCTGTTCAAGGAATACCGCAGAGACATAAGGAGATTCCTGCGACAGGAACGAGAGTCGTATCCAACCTTGCCGCATGGATATTTTGATGCAACCGGAGCCAAGTTGCTCGCCGAATTCCAGCAGACTACTCTCACCCATCCGAGCGAAGAGCAGTTGGCGCTCTTTCCTGAAAGTCTTGTGAAGACGTTAGAGAGCACATGGCAATCTTCGGCGACCTGCATCTACCGAAACTGGTTGAACTATGTGTTGGCGAAAAAGGCGGAGGCGGGGCCGTTCGCAGCCATCACCGGTTCGTATGCCGAAGCCCCGCGAAAACGAACTGCGGTATTATAGCCAGGAAGTCGCAGTTCTCACCAAATGATTGCATCCGCATCGACCATTGAGAGCCAGGCCGCTGAGATTTTGCGGACGCTTCCCGCTCGCATCAGCGAAGTGGCGGCGCCGTGGGCCGAGAGTTCCCCTGACAGCCCGGCTCTGATCGAGGTCTCTGGAACTTGGACCTACCGGCAACTGGCTTCCGCCATCTCAGCGACGCAAGGGGGGCTGCGAAACTGGGGTGTGCGTCCCGGCGATCGCGTCATGATTGTGGCAGAGAACTGCCGGGAATTCGTGGCAATTCTGTTGGCCGCCGCCGGGCTGGACGCATGGCCAGTGCTGGTGAATGCAAATCTTTCAGCACCCGAGATCGATCAAATCCGGGATCACTGCGGTGCCCGTCGCGTCTTCTACACTACCAGCGTTTCTCCGCATGCTGTGGAGCACGCCGGCCGCCATGGCGCGGCGATCGAAGAGGTCGATGGCTTGGGATCGATTGGCATCGGTCTGCTCAACGAGAGGGTTGAGCCCGAGCCCTTAGAGGCGAGCGTTCCGAATCGCGTAGGTGCATTGATCTACACGTCGGGCACCACCGGTCTTCCGAAGGGCGTCATGCTAAGCCATCGGAATCTTTTATTTCTGGCAGCCGGATCAGCCAAGATCCGAACGCTTACAGCGGATGACCGTTTTTACGGTATTCTTCCGATGTCTCATGCGGTGGGACTGTCAGTGGTCCTGCTGGGTTCGTTGTTTAGCGGGGCGGCGCTTTATTTATCGCCTCATTTTGATCCCATGAATGCCCGTCTCACTCTCGAAAGGGAGCGGTTGACGGTAATTCTAGGTGCGCCCGCCACGTTCAACCAATTCCTGCAGTATGCAAAGTTCAGACACGTTCAGTCGCTGAAGTTCCCGGCGCTTCGAATCATTGCTTCTTCCGGAGCTCAACTCCACGCTTCCACCAAGTCCGGGACGGAGAGCCTTTTCGGCATGCCGCTTCACAACGGCTATGGTGTGACGGAATGCTCTCCCACCATCGCCCAAACCCGAGTAGAAGCCCCTCGCGCGGATACTTCGATCGGACCACCGTTTCCTGGGGTTGAAATCAAGTTGGTGGGAGCGAATCGGAAACCGGTACCCGAAGGCGAAGCCGGTGAACTATGGGTGCGCGGACCGAATGTGATGAAAGGCTATTATCGCTCCCCAGAGGAAACCGCCGCTGCCATTGACGAGGAAGGATGGTTCAACACTCGCGACCTGGCACGCTTGGACGATGGAAATTTGTTTATCGTCGGCCGCACCAAGGATTTAATCGTCCGCCGGGGCTTCAACGTCTATCCGGCAGAAGTTGAAGCGGTGTTGAACGCCCATCCGGCGATTGTTCAGGCCGGAGTGATTGGCCGCCCCGTCGAGGGAGATGAGGAGGTTGTCGCCTTCATTCAGGCCTTGCCCGATTCGCGATTGACGGTGTCAGAGGTTGCGGAATATGCCGCGCGGCATCTCGCGCAATACAAACGTCCGTCGCAGATTTTTCTCGTTCCTAGCATGCCGCTCACCCCGACCGGGAAAGTTGTCAAGGCCGAACTGGCAAAAATGCTCGAAAACAGCCTTCAGTCCCGCTGAATAGAGGGGCGTAAGGCTATAGCGGTACCTCGATCAGGCTCGGACCACCGCTTTCAAATCCCTCCCGCAACGCCTTCGCAAAACCCTCCAACAAAGTCGCACGCACACCCGGCACGCCCATGCCCTTGGCCAGGCGAACCCAGTCGAGATCGGGGCGCCCAATCTCGAACATGCTTAAGGCTCGCGGTCCCGGGTTCCCCACACCCAGATAAGAAAACTCGCGCTTCAGGACGGCATAGTCGCGATTGGCGAAAACTACCGTCGTAACTTTGAGGCCTTCGCGAGCCATGGTCCACAGCGCTTGTAGTGTGTACATTGCGCTGCCATCAGCCGTAAGGCACAATACCCGACGATCCGGGCAAGCCACCGCCGCACCAACTGCAAGCGGCAAGGCAATCCCAATCGAACCTCCGGTGTTCCCGAGCCAGTCGTGGGGAGGCGCGCCTCTCGTGGCGGCCATCATGCCTCGCCCTGAGGTCATCGATTCGTCTACTACGATGGCATTCTCCGGCAGGAGCGCGCCCACTACTGCCGCGAGTCCCGGCAGAGTGATGTTGCCGTTGGGCAATGCAGGCCGCGCCGGCTGCTCCAGCGCGGGCTGGGCTCGATTTGGCGCCAGAGCGGCCTCGAGCTCTTCCAGGGCTCCAACGTAATCCTCGCCGGGACTCGCCAGCGTACAGATCTCGCATTCCGGAGACGTGAACTCACTCTCCTTCCCGGGCTGAGCGAAATATCCGATTGGAGGCCGCGCACCCACCAGGATGAGCTGACGAAACTCCTTCAACTGCTCTACCCCCATCTCGCGAACGTACTGAATTCGCTCTACCACCGCGATGCCTGCGCCCCTTTCGAGGCGTGTGAGGGGATACGGAGCAAAGAGTCTTGCATTTGCAGCGGACGCGACTCGGCCAGCGGCCGCCAGCCCTTTGCCGTAGAGTCCATTCCCGGAGATCAACAAGGCGGTGGGCAAGCCTGACCGAAGCAGGGCCGCGGCACGGTCGATGGTAGAGGTCGGAGGTAACGGAGGTCCAGGCAGAGCAGGAGGCGCAGCAACGGTTCCGCCTTCGCTCCAGGCGACATCCGCAGGGACGATGAGAGTCGCAATCTGACCGGGTGCAGTGCGAGCCGCGGCGACCGCTTCTCCCGCATCAGTGGTTAGCTGGGTGACCGATGCAGACGTGCGTATCCATTTGGAGCAGGGCTTTGCAATCGCCTCGATGTCGGAAGCAAGCGGTGTGTCATGCGGCAAATGATAGGTGGCATGCTGGCCCACCAGGTTGATGAGCGGGACTTCCGCACGCCGTGCATTGTGAAGATTTGCGAGACCGTTTCCGAGACCCGGTCCCAGATGAAGCAGAGTGCAAGCGGGTTTGCCGGCCATGCGGGCGTAACCATCGGCCGCGCCCGTAACCACGCCTTCGAAAAGACCGAGCACACAGTGCATTTCAGGAATACGATCGAGCGCGGCGACGATATGCATTTCGGACGTGCCCGGATTCGTGAAACAGGTGTCAACGCCTCCCGCGATCAATGTACGAATTAAACTCTCTGCACCGTTCATCTGTTTAGTCATTCTGTCGAACTCGTCCCTCTCCGCAAGGTAGAACCCCTCCGGCGCTATATCCACAACCAGTAGCTAGCGACCCGCTAAGAAGCCGCCGTCGATGACCAGGGACTGACCGGTCATGAAAGATGCACGGTCCGAGCACATCCATACCACGGCTTCAGCGATTTCTGGCGACCTTGCCAAACGACCAATGGGATGGCAACTGAGAACGTATTTGTGGACTTGCGGTGCGCGAAAGATCCGATCAGCCATTGGGGTTTCGGTAAATCCGGGGCAAACCGCGTTGATCCGAATCCCACTCTTAGCATTTTCGAGCGCAGCGGTCTTCGTCAAGCCAATGACTCCATGTTTGCTCGCACTGTACGCTGCCGCGCCCGCAGCACCGATCAAACCATTCACTGACGCCATGTTTACGATCGCTCCGCCACCACCCTGCTTGAGCATCTGCTGCATTTCGTACTTCAAGCATAGCCAGACGCCCTTTAGATTAATGGCGATCGTCTGATCCCAGTCTTCCTCTGACTGTCTGACGATGGGCTTCCAAACCCCTTCGATGCCGGCATTGTTGAATGCCACATCCAAGCGGCCGAATTTCTCCACTGCACTCTGAATAAGCGCCTCAACTTCGACGGCTTTCGACACGTCGGTTTTCACAAACAGCCCATCGCCGCCAGCGGCACGGACCAGTTCGATGGTTTCGTTGCCGTGCAGTTCACGCCTGCCCGCAACCACCACCCTGGCTCCCGACTTCGCGAACAGTACAGCGGTATCCCGACCAATACCCGATGTGCCGCCGGTCACGAGCCCAACTTTGCCTTCCAATTCCATTGTCATGGTTTCACGAATTCACCTCTCAAGATTGAACCGAGAGTGTAGGCTTGGCGTGAAGCTTCCGTCAAACTGGTATGCTCGAATTCATTCACTGAAGAAGGCCGGCCGTGAGTATCAAGCGGTGTTTTTCGCGTCCCTCACGGAGATAAAGCGAAAGGGGAGTCAGAATGGGTAGTAGTGCTTTTTCGGGTGGTGATTTGGGGCAGACAACCGGCAAACTTGTTGGCACCTGGAAACTGGTATCGGCCTCCAGCACAACCTCGAAGGGAGAGAAAAACGAAAGCCCCTACGGTATTGACCCGACGGGTTTTCTCACTTATACGGCAGAAGGCAGAGTGACCTCCCTGATCGGTTATGGTGGGCGAAAGTCACTCTCTATTGGGGCGACAGCGGAAGAGCAAGCTGAGGCGTTCAATACATTTCTTGCCTATACAGGGCGGTACACGCTTAGCGGTGACAAGGTAACCCATCACATCGAAATCTCATCGATTCAGAACTATGTAGGGAAGAACCTGGTGCGCAACCTCAAATTCGATGGAGATCGAATCGCATTGGTTACACCCCCCACGCTAGTGAACGGCAAAATTCAAACCATCGAACTGATTTGGCAGCGTGTCGAGGCCGACTCCTGATGCGCACAATTCTTGCTCGCGATGAACCGCTGACATTGAGCCGTTCAGTGCTTTTTGCAGCCCAATCCGATCTCCTTTAAGGCTCGTATCTCGCTGAATCAACGGCATTTGATGGACATTGGCAAAAGTCTACCTAGGAAAATTCTGTGTTAAACTCAACCTCGACAAGTTGCCGGCCTAACAAACTTAAATTCTGATTTTGAGAGCAGGTGAAGGTTGTCCAACGTTATCGCTCCGGACAAAAAAGTGGTTTTCAGCGACGAGATTCTCCAGGATCCGTACCCCACATACGCGCGCATGCACGAGGAAGGTCCGCTGCATTACGTGGACGTTGGCAACAAATGGGCGGTGTGGTCGATCTTCAGCCACGCTGAATGTTCCTTGATCGCGAAAGACCCGCGGCTTTCCGCAAAGCGCGCGAAGCAGATGTTGCTGCCTCTGCCGCTCAGCCGCCAGTCCGAGTTCAGCGAACTCGCGCGCATGCTCAGTTTGTGGCTAATTTTCATGGACCCGCCGGAGCACACCCGGTTGCGCAAACTCCTCAATAAAGGATTTTCTGCGGCCGCGATTGAAGGCTTGCGTCCGCAAGTCGAAGCCATCGTCGATCGAATGCTGAAGCCGCTCAAGCCTCTCTCCGAAGTGGAACTCATGCACGAGTTCGCAAATCCCTTGCCCGTGCGCATCATTCTGGAAATGCTCGGAATACCACAGGAAATGCGGGACACCTTCGTCAATTGGTCGCGGGCCATCGCGATGTTTCGAGGCAACCCCAATCGCACGGTAGAAGAGGCACGCGCGACCCAGGATGCGCTGGTGGAGTTAACCGATTTTTTCCGAAAAGCCGTGGCAGAACGTAGACGCAATAAGGGAAGCGATCTGATTAGCCTTCTGATCGACATCGAGGAAGAAGGAGAAGTGCTGACCGAGGAGGAGCTCTACGCGCAATGTATCGCGCTGCTTTTCGCGGGCCACGAGACGACGCGAAATCTCATCGGCAACGGAATGTACACGCTCCTGCGCCACCCGCAAGAGACCGCGGAGTTGCGGGAGAAACCCGAGATGATCCGCACGGCTGTCGAGGAGATTTTGCGTTTTGAGAGTCCCGTACAATTCACGGCTCGCGTGCTCAAGGAAGAGATTGAAGTTTGCGGCCAGCGTATACCGAAAAAATGGACGATCCTATGCATGCTCGGCGCGGCGAATCGCGATCCCAAGAAATTTAAGGATCCCAATGAGCTAAACCTGAAGCGGCTCAACAACGAACACCTGGCATTCAGCGCCGGCCCGCATTTTTGTATCGGAGCCCAACTCGCCCGATTGGAGGGACAGATTGCGCTTTTAAATCTGGTGCAGCGCTTTCCGGAGATGAAGCTTGCTGGCCAGCGACCGGAGTGGGCTTCGACGTTTGGATTAAGGGGCCTGAAAAGTCTTTCAGTAATTATGTGAGAACCTAGCCTTAGAAACAATGCTCTCGAATTCTCGATTCGCGGGTTACTTAATGCTACTTAGTGAAGCAGAAACCGAAGACATTGGTGACCGAAAGAGAGCATCCGCTTAAAACCCTGCCTTATTACGAGGACAAACCATGCCGATCTTCCGATCGAATCCCGGCGGGCTGTCTTCCACATGGACGAGAGCAATCTCAAACGCTCCCGATGAGTCACTCGAACCCTCACTCCCTTGGAAGCAATCGTGTCGTAGGTTCCTCTTTCCTGATTCGCTGACCGAAAATCCTTCCGCAGGCACTCTATCAACGACAGAGGGACGCAGTGTTCGACAGTGGCGTCGGGAACAAACAGGGGGAGATCGCCAACTAGCATCAAGCTCGCCAATAACAAAGTATCCTCCCCGCGAAGCGCAACAGGGTCGAACACCCCGGTTTCGATGTCCGCCCTCGTGCGGCGAATGGCGAAGCCAGCCGTATTCAAGTATCGAATTCGACCGTCCGGCTGGAGTACGTGATCTTGAAAGTGCACGAGCCTAAGCTCTTCTGCTCGGCCGACTAGGGTGGAACAATCTCCCACAAGCCGTAGTTGAAAACAATCGTGCTGCGGTGACCGTGCGATGGTTGAACTGAGGGCGGTGAGGCAGTTGGTTTGGAGCCTGCTGTCAGCGTCCACAAATAGCAACACCTTGCCCTTGGAAGCGCGAATGCCGCGATTTCTGGATGCTGGAATCCCAGCGTGAGGTTGTCGGATTAATTGCAGCGGGAAACCATAGTTCGAGTTGCGATTCAATTCTGGGGCGGTATCGGTGCTGCCGTCGTCCACAATGATAACCTCAAAACTTGGGCCGTTGGTTTGCTCCGCCAACGACTGCAGACACCCGGTCAGCATTTCCCAGTCGTTGTAAACGGCGACAATAATGCTGAATAGAGGCGCCTCACTCGCAGCGTGACAACCGTGGACCATGCAGCCTTCGGTTTCTCCTCGAAAACGTTAGAGATAGAGAATGTACAATCACAATCACGAACAAGATCAAAATTTGCAATTCTTCCGTCAGTCGGCAGATCAGAACAGCCGAGGTCCCGTTACAGATAGGCTTTCTGGAACAAGCTGAAGCGGCTCGAACCCAGAGAATCGTATCAATGAACGTCTCGGCGAACAGGTCTGTTTGTCATGCTTACGAACGATGCACAGCCGATACCGGGACGAGCCCCGCAGACGACATGCGGGGAATTGCCCATCAGAATGGTTCGCGATCGATGGAAGCGGGGGACAAAAAGGTGCCGTTCATGTGCGGCATCTCCTTCGTTAGCTCCGGGGCGAAGGACTGCTGGATCTTAGTGGATGGCCGGCGTTTGGACGCAGTGATTGGCATAGCGATTATGGCCAACAACGCAAACCACGCAAACTCCATTTGGTCAAAATAATCAATTCCGAAAAAGACCACCAAGTGGGCGAACATGGAAGCGCCCAGACACCAGAGGAACCATTCCTCACTGCGGTTGCCCTCTACAGATTTTCGTGCGCTTCCAATCCTTCCAAAGCACTTAGAGATCATGGCTATGAACAGAACGAAGGTCGTCAATCCGCCCGCAATGCCATATGTAACATATTGATTCGATGTATCCGCCATCTCCCATCCCCAGGAGCCGTTGTTCTGCGTGCCCAAAAGCCACCATTCGCCAAAATGACGGATGAACGTATCGATGAGCTGGTAGCGGTGAAAGCTCTCTGACGAACCCGTAAGGTCTATGTGCTCAAGGAGCGACCAAACAGGGCCTTTCATGACCAAGTGTAAACCTATCAAGGTCAGGGCAAGTCCCCATCGGATCAAGCGCATTTGCTTGCGAAGCGGCCACAAACAAAGTGCGAAAATGCCCCCTGCGTAACAGCCCAGTGTCGTAGATGAATGGCAAGTGACGGTCATCACCGATGCCCCAAGCAATCCCAAGAGGACGATTTTTCGAGACTTTGCGTCTGACCACAGCCATATGAGCAACGGCACAAGCGTTGCACCATAGGCCCCGGCTGGAATCGAATGAAGGAAGGCGCCCTGTGAGCGGATCGATCCGTTCCTAACCTCTGAATAGCTTGCCATGCCGCCGAGCTGACCGAAGACATTCTGACCGGTACGCTGTTCGTTGAGCATACAGACTGCCATGATCACGGCAATAAGGGCAAATATCTTGATTGTCTGTCGCACATCCTCTCGGTCCCGGATAAGAAACCGTAGCAAGAAGTAGCCGCTCATGGCGTCTAGCAAATCACCCAAACTCTTGATTAGGGCCTGGGTGTTCAAATACTGGAGTGAGAAAACAATAAAGAGAGAGAGCGCCCACATGGTAAATATGCGGTCGATCGAATTGAAGCCGCCTGCGATCCCTGACGAACGTCTCGAAACTATCCATCGCGCCAATCCGGCCAACAAGATAATCCGATATACGTTAAAGTGGAGACCTGCCACGACCAACACTTGCCCCTTTGGAATTAGGAAGATGGCTAGCAGTAGAGGGGCCAAGACATGCCTGCGGGGCAGACGCAGGATCAGGATGACTGCAACCACCATCACCAATGCCACCAGCGGGTGGAGCACCGTGACGGATGAGCCACCGCCGAATCGGTAGTGTTCGGGTTCCATTGGTCTACAGCGTGGAGGGCCAGTTGACAGAGCTACTGTCGGTTGGATTGCGAATGCATTTGCGGGCCCAATCCCAGGCCTCCGATTACCGGGCGTCGTAACTATCAGGCGTCCAGAAGAAGAATAACACGGAAAGTATGCAACACGATGCCTGCGGCCACTTGTGAACCGGACAACGGGACGATGGATGTAGGGCTGGAGACGCTGGCGGTGAAGATCGCTGAGGTTTGAGATGCTGCGAAGGGATAAGCGAGCACCCCAAGCTCTTCCGGCGCACGTTCCTCATCTTTGCTCGAATGGATGGATCCGAAATGAAGCCGAGAGGCTGACTGCTTTGGGAGCGCTCGGGGGCCGGTTCTGCTGGTAAAGACGCAGCTGCGTACGAGCTTTGCGATTGCCAAGACCGGGCGGCGAGGAAAAGTCAGGCCAGCAAACTAAGAGTCATCGGGTTGAAACGCATCGCAGTCACACTCACAAGAGGTAATCTCAAGGATTTCGACCGCGACTCGCGAAGCGGCACGACGCGTAGCGAAATAGTGTAGCGAAATTAGTGTCGCGCGAAATTAGTTGACACGATTTCTCGACGATAATACTATGATCGCCGTAGTGCGCAAGATCTTTCGCACGCTACATTCCCAGCAGAGGCAATTCCCCCCGCATCTGTTTGAGGCAGGACCCTAACCTACTCACGCGTGGAGGACCTATGAAACAAAGAATCCTGATTGCCTTCGTACTGCTGCTTGTGCCCATCGCCAGCGCGCAGGTTTATACCATCACTGATTTGGGACCACTCTCTCCGACCGCTATTAACATCTGGGGTCAGGTCGTTGGTAATCTCAACGGAAAGGCGTTCATCTGGACGCAATTTTCAGGCAGGAAATCCTTGGGCATATTGACTGGTGGTACATCCAGTTACGCTGCAAGCATAAACGATTTCGGGGTCGTAACTGGCAATGCTGATGGACCTGGCACGGTGATTTCCCAGAGTCCATTTGCCCCGAACCAAGAATGCACTGATCTCACTCAGCCTTTTCTTTGGACACCCAAGAGCGGTATGCAGGGTTTGGGGTCGGTCGGCGAAGTTCTGCAATACGAGACCTACTGGTGCGAGATTCCATTCTATGGCACCTGGGTCAATGATCTTGGTCAGGTAGTTGGATACACCGACGTCATCGCGACTTATCAGTATGGTCTTCTCTGGACAAGTGCTGCGGACATGAGTGTATACGGGGGTAGCTACAACCCAACTATAGTCAATGGAATTAGCAATACTGGCCAAATAGTTGGCCAAAATAGCGGCGTCATTCTGCCCGCCATATTCGCGCATGCGACCTCATGGAAGAGAGGCGTTGCGACCACTCTCGAAGATTTGAGCGGCGAAGCGAATCCCGAATATCTTAGCTCGGCCAATGGGGTTAACGACGTCGGGCAGATTGTCGGTTGGTCTACCACCACGGCCTCCGAATTTTGCAGTGCCTACGCCGATGATCCGTGTCCGATGCATGCGGTCCAGTGGACGGCA
The DNA here is from genome assembly GCA_049584315.1 of Candidatus Sulfotelmatobacter sp. Taxonomy (GTDB): domain Bacteria; phylum Acidobacteriota; class Terriglobia; order Terriglobales; family Acidobacteriaceae; genus Sulfotelmatobacter. Next base: position 3,570 of record JBAUXO010000008.1, on the reverse strand, counting down.
GGGGGAGAAATATCCGATTTGGGAACTCTTCCCGGTGATGCATTTAGCACCGCGTCAAATATAAATTTTTTCGGACAGGTTATCGGCTCTTCGGGGAATACGCTTGGTTTTGGGGCGCCGGGCACACCTGGAGGTTCGGGGTTTTCGGGACAATATCCCATCACCGTCATTGGTCATCCTTTCATCTGGTCTGAGCGCAGTGGAATGGTGGACCTTAACACTCTGATTTCAACCAGTTCAGGTTGGCTGCTCAACACCGCAACGGGCATCAACATCTGGGGGCAGATCGTAGGCTCAGGAACAAAAAACGGAAACACCCATGGTTTTCTGCTGACCCCGACGGTTTTTAGGGATCAGGCGGGTCGGGACGTGAATGCCCAAAACCAATAAATCAATCCGCACGACTCGCTCCATAACACGTCGAGTTGCTCGCTTCCTGTGAGGTCTGGGTAAAGCATGCGATGCGAGATGCCACCGGCGCAACGTGGGCGCGCCGGTCTCGAACCAGTTCGATCGCCCGAGTGCGGAGAGCGTGCATTCCAGGCAGCAGTCGGTGTTAATGTCAATATCTTGGAGATGTTGCTTTTCATCACTATGTCATTTAGCCATTAAGCGAACAGTGCGATTTTTGCTTCGCGAGAAAAACCAGTGAGCACTACCACCAGCTTCTCGCACTAGGTGGTGAGGGTGTTCAAGTGATCAACTTTGCTTTCCGTAGAATGTTCCGGACTACGCTCGGTCGTGCGAAGCCGGCACCGATGGCAGCTCCCAGCGTATTTGTGATGATGTCGGTTATGCCTGACAGTCGTCGCGGTATGTAGGCCTGCAAAACCTCAATCACGAAACTCAAGGTTCCCGCGGCGAGAATCGTGCAGAAGATTGCCTTCCCGCGGTTTCGCGTCGAAGCGAAATAGGCACAAAGAAGGAAGCCCAGCGGAACAAATCCCGCCACGTTCAACAGAACGTCTTTGAGATATCCCCAACTTGCTTTGAATTCTTTCAGGGGGGACGCCAACATAGCCTTGTGCGGAACCGCGAAGTGTTTGGGTATCTCAAGATCCGGTCCAGAAGCCACGGCGTTGTGGATTTCGCGGCCGGCTCGCTCCATGAAGTAATAAAGGGTAGTGGCTCCGTCTAGCTGCGACGGATCGACTCCGACTCCGTAGGTCCAGCTCTTGTAGTGCTCGAATACCTCTGCGGCCGTAAGCTCTCTTGAGTAAATGGCCAGACCAAGAAATCTCCCCACCCAAGGCTGATAATCTATGGGCGATGTCCCTAATACGATCTGCCCGGATAGTTCACTCCTAGGTATCTTGAATTTTGGCAAAATCTTGGCCCGATGGCCATCGGTGTACACGACCGTCCCATTCGGTCCCGACACGATCGTCACCAATAGAACCCTATCGACTTGGAAGGCATGATCGAGATCGAACTTGCTCCGTTTCAACCTGCCTTTGGCGTCCACAACGTCGTGCGTAACCAGCAAACCATCCGTCCACTGTTTCACCAGGAACTGTGTTGGGTTGTCGGGCTTATAAAAGCTCAAGATCGTGTACGAGGACCCGATGGCAGCGGGCCTGAGCTGGAACTCCAGGGTGCAGGATTGCGGGGCCGTGGGGTCTGCACTCCGCAAGGGCTCTTTGCTTAGAACGAGGCCGGCGCCATCGAATGCGATTCCGTTCGCCTCTGTCAGCCAGCGAACTCTGTTTGGAGGAAACGGATTGAGCGGCCACATGGTTGCAGCCAGAACGGCCAGAATCGCGATCACACAGATAATTCCAAGTCTGTTCCTTTCTCGCGCCGCCTGTGATTGTTCATTCATCATGACTGCCGAAGTCGCGTCGCCGCCCGCCAAGAACTTCGTTATCTACCGCTCGTAGATCTCGATCGGCAGGTCGTTAGGGTCTCGGAAAAAGTAAAGCGTTTGGTAGCCTCATCGATCCGAATCGGTTCGACGTCAACTCCTCGATCTCGTAAGGCGCGAACCGTGTCCCGCACATCTTCGACTTCGAACGCGATATGGCGCAAGCGCACTCCTCGGGGGAAGACACCAGGCTCGGGGGATTTGGAAAGGAGAATAATTCAATCCGATATCGATCTCCAACCTGCAAGCCCAGCTTGAAGGATTTCCGGTCTTCGCGACAGGTCTCCCTCACAACTTTGAAACCAACAATCTCGACGTAGAAACGCTTCGACCTCAGACCGTCAGAACAGATGATGGCAACATGATGAATGCCATTGAACATGTGGTCTTCCAATCTTGAGCTAGGATACACACGAACTCAAGTCAGTACACGGCGGGAATCATTGTGCTAAGACTCTGGATTCAGCGATCTCTGCTGTTAAGTACTGCCTCCTGCGAGATGTCCGCTTGGACGGATTTGACCTGGCATTTGCAAAGCTCGGGGTTGGCCTTCCGCCGTGATCTGCTATGACCCTCCGAAATCTACTCGAATGATCCTCAGGACTCGAGACTCAGTACGTACACCACCGACCCCGATACCAACGGAGTTGGTGCTATCGCGTTGCTGGGTTGCCCTATGGCTAAAGGGTTTCGAGCGCCGCAGGCGGTTATTCTTCCCAGGGTGGGGGGGGCCGGGCTGATTTTTATTGGCCTTATAGCACTGGCGTCTTGCCAGGGATTTAGTTCCGGCAAACCCGCGGTTCAACAGCAGCAATCTGGCGTCTTGGTTATGGGCAGCGCTAGCTTGGACTTCGGCAGCGTCACGGAAGGCGCGAGTAAAACACTTACCACAAGCATTTCGAATGCTGGGACAACTTCGGTCACGATCAGCAGCATCGCGATCTCCAGCCGATATTTCTCCTTGACTGGACCTAGTCTTCCGGTCACGATCGCGGCTGGCCAGAACTCGACGATCAGCCTTGTATTTACGCCCAATGCCGCGGGGGCATTCAGCGCCATTGTTTCTCTCACCTGCAATGCCTCGAACGTTTCGACCACATTGTCACTTTCGGGGGCCGGTTTGGCAGATGGTCAACTCGCTGTAAGCCCCACCACCCAGAGTTTCGGCAGCGTAGCGGTGGGGAGTCAGTCCACCCAGACAGTCACCCTGACTAATAATGGCGCTTCGACGGTCAATCTTTCGCAGGTCTCGGTGACTGGGACCGGATTCAAGCTTAGCGGGGTCACCACACCAATCGCGCTGAATACTTCGCAAAGCACAACTTTCACTGTCGCGTTTGCACCGCAATCGATCGCAGCCGCCAGCGGCAGCGTGACGATTCAGTCAAATGCGTCCAATCCGATGTTGACTATTCCTCTGTCCGGTACCGGGGTTGCGGAGGGAGCGCTGGGGTCGAGTTCGACGAGTCTCGCCTTTGGCAGCCTGCAGGTGGGGAAAAATGAGGCTTTATCAGAGACCGTGACCAACACCGGCGGTTCGAGCCTGACCATTTCGCAGGTGGGAATCAGCGGGACGGGTTTCACCTTGAGCGGGATCACCACGCCGTTGACGCTCGCGGCGGGACAAGGCGCAAGCTTCAGTGTGAGCTTCACCCCGGCGTCGGCCGGCAATTCCAGCGGCAACTTGACGATCACTTCGAATGGGT
>JBAUXO010000007.1:0-15518 GCA_049584315.1 Candidatus Sulfotelmatobacter sp. | reverse complement strand
TCCACCTCCGCTTCCCTGTCGACTCCAACTTCAACACCTCTTCCTCGCTCCATTCAATTTGCATAAGGACCGCGTCCGCCGCACCAGCGGCTTCCTTCTGACGGCTTTTTCGAACGCGCGCCCTATCCTCTGTTCTGCTCCACACCGCTCACTAAGGGCGCGCCTCCGAAAAAGCACTAGCGTCATCCGGCCCGGGCAACGATCGAGCAGACTCTTGATTCATTGCTAGCTCGGCTTAAGCTGGGCAGCCTAGCGATCCACCTGATTAACCATGCGGAGCGCGATCTCAGCTCGTCGGTTCGTGCGCGATTCCATGGGGATGACCAGCAAAAAGCCCCCAACATAGTGAAATCGTAGTGTTGACTACTCGCCTAAGCAGACAGATAATGAAATCCTTTTCCGGGAGGTCTCACTAATGACCAAAACAACTGTGTTCGTGCTGTTGTTTGTGGGTAGCTGTTTGATCGCACAATCAGGTCAAGCTCAGTCTCAGCCGTCAACCAAGGCGAAGGGGCAAGTGACAGCACAGGGATGCGTGAGTCGGCAGAGTGGCGATTACATACTGACGCAGTCTGATCCAGGCAACAGTTACGTGCTTCACGCTGCCGACAACATCAAGCTGGGCCAATACCTTGGCCAGCAAGTGAAGGTGACCGGAACGAAATCACTGACTTTGAGCGACAGCGCAGATGCCGGGCGGTCAACTTCTGCTGTAACGTTCACGGTCAGCTCGGTCAAAACCATCTCCAAGGAATGCGGCAGCAGATAACCGATCTAGCCCGGCAGAGGACTGGCGCGTTGAAAGTTCTGAAAAATTCTCTGTGCCTCTCTGAGGGCCCACTATGCCAATCGGGGTCGGCATAGGTTCCGTACCAAAGCTTTGCCAATCGGGGGACCTGACGGATGTGAACATCTTTTCCGTGTGTGTGGCAGGCGGTGTCGATCGCACCCATTCGCGGATCTCTTTTGTGAGCGGAACGGAGGGACCATAGAGCGGTGTTGGTGTACGTTGTCCCAAGCGTGGACCAGAGAGATTGCGAAGTGTACCCAGACTTCAGCAGCGCCGACCGGCTCGCCATCGGTAACGTGAATGACCAAGGGATCACCTTCTGCTCCGAATCGTGGGTGGATTTCAGTGTTGCCAGGAACCAGAGTGCAGAGGCCGAGGCCACACCAGATGCATGGAGATCCAACTTCTTTGATTGCTCCTGACCCAGTGTATGGCCGGCGTTGTCGAGAACGGGTGGCCTACCCACGGTTCGCGGGGGTGCAAGACGATTCCGTGGGTTGCCGAAAGGGAGCGCAGAGTCTTTTCGATCTGGGAGAAACATCCAACTCTCACGCCAATTCCGCGTTATTCGGACACGCCCCCGTTTGGATGAGACCTTAGAATTAACTCATGATGAATTCGTGATTGCAGAGCCAGGCCTGAGACCCCGGGGAGTAAGGCGAAGGTGTTTGCTGGAGAGACGTGTGACGAGCAGTTGGCAAGTGACAATGCCGGAATTGGCTCACGTTGCGCGCTGTGGGGTCGGCCACCCTCCATCAGAGAAGTGGCCTCTGCTTAGATTCTGATTCGGTTAAGAGTCTCGAGTAAAAGCGCTGTGTTGGCTTCATCTCGCTAAAGCCTCGCCACGCTCAGCACCGCAGAGATGGTGTGTTCCTGCCATGGCGCCAGCGTAACCGCGGCGCGCATGATGTTGCTCGCTTCAACGCAAAGAAACTGCTTCCATTCGCCCTCACCCAAGTCTCGTAGCCGGCTAGCCCCTTCCTGCCACGGATTCCAGACTACGGTAGTGCTGGAATTCGCCTTCTGCAGTCGAATTCGACGATGCATTTTCGGATCGAGCAAATCGACGGGGTTCTGGGTATTTACGAACGCATTATCGGTTTGCGAAGCGATGGTCACGTCACTGAGCTGCGTCTTCTCCTTATTAGAGTCGGTGTTGTCGAGAAATCGCGTCCCATCCAGCCCCTGTAAGCACACCGTCCCAACATCCACGACTCGATTGTAGGTGTGCAGTGCTTCCTCGAAATGAAGCGGGTTTTTGCCCGTATTAATACAAACGAGCTCCAGCTTGAGTTCGGAACCAAAGGTGACTCGGTGCAGAAGACGAAATTCCCCCGGCCACCAGCGCTGAGTTTGCTCATCGCTCTCAATAAACATCGTTACGGCAACTCCGGCATTATTCTCGACGATTGAATCGAGTTGCCACGATCTTGTGCGTACGAATCCATGTGCCGGAGCCTGGGGATCGTCCGCCTTGGCACGAAACCACGGAAAGCAGATCGGAATTCCGCCGCGAATTGCCTGACCCTCTTCCCATCGCGATTTCGAGCTGAGAAAGAGCACTTCTTCACTGCCAGCGGGGCGCCAGGAAGTCACGTGCGCCCCGTGTACATACATTTGGCCGTGCGCAAGCGGACTGGTAATGTCGACTCGCGCCAGGCCGCCATCGCCTTTGCACAACCGCGCGATGTCGAGAATTCCGAAGCGGCGATCCAGTTCCTTTAAGTCCAAAACTGAATTCATATTGCTTTTGCCCGGAGGATGAAACAACAGCAGCCAGCACTTGCAAACCGAAGGCCAATTCCCCGACACGAGCTACGTTAGAAAATACGGCTCTTCCAGGCGAATTGCAACTTTACTGGTCGCTACGGCAAACAGATATTTGACACGTGACGGAACTTAAGAGTTGCAGATCTTTGATAAATTCTTGGCGACTACCGCGATCTAATCAACATTCTGTGAGGGCCTCAGGCGGTTCTTGCTGCTCTAGGCTGACATTGAGGGGGGAAGCTCACTTATATCCTTTGTCTTTTCCAGGCCGAGCACCTTCTCAATGATGCTGTTGCAGAGCGCCACGGCGAGGACAGGCTCCATGCTCTGCACGGAGCGCAGTTCTACCATCAGAAGGCTAGACACATCTTTCAAGATTTGTCGGCCACAGACCCGGTCAATGTCTGGACTCGAAGTTCGCTCGCCTCCGTGATGATCAAACTCGGTGACATCCTGGTACAATACAGAAGGCCAGACGCTGCCTTGCCCCACTCTCTTCCTCGATGGACCCGGACGTTCGCACTGACATTGCTGAAGTCAATGCGGGAGCAGGGTCCGCTTATAAACTCCTGGCCCAGTACCTGCATCTCTCCGCCGCAACTCGCCGTCAGGAATGGCAAGATGCCCCGTCATGTTATCAACAGAGTTTCGCTGCATGGGCAGATCTGGGCAGGCGGGGCGCCTTGACCTCAGTACACAGAAAAGAGGAAGCAGCGGGCTAGAAGGGGAGTCGAGCAGTGTCAAGCTGCACTTTCTAAATAGAGAGTGCCGCCTACCACGGATAACTGCAGCTGACGTCCTCAAATCCTCTCCAGAAACTTAATCCGCCGCAGATCCCTGGATCAAGCAGTCTGGGCTTCGGCCTCCGTTAACTGGAAACCGAGTTGGGCCGCCTTCTTGCGAAAGAACTGGAGCTGTTGGTTGCGATACTTCTGTTCGTAGTAGTCAGCTCCTTTGTCGACATATCGTTGACCGTACTTCAACATCCGATAGACGAGTCAGGCGAGCCGGTGGGCCATGGCAGTAATGGCTTTCGGGGCTGCGCGAATTCTTATGTTTTCCCGAACGGATCACCCAGCGACGGACTCTGCGGCGTGAACAATTCGGCACCGTTTTCCGTGATGTGCATATCGTCTTCAAGGCGGATGCCAAATTCTCCTCGAATGTAAATGCCGGGCTCGTCGCTGGTGATCATATTGGGCTGCAGGTTGGTCGTGTTGCCGCGGACCAGATAGGGCCACTCGTGCATATCCATGCCGATGCCGTGGCCCAAGCGGTGAGAAAAATACTTGTAGTCCGGTCCATACCCCGCGTCGGTAATCACTTTTCGTGCTGCGACATCAACCGCCCCGCATTCCAGACCGGGACGCGCCGCAGCCAGCGCCGCCGCTTGCGCGCGGTGGACGATGTCGAATACTTTTCTCATCTTGTCACCGGCTTGTTCTGGAGCTTTGCCCAGCACGAACGTGCGCGTGATGTCGGATTGATATCCTTCGACCGTGCAGCCGTCGTCGATCATGACAATCGAGCCTTCGCGGATCACCTGCGGCGTGGTCGAGCCGTGCGGAAGCGCGGAGTACGCACCGACCTGTACGCTGGCCTCGCCGGGAAAGCCAAGCTGTTCGTAGGCAGCTGCAATCAAATCCTTCGCCTGCTGCTGGGTCATGCCCTCGCGCAGCGCGTGGTAAACCGCTTCGTACGCGGCCAGCGTCACTTGCGCCGCCAGGCGCATCATGCAATCTCATTCGCGCTCTTGATCATGCGGCAGCCGGCCGTGACCGGAGTCGCGCTGGCGAGCGTGATTTGTGGCGCTGCCTTGGCAATTCCGTCGGAGAAGACGAAGCGCACAGTTTCTTCGATGCCCAGCTTGCCACTGGCTATGCCACGTTCTTTCAGGCCCTGGGCCACGCGCTGGTATGGACTTTCGTCCTCTTGCCACGTGCGCACGTCGGCACGTTGGTCATTGGGCGCACCGGAGATCTGCTCATGGGCCCGGCCTTCCTCAAATGCCGGACACACACAAAATGCAGCGCCTTTTGCCGGCAGAACCACCGCGAACAGCCGTTCGCCGCCCCACCAGCGAATGCCGGTGAAATATCTCAGCGAGGTGCCTTCGTCGTTCTCATTTCCGGGCGTCTCCGCGCCACCCATGAGCACGATGGCGTCGAGCGCGTTCTCGCTCATCAGCTTGCGCGCGCGCTCCTGGCGCTCGTGCCGCTCCTCGCGAGTAATGGGAACGGCTTCACTCTTCCGCGACTTCAAGCGCACGAGAGACGGCGGCAGGGAAGAGTCGTCAGACTTCCCTGGTGCCCGAGATGTTAGGGATGAGCCACGGCGACTCCCGCCGCTGCCCCGCCCACTTTGAGGAACTGCCGTCGCGAGATCATGAGGCCTCCAGATTGGAAAATAACAGTCCGGCTACTATGGGGCAGATGGCAGGAGCGTGCTTCTTTAGAGCAAGCCGTCTGCCCTCGAGCATGTCTGGAAATGAGCGTCAGCCTCCAAGTTTGCACTCCCCGGTTCCGTTGCGACCGTCAACTGGCAGTTAAGGCAAGCGCACATCGGCCAGCATCGTCGGGCGACTGGCGAATCCGTAAGCGCGATCAAATCTGCCCTTGTCCACCACCGGAATTCCGGGCAATACGTGAGGATCTGCTATAGGTTCTTCCACTTGGGCGCGGAGCGGCACAACCCCTGCCCAAACCCGGATCGAGTAATCGTCTTCCAAGTCAAGCGGTGGGCCGGAACGCACTTTCGCGGACACTTCGTTTAGTGGCAGTGACAGAAGGGTGGTTTTGATCATTTCGGTCTCGTTCGGCGGCCGAACCTCTTCCCACCTCCCGGGCACCAGACGGTTGGTCAGGCAACGAAGCCCTTCCATCTTGTCCTTAGGATCCGTTATAAGTCGCGCTTTTCCGAGGATGACAACGGAACGGTAGTTGATGGAGTGACGGAACGCGGATCGGGCGAGCACAAAGCCATCGACCAGAGTGATGGTAGCGCAAACATCGACCCCCGCGGCCAAGGAGCAAAGCGTTCGACTGGCCGCCGATCCATGGACATAAATTTGATTGCCTGAACGTCCATAGGCGGTCGGAATCACAAAGGGTTGACCGTCAGCCACGAAGCCAAGGTGGCAGATATAACCTTGATCGAGGATCGAATGAATCTGCTCGAGGTCGTAGACTGCACGCTCGGCGTGACGGCGGACCTGGGTATGAATTGTGGGAGCGATTGCCGGCATAACGATTTCAAGCCTAGTAAATGAACTGGCTGACTGGAAGATCCACTTCTTGTATTCTTGAATGGTCCAGTTATTTGTATGCATTTCGCCACAGTCATCGATCGCAAGCTTTCAATCCCCCTCCAACGGCAGCTCTACGAACAATGGCGCGAGGCCATCCTAACCGGACGTTTCCGTGCCGGTGAACGTGTGCCCTCCACTCGCGAACTGGCCGCTTCTCTTTCGATCTCCCGCGGCACCGTCTCAGAAGCTTGGGACCAGCTGATGGCGGAGGGTTATCTCGAAACCGCGCAAGGCTCAGGAACGTTCGTATGCCGGGAACTACCGGACAATCTTGTGCTCTCACGACGCACAAACTCGGCCAAAGCTTCGAGCGAAGTTAGCGTGAGGCTGTCTCGCTACGGTGCCAGGCTCACGGAAGACTGGCGACGGATCTCAAGCGGGCGCGCGGTAATTCGCTTCTCGCCAGGTATTCCCGATCGTGAGCACTTTCCGATCGTGCTGTGGCGGAGATTGATGGGGCAACAGCTGCGGAGACTGGCGCCTGCGGCTTTCGACTACATCGAACGACCGGCTGGCGACGAGGGACTACGTGCGGAAATCGCCAACTATGTCAGCCGACTCAGGGCAGTTCGCTGCGTGCCTGAGCAGATCATTATCGTCAGCGGATCGCAGCAGGGACTGGATCTGTCTGCCCGGCTTCTGATCGAGCCTGGCGACGAGGTGGGTTTCGAGAACCCGGGATATCAGGGCGCACGGCATGTGTTCGCCGCCTATGGCGCACGGTTGCGACCACTTCCGATCGATGCGAGCGGAGTCGTTGTCCGGGGGCTTGATCGAAAGACGCGGCTTGTCTATGTCACTCCTTCCCATCAATATCCGACTGGCGTCTCGATGTCACTGGCACGGCGACTGGAGCTAATCGAATGGGCGAAGCACTCCCGCGCCGTCATCGTCGAAGATGACTACTGCAGCGAATATCGTTATAGCGGTCCCCCGTTGCCATCTTTGCAGGGGGCGACGAGTGGAGCGGCGGTCATTTACGTCGGAACATTCTCAAAAGTGATGTTTCCCGGCCTGCGAATTGGTTACATTATTTCGCCGCCATCGCTCGTTCCTTTTTTTAAACGAGCGAAGTGGCTGGCCGATACACAGACTCCGATGCTCGAACAGGCTGCGCTCGCGAAGTTCTTGGCCGAAGGCCACATGGAGCGGCATATCAGAAGGATGAGGCGACTATATGGCTTGCGGCGAGAGGCGTTGCTAAATTCCTTGTGGAAGCATTTTGGCGACGGGGCGCAAGTGATGGGGGACGCCGCTGGAATGCACGCGATGGTACGGTTTGATGATAAGAGTGTCATGCGGCGAGCCATGCATAACAAGGTGGACTTGGTGAGCGCAGATGGCTATTACCTTACACAATCGCCGGGGAATGAATTCATTTTTGGTTTTTCCGCTCTTCCGGAGCGCGCTATTCAAGAAGGCATAAAGCGGTTGTCGCGGTATGTCCCATGATCACTGCGGCCTTCTGCAATGAGCTCGCAACCTCCGAAGCGAGAAACGGTGCCGTTGCATGGTATAGTTACGAAAGATTGTGTTTTCTTTCGCTATATAACGAATCTGTGAGAGGGAACCATGAAGCCTGTCAGATCCGGTGGTTGGACTATCCTCGCTAACTTATCTTCTTATTATGCAGCAGTGGTCGCCCTTGCCGTCACTGCATGTTTGATGTTCAGTTGCTCGAAGCCGCCGGTCCAAACCAAAACCGTCTACTCGCCTCCTTCGGATATCAAGGTGGAAGTGCATGCTGGAGGGCCCGTCGTCGTAACTACCAAGACGGCTGAGTTCCGACTCCTTGCCTCGGGCTCACTGCAGGCCACCCTGTTGAACGACGGCAAGCGGTTGACGCTCGACGATACGGGATCGAGTGCAGCGAGCGATGAAATTACTCGCGCGAGTCAACACGTGCAATTCACGCCGGACTTCGCACAGGCAAAAACCCTTGAGGCCACCGGGAAATTGGGTCGTGGGAAGCGAGTAGTGATTCCGGCGCATTCGATGGCTCCGGGTTCAGCAATCGACAGGGAACTCGTGATCGAAGCGTACGACGACTTTCCAAATATTGCATTAGTCAGCGTAGCTTACAAAAACGCGGGAACCGCCGACGTTGCTATCGATCGAGTTCAGATTCAGCAGCATCGCTTTAGCGCGAAGCAAGTCGATGCCAGGCTTCCCGGCTACGACATGTGGTCGTTTCAAGGCTCGAGCTACGATTGGGGCCAGAACGATGTGCAGAAGCTCACACGGACTTCGTCGCAACCGAACCTAATGGGCGAAGAAGTGAAAGGTGGCTACGGTGGCGGCATTCCGGTCATCGCATTCTGGACCGCATCCGTCGGCGAAGCGATCGGGCATGTGGAAACGCTGCCCTGGACTTTATCAATGCCGGTGAAAGTGGAATCGGACGGCACTGTGACGGCGGGCATCACAATTCCTGCCAATACAGTTCTCAAGCCGGGAGAAACGTACTCGGCCCCGCGCAGCTTCGTTGCAGTCTACAGCGGAGATTTCTACGAGCCGCTGCGCATGTGGTCGAGCGTGTTGCAGAAAGAAGGATGGGAAATCCCGAAGCCGTCAAGCGAAGCCTACAACGTAAGCTGGTGTGGCTGGGGATACGAATTCAACGTAACTCCGGCGCAGATGCTGGGCACGGTTCCCAAGTTGAAAGAACTCGGCATCAAGTGGGCCACCCTGGATGATCGATGGTTCAATACTTACGGAGACTGGGACCCGCGCGCCGACACGTTCCCTGGTGATTCCATCAAGCGCATGGTTGACGATTTTCATAAGCAGGGGATTCTCGCGCAGTTGTGGTGGCTTCCGCTGGGTGTGGAAGACGGGCAGGGAAAATGGGAGTCGCACAAATACGTCGTTTCAAAGGTAGCGAAGGAGCATCCGAACTGGTTCATCCTCGACAAGAATGGCAAGCACGCCCGAATGACGCGCGACCTAGCTGCACTCGACCCATCGCTTCCCGAAGTGCAGGCCTACTACAAGCAACTGACCGAGAAGTTCATCCGCGACTGGGGCTTTGACGGATCGAAGCTCGACAATATTTATAGCGTGCCGGCATGCTACAACCCGGCCCACCATCACAAGTCGCCGCAGGAATCGGTCAAGGCGATGGGAGAAGTGTACAAAATCATCTTTCAGACGAGTCGCGGCATCAAGCCGGAGAGTGTGACGCAAGCGTGTCCGTGCGGAACGCCGCCTTCGCTGGCCTGGCTGCCGTTCATCGATCAAGCCGTCACGGCCGATCCCGTCGGCGCAGTGCAGGTGCGGCGCCGCATCAAGATGTACAAAGCGCTGCTCGGCCCGGAATCAGCGGTCTACGGAGATCATGTGGAACTTTCTTCGATGACCCCGCTCGGTCATGGCAACTGGAGCGAGCACGGCAGTGATTTCGCCTCGACTCTGGGAGCAGGCGGAGTTCTTGGAACGAAGTTCGTCTGGCCGGAAACTGCCCCTAAGTTCAAGGCGGTGGCATTGACCGGCGAAAAGGAATCACACTGGAAGAAATGGATCGCGCTCTACAACGAAAAGATGCTCTCGAAGGGAGATTTCCTCGACCTCTATGTATACGGATACGACGTGCCCGAAGCCTACGCCATCGAGAAAGACGGAAAGATGTACTACGCATTTTTCACGGCGGAGGGAACTTCGTTTAACGGCGACGTTGAACTCCGCGGTTTAAAGCCCGGCACTCATGACGTATCCGATTATGTCGAGGGAAAAGATCTGGGCACGGTGCAGGCGGACTCTGACGGAGCGGCCAAGCTGAAGGCTGAATTCAAAGAGCATTTATTGTTAGAAGCGAGCCCACAGTAGCCGAAGCTCATGTGAAGGCGTGGGCCTCGACCTTGACGGTCCCGCCCAAGGCGATGCTAACCAGTTCCAAACCGCTCAGTGCCCGGCAGACGCGGACCTATCACAAGAGGAGTTCGCGAATGCTCAGGAGAACTGCTATTCCGAGGGCGACCGGATACGAGGCGAGTGGCACGGCAAACTGGCCAAAGAATGCGGCCTGCAGGGTGAAGTGAGGAAAGAATACTTCGGTCGACCGAGCCTGCTGTAATATTCCGACGTACGACGAGATAGTCCCAAGCGGAGGGTTTTTATGACTCTTAGCAAACGTTGTTTCGCAGAGTTCTTGGGAACGTTCTGGCTGGTGTTCGGCGGTTGCGGAAGCGCGGTCTTAGCAGCTGCATTTCCGAATCTGGGCATTGGCTTTGCAGGGGTTGCCTTGGCGTTTGGGCTGACCTTGCTCACCATGGCTTTTACGATCGGCCCCATTTCGGGATGCCACATCAATCCCGCGGTATCGATAGGCCTGGTGGTTGGAAAGCGCTTTCCAGTCTCCGAACTGCTGCCGTATGTCATAGCGCAGGTTTTGGGAGGAATTGTCGGCTCGGGTACGTTATACCTCATTGCCAGCGGCAAAGAAGGATTTAGCCTGGCTGGGGGATTTGCCTCGAATGGTTACGGCGCCCACTCTCCTGGGTGGGTACTCGCTGCTGGCGTGTTTCGCGGCAGAGGTTGTGCTGACGCTGTTCTTTCTGCTGGTGATATTTGGCTCCACGGACGATCGCGCTCCCAAGGGTTTCGCACCGATCGCTATAGGGCTGTGCCTCACCCTGATCCATCTGATTTCTATTCCCGTCACGAACACTTCCGTTAACCCAGCAAGGAGCACGGGCCCTGCGATTTTCGTGCGGGGATGGGCGGCGGCTCAGTTGTGGCTATTCTGGCTGGCTCCAATCATTGGCGCTGCTCTGGCTGGCGTCATTTATTCCCAGCTGTTCGCCGAGGGTCCGCAAAAGACAGTTCGCGCCGCTGAGAGGTCGCGCTGACCACGAATTTCAGTTTTACTGCCATCACGCCAACTTACTTCTGTAAAGCTCGATTGCCCGTTTAGTTTCTTCATCTGACGCCCGAGGTTGATTCGGGATCGAGAACAAGTCCGAGGTTTCCATTTGTTTCTAAGTCCGCCGATCTCCAATTTCAAGTTTGCCTTTTGAGTTGACTCCTATATCGTCCAATGCCGAAGCGGTTTACTTGAAATAGGACGACCTCACCTTCAGGCGTCTTGAGCTTCGCGCAGACTCGACGGGGTAGGTGCCCGCGTGCCCCGCGGACACGATTCTCCACAGTTACGGTGTACAGCTCTATCGCGTTGACAGGCGAGCATTGAGGAGAGACTGGAGAATTTCTATGAAAGAGTTCCGTAAGAGGTACAAAACGGCCAGGCCCTGAGCCCGGGCGGTCGATCTGGCATGGTGTTGAGGAGGAAGCGCTTCGCGAGTACCGAGAAATCGTCTGAACTCGCGCATGAAATCTTGCCCTTCCAGGCGCGAAGCATTTTCCGCCGTTCTACGACTACGGGACCGTAGCTACAGAAAACCGATTGAGTACGTGCAGTGGAAGGCCCTTAGGGCTTTGCGGGCAGCGGCTGCCAGAGCTCAATCTTATTCCCATCCAGGTCATAGATCCAGGCAAAGCGACCGTAGGATTCATCCATTCGTTTGGCGTCAATCTTTACTCCCTCTTGTTTCAAGCGGTCGAGCAAAGCATCCATATCGTCCACGATGTAGTTGATCATGAAGGGTGCGGGGCTGGGATCGAAATACTTAGTAGAGGCGGGAAAAACAGTCCAAACTGTAACGTGTTCCTTCTGCGGGTCGTCGTGTTCGCGCCACGGAAGCATCGCGCCTTGGCCTTTGTCAGCGAGCCCAAGATGCTTCGAATACCATTCGCGCATCTGATCACGATTAGCGGATTTGAAGAAGACGCCGCCGATTCCAAGGATGCGCCCGCGCTGCTCCATTTTGACAGGCGGCTTCGACTTTTCAGGTTGCGGAGATTGCACGTCCTGTCCTCCGGTTGAGCGGGCCGAGAAGAGCAACAGCGAGCCAAGCGCAATTGTGCTCCACGGCATTCCGTGCATCGGCGGATTATACATAATTCTCGATTCGAATGGAGAAATCGGTTCGCTCGAGCTTCGCCGCAATTCACTCTTTCCAGATCGTGCATGAGGTCTCGAACCCGCTCGCATCGCCCGCAGAGAACCAGGCTTGCCGGATTGTCCTTCGCCAGAATTGGATCGTCCAGATGATTGACTTTTCAATGAGCTAGAAGAAAGAATCGAGCGACATGCTCGCCTTGCTTCTGAGTCTGTTTCGCCTGGTTTGGCTGTTCGGAAAAGGTCATCGTGACGTTGTACCTGGAAAATCTTGCATTACGTCAGCAGCTCTCCATCTACCAACGCCAGCAGAAGCGTCCACGGTTGAGCGGGGGAGACAGCTGGTTCTGGATGACGGTCTCGGTGATGTGGAAGAACTGGCGGCAAGCTCTGCACATGGCCCATCCCGACCCGGTGGTGCGGGGGCCGCGGGAGCGTTTTCGCGGCATTGGGGAGGGCTGTCCAGGAAACCGGGAAGAATTGGGCGGCCGCCGATCAAGCGCGAGATTCACAGGTTGATTCAGACTCTAGCGAAGGCCAACCCGTTGTGGCGTGCGCCGCGGATTCATGGCGAGTGGAAGAAATTGGAAATCACAGCGTCAGAGCAAACGGTGTCGCGGGTGCTGCGAAGTATCCATGCGTTAGCATTCGAGGCATACAGCCAACCCAGTGATAAGCAGAACAGTTTCCTCCAACGCGATTCCCGGCACACCGGACCGGGGAGGGTTTGAGTTACCCAGGGGCACCGTGCCCCAATAGAGCCGGCGGTTTCGTCAGTTTCCCTTCCGATCGTAGCCTTCAGGGACTTCAAAGAACGCTGGATCGGGCTCCGTCCTCGTGATCTGACTGACTGTCATCGTCTTGCTGCCGGTGCGCGGGTCGCTGTGCTTGATCAAAAGGTTGATGCGCAAATCAGCTGAGTACCAGTACTCGTCCGTAATAACGATCTCCTTACCGTTAGCACCGGCCGGGATGGTCTGCGTTTCCCGAACTCCATGAGCTGACACGCCCTCAATTTCACGCGTGCCTAGATCTTCTTCCCTGGCGAAGTCGTTTGGCGGAGCTTGGCCATCGGGCCCGCCAAAGCGGATGGAGGGCGGCTCGGTGGAAGGCGGATGATCCATGAGCTCGGTCCAGAAGATTGGCTTGCGGCCATCGATATATGTCGAGATGCGAGTCTGCGGGTCGTACAGATGGATGCGCAGAAGCTGCGGTATTTGCGTACTCGAAGCGGGGACCGGCGCCCTTAATTCGTTGTGGATGCGACCATGGCTGTCGCGGCCGATGTTACGGATGTTTTTGAGTTGAATGACAGATCCATCTTCCTTAATGATCGAACGCTCTATGTTGACCACGGCCTTGAATGGCGCGTTGGCAACAGGCGTGACAAAAATGTCTTGCGCAGAAGCGCCAGCACTTGCGGCGACGACCAAGAATACAACTGAGCAAACTGCGGGCAGGAAGGGTCGAGAACGCATGGGAACCCCCAGAAATGCTTGCGGAAAACATACGCTCAGTATGAAGACCGGTCAAGAGGGTCGAAGGCAGGGAAGGCAGGGCGCGTCGCGAGTCAGTTGCTGACACCCGATAACGCTCAAAATGCTCCGCCGGGAGCTTCGCTCATGGGCAAGGAGCAAGTTAGCAAGGTCTTGCCTGATAAAGTACCAGCCTGGGCCGACACCTCATCCACGCGCGTCAGTGAACGGCGAGCAATACAGCGTCGGCGGCGCGTGTCGCCTCGGCTGGTGTTCCTACGTGCACGTCTGCGCCGGCATCCTTGGCCAGGTGACCCAGCTCTTGGCGAGTGCGCGAATAGCTGAAGATCACTTCAGGGCCAGCTCGCGCAAACAGGGTACCGAGCTTGCTGCCCATGAGTCCTGAGCCAAGAATGCCGGTGCGCATCCTCTCCTTGCTTCTAACGAGGACTCACTATGCGACAGCTCTTTCCTCGACAACCAATCTTCTTGCGGTCTACCTGCTTCATATGCCTGTCGAAGAATGCGAGGACCTTCTCCGGATGTCTTCCGAAGTAGTTGTAACCGTCTCTGAAGCGGTGGGTCGTATTCTCAACCCAGATCATTGCCTTCTCCTTGGTTCCAAGAAATCGAGCGCGACGCAGCGACTCTGGAAGCAGCCGCGAAGTCCCTTGGCAAACAGCCGTTGACCCTCATTGCTTGCTCAAGCTGTGATTGACGTCGACGGATATTGATGTACAGGGCGGCTTGATTTCTGTTATCAAATCGTCAGAGCCGTAATCCCGACTCGGAGATTCCGGTGATACGAGGTTTATGGCCATGCGATCCGACATTGTGCCTGGTGCGCTCTTTCCCGACTACGAGCTGACAGATCACGCGACGAAGCGCCGCAAGCTCTCGGAATTGCAGGGCCAGCATCCGATGGTCCTGGTGCTCAGTCGCGGTGGATTTTGTCCGAAAGACCGCCGGCAAGCCGAACTCCTGGTTCAATTCCACCGTGAGATGGAAGTCGGATACTGCCGTCTGGTCACGATCAGCACGGACAGCATCACTCTAACGAACGAGTATCGCTCGGGTGTCGGCGCCCACTGGCCGTTTCTCTCGGATGCAGGACGAGTCGTTCAAAAGGACCTCGATATTGTCGAGTATACGGATCCCGATCACAATCCGATGATTCCCCACGTCGTCGTTCTGGAACCGGGCCTCATCGTTCATAAGATCTACAACGGCTATTGGTACTTCGGCCGTCCGACCATAGAGGATCTCCGACAGGATCTTCGTGCAGTCACGCAAAAGTGCCGGCCCGATTGGGACATCACGACGCCGGAAATGAAGGCGCGTGGAAGGAAGGCCGCAAAGAACTCTTCTATCCCTATGGCAAGACCTATGCGCAAACATGGGGAGAGCAAGATTGAAGCCGGCCGCGGAGCCAATAAGCGGCGGGCAAACAGCCCTATGCGCTCATCGAGCCGGAAAGCCCACGTTTTTGCAGGTTCCAACACCGTGCACCCAGGAATCCGGCCAGCTAAGGCTTGAACCCCATAGGACAAGCAGACCAAGCACCTATGGAGGGTCTCCAGCAACGAAAAACACGGGGCCCCCGGTTGGTTCCTTCCGTTGGAGATACCACCGATGACTCGGATAGATTTCTCGCAATGCCATTGCCGCTCAGTTCGCTCCCAGCTGACTCACGTAACCGTATGGATTGTTTCCTGCTATCCCAGAACGGGGCGGGAGAGGCTTAAGGGCTGCAAAAGGAATAGTGCCTTCACGCTATATTTAAGCATTCGCCGAGGCGGATCTTGGAGATTTGTTCGGCGGAAATCCCAAGGTCGATGGGTGTGCGAGTAAGTGACATTCCGTAGCAAATAGGCGACATGGCGACGCGTTAGGCGACATAGGGGCTGCTGGGTGCGCTCGACCGTGCACTGGTTGTTTCAATTCGAGATGTCTACACTAGTCTCCTGTCCCATAAATAAGTGAACTAAGTAAGACCCGGATTGCATCTAAAATGCAGGAGGCTCAGATGCGAACCGGACGTCCCAAGCAACCCTTGACTGTGACCAGCGAAGAGCGCCAGCGACTCGAATCGTTAGTCCACCGGGCGCGCAGCCAAGCCCTGTTGGCTCGTCGTGCTCGGGTGGTGTTGGGCTGTGCCGAAGGACTGGATAACAAAGCGGTGGCCAAGAAGTTGCGCTGCTCGTTGGGCATGGTTGGCAA
>JBAUXO010000006.1:0-1791 GCA_049584315.1 Candidatus Sulfotelmatobacter sp. | reverse complement strand
CTCATGAATCGCTGCCGTGATTGCGCCCACCTCAGCATCGCCTCCGAAAAGACTGATCAGATGCGCGTCCTCCCCCTCGCCGACGTAGCGATCCACGTGCACGGAAATCCTAGTGTTGGTTTTTCCCATGCTGCGGCGATACTCAAGCCGCCCCATCCGCAAATGTGCGTTCTGCATCCTGGTCCTCTCTCTTCTTGTCTCCGAGTACAAGCGTGCGCCCATCCTCGTAGACCAAAGCCAGTTCGTTGGTGAACTGCTCGCGCTTATGAACTTCGGTATATCCCTTCTCTTTCACTTCGAAGACTGTCACCGATTTCACCGAGCGCCAGCGTGCTATGTGCCGCTCATCGCCCTGTCCAAACACACCGTTGAGCAGGCCAGCGGTGCAGAGCAAGCCCACATGACCAGCGTGCAACGGAGTAATCGGTCGACCACCTGCCATTTCCTCCGTCGGGAGTAGGAGAGCTTCCACTTGTTTCCAGGCAGACGAGTGGACGATGAGGTCCTCAATCTGGTCGAGAGGCAGGCCGCGATAGACAAGCTGCGTAGACGTCGATGTCGGCACGCGATAGGGTTTCTCGTTGCCCTGCAGCGTCGGCATGTCGCGCTGCCAAACCATCCCGTGCAAGGCGGCACGGTTACGACTGTAGTCCTGGCCGCGCATCCTTTTGCGGACCCCAAGCAAGGCCACCTGGTCGAAGCGTTCGGATTCTGGATCCGTCAGCCGGAAGACGCGAAGGTCTGCAAAGTATTCTGCCAACAGCGGAATTGAGGAATCAAGCCGCGCCTGAGGTACCACCATCAACAGCACCCCGTCCTCAACCAGCCAGCGATAAGTATGTTCCAGGAATAGGAACTCCATCCGCCTGTTATCCATTGACCCGATCTCTGAGTCATACGGCGGATTGAGGTAGAGAAACGAAAAGCTCTCCACCTTGGCGATAGTGTTGAAGAGATCGCCTTGAATCGTCGTGATGCCGCTAGTGGCGGCGGCAGCAGCGCGATTGGCATCGAGTTCAACACCGTACTTCTGTGCCTCTGCTCCGTCGGTCAACTGATGGAGCGCGGCTCCTGTGCCGACACATGGATCGACGACGCTTGTGGTTCCCGCCGAGAACTCCAGCAGTTTTCGCAGGCGCTTGGCTTCCTCCTGCGGCAGAGGATAGTACCCTAACTTAATCCGAGCAACATTGCGCACGTTTCTCTCCAAGAATGCAAAAGTCCGCCAACGGGTAAACAAGGACTTACGTACGTGTAATCTTGATAAAGATGAATGCCCTCGATTATGCGTATCGAGGATTTTGGACATTCAGTGGCTGAGGTACGTGCGTTTGCCAACAAAGATCAAGCCGGGTTTCATTGAGCCCATGCTGCTCCTCCGCACGGAGAAGCTACCCGAAGGCCCTGACTGGGCCTATGAAATCAAGTTGGATGGTTACCGGGCCCTAGCATTTAAGACCGGCGGCAAACTCCAGCTCCGATCCCGCAACGACAATGATTTCGCGCTTCGATATCCATCAATCGCAAAGGCACTCGCCTCTCTTCCGGACGACACGGCCGTCGACGGTGAAATCGTAGCGCTTGACGCAGAAGGAAAGCCGTCGTTCAACGCCCTCCAGAACTACGGGTCCTCGAAAGCCGATCTCATCTTTTACGTCTTTGACGTGATGGTGCTTGCCGGAAAAGACGTGATGGGTGAACCGCTCAGGCAGCGACGCGAGCTGCTGGAAAACAAAGTCCTGACCAAACTGGACGAACCTATCCGCTATTCGCCAGCGCTCGAGGCCAGTC
>JBAUXO010000005.1:0-63421 GCA_049584315.1 Candidatus Sulfotelmatobacter sp. | reverse complement strand
AGCGGGTCGCGGTCCGCTCGATTCGCCGGGATGCAAGCAAAACATATCTGGAGTAGTACTACGCTCAGATTGTGCGCACTCTTGGCTGATTTCGATAGGTCCTCCACTTTTGCGTCGCGCACCCCCTGGAACATCTCTTCTTGAACTGGCCCGTGATCGGCGGTAAGATTGCGTGCTCGACAGTTGCGCGAGCGAGTAGGTCGCGCGAGGCGCCCGATGCCGCAAAACTACGTCCCCATCTTCATCTTCATGGCTGTCCTCGGAATTCTTCTTCCGCTCACGTTGTTGTTGGCTAAGCTCGTTCGCCCGGAGAATCCCAGCAAGACTAAACTGATGCCTTACGAATGCGGCATCGATCCCATCGACAATGCGCGGGGCCGCTATACGGTGCGTTACTACATTATCGCGATCTTGTTTGTGGTCTTCGATGTGGAAACCATCTTCTTGTTCCCCTGGGCGGTGAAATTCAAGGCTCTGGGAGTCTTCGGACTGGTCGAGATCCTCATTTTTCTCGTTATCTTGATCGTCGGTTACATCTGGGTCTGGCAAAAAGGTGCGCTGGAATGGGTGTAACGCCGCCCACGCCTGATACCGAGTCGTTGGCCGAAACCTTTACCGCCAGCCGCTGGACTCAGGGCAATTTTCTTTTTCCAACTCGCCTCGTCGTCAGTCCGCTCCGCGTGAGCCGCGTGAAATCGCGCTGGTTGGGCAGCAGCGATGAGAGCATCGCCATGTCGAAGATTGCTTCCGTGCACATTTCGACTGGCGTGCTTTGGGCAGAGATTCGCATTGAGTCCACCGGCGGCACTGATCCCATCACCAGTCACGGCCATCGCAAGAAGGATGCGCAGCGCATCCGCGACTTGATCGAGTCTTACCAGGCGAAATCGCGCACCTAGCAAGCAAGATCGGCATTTGTGGAAAAAGCGGCGGACTATTTTTTGTGATCCACGTCGTTGACACCGCATGCTCAAGCTGATAAAAATTATCGTTCTCTCCGAAACCCTGCGGGCTTGAGGTTTGCGCCTTCGCCGCTAATGCCGGACGAAATCAAATCGCCCTCTACACCGCTGCCGGAAGGTGATCCGAAGCCGACGGCGGACAAGCCAGCCGTTCCCGCCGGCGTGAAAGCCGCTGCTTCCGGCTCCGTTCAATCCGACAGCAAGACTTCCGCTGAAAATCCAACCCCACCTCCTGCACCACCAATTCCACCGAAACCTGCAGCCACAGCGGCAGGATCGACTCCGGCCGCCAAGCCCGCGGCCGCTGCGAAGGCGGCAGCTCCCGCTCCCCTTCCTTGGGATTCGCCCATGATTGCGAAGTTCAAGGGGATGTATGGATCCGGCATCGAGTCTCTGACCTACGCTGGGCAGAACTACATGGTGGTCGATCGCTCACTGATTCCGGAAATTCTGCACGTTCTGCGCACCGAAGAGCAATTCGATTACTGCGTCGACATCACGGCAGTGCATTATCCGAAGCGCGAAAAACAATTCGATGTACTCTGGGTGCTGTATTCTTTCGCGCGAAACGAGCGCATCCGCGTGAGCACGAGAATTTTGGATGGGGAGAGCTTACCAAGCTCCGTGCCGATCTGGCCGACCGCGAATTGGCTGGAGCGCGAAGTTTTCGATATGTTCGGTATTAAGTTCGACGGACATCCTGACTTGAAGCGCATTCTGCTGCCTGAGGGATGGAAGGGACATCCTCTGCGCAAGGACTACGGAATCCTGCAACAGGACAATGAGTGGGTGCAGATCAACCTCGGGATTGAAAGCGGCCAGTGAAAACAGAATGACCGACCAGACCACCTCGCATCTCGATCTCGAAGCTCCCGAGAAGCCGTTTCTTGATGCCAACGAGCTGGTCATCAATATGGGACCACAGCACCCCGCCACGCATGGAGTGCTGCGCGTGATCTTGCGCCTGGACGGAGAAAAGGTTCTTGGCCTGGAGTGCGTGATCGGCTATCTCCACCGCGGCGTCGAAAAGATCGGAGAGCATCGCACCTACACGATGTTTAATCCGTATGTCGATCGCATGGATTACGTTGCCGCGGTCTCGAATGGACTCGGATATTGTGAGACTGTCGAGAAGTTGCTCAACGTAGAGGCGCCACCGCGAGCGCAATATGTTCGCGTAATTCTGACCGAACTCAACCGCATCGCCAGCCACCAGCTCTGGCTAGGTACACATGCTCTCGACATCGGCGCGATCACACCACTGTTCTACACCTTCCGCGATCGAGAAGAAATCCTCAAGATTTACGAAAAATATTGTGGTGCCCGGCTGACCACCCATGCTTTCCGTATCGGCGGGTTGCAGTATGAAACCTACGCGGGCTTCGAAAAAGACGTGAAGAATTTCCTCGAATTTTTTCGCCCCAAGATCGACGAATATGAGGAGCTGCTCACTACGAATCGAATCTGGGTTGAGCGCACCAAGAATGTCGGGAAAATCTCCGGAGAAGATTGCATTGCACTGGGCGTCACCGGACCGGTGCTGCGCGCCAGCGGCGTGAAGTGGGATCTGCGTAAGGCCCAGCCCTACGCGAACTACAAGAATTTCGATTTCGATATTCCGACCGGGCAGAACGGCGACACCTACGATCGATATCTGGTTCGCATGGTCGAGATGCGGCAATCGGTACGCATCATTGAACAAGCGATTGCTGCAATTCCCGAAGGCCCGATCATCGCCAAAGTTCCCAAGGTGATGAAGCCAGCTGTGGGCGAGGTCTATCACTCGATCGAAGCGCCTAAAGGGGAGCTGGGATACTTTATCGTCAGCGATGGTTCCACTCAGCCCTATCGTGTCCGCGTGCGTCCCCCCTCGTTCGTGAATCTGCAGGCTCTCGACCGGATGTGCCGCGGCCAGCTCGTGGCCGACGTGATCGCCGTGATCGGCACGCTGGACATCGTTCTCGGCGAGGTGGATCGCTGATGGGGCAGGTCATCCAGTACATCGGGTCTTACCTGAGCAGCAGCCAGACGCCGGGAGCTGCTGGCAACATGTTCTGGGTGCTGGTCTACATCTTGCTGGTCTTCGCGGGACTGTCAGTCGCCGTGATCGCGATGAACTGGCTCGAGCGAAAGATCCTGGCTCACATGCAGGTCCGCCTTGGCCCCATGAGAGTCGGTCCGCACGGCTTGATGCAGCCGATCGCAGACGCCCTCAAACTCCTGCTTAAAGAAGACATCATGCCCGCCGAGGCCGATGGCCTTCTTTTCTGGGTGGCCCCGTTCGTGGTTGTGCTGGCGGCCTTTACGGTGTTTGTGGTGGTCCCGTTCGGTCCCACGCATGCCGTCACGGATATGAATATAGGAATCCTCTTTATGCTCGGTGTGTCATCGCTGAGTGTGCTGGGCATCGTGATGGCGGGATGGGCCTCGAACTCGCACTATCCTCTGATCGGCGCGCTACGCTCCAGTGCCCAGATGGTGTCGTATGAAGTTGCCATGGGACTGGCCGTGGTTTCAGCCGTTCTGATGACCAGCCTCAACGCCGAGGGAACCGGTACGCTCAGCATGATTGGGATCGTTCAGGCGCAACAGGCGCAGGGCGAGTGGTTCATCTTCAAATTCTTTCCCCTGGGCCTGATTGCATTTTTCATTTTTGCAGTTGCCATGGTCGCCGAGACCAATCGCGCGCCCTTCGATCTGGCTGAAGCCGAATCTGAGTTGACCGCCGGTTTCCACACTGAGTACAGCGGTTTCCGGTGGTCATTATTCTTCCTGGCCGAATATTCCGCCATGATCGCGGTGTCCTCTATCGCGGTCACACTCTGGCTAGGGGGATGGCTGCGGCCGTTTCCCAATATGCTTAGCGGCCACAGTTGGGAACAGGTCTTCTTACTCTTTCCGGGTGTCACGTTTCTGTTTTTCGCCGCGATGTGTTTTTACAACACGGTCCGCATGCCGAAGCATCCGCTCTTTAGAGTGCAAACCATTGGCCTCGCGGGATTTGGCGTGGTGCTTGGCTTGATCGGTCTGATTCTGTTCATCCCGGCAGTCAGCACGCGTATTGAGGACATTTTCTGGTTCGCGGCGAAAGTTTCCGGATTCATGTACCTCTATATCTGGTATCGTGGCACGTTCCCGCGGTATCGCTTTGACCAACTCATGCGGATGGGATGGAAGGTCCTTCTGCCTTTGGGCCTCGGCGTTCTGATTTTGACGGCCAGTGTAGCGCTGCTTCAAGAGAAATTATGGCACCCGTAGCCACACCATTTTTCTTTTACTTGCTCTCCGGGATCATGCTCATCGGGGGCGTCCTGGTGATCACGCGGAAGAACCCGGTGCATTCGGCGCTCGCGCTCATCGTGACGCTGCTGGCGCAGGCTTCGATTTATCTGATGCTGTATGCACCTTTCGTCGCTGGCGTGCAAATCATTCTTTACGCCGGCGGAATCATGGTGCTCTTCCTGTTCGTCATTATGCTGGTGAGCATCGACCGCTCCATGAAGGAACGGCAATTCAATAGTCAGTGGGTCGTCGGGCTCATTGCGGCCACCGCCCTCGGCGGGTTGTTTATCGCCGTTTATACGAAAGGGCAGGACCTCTTTCCGGAGCACGCACTGCCGATGGTGGAAAGCGATAACACTCAGCAGATAGCGACGATGTTGTACGGACAGTACATGTTCGCCTTCGAGATTGCCTCATTACTGCTGCTGGTGGCGATCATCGGAGCGGTGGTGATGGCGAAGAAGAGAATCTAGTTGCGAGGGCGAAGCGAGAAGCTGATCTATGGCATCGATGCTGCACATAACGACGTTGCACTACTTGGTCCTGGGCGCGGCCTTGTTCCTGCTCGGCGTCATCGGCGTGCTGACCCGCCGCAACGTGGTCATTGTCTTGATGTCCATCGAGTTGATTCTGAACGCCGTGAACCTGAACCTGGTCGCATTCTCGCGCTTATGGGGAGGATTGCACGGCCAGGTGTTTGCCATTTTTGTAATCACCGATGCCGCCGCGGAAGCTGCGGTCGGACTCGGCATTCTGATCGCCTTCTTCCGCAACAAGGAGACGGTGAACATCGACGAAGTGAATTTGTTGAAGTGGTAGGAAGACAGCTTCTAACTGCTTGCTTCTGATTATTGACTCGAGCTCTGAGGTTTGAAGTTGTGGCTAGAGCTGGACGCTAGAAGCTGCTTTCGAGTGCTGAATGGGATTTATAAAATACATCTGGCTGATTCCGCTGCTACCCGCTTTCGGGGCGGCTGTAATGTTCTTCTTCGGCCGAAGGCTGCAGAAGGCTACCGTCAGCGCTGTCTGCGTGGGGACCATCGTGCTCGCCTTCGTGATGGCCTGCGGCGCGGTCTGGCAATATTCGGCCTGGTCATCTACGCCCGAGAATTTCCACCAGCCTTACCAGACGATTCTGTACACCTGGCTCGGCACCGATACGGGCCACATGAACTACGCGACCCACGACGGCTCTCCGGCCGCATTTCAAGCAGACGTTGGTTTCCTGCTCGATCCGCTTTCCAGCATCTGGCTGCTGTTTGTTACCGGCGTGGGGATGCTGATTCACATCTACTCGATCGGCTACATGGCGCATGAAGGCGGCTACTACCGCTTCTTCGGATACCTCAACCTATTCATGTTTTCCATGCTGACGCTTATCCTGGCAAACAATTATGTGCTGCTATTCGTGGGCTGGGAGGGCGTGGGCTTGTGCTCGTATCTGCTGATCGGTTTCTATTTCCATCGCAAGTCCGCGAGCGATGCGGCGGCAAAGGCTTTCATCGTGAACCGCATCGGCGATGCCGGATTTCTTCTGGGAATGTTTTTCGTTGCCTGGTACTTTGGATCGCTGCGATTTACCGAAGTAACGCGCATGGCGCATAGCGGCCGGTTCGCGATCGGCGATCCCATGATCACGGCGGCGACGTTGCTTCTGTTCGTCGGGGCGTGCGGCAAGTCAGCACAGCTTCCGCTCTACGTCTGGCTGCCCGACGCTATGGAAGGCCCCACGCCGGTTTCCGCACTGATCCATGCGGCGACCATGGTCACCGCCGGCGTGTATATGGTGGCGCGCTCGAACGCTCTGTTCGTGCTGGCACCCACTTCGATGAAGACGGTGGCCATTGTCGGGGCATTGACTGCGATCTTCGCCGCCTCCATCGGCCTCGTCCAAAACGACATCAAGCGCGTGCTCGCTTACTCCACCATCTCGCAGCTTGGCTATATGTTTCTCGCGCTCGGCGTGGGAGCGTTTGCCGCTGGCGTCTTCCACGTCTTTACGCACGCGTTTTTCAAGGCGCTGCTCTTCCTTGGCGCGGGCTCGGTTATTCACTCGATGAGCGGTGAGCAGGACATGCGCAACATGGGCGACCTTGGCCATCGCATTCCCATCACGCACCGCACGATGTTCATCGCTACCTTAGCCATCGCTGGCATATTTCCTTTCGCTGGATTTTTCTCCAAGGATGCCATCCTCTGGGAAGCTTGGTCGCGCGAAGGTGGGGCTTACCGCCTTCTCTGGGGGGTAGGTTATGTCACCGCGTTGATGACCGCTTTTTACATGTTCCGCCTGATGTATCTGACTTTCCACGGCCGCCCGCGCATGAGCCACGAGGTCGAGCATCATATTCATGAGTCGCCCGTGGCGATGACAGCGCCGCTGGTGGCGCTCGCACTCTGTGCCGTCTTTGCCGGATTCTTGGGCTGGCCGCACAGCCTCGGCGGCTCCGACAGGTTCACGGCTTTCCTTGAACCCGTCTTCGCTGCAGAGGCTCGTGTTCTTCAGGTAGAAGGCAGGACCGGTCAACTGGTGGCTGGAGTGGAAGAAGAGCGCAACACCAGAACGGAGTGGCTGCTGATGGCGCTGTCTCTAGGAGCCGCGGGCCTCGGATGGGGCATGGCCTGGCGGAGCTATCGCCACGCCGACAAGGGTTACACCGAACCCATCGCTGCCGCCGCTCCGCCCGTTTACGAAGTGCTGCTCCACAAATATTACGTGGATGAAGGCTACGACTATGTCTTCACCGGACGCCGGAAGCTCGGCGAACTGCGTCTCGGCGTGATGGGACTGGGCGAAGCGTCATCGTGGTTCGACGCCCACATCATCGACGGGGCAGTCAACGCCGCGGGCTGGATTACTCGTCTGACCGCGACCATTTCCAGTTGGTGGGATAAATGGATTATCGACGGCATCGGAGTCAACGGTCCGGCGATTTTGGCCCGCATGCTCTCCTATCCGGCACGGCTGCTGGAATGGGGTCTGGTCCAGTGGTACGCGCTGGTGATGAC
This sequence comes from Candidatus Sulfotelmatobacter sp., assembly GCA_049584315.1. Taxonomy (GTDB): domain Bacteria; phylum Acidobacteriota; class Terriglobia; order Terriglobales; family Acidobacteriaceae; genus Sulfotelmatobacter. Next base: position 56,168 of record JBAUXO010000005.1, on the reverse strand, counting down.
CGCGGGATTAGTAGGGTTCGCGTTTTATTACGTGTACCACTGAAATGCGGCTTCTAGCTCCTAGCTTCTAGCTAGGGGCCAGAGGCTAGAAGCTGATCTTTCATGCAAAACCACATACTGTCGGTCATTCTCTTCACGCCGCTCCTGGGCGCGCTTGTGCTCTTGTTTGTTCCTAGGGAGAACAAGAACGCTGTCCGCTGGATGGCGAATTTCTTCTCGCTGAGCGGTTTCCTGATCTCGTTGCCGCTGGTGCCGATGTTCTGGGCGCAGCGTTTCGAACCCGGTTTCAAGTTCATCGAAGGCACGCCCAACAACTGGATTCCCTCCATCGGCGCAGGCTATGTGATTGGCATCGACGGAATCTCTTTTCTGCTCATCATGCTAACCACGCTGTTGGGCTGGATCTCAATTCTCTCTTCCTGGACCGCCATCGAGAACCGCGTCAAGGAGTATTATGTCTGGTTCTTAATTCTCCAGACCGGAATGCTCGGCGTCTTCATGGCGCTCGATTTCTTCCTATTCTTCGTCTTCTGGGAAGCCATGTTGGTCCCGATGTACTTGCTGATCGGCATTTGGGGCGGTCCGCGCAAACTTTACGCCGCCATTAAATTCTTCCTCTACACTTTGGCTGGTTCAGTGCTGATGTTGCTCGGCATTCTGTTCCTCTATTTCCACCATCACGCGCTGACTGGAATTTATACCTTTAGCCTCACCGCACTCTACGAAACTGCGCCGAAGATCTATTCTGATCCAGCCTACGGCCCGACCGTCGCAACATTGCTATTCTTTGCCTTCTTCTTCGCCTTCGCGATTAAGGTGCCAATGTTTCCCTTCCACACATGGCTACCGGATGCCCACGTGGAAGCGCCGACGGCGGGTTCCGTCATCCTGGCAGGAGTTCTGCTGAAGATGGGGACCTATGGCTTCATTCGCTTCTCGTTGCCGTTTTTCCCCGACGTGCTGACGCACACCAAGGTTCGAGGCTGGATGATCACACTCTCGATTATCGCCATCATCTACGGCGCGCTCGTCTCGCTCATGCAGAAGGACATGAAGAAGCTGGTGGCTTACTCCTCAGTCAGCCATCTCGGCTTCTGCACTCTGGGAATCTTCGCGCTGAACTCCGCAGGCCTGAGTGGATCGGTCTTACAACAGATCAATCACGGCATCTCGACCGGCGCGCTGTTCTTGATCGTCGGAATCCTGTACGAACGGCGCCACACGCGCGAAATCGCCGAATATGGCGGCATTTCCAACGTCATGCCGGTCTATGCCACCATCACCATGATCATGTTTCTCTCTTCGATGGGACTGCCGCTGCTCAACGGATTCGTGGGCGAGTTCACCATTTTGCAGGGCACGTTCATGGAGAACTGGCGGTGGGGCGCATGGGCAGTGCCGGGCGTGGTTCTGGCAGCCGCGTATCTGTTGTGGCTTTACCAGCGCGTTTTCTTCGGCACGGTGACGAATCCGAAGAATGAAAAGTTGCACGACCTCACGCCGCGCGAAGTGCTGACGTTTGCTCCCCTACTCATCATGGCCTTTTGGATCGGCCTCTATCCTAAGCCGTTTTTCCAGATTCTTGAGCAACCGGTGAATCAGATCGTGCAAGACGTGCACGCACCGCGGACCAACGACGCGGTGAATGCCGCAATCCAGCATGAAGAGCCCACGCCGGTTGCGGCCACGGCCGCCGTGATCAGTCTGCCCACAGTGCCCGCGGCGAAAGGGAAGAACTAGTGGGCGTTCTCTCCCAATTCAACGCGAATGACTATTTGCTGGTCCTCCCCATCACTCTGCTTACCGTGTTTGCCCTCGGGATTCTGCTCATCGATCTGATGCTTCCCGCCGGGGAGAAGTGGGTGAACGCGCTCCTGGCTTTTGTAGGAGTGCTATTTGCTGTCAGGGGTGTATGGACCATTCAGCGTTGGATGCAGTTGAATCACTCGGTGTCCGCAGGTTCTCTCGGCATGATGAACACCATGCTGGTGGACCGCTGCGCCCTTTATTTCTGGTATCTGTTCCTGGCCGCCACAGCCATTTCGATTCTCATCTCGGTGAAGTACATGAAGACCGAGCATGAAAACCACGGCGAGTATTATGCCCTGATGCTGCTCTCCGTGGTGGGTATGATGTGCATGGCGGCAGGTTTTGACATCGTACTCATCTTCATCGGCCTGGAGTTGATGGCGATTTCTACCTATGTTCTCGTGGGGTTTTTGCGCCGTGATCGGCGGTCGAATGAAGCCGCGCTGAAGTATCTGTTACTCGGCGCATTTTCATCGGGAATTTTTGCTTACGGCCTGTCGCTGCTGTACGGGCTTACAGCGAGCACGAACCTAGGGGACATTGGCCAGCGGCTGGGTCGGATTCTTGCCAGAGATCCGCACAATCCAATTGCGATCGTCGCCTTACTGACCACGGCGACCGGCTTATTGTTTAAGATCGCCGCCATTCCGTTTCATCAGTGGGCGCCGGATGCCTACGAAGGCGCACCGACAAGCATCACCGGTTTCATGTCTGTTGCCGTCAAAGCCGCGGGATGGGCAATGCTTTTGCGTATCATGGGCGCGACTTATCCCTCCTATCCCAACGTCGTGCTCGGTCTGGCGGCAATGCGACCGATCTACGTTCCGCTGTTTGTTTTCGTATCGATCGCCACCATGACAGGCGCGAACTTTGCTGCGCTAACTCAGACCAACACCAAGCGTCTGCTGGCCTATTCTTCTATCGCGCACGTCGGTTACATGCTGCTCGGATTGATCGCAGGGACTTCCACTCAGCTCAGCCCGGATGGTGTGAAGGGTATCCTGATCTATCTTTTGGTGTACACCTTCATGAACCTCGGCGCGTTCGGCGTGATTACCTCGCTGCGGCACCGCAACGTTATTGGCGACGAACTCGACGACCTCAACGGACTTTATTTGCGAGCTCCAGTCGAAGCCGTGCTCATGTTGATCTTTCTGCTGTCCCTCGCCGGAATTCCGCCTCTAGCCGGGTTTTGGGGCAAATATTTCATCTTCCTCAGCCTGATCGAATCGAAACACTACGCGCTCGCGTCTCTAGGCGTGTTGTATTCCGTCTTCGGCTTGTACTATTACCTGAAACTGGCCAATGCCATGTTCATGGGTCAGTCCGAGGAGACGGGCCTGCTGCCGGTCAGTTGGACCATGCGCGCAGCACTCGGCGTGACCGCGTTCGCTACGCTGTTCATCGGAATCATGCCGGACCGCTTCATCAATCTCGTGAACTGGTCGCTGGTCATCGTGCAGAGTCCCGTGGCGAAGCTTGTCCACTAACTCGAGAATCAAAGATTTGGACGGGCAGCTATGCCGATACCTCCACCCGACCCAACGCCGCGCCCTGAAGATTCCCACCGGAAAGAGAACTTCTGGGTTCAGGCTGGCCGCTACGGCCAACTGGCATTCATCTTGCCGGCGGCTCTCGTAGTGGGATGGTTGATCGGCGCGGCACTCGACCGCTGGCTGCATACCACCTGGCTTTATCTTGCGGGCATTCTCCTAGGGATCGCCGCCGGTTTCATCGAATTGATCCGCACCGTGCTACGCGATGCGAAGTAATCGCTCAGGGCGCCTGAGGTCGCACCCCCGCTAACCGTCTATTGTTTGACCCGCCTATCGCATACCATGTTGCGGGAGAATGTTTGCGACCCGTTGGAATGCCAGACTCGATCCAACCCGAAGTTGGCTCGGCGAGCGCCGGCGCGGCCGAGTACTTCTACTCCGGCGCGCTGCATCGCATTCGCCGCTTCATGGCGGTGCTCGCTCCGATGCTGATTACGGTCGCCTGGTGGAGGTTTGGTCTACGACCTGCTGTTGGCTTTGCTTTTGGCTGCGCGATCGCTTACATCAATTTCCACTGGTTGAAGCGCGTGATTACCGGCTTTGTCGATCGCGCCACGGGCACCGCTCCATCGCAATCCGGAAGCGGAATCGTGTTCCGATTTCTGGTCCGATATCTTTTGATGGCCGTTGGCGCCTATGTTATATTGACTGTTTCACCCGCGAGCCTGAATGGGCTTCTTGCGGGCTTATTTTTGCCCGTCGCCGCGATCGGCTGTGAAGCAGTTTACGAACTGTACGCAGCACTGGCTCGTGGAGTTTAGCGGGAAAGCCGGGCGTAGCCACGGCCAAGCCAAGAGCTAGAGCCAAGAGCTAGAGCCAAGAGCACATGCTTATTTATGCCTGAACAACTTTGGTTCACAGAGGTTCTGAATCGACTGTTCGCGGGTCCGGTCACCTCGCTCCTGCAGGCGCTGCACCTCCCGCCGAAGCACCCGACAGCCCCCATTGCGAACTCGTTTGCAATGGAAGTCCTTGTCTTCTCCTTCCTTCTGATAATGTTCCTTTTGGTACGTTCGCGGCTTTCGGTAGACAGCCCCGGCGCCCTGCAGCACGCTTTCGAGGGCGTCGAAGGGTTCGTCCAGGGCCAAAGCGATGAGATCATCGGCCACCACAGCGAGGGTTACACACCGTTCCTGGCCTCGCTTGGCTTCTTCATTTTGTTTTGCAACCTGATCGGAGTGATTCCGGGCTTGGAGTCGCCGACAGCCGTGCCCATCGTTCCCTTGGGCTGCGCGATTTGCGCCTTCGTGTATTACCAGATGCAGGGATTCAAGCACGCCGGACTCGGCTACCTGAAGCACTTTGCCGGACCCATTCCAGCCCTGTCGCCGCTGATGATTCCCATCGAACTCATCAGCCACCTGGCCCGCGTGCTTTCGCTCACAATCCGGCTTGCCGCCAATATGTTTGCGGGCGACATGGTTACATGGGTTTTCTTTTCGCTGATACCAATCGGCGTCCCCATTGTGTTCTTGGGTCTGCACATTGGCGTGTCGCTTTTGCAGACGTATATTTTCATTCTGCTGACTACCGTCTATCTACAAGGCGCGGTTTCGGAAGAGCACTAGAGTTCAGTTTCAAGTTTCCAGTACATCGGTGATGGCCGAAACTAGAAACTAGAATATAGAAACAAGCCGCTTAGCGTGAGGGCACCTGCAAGGTATGGTGTCAACCACCCACTGGCGGTATTTCATACGAGGAGAAACAAGATGAGTAAGCTAAGCAAATTGTTCCTGGCACTTTCCGTGCTTTCGTTCGCCGTCCCGGCCTTCGCGCAGGGCGGAGCCGAGAGCGGAGTTAACTGGGTGGCAATCGCCGCCGGATTCTCTATGGCCTTCGCCTCCGGTATCTGCGCTCTGGCGCAGGGCAAGGCGACCGCCTCCGCTGCGGAGAGTCTGGCCCGCAATCCAGCCGCCCGTCCCGGCATTCAGCTGGCGCTGATTCTGGGTCTGGCTCTGATCGAGTCGTTGGCTCTCTACACGCTGGTCATCATTTTCGTCAAGGTGAAGTAAGCATCCTCCTTAGAAGCGAAAAGCCTCTGCTCATGAGCAGAGGCTTTTCGCTTTCTACTGGGCTATTCAAGCCAGGGAAGGCTTAGACTTTCCGATCCCCGCTCCACTCCTGATCCTTCTTCTGTGGAATATGACTCAGAGCATCGACCAGCAGCCGGCGCAGTCGGTAACGGCTTTCGAGATCGGTGTTTACGATTTCGAATCCGACTTCATTCACGCGCGCCCGGCGCAGCAATACGTGAGCTTTGATCTTCGACCGCATTCCCAGAGATATCTCGAGGTCGGCCTCGCTGCCAATTCGAAGACTATCTTCCTTTGTACCCATACCGCCGCCGAGGCTCAACTCACGAATCAGGATTCGTGATTTTCCCCAAGAGCTGCCAATCGTGGCGCCCAGCGTGCGCGAGAGCACCATCCGTTCGTAGCGCCGCTGCCGTACCCAAGGGCATGCTGGAGCCGTATCGAGAGGCGCGATCGCGAGTTCTGCCGCCTCAATCCCGCTGTCGGAAAGAATCTGAGCGCTGTAGCGCGGATCGGTCTTCGACAAAGACTGAGCGGAAGCAATGCGCAGTTCGCGATGATAAACCCATCCAAATGTTTTCTTCGTCTCGACAATCTCACGAAGCAGAGAGACAGCCTCAGGGTCGCGTAGGCGTCCCAGCGACTCGATCGCCTTCAGCTGCACAAAGGGCGAGCGCAACGCCGCTTCGCCCGGCTTGGCCATCGCCATCAGTGGATGCGCCGCGCTGAGGTCGCCGCTCATTCCGATTTCATCGATCGCTTCCGGGAGAACCACAGAATCCAAGACCTCTGCCAACTCCAGCAGCGTTCTGCCTCGGTCCGGCGCAGCTCCGTATGCGACCTGCCGTACCACGATGTCATGGTAGAAGCGGTTCCACTCGGGCAATCGCGTCGGCAAAAGCTCCAGCAGCGTGCCCACATCCAGCCTGCTTAAGAGACCCACCACGGCAGAAGCCTGCCGCGACTGTCCGGTCCGCAAGATCTCGCGCAGCTGCGAGAGTGCAGGAGATCCCATCTCCTTGACCAGTTCGACCATGCGATCGCATTCGTCGCGCCGCATGCAGCGGAAGAACCGGTCGGCCAGATGTTCCGCTCCCGACTGGCAGGTGCGCCGCAATACCACCAGCAGGTCGGCAGGTATCGGATCGAGGCGCAATGCTTCTTCAATAAATTCTGGAATCCGGTTTTCCACTCCCACACGCGGCCTAAGGTCATTCACCATTACTGGCCGCTGTTGCAGCAGCATTTCCACCCCGGAACATACTTCATTTACCGCCTGGTAGTTCCTGGCTTCGCTGGCCTCCTGGCTTAAACGCACAAAAGCCGCACTCAGCAGGCTCTGCAGTTCGGGATCCTTCTCCACGCATAGCTGCTCAGATACTTTGCGGATGGCTCCGCCCATTGCCTCGCCACCGAGTCTCGCGTACAGGTCGGCCAGCTGGCTCAACCCGATTGCAGTCTTGCGGCGCGAATCGGCTTCCTTGTTGGTGAGGCTGCTCGAATAATTATTCAGAATTTCAGTGGACGTTTGCTTGTCGTCGCGGTCAAGAAGTACTTCCACGAACTGGCGTACATTGCGGGGTGGAACGCAGGGAGCTTCGTGGGAGAGCAGTACTGTCTTCTTTCCCGACTCCGGCACTTCCGCCCAGAACATTCGGTCGAGGATATCGGCGTGCGATTCCACCAGGATCCCGGCCTTGTTCATCTTTTCTTCTTGCAACTTCAGAATCTGACGCAGCGAGTCCATCTGCCGGCTCATGTGCTCCATCATCTGATGGACGGCATTTACTTTGACTTCGCCCTTCTGATAACGCTCCAGAGCGAAGCGGATCGCCATATGCTCGGCTGCCTTCATCAACAGCGGCGTATCTTCCTGCTCCGCAGTCGCTTTGGCCGCGAGGGTACCCAACAACTGCTGCAAGTTCAGGCGCGTGTTCGGATCAGCCTCGGTGAGCTCTTTCTGCAGAACCTCTGGGCTTGCGTTCGGATCGCCCTGCACCTGTCCGAATCGAGTCAGCAGTCGGATGGCCTGCACGACCTCGGCTTCTTGCAGAGGGACCACTCCGCCCTCCCATGCCGGAGCCGTTCCCGTCCCAGTGCCGGTTCCGGGTCTTAAAACTGTTCCCGTACCGCCTGGGAGGTTAGGAACACTCCCGAATGGAACTACCGTGCCGCCAGCTTGTCCCTGGCCACCGCCTCCTGCGTTGGCACCCTCAGCCGCCGCAATCAACTGCAGAAGCTTTTGCGGATCGTTCAACCATTGCTTGAATTCCGGTCCCAGGGTTTGCGCTGCGATTTGTGCGGCTACGCTGATGTCTCCGGTGAGCGGGTCAGCTGCCACAAATTTCACTTCATTAATCTTGATGGTGCTTTGCCTGCTCCCGCTGTTGAGAGCTTCTTTGATTTGCTTGGATACATCCTGGGCCTTTGAGCCAGCCACCGTAAAGGCGCGTACCAGACGGGTGAAGTCCTCTACCGTAACGTCTTTGGAGAAGTGTAGACTGGCCAGGCCAGCCGTGCTCAAGAGCTGGCCAAAGCTGCGTTCGGTCTGACCGGTTTCTAGGGGAACACCGTCCAGCAATAGCTTGTTGTCCGAAACTCCCAGCAGAAATCCGCCATCGCCAGCTGCAGGCAGGCCCTGCTGGAGCTCATTCCACGCGATTTCAAACTGCGCTTCGGTGCGCTTGTGCTCATAGCCGTACATCCGCGCATACTTGATAAGGATGTTCAGGCTATGGACGAAGGCCCGCGCCGATGCCGCGCGATTGGCATGAAATGTAGTTGCGTTCGTGATAGAGCACTCCTCGCACTGCACTCTGCAAGTAAAAGGTTAAATCCAAGAGGTAAGTCCCCGCATGTTACGGAGGTAATGGAAAACTGACTGGCTACAGGCCCTGTACTCCCAGTGGGGAAAAAAGAGTTGGGACACTCCCCGGCACTGGCGTTCTCCGCTGACAGCGACGAAAATGGTTATGCGAAATATTTCGGTTCCGGAACTCTTGTGCCATCCCCTATCGCTCGTCCAACCCGCCCCAAAAAGACCACCGGCCTTCGCTACTGGATGCTTCGTGTTCTGGAGGAATGCGAGAGCGTTTCCGGCGATTTCGGACCCGACCCGGTTCATGATCTGCGCGTCTCCCTGCGCCGTTGCCGCTCGCTAGCCGATGGATTGATGGCCCTCGATCCTGACCCTGACTGGAAAGCGATGAAGAAGGCCGGCAAGCGCCTGTTTCAGCGCCTCGGTGCCTTGCGCGATGTCCACGTAATGATGGAGTGGGTGGAAAGACTTGCCGTAGTTCAAACTCACCTGGACGCGGACGAGTCATCGGCTCCGCCGCTAGGCTCACGCGCGACGCCTCCATCTCAATCAAATCCGGTGTCGAACCCGGACTCGGCCGATCCCGTCGCCCACGCCCTTTTCGAAATACTCCACCGCGGTGAGAACGAACAGCAGCAGGAGGCTCAAGCCGCGCTTGAAGAGTTCGATCGCAAACAGTGGAGATCCTGGAGCAAGTCTCTTCCTGCGCGCGCCGGGCGCATCCGTCCGGGGAGCGCGCTCTTTAAACATCTTGCTCTTGAGCGCTGGACCACAGCCCACGAACTCCATGCCCGTGCTCTGCGCAACCGCTCCCAAGTGGCATTCCACAGCCTGCGGATAGGAATCAAACGCTTCCGTTACATCGTAGAGAATTTTCTTCCCGTTGCGCACAGGGCTTGGAGCAATGACCTCAAGGAAATCCAGGATTTGCTCGGTGAGGTTCACGACCTCGACGTGCTTTGGGCTACGGCCAATTCCTGTCGGGTTTTTCCCGATGCCGACACGCGCAACCGCTGGCAAGAGCGAATCCTCTCCGAGCGCAGCAAGCGCATCGACCGCTACCGCGCCAAAATGGTTGGCCCGAATTCTCTCTGGCAAGTGTGGCGGGCTGCGCTGCCGCAAGGCAAGCAGATCCAACTGCTGGGCACTCGCCGGATGAAGCTTTGGGCGAACGGCCTCGATCCAGACTTCCCCCACTCCGAGCGGGTGGCTAGCTTGGCTCTCCAACTCTACGACGGCCTTCTGGCCTGGGGATGGCAGCCTGCCGCCGACGCTGCCTCCGCCCGTTCCAGCCTGCTCGGTGCCGCTCTTCTGCACGACGTCGGCAAATCCGAAGGCCGCAAGGGCCATCACAAAACTTCTTTCGATTTGATTCGTGCCCACGGGAATCCGTTAGGCTGGAAGGCCGCAGACCTGGCGCGCGCCGCCATCGTTGCGCGTTTTCATTGCGGAAAGCTGCCCACCAGGAAGCACAAGACTCTGCGCGACCTGTTGCCTGACGAGCAGAAAACAACCATTCAGTTGGCTGCGGTGCTGCGCCTGGCCAACGCCCTGGATGTGGGACACGACGGTCACATCCGTCGCATTCAAATTGAAAATGCTCGAAACAAAACGAGAGGGAACGATGCTTTGACGATCATCGCCGAAGGCTACTCGCCGCTCGGCCCATCCGCTCAGACCATCGCCGCCGAGCGTCACCTGCTGGAAACTGTTCTGCGGAGGCCGGTAGTTCTTAAGCCGGTGAAGACTCGAATGGGAGCGCATGCCAGCCGGTAGCCACCCAGTCACTTTCCAGCCCTTGCCTTCGGAGGCTAGAACGTAACTATCCATGACTCACGCCCAACTAGTCGAAAAAGCAGTTCACTGGCTTCGCCGCTACCGCTGCGGGGTAGTGCTCTCCGAGCAAGCCTGCGTTAGCGGCGAGATGCCCGACGCTATCGGCTGGAAGCGTGCCTGCCATTCCGTTCTCGTCGAGTGCAAAGTCACGCGCGCTGATCTCCTGGCCGACCGAGCCAAGCCCTTCCGCTTAAAGCCCGAGCAGGGAGTGGGCTGCGAAAGATTCTACTTAGCACCGGCTGGACTGATCCGGCGGGAAGAGCTGCCCGCAGGCTGGGGTTTGCTGGAACTTCGTCGCGGCAGAATTGAAACTGCGCACTCTTCGGCGAAAAACTTGCGCAGCGCCACCGGCTTCCGCTACGAAATGAATCTACTGCTGGCCAGCCTTCGCCGTGTCGAGGTCCGTGTTGAACCGCAAAGCATCACGGACTTCCTCAAGTGGAAAAACCGCATGGTCGAATACAACCGCGGCACCCTACCGGCAGGGCTTGCTTCTGCCGAAGAAGAGATCAACGTATTCCTGGAACCGGATCTGACGTTATAGCGAGGAGCCAGCAGCTAGGAGCCTTCTTTACAATTCCCGCCGACCTTCCATGGCCTTCAGCATAGTGGTCTCATCGGTGTACTCGATATCGCTACCAACCGGAATGCCCATCGCAATGCGCGTTACCCTCACGCCTACCCGCTTGAGTTGCTGCGAGAGATAGGTAGCAGTGGCTTCGCCCTCGACCGTAGGATTGGTGGCCACGATTACTTCATCCACATTGCCAGCGTCGACGCGCGCAATGAGGTTCGCGATGCGCAGCTGCTCCGGGCCCACACCGTGCAATGGCGAGAGCGAGCCGTGGAGCACGTGATAGACCCCGTTGAAATGCTTAGTTTTTTCGATTGCGGCAATGTTCGTTGGTTCTTCAACCACGCACACCAGCCGCTGATTTCGAGTCGCGCTGGTGCAATATAGGCACGGATCCACGTCGGTGATGTTGTTGCACACGGAGCACAGCCGGAGGCTCGCTTTGACATCGCGCACCGCCGCGGCCAGCGCTTCGGCATCTTTATCGCTCGCACGCAAAATGTAGAAGGCCAGCCGTTGTGCACTTTTCGTGCCCACACCCGGAAGCTTCTTCAGCTCGTCAATCAACCGCGACATCGGTTCTGCAAATTTAGACATAAGAAAATTGAGTGATTAGGTGATTCCGTCATCGGGCGATTTGAAAATTAAAATCCAAGAATGGGGCAAACTGGCTGGTTGACTCGGTTGCGCAATCGGCCCGATTCTTCACAGTCCGCCGATGCCCAGTCCGCCCAGCATACCGCCGACCGTTGATTGCATCGCTCCATCCACTTTGCGTGCCGCCTCATTTACCGCAGCCAGGATCAAATCCTGCAGCATCTCCACGTCGCCGGATTTCAGGGCCTCCGGGTCTATGCGCACGCTCAACAGTTGCTTGCGTCCGTCCATCTTCGCCGTTACCGTGCCTCCACCCGAGGAGGCTTCCACTACGGTCTCCTGCATTTTTTTCTGCAGGCTCTCGTACTGCGACTTGGCCTTCGACATCAGCTCTTGCAGATTGAATCCACCCATAAATGTCTTTACCGCTTCTCCTTGTAATCAATCACGGTGCGAATCTGGGCGCCGAATTTCTCTTGTAGCCGCTGGACGATGGGATCCTGTTCGGCGCGTCCCCGGCCGCCAACTCCGGAACTTGCCCCGTTAGATTTTGGCGATCCGTCATGCTTCTCTGTCGCCGCTACAGCCGCTCCGGGGACGATCTTCAGTTTGACGGGCCGTCCCAGAAGACCGCTGGCCGAAGCGACGGCTAACCGTCTGGCCTCAGCACCCAGCGACATATCGACCACGCTTTGCGACTCAGAAACTTTAACGACGACCTCGTTTCCTTGGATCGTCCATTCGCCGGCTTCGAGCATCGATACCAGGATGGGCTGATTTCCGTCGGTCAGCGCCTGCAGTACTGCGGTCTGCAGCTTCTCGATCGACGCGGCCGGGGGGGTATTTAACGGCGTAGGAGAATCTTGGAGCGGAGCCTGCATCTTCGCTTCGGGAGGCGATTCGAGACTAGCCAATGCCGTAGCGCCCATAATCACAGGTGTCGACGAACTTGCTTCGCCGAACCCTCGGGGAACGCTGGCGGAAATTGACTCGGAGGACTCCTGACGCGGTCCACCCTTGCGTGCAGAATCGGCCGCGAATGGCGAAACAGGATTCAGACGCGTCGGTGCAACGGCCTCGGTGCGCCGCTCACCCGCAGTCGAAGCTACGATGGACGGCCGCGCGGAATTTCTGGCGGCATTGGCTCCAGGGCCTGAGGCCTTCGAAGCACCGGCCGCTTCGCTAAGCAGCTGCTCAATGGGCAACAAGCGCTGCGCGTGCGCCATCTTGAGCAGGCCGAGTTCGAGATGGAAACGTTGCTCCTGCTTGTATCCCAGCTCGCTGTGAGTCCGTAGGATGATCTGCAGATGACGGGTGAGATCTTCTTCCTCAAAGAGCGCGGCGACACGTTCCACACGCTCGCGCTCCTCACTGGATATCTGCAGCAGGGAAGAGTCTTTCCCCGCAATTTTGGCTACCGTGGTGTTGCGCAGGAAGCGAACCATCTGGCGCGCGAAATGGGTGGGGCTGTGGCCTTCGCTGATGAGATGGTCGATTTGTTTCAGCACATCTTCGCTGGCACTGCGAGCGATGGCCTGCATCACTTCCTCGAGAATGTGTGCGGGCGCGGCGCCCACCAGATTGCGCACTGCATCAGCGGTGATGCGTCCACTGGAGGAGGCAATAGCCTGATCGAGAATCGACAACGCGTCGCGCATAGAGCCGTCGCCGGCCTCGGCCAGGAGAGCCAGAGCATCGTCATCCGCTGGGATGTTCTCGCGTCCGACGAGATCGCGCAGTTGGCCGACGATGGCATCGAACTTTACCGCGCGGAAGCTGAAGTGCTGGCAGCGCGAACGAATCGTCTGCGGAATATCCTCCGGTTGCGTGGTCGCCAGCATGAAAACAATATGCTCCGGCGGCTCTTCCAACGTCTTCAGCAGCGCATTAAATGCGGCGTCGGTAATTTGGTGAGCTTCGTCGAGGATGTAAATCTTGAAACGATCTCGCGCCGGGCGATAACGCGCCGCCTCGCGAAGTTCGCGGATCTCGTCAATGCCGCGATTCGTGGCAGCGTCGATCTCAATCACGTCGACCGCGTTACCGGCGCGAATCTCGGTGCAGGATTCGCAGACTCCGCATGGCTCCGCCACCGGCTTGTCAGACGAACGGCAATTCAACGCCGCGGCTAGAATCCGGGCCACGGTGGTTTTTCCGATGCCACGATGGCCGCTAAAAATGTAGCCGTGGGCGGTCCGTCCCTGTTCAAGCGCGTTCTGCAAGGTGCGGGTGACGTGCTCTTGTCCGATAACCTCGGAGAATTTCTGCGGACGGTATTTGCGCGCCAGGACGGTGTAGCTCATGAGCCGGAAGAAACGATTATACGTGATGAGAAGAATGACGGTGCGGTTGACTCAAAGGGCGCGGTGAGTACGGTCCGCCGGAAATACGCAAATTATTGCGAAGTTCACCATCGGTGCTTCTCCCAACGCCATCATTGTGGCTAGGGGCAGCACTGGCACCTCCACCATCGCCACGAAGGTCGGCAGCGGCTTCGACTCGGCAATCACCTTGTCGGGAGGCTCCGGAAGATCCTTCAGAGTTAACCTCATACCCGCCCCCGGCGCTGGGAAGTCCACTCTGCCCGTCGCAGTTCCAAAAGCCGCACCACTCGGAGCCCACAAATGTGTCATCAAGGGTACGGGCCGGAACATAACGCACTCAACCACGGTTACCGTTACAGTCACGCAGTAGCGACCCTCAGGGGCTTCGGTACTCCGATCGGGGGCCTTTCCTTTTGTTTGAACAAAGACTGTCGAGAACTTGCTAAAGTCGCCGGGCAAGGGTTAGGCTGGAACGTCACCGCCGAGCGCGGGCACGATTTTGTCTCGACGAAAATCGCGTCGAACTTAAGGAGAGGAAAATGCAGCTGAAGCTGACGACGCAAACGAAAGACGGAATCTTGATCCTGGATTGCAGCGGCCGCATTGTGTTTGGCGAAGAGTCATCGCTCTTGCGCGAGACGGTAAAGAAGGTGGTGTCCCAGAACAATCGCATCGTGCTCAATCTGGGCGAAGTGAATTACATCGATTCCGGCGGGCTAGGAACCTTGGTTGCGCTGCGCACCACAGCGCAAAATGCCGGCGGCACAATTAAATTAACGAACCTGACCAAACGGGTGGGCGATTTGCTGCAAGTTACAAAATTGCTCACGGTTTTCGACGTATACGACTCCGAGGCGGGAGCCATCGAATCTTTCCGCAAGGCGGCCTAGCCACGCCGCGCCGGTTCAGTCTCATGAATCGCGGCCTGTGATCGTCCGCACATCCTCGGCAGCACCGTCGACTTCTCTTCGAATGCTTTCTCGTATCGTTTTTATTTTGTGCCTGCTGGTGAGTGCCAGCGGCTTCGTTTCGCCGCCGGTGGCGTTGGCGCTTGGGCTGGCGTTTGGTCTCGCCTTGCCGCATCCCTACGGTGGGGCAGCGAAGAATGCTTCCAAATACCTTCTGCAGGCCTCTGTGGTGGGACTCGGTTTCGGCATGAATCTCCACCAGGTCGTGCAAGCCGGGCGCAGCGGCTTTGTCTATACCATGCTGGGCATCAGCTTCGCGCTGCTTGCCGGCATGAGCTTGGGCACATTGTTCGGAGTGCAGCGCGTGCCTGCGTTCCTTATTTCCACCGGAACCGCCATTTGCGGCGGTAGTGCCATTGCCGCTGTGGGGCCCATCACGCAGGCGAGCGACGAAGAGATGGCGGTGTCTCTGGGAACAGTCTTCGTACTGAACTCCGTGGCATTGTTGATTTTTCCCGCCATCGGCACAATGCTCAAGCTGACGCAATCACAGTTTGGACTATGGGCGGCGCTGGCCATTCACGATACCAGTTCGGTCGTAGGTGCGGCGGCCAAGTATGGAGCCGTAGCCTTAGCCATCGCGACAACCGTCAAACTGGCGCGGGCGCTGTGGATTGTTCCACTGTCGCTTGCGACCGCGATGGTGCGAGGAACGAAGGCGAAGATTCAGTGGCCGTGGTTCATCGGCCTGTTTTGTCTCGCGGCGCTTTGCAACACCTATCTTCCCGCCGGCGCGCACGGCTACTTGCTTGCGGTGAAGATCGCGAAGATTGGATTGACCGCTACCCTGTTCTTGATCGGTAGCGGGATCTCGATCGCAACGGTCAAGCGCGTGGGGCACCGTCCGTTGCTGCAAGGTATTATTCTGTGGCTGCTGGTTTCCGTAGGATCGTTGTGGCTGATTCGCATTGGATGGATTGCGTTGTGAACCGGGGAAGCGAAAAATCGTCGAAGAAGCGGCTGGGAAAGAAACGTTCGCCTGGATCGATTCCGAATCAGTCGTCGAAGATGCGGATGCGCATTGAGGTCGCGATTCGACGCATTCCAAAAGGTAAAGTGTCCACCTACGGAGCAGTTGGACGCGCGGCGGGATTTCCTGGAGCGGCGCGGCAAGTCGCGAAAGTGCTGCATCGCGGATTCGAATTGCCCTGGCAGCGAGTATTAGGGGCGGGGGGAGAGATCAAGCTGCGGGGAGATTCGGCCATCGAGCAGCGATTGCGACTGGAAGCCGAGGGAGTTCGCTTCCGCGGACGGAAGGTGGACATGAAAGCGCACGAATTCAAATTTACCCGCGGAAGCAGAGCGAAGAAGCCTTGACTCGAAGCCTTAGATTTCCTAGGTTGCTACTTCTTGAACTGCTGGTCGATTTCTACCTGATAGCCCGTGACCATTTTGTTCGTTTCATTGGCCATCCCCACCACGGCCATCAACTCTTTAAACATAGCGTCCGTCATCCCTTTCTTCTGTGCGGACGCGGTATGCGAGGCGATGCAGTAGTGGCACTGGTTGGTTACGCTGACGGCGACGTAGAGTAACTCTTTGGTTAATGGATCGAGCGCGCCGGGGGCCATGATTTGTTTGATATCTTCCCACGTGCGCTTCAGCGTGGCCGGATCGTGTGCAATGGCTTTCCAGAAATTATTGATCCAATCGGTCTTGCGCGTGGCCATGATGTCGTCGTAAATGGCGCGCACTTCGGGGCTGGCGTCTTTGTATTCGATGAGTCCAAGCGTTGACATGAGTTCTCCGGTCTTAAGCAATCGACTTTCCACGGAGACACGGAGAAGAGGCAAAATCCAAGAAAGTCTGTCGCAGATTTCCGTGATTCCGTGAGGATGAGCTTTGTTATTTCGGAACTTCTCCGCTCAGCAATTTTTCCAGTGCCGCCGCAGGGCAGCGCACACCTACGTAGAACTGGCCGAATAGCGCATATACGGCGCTGACCTGATCAAAGCGCATTTCGTAGATCAACTTCTTGAAGACGAGAGGATCATCTGCGAATAGATCGACGCCCCACTCCCAATCGTCGAAGCCGATCGAGCCAGTTATGATCTGCTTCACTTCTCCTGCGTAGCGGCGTCCCACGAGTCCGTGCTCGTTCATTTGCCGGGCGCGTTCTTCGATCGGAAGCGTGTACCAGTTCTTATCCTCGCCCCGTCGCCGGTCCATGGGATAGAAGCAGAGGTAACGGTTTGCCGGGATCTGAGGGAACAGCCGGGGATGCATTGCCTCCCGATGCCGGCCCAGTTTGCATTCGATTTCCGCCTTCCACCGCTCGGAATGAGGCTCGATGCCTTGGGCACACAGTTCCTTATAGATTTTCAGAGTCGAGTCATAGAGGCCGAGCTCGATGATGGAAAGGTACGAGGAAGTCGGCTCGAGATAATCACTCAGACGCAAGCCGGCCAGCTTCAATTCCGCCTGGTTAAGATCGGCGAAGGAGTTGCGAAAGTGCACGAGCATCAAATCGCCCTTGTGGCCGATCAGCGAAAAAAGAGCAGACTGTCCCTCTGCGCTCTGCTCCATTTCTCCCAGCACAACTGTTGCTTCCTGAGCGATTGCTGCCCGTGCGTCTTCCGGCAGCGCTCGCCACGCGGTCCAGCGGAAGCGCATCATCTGATGTAATACGCTGTAACCTTCGGTGGTCAGCGGAACCTCGGGAATCTCTGCCGAGGCAGTTTGCGAAGGAAGGTTGTGCGGGTGTAGATGGGGAGTCGTCGTGGCGGTCATTGGCTTCTCGGGATGTGGGCTCATGATTTCAGCCTCTATTGTACGCAAGCGCTGCAGAGGCAGCGAATCCACGATTTACAATCAATCTGACGCTCTGAATGGAGCGACTTTTTTTATGCGAAAACTGACTCTTGTTCCTTGTTTCCTTATCTTCTCAACTCTACTCGCGGCGCAGAACAAGCGCTTGTGGGTGCTGCGTGCGCCAGGGCAGGCGGTGGAGTACGATAGCGCGACGTTTGCCGAGAAGCAGAAGGTAGAGATTCCTCCGGAAGCGGTGGTTTCGCCGTTGAGATTCTCCGTCAATGCACTCGGGCAAATGTTGTTCGCCCTACCGGCGGCGCTGCCGTTGGCGGACGGCGACCTCTCCCCCGAGCGAAAAGTGTGGGTCTGGGATGGCCACACGGGAAGCATTATTTCACGGGACGTGGCTCGCATTACCTCTACGGCGGGATCAAATCTTTCTATCAGCGAGACCGCTCCCACTCCGTTCCTTTCGGCTGATGGCACGCATCTCTATTGGTTTTCGAACCAGGCGCGGCGCTTGCAGCGCGATGGTGTGGATCTCTCCACCAAGACGACTTGGCTGGGCTGGCGTACGGATCTCACCGGCGCCGGCCGCCAGGATTTGGCCTCGATCTCGCTTCCCGATTGCTCGTGCACCACTGGGGGCTGCGAGGAGACTTGCCCTTACGGAGAAGTCTGGGTTGCCGAGGAAGGAGTTGGCAAGTTTTTTCTTCTAACACTGTTTGTGGAGGGACAAACGCAAGCAATTTATAAGTCGACATCGATTTACGTCGAGAATGCCGGCCACTGGACGGGGACAGCATACGATCCTGCGCTGCGAATCGTGCTGGACGCCGCCAATCCGCGCGTAATCCTCGAGGCGATTCCTGACGCCGGTTGCTGCGGATGGGCGAACGAGAGCGATGATCAAACCCTGCTGCATCTTGAAGGGAGGACATTGACGGTGTTCGACGAACTAACCGCATACAAGAATCCGGACTACGATGTGAGCTTCTACACGCAGAACGGTAAGTTGTCGCCCGACCTCAGATCCGTAGCCACGACGATCAATGCCACCTCCAAGCCCAACACGCCGATTCAACTCGCGGAGCAGGGACAGGCCAATCCCGAAGAGTCGCAGCGCATTCGCAAGGCTTTGGTGGATCTCCCGGCGGTCGAGGTAAAGGGTGAAGGGGAGCCTTCGCGGCGCCTCGCTTTTTTGCCTCGCGCCACCCTAGTGGGCTGGCTCAGCGATAAAGAAATCCTCATCGTGGAGGATCGTTTGCTGGTCGCGTATAACGTCGCGGGTGGAACCCGTCGGAAATCGAACATCAAGGTGGAAGACGCAGCGCACGTCTTCCTCCGCTGAAGAATGCCCCGTGGCTCCATGAACGGGACTGCTGGGCGGCCCAACTCGAGAGACCAAGATTTTTCCGCTTTCATTGACTTGCTGTAGCCAGGGACGTAGGATTTTTCAACGTGATCGGCAAAATCATTTCGCACTACCGGATTATCGAGAAACTGGGCGGAGGCGGAATGGGCGTGGTTTACAAGGCGGAAGACCCACGCCTACTTCGTTTTGTAGCGCTAAAGTTCTTGCCCGACGCAGTGGCCCGTGACCCGCGCGCACTCGCCCGTTTCGAGCGCGAGGCGCAAGCCGCGTCTGCGCTGAACCATCCCAATATATGTACGATCCACGACATCGGCGAGGAAGACGGCCAGGCGTTTATCGCCATGGAGTTTCTGGATGGATTGCCTCTGAAACACCGCATCGGAGGCCGTCCGCTGGACCTAAGAACTTTGCTGTACCTGGCAGTGGAAATCGCGGATGCTCTCGATGCCGCGCACACTCATGGCATCATTCATCGCGATATCAACCCGGTCAACATTTTTGTGACCAAGCGTGGCCACGCTAAAGTTCTTGACTTTGGTCTGGCCAAACTCACGGAGGGCGATGAAGCGGTTCTGAGCGGCAATACTTTTGGTGAGGTCACGCAGGCGCCGGAAGACCCACAGCGTCCAGGCTTTGCCTTGGGAACGATTCCCTATATGTCGCCCGAGCAGGCCTTGGGCAGGCCTCTGGATTCCCGCACCGACCTATTCTCTTTCGGCGTCGTCCTCTATGAGATGGCGACCGGGATTCTACCTTTCAAGGGACAGACCACGGCTGCATTTTTTGACTCTCTGATTCACAGCTCGCCGGAATGGCCCTTGCGCTTCAATTCTGCCACTCCCGCAGAACTTGAACGGATTGTGAGGAAGGCGCTCGAGAAAGATCCCGGAGATCGATATCAAAGCGCCGCCGAAATGCGCGCTGATTTGCAGCGCTTGCGCCGCGAAGTCGAGTCCGGTCAAGCCGTGACCACGCCGGTGGTCAGGCCCGTGCCGGATTCGAAAGATAGAATCCGCGCCATGTTTGTTACGGCTCTTACCGCTGCGGCGGCTCACCCCAAGTCCAGCAAAGTGCCGTGGCTAGTCGTGGGCGTGGTTGCGCTCCTAGTTTTTTTCACAGTCGTTCTTTTCCTAAGATCACCGGAGTCCCCGCCTGCCGTGATCTCGTCGCTACAGATTACAAATGACGGAACGTCGAAGCGCTCTCTCGTCACAGACGGCAGCCGGCTGTACTTTTCTGAATATGTGAGCGGCCACTCGGTTCTGATGCAAGTTTCCACAGCTGGCGGGGAGACGGCGCCCGTTCCTATCTCATTGCCCAGTGCCGACGTCTACGATTTTTTCCCAAGCCGTTCCGAACTGCTTGTGAAGGGTGTGGCGGAGGGTTCCGATACGGAGTCGCCGGTGTGGATCTTGCCGCTGCCGGCGGGATCGTTGCGGCCGGTGGGGAATGTTCTCGCGCATGCCGCCACGTGGGCTCCCGATGGTCAGCACATTGTGTACGCCAGGAACTCAAGTTTGTACGCGTGCAACGAAGACGGGACCGACTCGCATGAGCTAATCGCCGTCTCCGGTGTTCCTTTTGCGCCTCGCTTTTCTCCGGATGGTCATCGCCTGCGCTTCACGATCCGCAACACCGGGCAGCGCACGTCGTCATTATGGGAGATTTCGCCGGACGGGAAGAATTTGCATCCGGTGTTGCCGGACTGGAATAAGCCACCGCAGGAGTTTGGAGGCAAATGGACTCCGGATGGAGAATATTTTCTGTTCGAATCTACGCGCGATCATACCCAGAACATATGGGCTGTCCACGAGCATAAGCCAATGTTTGCCAAGGCTGTTGTTGATCCAATGCAGCTGACCGTGGGTCCGCTCATGTTCAGCAATCCGACTCCGAGCCCAGACGGAAAGAAATTGTTTGTGATCGGACAGCAGCGCCGCTTCGATCTGATTCGCATGAACGGCAGTTCTCAAGAGTTCTCCGTCTACCTTCCAGGAGTATCTGCGGGCGAAGCCGATGTCACGCGCGACCGGGCGTGGATCGTTTATGTATCGCATCCCGACCTCACGTTGTGGCGAAGCAAGCCGGACGGAAGTTCTCGGACGCAACTTACTTATGCGCCGATATTGGCGCACATGCCCCGTTGGTCGCCGGACGGAACCCAGATCGCGTTTATGGCTTCGCGTCCAGGGAAACCGTGGAAGATCTTTGTGATGCCGGCCGAGGGTGGCACGCCGCGTGAAGCAAGCACTGGAGACCGCAACCAGGGCGATCCTACCTGGGTTGCGGGCGGCAATGCGATCGTGTTTGCTGGGATGCCCTGGCTGGAATACGGCAACACGGCTGGCCCCAACATTCACATGGCGGACCTGAAAACATCGCAGGTGTCGGATGTTCCGGATTCGGAGAATCTCTTCAGCCCCCGCTGTTCGCAGGATGGCCGTTACCTGGCAGCCCTTTCCGCTGACTCGACCAAGCTAATGCTCTACGATGTCGCAAAAAAGAAGTGGTCGCAGCTTGCCGAATCCCGGTTCGCATTCGAGAACTGGTCACACGATGGGAAATATCTATATGCGGAAGATTATCCCGACAAGAGCGATGATATTGTTCGTGTGAAAGTGGCCAATGGCAAAATGGACCGTCTATTCAGCCTAAAGGAAATTCCGCGTGGTTTCGATCCTTGGGAATTCTGGGTCGGCCTCGCCCCCGATGATTCGCCGCTCCTGATGCGCGATAAGAGTACGCAGGAAATCTACAGCCTGGACGTGCGCTTCCCGTAGCAGAGAAATAGGCGATCAACCCGCCTGCGTTGTATAACATCCCATCGGGAAAACGATTCCATGAACATACTTGATCTGGTTGTCGGGAAGCCTATCAAAACGAGTGATGAACGCGCCGAGCAGATCGGTCCGGCGCAGGGAGTCCCGATCTTTGGTCTTGACGGGCTGAGTTCGCGGCCTACGGCCTAGAAGCCGCTCTCAGCCTTCTGATTCCTACCGTTTCGTCATTATCCCGTTTGTTCAGTTCATTCTCGATCTTTCGAAAAAACATCCCCACCGCAGTATGGTCGTTGTCATACCGGACCTAGTGGAGGACCGATGGTATGAATACTTTCTCCATAACCAGCGTGGATGGCTTCTGGAGTGGGCGCGACTGGCCCGCGGCAATGAGCAAATTTTTACGGTGAGCGCTCCCTGGCAACTGGGAAAGCGGGCCTGATGTTATCGGTGTCGCCTCCGCTGCCCCGCACGATAGATCAGCCAGCCCAAAACGTTAGCTCCCAGGACCACGGCCGCGATCTTCAGTGAATAAACCCACGAACTTTCCACCTCGACAATAGGAAAAATCGATAGCACAACATAAAGCAAAGTCATCAGAAATCCCGACACGGCAGCCGTGCGCAGCCACAATCCCGGACGTAGTCCCCGCTCTTTCGCTGATAAGAACGGAATGGCGAACAAAGCCAGATAAGCGATGGCATAGAAGGTAAAGCCCCAAGTCAGTAAGAGTTCGTAGGCTTCCTGCGGGCCGACTCCGATCAGGGCAGCCACGCTGCCAGCGAGTGTGGCCGCTCCCAGGAAAAGAATCGAGTTCACCGGGGTCTTGTGCTTGGCGTGCAGGCGCGTAAACCATGCCGGTAGCAAGTGGTCCCAGCCAGCCACCATCGGCAACCGGGCGCTGGCACTGAAATACACGCTGAAAGATGTTGGGTAATTCACGAACAAAAGGACAATCGCCAGCGGGAGAAGGAAGCCGGAAAAACCGAAAGCCCGTGAGCCCAAACGCAGAGCTTGGGGGATGGGAGCGACCACGTCCACGGCTTCGGGCGAAACAAACGCCAGGATCGAGCTGGTGGCGAAGATATAGATGAGAGCGATGAAAGGCGCGGTAATGAGAACCGAGCGAGTAAGATTCCGCGCCGGGTTGCGGCACTCGCCGGCAAAGATGGCGACGTACTCGAAGCCACTCAGGGCGCCGAACATCATTTTGGTGAAAACGCTGAGGCTGAAAACCGTGAGCGGAGGCATCACCAGTCGAAGCGGACGATATGCGGCAAGCGTTCCGTGCCACCGGTTGAGCAGGGGCGTAGCGATGAGCACAACAAGAGTAAGCAGAGTGGCAATGCTCCCCACGTTGCTTAACCACTTGCCAACGCGTAACCCAAGAGCAGCCATCAACGTCATCGCGAGAATCAGCGCGAAAGAAACGGTGAGGATCAACCACCGGCTGGACGCCATCCAGGCGGCAGCGGGACCAAGCGCATAGGCTACGAACGTCGTTGTGACCAGTCCGATGACCGCAACGTACAGGGTTACAAAGAGCCACAGATTCCACGCCACCAGAAAGCCGACTCGATCACCGAAGGCTAGTCGCGCCCACTCATACAAACCACCTTCCAGGGGCATGAGTCGGTTGAGATGAGCGACCACCATCGCGAGCGGAATGAAAAATAGAATAAAAGCAACCAGCCAAAACGCCACCTGGGACGATCCGGCCTTGGCGGCAGTGCCGAAGAAATCCAGCACGATGACGAGTAGAACTTGCGCCATGACCAGATCGAACAAACCCAATTCCTTGCGCAGAACGGCGCTGTGAGCGTGAACCTCCGTCTCCGCGATCCGCATTGCGAGGGGGTTCTCGATGGTCACATTATTTGTCCGCGGTTTGGAGTTTCTGAGCCCACAGGACAACAACGCACGCGATCGCAATGATCGTGCCTTCCACCACAGGACAAGACAGTTCGGGCATGTCTTTCCTGAACCAGGCGAAAGTCCGCATTAGAACATATCAGGAAGGCTTTGAGATCGAGATCCGCAAGCAGACGGCTAAGGCATTATAGATAGAGAAGCAAGCAGGCGAGCCCAGTGGCCACGCCTGCCTGGTGAGGGGGCTCCAACCTATCTAGTGATGGTCGTGGTCGCCGTGGCCGTGCCGCCAGGTCCAGTATTCTTTTTGTTCTGCGGGGGGAAGCTTGCGAAAATCACGGTCAGGATCGCGGTGGTTCTCCCGGGCCCAAGTGTGGTAGTACGTGATCTCGTCATCGTTCCAGACGTGGTAATCGCTGTAATAGGGATCATAGACCCGGTAGTAATGGGGATGGGCGCAACCCACAGCCATTGCTGAGCACGCCAGCGCGGCGGCCAGGAACCATGAACTGAGAAATCTCGACTTGCTATCCATCGGCACGCTCCTCCTCGAGCTTCGGTTTCTCACGAATCTTCACTCCCCCAGGCTTGAAAACGGCTTTAGACTTCGGTGCTCGTACCCGCTTGCGGGTTGCTCGTTCTGTGACCAGAGTTGCAGGATCTTGCATGTGGCGAGGGAAGTCGGGAGAGCATCGAGTTGCCACAAGATTCCAAGTTGAACAAATGAATCGCGTTCCCTTTTGTTTTCCGCAAGATGTCCTGAAATGTCCCGAGTTGTCCTGTGTTGTCCCTTGCCCCTGTGGTCAATTTCGCATATCAAGATAATGTGGAGTCGAAGGTTGAGCTTCGCACGCCGCAGCGGAGGGCAAAACGCTGCGGCGGTTTTTTTAGCGGTAACAGGAATTATTCATCTCGACCGGCAAGCCATTCGTGTTCTGGATTAGAATAACAACACACATTTCTCTTCTCAACTTAAATTCGAGGGCGAAGGAGCACACGAATGTATCCGGAGATTATGGTTGTCCCTATGCGCGAGGAATTAACCCGCCTAGGCATCGAGGAACTGCGCACGGCCGATGCGGTCGATCATGCTTTGAAGTCGCAGTCCGGAACGGCACTGGTGATCGTGAACTCCATCTGCGGATGCGCGGCCGGTCGCATGCGTCCGGCAGTGCGCATGGCGCTGGAGAAGGCAACCCACCCCGATAAAGCATTCACCGTATTCGCCGGACAAGATATTGACGCCACCGAACGCGCCCGCAGCTACCTCACCGGACAACCGCCTTCCTCACCCTCGATTGCGATTCTGCGCGACGGGCAACTTGTTTATATGATGCCCCGCCGCGATATCGAATCCCGTGAGGTCCCGGCCATTGCCGCCGATCTCAAAGCCGCTCTCGACAAATTCTGCGCCAGACCCGCCGCAGTTTAATTCAGTATGACTGGTCAGCGTTCCTGGTGGTCTCTCTCGAGGAGAGTCTGAAACTGCGCGCTTGCTCGCCCCAATAGGGTTTGGTTATATCCGGTCGCAAAAGCCGATAGCAGCACAACCAAGACAAGCGAAGGAATCGTCGAGACCCTTATCTCGGTACTCGGCAACCGACCTGTTACTTCCTAACCGCCCCGCCCACCATAAATGACTTCACCACAATCCCGTTCGGCTGCATGCCCACCGGGATCATCGTCAGCAGCGAATACTCGGTCGGCTCCAGCTTCCGCGCCGTGCGCTTCTGAATCACCGTCACGTCCCCCGACTGCGTGTCCAGCACCAGCAGATATCTTTGATCCTGCGTAAGAGCCAGCCCATCCGGATGGCTCCCCACAGGCAAGGTTTGTATCCGCCTGCCCATTTCAATGTCGTACACCGCAACGCTGTTCGATCCGAAATTGCTTACGTATAGACGCGAGTTGTCCACGGTGACCAGCCCGCGCGCTGGATGTTGACCGATCAGCACGCTGCTGCCCACCTCATCGTTACCCGTCTCGATAATCGAAACGCTGTCGGAATCGAAATCGCAGACCATCAGCTCGCCGCCGTCCGGTTTCAGCGCTAGACTTACCGGCGTTCGTCCTACGTCGAGCAAAGCCAGCACTCGGTCGCTTGTCGGGTCAGGGTTTTTTCCCGGGCTCGAGGCCAGCGCAATCGACGCCACCTGCGACGAACCCGAGCACGCCACAAAAGCTTTGCTCGAGTCCGGCAGGATCGCGATGTCTTCCGGTTGCTGGCACACCGGCAGCGTAGCCCGCACCCGCAAGAGCGTTGCATCGATCAGCGAAACTGTATTGTCTGCGCGATTCGACACTACCACCGTTCCACCGTCGGGCGAAATCCGCGCCAGTCCTGGGGATGAGCCCACCCGCACATTGCCCAGCACGGTGCGCTTCTCGAGATCGATCACCGAAACGTTTGCCGACCCAGAGTTCGCCACATAAGCGCGCTTCCCGTCCTCGGCAACGTCGATGAAATATGGGCGGCCGTGAACTCCGATCGTAGCCACGACGGCGTTCTTCTCGGCATCGATGATGCTTAGGTTATTCGATCCCGAGTTCACCACATAGATTTCGTTCTTCTTGCTGTTCGCCGCAACGCCCGTCGGTTCCGTTCCGACGGCAATCGTCTTCGCCAGTTCGAACGTCCGCAGGTCGATCACGCTGACCGTGTTGCTCTTGCCGTTGGTGACATAAGCATATTCGCGGTACGCAGGGCCGTAATCGGGAAAGGCCTGCTCGCGAAAATACCACCACCCGGCCGCACCCAGCAGGGGAATCAAAACCAGAATGAGCAGGATTTTTCTCAAGATTAAGAGCTGTTTCCCTGAGGGGCAATCAGACAGAAACAAGGTTACCAGAGAGGAGTCTCTCCATCTGTAGCCTAACGCGATGTTAGTTCGGGCCGCGATGATTGAACCGGTGACGACTGTCCCTTCAACTCGCCGGTTAGAGCGGCCAGCTTATCTTCCGAAACGCGGATCTCTCCATCGAAGACCACCAGCAGCTTGCCAGAACCCGTACCCTGAAATTGCGCGCGTTGTAGCGTCGCGTAGGTGCGGGCACCGGGAGGAAGCACGGACTTGAAGTCCACACCCTGATGCAAGATGGAAAGAGTCGACTCCGCGACTTTGTCGCGCACCATTTCGCCCAGAGAACCCGAGCGAAGCAACTCTCCGACCAACCCTTCCGCATCGATGCGCCCAATCTGTGCCGTCAGTTGGAATGTACCGTCTGGTGCCACCGCTGGAATCATCTTCACCTCGATCGTACCGTTGCCTTCGGCCATTTCGTTCATCGTGTCTCGGCCGAAGCACGCCCAACGCTCAAAGTGCAGTTGCACCTCTGCCAGGCTGGCTGGCGGCTGCGGGCTCAGAGCCACGGTCCGGATCGTAACCCGCTCCCCGCAGCGATCCGCCTTGTTGAGTTGAGCGCGCAGCACATCCGCGATGGTTAGCTGCAGGTCCGACACATCTGCCGTCAGCTCCACGGCGAACGTGTTCTGGTCGCCTTTCTCCACGCCCTTCGAAACGACTCCAGAGGTGGTGATGGCCATGGGCTGGTTGGCTACGTTAATCGCGTTCTTCACCGGCAGAAGGTTGTAGGCAAAGTTCGCGTCACTATTAGGATTCTCAATGCTCATCTCCTCGCCCAGATCCACTTGTGCGCGCTGAAAGCTGCTGAGTGCGCGATCGAGACTCTGCGCCGAAATCAACATCTGCGCCGCTGAGGCGTTGGTCTCCACCTGCTGATCCACCACCTTTGCCTGTTGCGCCGACTCGGAGTCCGTCTTGGTCAGCCGCTTGGTGATTTCTTTCAGCCCGGACTTCTGCGCTTCGGAGAATCCTTCCAAGAACTTCTTGTTTAACGTTCGCGTCGTTTCGAGTGCGTCCTCCAGCGTTTTATCGTGACTCGCTACTTCCGGTGCGTTGTGCTCTTTCCCCATCTGCTCGATAAAGGCCTTCAACGCGGAGTCAGCGAGCGCTGTACTTTGCAGCATCGCGGCATATGCGATTTTCTGTTCACTGCTGGCTTGCACCGCCATGATCTCGTGAAAGTCCCTCAAGTCGTCTTTGTTTTCGATGCCAGTTGCCCGGTTCCCTCCGCTTAATCCACCGCCCCCGGCTGCAGCCCCGCCAATATGCCCGCCTCCTCCGCCATGCTGCGCCATCACTCCAGTTGGACACGTCAGGAGAGCTGCGCCTAGAAAGATTGTCTTCACCGCTAACCTGCCGCTTCCACCGCGAAACATAGACCAGATCCCCCAAAAAACAATTGAGCTTTTATAACCGAATCCATCCCGACAATCACGGAGTCGACCTATTCCAACCCACGAGAAAACTCTAGATTGGCTCAGCAGCCGAGAAAACGCCACGAACTTTACAGTTCTTTGCACAGCAACCTTCAGGTCGGAGCGTCATTTTTGAGCCCAACCCTACTTCACCCCTACCGTCTCCCTAACCCCGATCGTCGGGACCGTCCTGCCGACGACAGCCGCAATCTGCCGCACCTGCTTCATCAACTCGTCGAATTGATCGGGAAACAGCGACTGCGGACCGTCCGACATCGCCTGATCTGGCTGATTGTGCACTTCCACCATCAGACCATCCGCGCCCACGGCCACTGCAGCCCGTGAGAGCGGAGTAACTTTATTTCGCTTCCCCGTTCCATGGCTGGGATCGACAAAAATCGGCAAGTGACTCAAGCGCTGCACCGCCGGAATCAGGCTCAGATCGAGGGTATTCCGGGTGTGGTCAGCGAAAGTCCGCACACCGCGTTCGCATAGCGCCACGTTGTAATTACCTTCGCTCAAAATATATTCCGCCGCCATCAGAAATTCTTCTAATGTCGCCGACATGCCGCGCTTCAGCAGCACAGGCTTCTTCGCCCGCCCGGCGCGCTTGAGCAGCGAAAAATTCTGCATGTTCCGCGCCCCAATCTGGATCACATCCGCGTATTCTTCCACCAGATCAAGTGATTCATGATCAATCGCTTCCGTAATAATCTTCATCCCATACTGCTGGCGGATGTCGGCCATGATGCGCAAGCCTTCCTCGCCCAATCCTTGAAACGAATAAGGCGAAGTCCGCGGCTTATAGGCTCCACCCCGAAAAAACTGCGCCCCGGCGCGATGAACGCGTTCCGCAACCGCGAAGGCCTGCTCGCGGCTTTCGATCGCGCACGGTCCCGCCACAATGGCCAACCCCGGACCGCCGATCGTTGCCTCGGTCCCCGCGAAATGGATCACCGTGTTGTCTTCCTTGATATCGCGGCTAACCAATTTGTAAGGCTTCGAAACCTTGATCACTTCCTGCACGCCCGCCATCTCTTCCAGCGTGCCCTGCTCGACCTCGCCCTTGTTGCCGGTGATGCCAATCGCGGTGCGCTGCGCCCCCGGCATGGCGTGTGCCCGGTATCCCAACTGCTCGATTTTCTCGCAAACGCTACGCACCTGCTCTTCGGTCGCGTGCGCCTTCATGACGACTAACATAGTTTCCTCTTCGCCAACCAGGTGGGGACAACCGTCCCCGACTTCCCCCGTCGAGCCTAACTCGACTAGCTTTCCCGCGGCCCGGCGGCCTAAAGCCAGCCCATTAAGTCTATTTAAGTCTATCCTTGCCTCTGCTGCACCGCAAACGCAGCACTTTTCTGCACCCCCTTTATACTTTCCTCATGCCCCGATCCATGGCGCGTGAACAGGATATCCTCGCCCGACCCCCGTCTAAACGCCCGCCCCGTCTCACTCCGCGCCGTATCGGCATTCATACCTCCACGGCCGGAGGCATCCACAACGCGGCGGAACGCGCCTACCGCCTCGGCTGCAACACGTTGCAGATTTTCTCCTCCAGCCCCCGCCAATGGGCACCTTACGAATTGAGCAACTTGCAATGCGAAGAGATGACCCGCCTGCGCGCCCGATACGATCTCAAGCCTTTGGTCATCCACACAAATTATCTGGTCAATCTGGCGAGCCCCAACCCGCTCTTTCTCAGGAAATCGATCGAGGCTTTTCGGGGAGAAGTCGAGCGCGCCCTCGCGGTTTGTGCCGATTATCTCGTCCTCCATCCCGGCTCATTCCGCGGATCGGACCGCGAAGCCGGCCTGCTGCAAGCGGCCGCCGCCATCGCCGCGTCTATTCAGAATCTCGACCTCGCAAGCCGCGGACTCACCATCCTTATTGAAAACACCGCTGGAGCAGAATTCTCGCTAGGAGGCAGCTTCGAGCAGGTCGCTGAAGTTGTAGAGCGACTCCGAGGTGTCGTCCCGATCGCAGCCTGCATCGATACTTGTCACACTCACGTTGCCGGATACGAGATTGTCACCGAAGACGGGATCTACCACACGCTCCAGCAACTCGACGCGACTATCGGCTTGAATAACGTGAAGGTGGTCCACTGCAACGACGCCAAGGCTCCTCGTGGATCCAAGCTCGACCGCCACGAGCAAATCGGCAAAGGAACTATCGGCCTCCAGCCCTTTCGTGTACTGCTCAACGATCTACGGCTAGCCCACGCCGCCTTCATCGCCGAGACACCCATCGCCAAGCCTGGCGACGACCGCCGAAACATCCAGGCACTGAAGAAGCTCGTGGCTTGACACTGACGTTTTTTCCTCGCTGCTTTACTGTATTCTGGCTCGGCCCATGATCCGCCCTCTCATCTGGTTACTGAGCCAGCCCTTATTCTGGGCGGGGCTAGGCGTGCTCTTTGGGCCATATTTGTTCTGGCGCGGTTTTCGTGAGCTTCGACATAAGCGGCTCATCATGGATACGCCGCGCTCTACCATCCGGGGTGCAGCTTTTGGGACGAGTGGAACTGAGCGGCAAAGCGGTGGGTCCTTACACTCTGGTTGCGCCGTTGAGCCACACCGACTGCTTCTACTACCGACTCGCCGTCGAATCGAACCCGCAAGGCGATCTTCGCAACAAAATCCACGAGATGTGTGCGCCTCTGTTTCTAGACGATGGGACTGGCACGCTGATGATTTACCCGCAAGGCGCGGAACTCCAGATGCCGCCGTCCAGTAAAAGGTCAGAGTACGGGAAGCTGGCCTTTGCATTCACGCGGTTTTCGGAGGGGAGCCCGGAGTTTGCCCAGGAATACTGCATCAGGCCGGGTGACACAATTTTCGTCCTCGGTACTCTTCTCGAAAATCCCTGGGCGGAAAACAATCCGATTGCCGAGTGCAATGAGTTGTCTCGGATCGGACCGGGATTTGTCGGCACGGGTGAAGCCGATCTGATACGCCGCGAAGCCTATCCCTATCTGGATCCCAAACTCCCTGCGGGTGCAGCTTTTGCCGCGCCGAGCGAGTTTGATTTACACCCCCCGGTGATCCTGATGCGAGGCGACGGCCCGTTTGTCATCTCCACCGCAAGCCCGCGAGAGCTCGTTGCCAAGCTGAACTTGAAGTCCGCTTTGTACATTTGGGGTGGACCCATCGCCGGTCTCTGGGGTCTGTGGGAGATTCTCAACCATGCCGGACTCTTGTGACCCTACGCCGTCAGGGCAAACGTCGAAGATTTGACACGGGCTCTACTGTTTTTCAAATGGCAGCATCCAATTTCCCCGTGACTACGAGAGCCGGTCGCCGCGTCTGCTTTTTGTTGCTGGTCTCGATTGCCCTCTTTCCACCCTTTCCCCAGCGCGCCAAGCTCAGTCCAGCGAAGCTGCCGACACTCAGCCGGTGCAGGTCGCCATGAAGAACATCACATACCACTTTCACCGATCAGATTGCCGTTCATATTGCTCAGCTCGGGGGCTATCTGACTCCCACCAAACCGGTTGACCTCATCCTTCTAGAAACAACAGCAATTCGTACACGCTCAACCTGGCGTCGGCGGAGATGGCCCTCGGATGCGATTCTTTGGCGCAGGTCTTGCGCCATCAGCCCACTGCAAATTCGCCCAGCAAGTAACTTGCTGGGAGCTCCGCGGATTCGCTAGAGTGAAGGCCGCTTTGCGCTGCCCAAGCTGCATTCTTCCAAGCACACGGCTGCTGCCTCGTTGTAGAATCTAAGGTTTACCCACGACTGGCACGATCCCCTTATGCCGCAGCAAGACAAAGCACAGGTCGAAACGGCCACCGCCGGCGTCGGTCGACGCCATGATCGCGCAGACCGCGATGATGACCGCTACCACCCCCAGCGCGTGGAGATGAAATGGCTCGAACGCTGGCAAAGTGATCCGCAGCTCTACGCCGCCGATGCGGCCAGCTCAAGCAAGAAAAAATACTACGTCCTTGAGATGTTGCCGTATCCCTCCGGCGCGCTGCATATGGGACACGTGCGCAACTACTCAATCGGCGATGCGCTTGCACGCTACATGTGGATGAACGGCTACAACGTTCTTCATCCTATGGGATGGGATTCCTTCGGCCTTCCCGCGGAAAATGCCGCCATCCAGAACAACACTCCTCCGCGTGAGTGGACGCTCGGCAACGTAGCCAAAATGAAAGCGCAGATGAAACGCCTCGGTTTCGCCTACGACTGGTCGCGCGAAGTCACTACTTGTCTGCCCGATTACTACCGCTGGAATCAGTGGTTCTTTCTGAAGTTCTACGAGAAAGGCTTGGCCTATCGGAAGAAAAGCAAGGTCAACTGGTGCCCCAAGTGCGCCACTGTGCTGGCAAATGAACAAGTTCTCCCGAACGGCTGCTGCTGGCGCCATGAAGACACTCTCGTCGAACAGCGCGAGCTCGAGCAATGGTTCTTGCGCATAACAAAATACGCGGACGAATTATTGCGCGATCTCGAAAAGCTTGACGGCTGGCCGGAAAAAGTTCGCACCATGCAGCGCAACTGGATCGGCCGCAGCGAAGGTGCGCTCGTCGACTTCAAGCTCGACTACTCCGAAGACCGGAGCGGGTTCGGCCCTGCTGGCGGGACCATCGGTGTCTTCACCACCCGGGTTGATACTATCTTCGGCGCGACCTCAGTGCAGCTTGCCCCCCAGCATCCCATCGTCGCCGATCTGGCGGCGTCCAATCCTGATCTCCGCGTCAAGGTCGATCAACTCATCGCCGAGCAACGTAAAGCCAAAGAAGCGGGCGATATCGGCGAAATTGAGAAGCACGGCCTTTCCACCGGCCGTTACGCGATCAACCCTTTCAACGGCGAAAAAATCCCCGTCTGGGTGGCGAATTACATCCTCATGGACTATGGGACCGGCGCCATCATGAGCGTGCCCGCCCATGACGACCGCGACTACGAGTTCGCAAAAAAATATAACCTCGAAATCCGTCTCGTCGTTCTTCCGATTTCCAACGACCCGGAGGAGACTGTTACTGAACCGCGTCTTCCTTTCACCGCGCACGAAGGCATGTTGATCAACTCCGGCGGATTTAGTGGGCTTGAGTGCGCAGAGGCCATCAAGAAAATGTCCGCCTATGCGGAAGACAAAGGTTTCGGCAAGCCCACTGTTACCTATCGCCTCAAAGATTGGGGAATCTCGCGCCAGCGCTATTGGGGGACGCCGATCCCCATGCTTTATTGCGAGAAAGACGGCCTCGTTCCCGTGCCGGAGAAGGATTTACCTGTCATCTTGCCGGCCGATGTCGATATCACTCTCGCCGGCGGATCGCCGCTCGGAAGAGTGCCCGAGTTCGTCAACACCACTTGCCCCAAGTGTGGAGGCGCGGCACGCCGCGAGACCGATACCATGGACACCTTCGTCGATTCGTCCTGGTATTTCTATCGCTACACCGACGCGCACAACGACCGTGCACCGTTCGACTCGAAGACGGTGGGATATTGGTTCCCCATCGATCAGTACATCGGCGGCGTCGAGCACGCCATCTTGCACTTGATCTATTCGCGCTTTTGGACCAAGTTCATGCGCGATCTTGGACTCGTCACCAACGACGAGCCTGCGGAACGCCTCTTCACCCAGGGCATGGTCATCAAAGATGGCGCAAAAATGTCGAAGAGCCTAGGCAATGTGGTTAGTCCAGATGAAATGGTCGCGCGCTACGGCGCGGACGCAGCGCGGCTCTACAGCCTCTTCGCCGCTCCGCCCGACCGCGATCTCGACTGGCAGGACTCTGGCATCGAGGGCATCCAACGATTCTTGGGCCGGGTCTACCGGTTTGTAACCAGAAATGCTGCGACTGTGCATGTCGAGTCATTGCCCGCAACGCCCCTCTCGGCGCAAGCGCGTCAGATCCAACGTAAACTCCACCAGACCATCAAGCGCGTCAGTGACGACTTCCAGGGCCGCTGGCACTTCAACACCTGCATCGCGGCCATCATGGAACTGGTCAACGCGCTCTACGCCTATGAGGAGAGTGCAACGACGGAGTCCCAAACAGGCAGCACTTCAGCGGCACTCTTGGCGGAAGTCCAGCACGATCTGGTGCTCCTGCTTGCACCCTTCGCACCCTATCTCGCCCACGAGTTATGGGAGATGCTCGGCGAAAAGGGAAGCCTTCTCAACGCTGCGTGGCCAAAATATGACGCCGCGCTCGCCCAGGAGGAAGAGCTCGAAATCCCCGTGCAGATCAACGGAAAATTGCGCAGCCGTATCACCGTGCCCGCAGACGCTTCTGAGAGCTTTGTCCTCGATCGCGTGCTGGCCGATGAAAAAGTGCGATCGTCCATCGCCGGGAAGCAGATCGCGAAGAGAATCTTCGTCCCCGGGAAGCTGGTCAATATTGTCGTGAAGTAGAGTTCGTACAAACTCTGAATGAGAAAGCGGGCCTGGGATGCAGGGCCCGCTTTGCGCGCGAAGGTTCCCTTACTCTCCCGCCAGCACCAGAGCTTCATTACGTTTATTAAACTCGATTTCATCAAGCGCCTTGGTGTTGTTCTCGAGCGTCTTGATGGCTACGGCGTCATAAGGAGCGGGTTGCTGCAAATCCTTGATTTTTCCCTCGGTGGTCGCGATAGTCTTGCCATGTCTCACGATGTTGATCTTTACGTCGTTCGCGGGACCATCCCATTCCGCCTTGTAGTTGCCGGGTGCGAGTTGGATAGAACCAACTTGTACCGTGTCAGCCAAAGTAAAATTCCCCGAATGACTGTCCTTAGCGAGGGCGCCCACTGAGAGTACGACTGCGATGGCGGTGAATGAAGTGAAGTACTGTACGAATTTCATTTCTATGTTCTCCTAAGATTCATTCTTGCTTTCTTCTTAGAACAGATGCTCGCCCATCAAAGTCGGTTGCAGATATCGTGCGGGGAGCTACCTATAGATTTGTAAATCTGACCAAGAAGATGGTTTTTCCCTGCGTAACCGCGCACGCTCGCATTTTCACGGTGTTGCGCTATCCTAGTAAGCGCGCATGTTTGGAATGTCCGCAACCTCACCTACCGTCGAAGGCTTCCGCGTCGCGTTTCGGCGTCCGTCTCTCACTTTGGCGGAAATCGCGTGGCGTTGGGCGCCGGGTTTTACTGCTGCGGCATTGTGGTTGTTTTATTTCATCGAATATTTCAACACGCTGCCAGTAACTCATACCGACTTGGTTCTCCTGTCGTCTCGACAACCTGCGCTCATCGCACGAGCGATTGCGCATATCTTTCATGGAAGCCTGGATCGCGCTGTGCTGGCCGCATGGGTCCTGGCTGTGGGACTGTCGCTGTTGTGGAGCATAGCGGCTTCCGTGGGCAGGCTGGCCACGGTAAGCGCTTTGCTTGCGTATTTCCGGAGTACAAATGCAGACAATCTGTCGACCAGAACCGATCGTGTAGGGAAACCGCGGCCGCTCCGCGCCTTGATTCAGCTGAATTTCCTTCGCGTTGT
Organism: Candidatus Sulfotelmatobacter sp.; assembly: GCA_049584315.1. Classification (GTDB taxonomy): domain Bacteria; phylum Acidobacteriota; class Terriglobia; order Terriglobales; family Acidobacteriaceae; genus Sulfotelmatobacter. The sequence continues at coordinate 21,156 of JBAUXO010000005.1, read as the reverse complement.
AGTGGTGCTCGCGATGTTGCTCTCCATCGGTGGCGCAGCCATTCTCAGCAGGTTGGTTTCGACCGATTCGCAACCGAGACCAGGCCTGGCTTTTGTTCTGTTTGTTTTGTCGACTGCGTGTATTTGGATCGCGGGTTGGGCTCTGAACTGGTGGTTGTCGCTGGCCGCGGTCTTCGTAGTCCGCGAAGGCGAAGACGCACTGGGGGCATTTTCCCGGGCCGTCAGTTTTTTCCACGATCGCACTGGTGCGGTGATTGCGGTGAGCACATGGACCGGGCTCGCCCACTGCGTCGCCTTCAGCATTGCTGCCACCGCGGCGTCTGTGCCTCTCGCTTTCCTTCAAGTCGCGCCCTGGCGTGTTGTGATTGCCGGCGTTGCTCTCGTCACGCTCGCGTATTTCGCGGTGGTCGACTGGCTCTACATGGCGCGCCTTGCCGGATACGTCTGCCTCACGGAAACGCCGGATACGTTGCTCGTGCCGCCGCTGCTCCCGCCGCCCTTGCCCAGCTTCGAACCCCCCGACACAGCCATCGACCGCGACGAACCGATTCTGAGCGACCTTCCGAACCTGGCCGTACAGCCGTAAGGTTGCTGCGTCTTCGGGAAACTGCTTCTTTACACAAAGCCCGCCGATTTGAGAGACTCATGCGTGGAAAACCAATCCATCGTCATCCTCGACTTTGGCGCGCAGTACACGCAGCTCATCGCGCGCCGCATCCGCGAACAGAATGTTTTTTCCGTCGTACTCCCCTGTACAGCCGCGCTGGATGAAGTCAAAGGCTATGCTCCAATAGGCATAGTGCTCTCGGGCGCGCCTTGGTCGGTCTACGACAAGGACGCACCACCAGCGGATGCTCGCCTGTTTCAACTGGGTCTGCCAGTGCTCGGCATTTGTTATGGCCTGCAATTCATGGTGCACACGCTGGGGGGCAAGGTGCGTCCGGCGGTCAAGCGCGAGTATGGGCACGCGGAAGTCGATATCATCGCGGAGTCGGCGCTGTTTGCGGGGTTGACGAAGCGGCAGGCGGTTTGGATGTCGCATGGGGACGAGGCTCTGGAGTTGCCTCCTGGATTTGAGCTCACGGCCAGGACTGCCCATGCAGTGGCTGGAATTCAGAACTTGAAGAAGAAGTGGTTCGCCGTCCAGTTCCATCCCGAAGTTCATCACACGCGGAACGGGACGCTGATTCTGCGCAACTTTGTGTTCGAGATTTGCGGAGCCAAGCCGCTGTGGACGCCGCAGCATTTCATCGATTCGACGGTTGAACAAGTGAAGCAGCAAGTTGGCAGTGGGCGAGCCATCTGCGCTCTTTCGGGCGGAGTGGATTCGTCAGTCGCGGCCGTACTGGTGGATCGTGGGTTGCGCGACGCGAGAGGCAAATCGCGACTGACTTGCGTTTTCGTGAACAATGGCTTGCTGCGCAAGAACGAGTTTGAGAAGGTGCAGAAGACTCTGCACGACAGGCTTGGACTGCATCTGGACGCGGTCGACGCCACGGATCGTTTTCTCGCGAGGCTGAAAGGTGTCAGCGACCCCGAGAAGAAGCGCAAAATCATCGGCAACGAATTCATCAAGGTGTTCGAGCGGGAAGCGCGCCGCATTGAGAAAGAAGAAGGGAAAGTTAAGTGGCTGGTGCAAGGAACGCTTTATCCGGACGTGATCGAGTCGCGGTCCGTGCGGGGGCCTTCGCAGGTGATCAAGTCGCATCACAATGTGGGTGGGCTTCCGAAAAAAATGAAGTTGAAGTTAATTGAGCCGCTGAAAGATTTGTTCAAGGACGAGGTTCGGAAAATCGGCCGCGACTTGGGCATGCCGGAGGAGATTTTGCAGAGGCAGCCCTTCCCCGGTCCGGGGCTTGCTGTGCGCGTTCTCGGAGAAGTCACGCCGGAGCGGTTGACGTTGCTGCGAGAGTGCGACGACGTTGTGGTCAGCGAGATTAAGAATGCCGGGTTATATACGAAAATATGGCAGTCGTTTGCAGTGCTGTTGCCAGTGATGTCCGTGGGAGTGATGGGCGACATGCGAACGTATGCGTATACCTGCGCGGTCAGGGCGGTGAGTTCCGAGGACGGCATGACCGCGGATTGGGTTCCGCTGCCGCATGAAGTGCTGAAAAATATTTCCACGCGGATTGTGAATGAAGTGAAGGGTGTGAATCGCGTGGTGTATGACATTACGTCGAAGCCGCCGGGGACGATCGAGTGGGAGTAGGAAAGCTCCGCGCCTCAGGCAGTGATTTCCAACCGATTGCCCTCCGAGTCCGCGATAACCGCTCCATAGTATCCGTCGCCTGTCAGCCTCGGCCGGCTTACGATGCGAACCCCGGCTGTTTCCATTTCTTTCACGAGACGATCCACGGCGTCGCGAGATCCTACAGAGAGGGCGAGCTGGGCGGGGCGTGGACATTCGCCGGGCGCGGTCATCAGCTCCAAGCGCGCGCCGGAACCGAGCGACATGAAATAAGATTTGAAGTCGCGTGTCGAGCTGGAGTAGATCGGTCCGGGTTTGGCCTTAAACCAGCGTCACAAAAGGCACGGGCGCGCTCGAGATCGCCGACCAGGCAGCGGCTGGTCGATTTGCGGAGCCGCATGTTATCCAAGCGAATCGAGCAGTCCAAGTTTGATCAGTTTATGGCGAAGCGCGGGAGGATCGGTGAACAGGATGCCATGCATGCCCAGAGAGGTGGCAATTTCCACGTTCGGCTTCAGGTCATCGATGTAGACGGCCTGTGCCGGATCGATGCCATGAGTCTCAAAGAAATGCTGAAAGATGCGCGGGTCGGGTTTGATCAGGTGCACTTCGCCGGAGAGCACCACTCCCTGAAACCAGCGCAGGAACTCGAATCGCTTGAGAGATATCGGAAACGTTTCCGCGGACCAGTTACTGACTGCATAAACAGGAACTCCGCGAGCGCGTAGCTCGGCGAGGATTTCGACGGTGCCGTGAATCGGTCCGGTCACCATCTCTTCCTGACGCTGGATCCAGGCGTCGATCAACTCGGCGTGAGCGGGGTAGTCCAACTTGAGGGAGGCGCAGGCCTCGGCGAAAGGGCGTCCGGCATCTTGCTGGGCGTTCCAGGCGGGCGTGCAGACGGTGGCCAGGAAATGCTCCATGGCAGCGTCGTTTCCGTCGAAGAGTTTGCGATATAAGTGTCGCGGATTCCAGTCAATGAGTACGCCGCCAAGATCGAAGACTGCTACGGAGGGATTGCGCATCCTGTAATTCTATCGAATGGAATTGCCTGGGATCACTCACCTGGGCGCGAAGCGAAGGGTGGGTGTACGGCGATGCGGTTCTCTATTCCATCCACATTTCTTCCACGTCATTTATTCGATATTCACGATCACGGCAGTAGATGAGGTGCGGTTGCTGACCACCTGCAGATCGCACCGGCCGGTTTCCATGTTCTTCGGAAGATCGAAGTGAGTGGAGGCTCTACGTAGGATTGTCCGCGATCGAGGTCCGAGGGCACGGAAGTGATTTGAGGAGTTCACTCGGGGTTGGCGATTCTTCCTTCCTCAAAGACCCAAACGTCAGCGAAGTCAGTCCAGAACCTCGTGGGTAGGAGGAGCATGTTGCCAAACAGCGCGACTTTTGCGTCACTGTTTTCTTGATTTCGAGAAGCGGCGGGAATTCTACCCCGAATCCTGGCGATTCTGCGGTTGGAAAAAACCATCCAGTCACGGTGAGGCTCGACGCCCAAACTGCGGTGTGGGGAGATCGCCTTCGGCTTGCTCGGGGCAAGCCCTCGTCCCCGCTGTTGAAAACGCGGGACTTCGGGATGACGCCACGCGGATAAGATCGCTCGAGCAAAGATCGTTCGGGGAGCGAAGGGGGGTTGAAGGAACGGTCGCTAGGATTGGTCGCGGTGGACGGTATCCAGGGAGAAGGCGGGAAGACAGACGGCGATGTATTCGGCTCCGCCTTGGTGGGGAGTGGAGTAGCGGACCCATTCGCCGGCGTGGGCGATGACGGCTTGTCCGGCGGAGACGTCTAGGGATCCATTTTTGTGTTCAACGTGCAGAGAGCCTTTGAGGACGATGGTGAATTCGTCGAAGGCAGGCGTCTGTCCCGGCTCGAGCCATCCGGCAGGGCTGCGCATGTGGGCGACGCTGGCGGAAGTGCTTTGGGAGTTGACCCGTCCTATGTATTCGTCGATGAGTTTGGGCTTGTTGCCGGCGGATTGGATGCGCGCGGGTTGCGAGATCAGAGTAGGCATGAATGGTCTCAGTTTATCCGAGGGTAAGAGTTTAATGCGGCGGGGAGTTCAAAAGAAACTCTCCGCCACATTTACACGCAAACTTGATCGAGCTCTACGGGCAGGGATAAGGAGTGGGCGGAGTCGGTGGGATGCCGGAGATGTGGATCGGTGGAGTTCCTGGAGAGTCGCCGACGGCGGGGGTGCCCGGGATATCGATGCCCGGTGTACCGGGTGTTCCGGGAGTGTAACAAATGCCGGTGTCGGTATTATTGGGCGAAGGCGGCAACGGTTGCGGACGCGGCGAGACAGGCTCCTGGGGCGCCGGATGCTGCTCGGCGTCACGGATAACGGTGGCGACCTGATCTTGCTGGAGAGCGAGCGGATGTTGCAGCACCATCTCGACAGGCGAGCCTACATCGAGGAAAAAGTTGTGCGTGTTCAAGAGCAACGCGAGTGAAGCGACTGCTCCGATGGCTCCGCCGACCATGGCACCGATGACCGTGTCTTTGGCGGTACTGCCAGGAGCGGTGACACTTGAGCTAAGGCAGCCCGGCGGTGGTCCACTACAGCCGGGCGGCAGAGTGCTGGTGATGGTGTTGGGCTGCGAGTTGGCGACCGAGTGGCCTATCAACGCGCCCATGCCAACGCCGGCAGCGGGTAATGCGATTCCTGCTAGGTTGCGGTCCTTGCCTGGGTCTTTCAGGGCGTAGCCGTCATCGCTTTCGAGGGTGATGGGGCCGGTGAGGAGAGCGACGTAGCCGTTGGAGTAGGTGATCGACATGGATTGAAGATTGAGTTCGGCGCGGCTGCCTTTGCGTTTGAGCTTGTCAACTTTGGCTTGGACAAATGTCCCGGGTGGGATGACGACTTCAGCGCCGGCGACGACCGGAGAAGTCGTCTGGGCGTAGATGTCATCTCCGTGATGGACGTAGCGGCTCTGGATGGGATGCACGAGCACAAGAGGAATGCGCGTGCCGGCGGGCACGGTGACTGTGGTGCTAGTGGGATTTGCGGAGGCAACCGGGGAGTCCGGTGGCTGAGGCGTAGGGGTTTGCCCGAGCGAGGTTAGCGAAGTGAGCATCGCGATTGTGAGGGCGATGATTTTGTAGAGTTTGGTTTTGGCCGGGGCTGAGAAGGAGCAAGGACGAAGCTTTTTAGGAGACATCGGCGACACCTCCTGAAGGCGCATAAGCCTTCCGTTCTGCGGCGCGCTTGGAGAGCACCCAATCTGCTCCCTGAAGGAGTAAATACCTTCGCAGCAGAAAAGTTGTATAGAGATTCGTGTACGAGTGAAAAGGTATGAGGAGTTTTGTAAAAGTGGGTCAGGCGAGGTGATTGGGATCACAAGCTTCCCTGGACTTCAGAGTTTGCTCGCTTCATCGTTTACAATCCTGGCCTATGTTCTATCGATCGGATAATCGGGTTGTTGATCAATTGCGGCCGGTCATCATCACCCCGGATTTTATTACTACGGCGGAGGGGTCGGTGCTGATTGAGGTAGGGAATACGCGGGTGATCTGTACTGCGTCGATTGAAGAAACGGTGCCGCCGTTTATGCGGAACACGAGCAAAGGGTGGATTTCGAGCGAGTACGCCATGATTCCCCGGGCGACGCTGACGCGGACTTCGCGCGAAGTATCGAAGGGGCGGCAGAGCGGAAGGACGCATGAGATCCAGCGCCTGATTGGCCGCTCCTTGCGGGCGGTGACGGACTTGACACGGCTGGGTGAGCGCACCATCTGGATTGACTGCGATGTGATTCAGGCGGATGGCGGCACTCGAACGGCGTCGATCACAGGGGCGTTCGTGGCCCTGGGCCTCGCGCTGGAAAAATTAGTAGAGGCGGGCACGTTGACGTCGGTTCCCTTGAAAGATTTTGTAGCGGCGGTCAGTGTAGGGATCGTGGACGGCGAAATCCTGCTCGACCTTTGTTACGAAGAAGACTCGCGCGCCGAGGTAGATATGAATTTTGTGATGACAGCGGCGTACAAAATGGTGGAAGTGCAGGCGACGGCGGAGCGGCAAGCATTCGATGAGGCGCAGTTTGCGAAGATGATGGCGTATGCGCGGCAGGGAGTGCAGGCGCTCATCGCGAAGCAGCAGGCGGTGTTAAGCGGGCTGACGCTGCGGCAGTAGTGGAAAAAGACAAAGACTCATCCACCCTTCTTCAGACATCGTATTGCACCATTGTCATGAAGCCGTTGTCCATGTGCAATTGCTGATGACAGTGAAAAAGCGTGGGACCGGGATTATCCGCCGTAAAATCTACTTCGACTTGCTTCCTGGCCGGCACGACGATTACGTCTTTCATAATGCCAGCAGTTGCTTTCCCCGCGAATCGGGTTATCTCGAAGCTGTGCCGGTGCAGGTGGACGGGGTGGGCTTCGTCGCTTTGGTTGTCGAAGCGGAGGCGGTACCGCTCATTGACCCGGACGCGAATGGGGTCGGTCTTCGGGAAGGATTTGCCATTGATTGTCCAGTGATCCACCCAGCGGTTACCCGCGAATTTCTTGCGGAAGACAAGTGGCACGCCGCCGCCGGTGGGCTCAGGTCTCTCGCTTGCGCGACCAAATAGGGAGTAGTCCCAAGGAGTATTCGCAGGGGCTGTCCATTGCGGCGCTTCGCTCCGGTTCGCATATTCCACCACGATACCCAGTCCGGCGTTCCGTACTTGATCATTGGTTTCTCCGAGAATCCACACACCCGGCCGATCCATCGTGACGACGGCGTCCACCCGCTCTGCCGGACCTATCTCGATCGCGTCTACTTCCCTCGGCACAGGCACAGCATTTCCATCCAGGCTAACGACCTTGAATTTGTGACCAGGCAAGGCAATGCGATGTGGATCAGTAGCGTTGGCGTTTAAGACGCGAAAAAGCACCTTCTGACCTTCTTTCACGCGCACCGGGCCACCTGAACCGAGGGCGTGGCTGTTGATGGAGTAGATCGGGTACGTGACTTCCAAATTGCCCTCGTCGCCTTGGCTATTCAGAGAAGGGTCCCAGCCGTGCAGGGCGAAAAAGATCTCCGCGTCGTACTGTCCGGGCTCGTCTTTCGGTTCAACGTAGAGAAATCCGAATTGCCCGGTGTAAGTAGCTCGTTTCATATCGCGGCCGGCGTGAGTGTGGCTGTGATACCAGCGGGTGCCTGACGGACGAGGGACAAACGAGTACCGCCGCATTCCCCCTGGAGGCACCATTGGTGTTCTTTCTTCCTCGGAGCCGTCCACCTCGGAAGGGACAAATAAGCCGTGCCAATGGACCAGTTCTGGATTTTTGGTGTCGTTGAATACCTCCACCGTTAGGGGTTGGTTCTCGCGCAGGCGTAACACCGGGCCCGGAGCTGAGCCGTTATATCCCGTCGTCTTTACTAACTTTCCAGGAGCGACTTCGAACTCGACAGGCGAGATGTGGATTGTGACGTCGGCCTTGGAATACTGGGGCGTGGTTTGCAGACCCATAAGACGGGCCCACTCGGCGCAAGCCGTAGTCCCCAACAGAGCCAGGAAATCTCTGCGCTCCATAACCGCTCCTAAAGAAGCTTACGCGATCCAGACGGTCTTGATGTTCATGAATTCGCGGATGCCGTTGGCGGCTAACTCGCGGCCGTGGCCGGAACTTTTTACTCCGCCGAAGGGGATGCGGGGATCAGAGGCGACCATTTTGTTGATGAAGACCATGCCGGATTCGAGTTCGTTGATGAATCGTTCGCGCTCGCGATCGTCGTTGGTCCAGGCGCTGGCGCCGAGGCCGAAGCGGCTGTCATTGGCGAGGCGGATGGCTTCGTCAATATCTTTGACACGGAACAAGGAAGCCACCGGGCCGAAGAATTCTTCGCGGTAGGCGGGAGATTCTTTCGGGATATCGGTTAGCACTGTGGGCGCGTAGTAGTTGCCGGGAAGATCCAACTTGTGGCCGCCGGTGAGAAGCTTGGCGCCAGCTTTGACGGTTTTCTGCACGTCGGCATCGAGGTCTTTGACGGCGCTGGCGGTGGCGAGGGGACCGAGTTCAGTCTTCTCGTCGAAGGGATCTCCCACGCGCAGGTTCTTCATGCGGTCCACAAACTTGCGCTGGAATTCATCGGCGATCGAGTCGGCGACGATAAAGCGCTTGGCGGCAATGCAAGATTGACCATTGTTGAGAGTGCGGGCATCGACGCCCGTGGCGACGGCGTTATCGAGATCGGCGCTGGGCATCACGATGAAAGGGTCGCTGCCGCCGAGTTCGAGAACAACTTTCTTGATGCGCTTGGCGGCGGCGATTCCGACTTCAATTCCAGCCTGCTCGCTGCCGGTGAGGGTGGCAGCGACGACGCGCGGGTCGTTAAGGACGGCATCCACCTGCTGGGAGCCGATGAGCAGGGTCTGGAATGCGCCAGCCGGAAATCCGGCTTCGAGAAAAAGCTTTTCAATCGCCACGGCGCATTGCGGAACGTTCGAGGCGTGTTTGAGCAAACCAACATTGCCAGCCATGAGAGCGGGAGCGGCGAAGCGGATCACTTGCCAGAAAGGGTAGTTCCACGGCATGACGGCAAGAATCGGGCCGAGGGGGCGGTAGCGGACAAAGCTCTGCTTCGCGCCAGTTTCGATGACTTCATCCGCGAGGATCTTCTCAGCATTCTCAGCATAATAGCGGCACGCCGTGGTGCACTTCACGGCCTCGGCGACGGCGGCTTTGTACGGCTTGCCCATTTCCAGAGTCATGAGGTGGGCGAATTTCTCTTTGTCGCGTTCAAGGATGTCGGCTGCCTTCCGCATGCGTAGAGCGCGCTCGGAGAAAGTAGTCTTGCGCTGGGCGTGGAAGGTGGCGACAGCTAGCTGGATCTTTTGCTCGATCTCGGCGCTGGAAAGTGGTTGAAACGTCTGGAGAGTTTCGCCAGTAGCAGGATTGATGGTGGCAATGGCCATGATCGGTCGTCCTTGGAATCTGTACTTAAAGAGTTTTGGAAATTCAAGCTCGCCTTATTGTCTGCCTGGACCAGAGGCCAAGGGAAATGCTAGCGGTCATACCACTATACCATTGACCGTTGCCGAACTCACGGCCTGTTAGGATTTGCGCAGGAGACTTGAAATGGAGGCAAAGACCAGGACCGCGCTGATTACTGGTGCGTCCGGCGGCATTGGTTATGAACTGGCGAAGCTGTTTGCCCGCGGCCGCTACAACTTGGTGCTGGTGGCCCGTAACGCCGACAAACTGAATCCAGTTGCGGGCGAACTGCAAGGCCAGTTTAGAGTTGCAGTGAAGACCATCGCGCTGGATCTGGCAGCGGGGCGGGCTGCGAGGGCTTTGTTCGATCAAGTGCAGGGTGAGGGAGTGGTGGTGGATGTTTTGGTGAATAATGCCGGATTTGGCGTGTTTGGGGAGTTTGCAAAGATGGCCGAGGAAGAAATTCTAGGCCAGATTCAACTAAACATCACGGCGCTCACGCAACTTACTCGATTATTTCTGCCGTCGATGGTCGCGAGGCGTAGCGGGAAGATTATGAATGTGGCGTCTACTGCAGCTTTTCAGCCGGGGCCGTTGATGGCGGTCTACTATGCGACCAAGGCTTACGTGCTGTCGTTTTCAGAGGCGCTGGCGAATGAGTTAGCCGGGTCAGGAGTGGCGGTGAGCTGTTTCTGTCCGGGAGCCACGGACACGGGTTTCCAAAAACGCGCCGGGATGGAGAACTCGCGTCTGTTCAAGAAGATTGGGGCGATGAATGCAGAAGTTGTGGCGCGGGATGGATATCGCGGGTTGATGGCGGGAAAGGCGTTGGTGTTTTCCGGGGCGCAAAATTGGCTGGTGGCGGAGTCGGTGAGATTTGCGCCGAGGAAATGGGTGACGGCAATTTCGAGGTGGGTAGCGGAGAAGGTGGAATAGGACGAATGTGGCTTCTCTTTCGGCACGCTGCGATCGCTCATGGCGGGCAGTGGATATCCGCGATGCGACGCCTGGCGATTGTGATGTTATTGTCGGCGGCGGCTTTGACTCGGGGCGCGCCGCCTCGCGCAGACGTGAACGACTTTGTCGCTTACTGGACAGCCGCTCATGAGGTTGTCGAGGGCCACGATCCCTACGCCGCCGGACCTGTGCTCGCGCGGGAGCGGCAGTTTGGGTTCGCGCAGCCTAAACCTCTTATCATGCGCAATCCGCCCTGGGCTGTGCCCGTTATCGTTCCTTTGGGGCTGTTAGCTGGCAGCGCGGCGCAGGGACTCTGGTTAGTGGCCGGCGTCATCGCCGTGCTGGTCGCGACGCGATGGCTTTGGGGCGTCTATCAGACAAAGGGGGAGTCGCGTTGGACTCCGGGGCTGGCTACAGCAGTATTCTTGCCGGTCGCCGTGGCGTTGGCGATTGGACAGATCAGTCCTCTGGTACTGCTGGGGATCGCTGGATTCCTTCATTTTGAAAAGCACCAAAAACTCGGCCGAGCGGGAGCGTTCCTGTATCTCATTGCCCTAAAGCCGCATCTTGTTTTTCTTTTGTGGATAGCGCTCCTATTTTGGTCGATCCGAAAATCGCAGGGCAGAACTCTGGTGGCATTCGGTTTCGTTACGCTATTGGCAAGCGTGATCGCGGTCGCTCTGGATCACGCCATTTTTGCTCAGTACATCGGTCTGCTGACGAGGGGGGGCGTGCTAGCGGAACTTAGTCCAACCCTCGGTGGCCTGTTGCGGTTGTGGTTGGCGCAACATCACTGGGTGCAAGCAGTGCCCGCTGTGCTTGCTTTAATCTGGTTTCTCTTCAGGTGGAGGAGGGCGCGCGATGGGTGGCAATGGCGAGAAGAAATGCCCATCTTGCTCCTGGTCTCGTTGCTGACGACTTCGTACAGCTGGTTTTTCGACCAGATTGTCCTCCTGCCGTGCGTGTTCCAAGCCGCGGAGTGGCTGACAACAAGCCGCCGATCAATGTCGGTCGGCGTTGCCATCTTGTACGTGTGCATGAACGCCATCGTGCTCGGGTTCATTCTGGAGCATCGCACGACATTCTGGTATGTATGGACTGTTCCGGCTTGGTGCGGGTTGTATGGACTCTCCCGCGTGTTAGGCAGGAGCAACTCAACAACTATTGCGTCGACTGCAGTTGCGAGGTTAGCTGATTGACGGCCGAAACGTCGAAGAAGTTGGATAGATCCGCGTGACCCGCCAGGGTCTCACGCTGTTTACCCTCCACGAGAATTTTCACTTTCAGAATGCCGGGGATATTGGTGGAGAGCGTCTGAATGAGTGATGCAACGGTAAGTTCCTCGGCAAGCACGCCGGAGCGATGGCCGTCGGCCAAGGCGGCGTTGACGTCGATGACGGCAAGACCGGGATCGACAAGGTAGACGCTGCGAATGTCAGAGCCGGGCGGTAGCGGGTGAGGGGAAGTCTTATCGAGATAAAGAGCGATGAGGGCCCGGAGGACTTCTTCGGCGCGCTCCTGGCGGACCGACGGCATGGGAATCTGCGCGGATTGCGCCCGGAGAATACCGATGTCATCGTAGGCCACATAAAGAGTGACGCGCTCCGTGGCTCCGGCAACGGGGGGAACAACGGGGCGGCTGTCGACGGAGGCGACGGGAGTGGCGGCGGCGCGTCCGCGCATGTGCCATGCGTAAATGCTCATGGCGAGCACGGCGGCGAGCAGTATGGACAGCGCGATAAAGAAGTGTCGTGGAATCATGGCGCGGCCCCGAGTTGAGCGCGGATGGCTACGATTCCGTTGGCCACGGCACCGGCGATAAGTTGCTGGTAATCGGGCGAATTGAGCGCGGAGACGTCGGAAGCGGGCGGGGCGACCTCAACCGCAATGGCAGCGGTGACGATGTTATTCAGGGGACGGAGTGGAGCGGTGAGCGTGCGGACTGGAACCTGAATTCTTTTCAACATCCCCGCCACACTTGTAACCGCAGCCTGACTGAGGGGAACCGAAGCCGACTGCGCGCTCGGCCAGGGTCGGAAGGGGCCGCGGGACTCATCATCAGCGTAGGGAAGCATCGCGGTGTAGAGGCGAACGCCGTGGCCGCTGGACGCGGCGTGCAGGGCGATATAGATGGCAGCATGGGTGGTGTTGGCAAAGAGGGCGCGATCGTCGAGCGAAAGGTTGGCGTCCGAGTCGCGCAGGACGAGCGTGGCGATGCCGCGACTCTCCAGTTCCTGGCGAAGCAGGCGGGCGAAGGCGACGGTCACGTCCTTTTCAGCGATCGAAGTGCTCAAAGCTTCGCCGCGGTCGGCCCCGCCGTGGCTGGCGTCGACCACGGCGAAATAGCGGCGTGGAGCGGAAGACGGAGTTGGCGGTGGTACGGTCGGAGCGCTTTGTGCCGGAGGTGTGGGGGGCTTCGCGGCAACGTTGCCAGCAATTTGCGATTTCGGAGGAGCAAGCGTGATGGTACGGCCATCGTTGCTGAAGGTGGCCAACAAGGGAACGGTGGTGGTGACCGTAATGTCGGCGGCTCCGTTGCTCTCCGAATAGGTAGCGGACGGAACGAGTTTGCTGGAGAAGGTGAGTGTGGGTGACGCGGGGGCCGTAACGGGTTCGTGGTTAAAGGTCAGCCGCACCTTGCCGGGTTCGCTGGCGACGGAGGGGTTGACGGGAGCGGTGAACTGAAAAACGAGCCGCGAGGGATCATCCGAAGCTACGGAGGCGGTGAAGTGAGTGGCAATGCTACCGATAAAAAGACGGCCCGACTGCTCGTGGAGAGTGGCGGGACCTCCTAAGAAACGGGCCAGAAGGGAATTGAGTGAGGCGAGGGGAACAAGGCCACGTCCGTTCTCAAGGATGAATCTTGCGGAAAGATCGGCGTCGCGTCCCTGGACGCGGGCGCGGGCTTTGTCGGCGGTAAATTCTCCGAGAACGTTGTTGTAGTGCAGACGCCATCGCGGGCCATCGACCTTGGCGCTGACGGTGCCGAGCGGTTCAAGCAGTTCGAGCAATCCAACGTAGTCGCGGCCCTGACGCTGAACGATGGGTAGGGAATAGTTGGCGGCGGTGGAGTAGATGGAAAGATGCTTTTCGGGCGGGGCAGCGGAAAGGACGATGGCCGAGAACAGGAGGATTCCAAGCAGCAGGGCACCGCACCCCTGGGAGCGCGCCCGGAATTGGCGAGAGGGCTGGCGAGGTGCCCGGATCTGCTTGACCGGGCCGCTTCGGCTCTGCTCAAGGCAGGCTCGCACGGCCCTCTTCCCCTGAGTTGCTACGCGAGCCAGCACCCCGCTAATCGAGGGCATAGACCGTCAATCCGCTGAGGAGCTTGGGGTAGAAGTCGGTGGATTTCTGGGGCATGACTTCGCCGGCGAAGGCGATGTCGCGGACTTGCGCCATGCGGCAGGGATTCATCAGGAAAACAATATTGGCGCGAGGGCTGGCTTCCAGGTGCGAAAGGGCATCGGCGGCATCGCGCACGTACGCGATGTTTTGCTGATTGCGAATGGATTCTTCGGTGAGGTGCAAGACATTTTCCAACAACACCTTGTGCAACTGCACCACGTCGAGTGATTGCTGGCGAATGGAGAGTCCGTTGAAGACTTGCGCGGCGTTGGGGTTGGGATGGTGCAGCAGGAATGCACGGTTGGGAGTGACAGCCAGGATGGTGGTGCCGGTACGTCCGGATTCGCGAAGGATAGCGGTGCCGTGGGGAGCATCGAGGGAAGGGTCGACTTCCTCGATGTCGAAAAAGGCGCGGGCGGAATTGCGGAAATTTTCTTCCGAAAACGAAACTAGGCTGTGAACGACGCGGTGCGTGGGCAGGATGACGAGGGCGGGGCTGTTCATGTTGACGAAGGTCATCATGACGTACTCGTGGGGTGCAACCCCTGGCTGAGCAGCGGAAGCAGAGTGGACAGCCCGACCGTCCTTGTCCCGGCACTCGTTGCGATAGTTGAATGCGGTTTCGTAACGGTGGTGGCCGTCGGCGATGATGAGTTTCTTGTCGCTCATCGCGGAGCGGACGGAATCGATCAGTCGCGGATCAGAGACTTGCCACACGCGGTGAAGGACTCCATATTCATCGGTGACGGTGATCCCCGGGCTGGCCGGAGAGGTGAGCAGAGATTCGACCTGACCGGAATCTTCGTAAAGCATAAAAATCTGGCCAAAATGGGCGCGGGTCGCCCGGAGCAGGTCGAGGCGGTCGGCCTTGGGCTTGGCCAGGGTGTGCTCGTGGCGGAATACGATGCCGGCGGAATAGTCCTCGATCCGGCCTAAGGCGATAAAACCGCGGCGCTCGAGCTCCTGGTCAGAACCCGTAAGCCTGAAGCGCTGAGAATAGGCATACAGAGACGGTCGAGCGTCTTGACGGAGAATGCCTTGCCGGCGCCAGTCACGAAAGCTGGCTGCGGCCCGGGAATATACATTATTTTCCGGATTGTCATGCGCTTCGTGCCGGGCCAGGATGATGCGGACGAGGTTGTAGGGGCTGGCCGCATAGTAGCGTTCCTGCAGAGCAGGAGTGATCTTGTCGTAAGGTTGGGTCACCACCAGAGCTGGGGAAATCCGTTGGGGATCGTAACGAAACGCGCGAAAGGGATGAATGTCAGCCATGGAAACCTTTGATTGTAACAAGGGCGCTGCGGGTTTCCGGCTTAAGACTGACCGGGTTGGGACGAACTGCCTGAAATGGCGCGTCCACCCTGGCCTTATCTCCAAGATTTGACAAAAATATCGCAGCTGCCCAGAGAAAGCTGTGATACTATCGCGGCCAAATGAGGTGCTTATGTCCTTTATGGATGAGCGCCGGTTATCTTGCCCTGTGGCCCTAACTGGGAAGTCCGGCATGGTTCGACGCTGGAATCTGAGTGGCCTCCAGAGACGGAGCATGCTGCGCGGTCTTTCTCTTCCGTTTTCGCTATCGAAAATCTTGCTGATGCTCGCGGTTAGCGCTTGCCTGGGTGCAGTGCCGATCGCCATGGGGCAGACGGATGTGAATGACGTCCACGTGGCTCCGCGTACCGTCGAAAAGGCCAAGGCGGAAGAAGTGCCGAAGGAGAGCATCGTTTCTCCGTCGTTGAAGACGCAGATCCGTCCCTTGAAGATAAACGCGGATCTGGTGCTGGTCCCGGTTACGATTACGGATCCGATGAACCGTTTGGTGACGGGACTGGAGAAGGAGAATTTCCAGCTGTTTGAAGGTAGCGCGGGGCAAGAGATCAAGACTTTCTCGAGCGAAGACGCGCCGGTCTCGCTGGGAGTGATCTTCGATTCCAGCGGAAGCATGAGCAGCAAGATGGACCGGGCCAAGGATGCAGTGGTGGAGTTTTTCAAAACTGCCAACCCGCAGGATGAGTTTTTCATGATCACGTTCTCGGATGAACCCGAGGTGGTCAGCGATTTCACCAGTTCGGTGGATGATATTCAGGGCAAGCTGGTGTTTACCGTGCCCCGCCGGCGGACCGCGCTCTTGGACGCCATTTATATGGGTATTACCAAGATGAGGCAGGCGAAGTACGGGAAGAAAGCTCTCCTGATCATTTCTGACGGGGGAGACAATCACAGCCGCTACACTGAGGGGGAAATCAAGGCGTTGGTGAAGGAAGCGGACGTGATGGTGTACGCCATTGGCATCTACGACCGCTACTTCCCCACGGAAGAAGAACGACTCGGTCCAGCTCTGCTGGGCGAGATTGCAGAGTTGTCGGGGGGGCGGGCGTTTACGGTAGAAAATCCGAACGATCTCGCGGATGTAGCGACGAAGATCGGGGTGGAACTGCGCAATCAGTACGTGCTGGGGTATCGTCCGCAGAACGGTTCGCGAGACGGCAAATGGCGTAAGATCAAGGTGAAGTTACTGCCGCCGAAAGGATTGCCGCCGCTGCGAGTGTATGCCAGGACCGGATATTACGCCCCCGAGGAATAAGGGAGCGAGCTACTCTATTTTCCTAAAATGCGCGTTGGCAGGTCTGCTTGCTGTGATGGCCCAGCCTGTCGCCGGGCGGGCAGAGTGGCAGGCTTTTCCGGGTCAATCTGCCCCGCCCCAATCTCGCTCGGTCCAATCTTCACAAACCCAACCTGCGGTGGCGCAGACTCCAGCGCAAGAACCTCCCTCCGTGGCGACTACGACGCCTTTGAGCCAGCAGCAGCAATCTCAGGACAACGGAACTTTTGTCATCCGCAAAGACGTCGATGAAGTTATGCTGCATGCGACCGTGGTAGATGACCGGCAACGCATTGTGACCGACCTGGACCGGAATGCTTTCTCTGTATACGAGGACGGCAAGCCTCAGACGATCATTTCCTTTCATCACGAAGATATTCCGGTAGCGATGGGGATCGTGATTGACAACTCAGGGTCAATGCGGGAAAAGCGCGCCAAGGTGAATCAGGCGGCGCTGAATCTGGTGCGGTCGAGCAATCCTCAGGATGAAGTATTCGTGGTGAATTTTAACGACGAATATTATCTCGATCAGGATTTCACGAACGACCTGCTGAAGTTGAAGGAGGCTCTGGAGAAGATCGACGCCCGGGGCGGGACGGCGCTCTATGAAGCGGTGGTAGCGTCTGCTGATCACTTGAAGAGAGATGCCAGGCTCGAGCGGAAAGTATTGTTCGTGGTGACGGATGGAGAAGATAACGCCAGCCGGGAAACCTTGGAGCAGGCAGTAAAGCAACTCCAGGAGGAAAACGGGCCGTCGGTGTACGCGATCGGAATTTTGGGAGATGAGGAGCATCCCAAACGCGCTAAGCGCGCCCTGGAAATCATCACCCAACGCACCGGAGGGCTGGCATTTTTTCCGAAGACATTGGACGAAGTTGATGAGATCAGCCGCCAGGTAGCGCACGATATCCGCAACCAGTACACGATTGGCTACAAGCCGACCAATCCCAAGGGCGCAGGGGGATTCCGCATGATCCGGGTGGAGGCCAAGGCGAAAGGCCATGGCAAGATGGTGGTGAGAACCAAGAGTGGATATTATGCGACGCAAACAGTGGCGGGCACAAAGTAAGGCCTTTCCCCGCTATGTTTTCGAGTACTGCCGGATATCAACCTAATCTAGGTCTCGGACTTTCGTTCCATCGGGCTTTCGTTCCATTGACGATTCCGGACTCTCCCCCTTACCCTGTAGCGTGCACCAGAAAAATCTTGAAGTGTCCCATCTAGGCATCGCTGACGATATTACCGATCTGGTCGGTGGAACTCCCATGTTGCGGTTGAAGCGGCTGGTTCCCGCCGGCTCGGCCGATATTTTCGCAAAGCTTGAATATTTGAATCCGGGGGGAAGCGTGAAGGACCGCGCTGCCATTGGGATTATCCGGCGAGCGGAACAAGAAGGAAAGCTTTCGGCCGGCGGAACGATCGTGGAAGCGACGGCAGGAAATACGGGAATTGGGCTGGCGCTGATCGGGGTGAATCGGGGATATAAGGTGAAGCTGTTTGTTCCCGAGAACTTCTCGCAGGAAAAAGTGATTATCATGCGCGCCTTGGGGGCGGAAGTGGAGCGCACTCCAGACGAAGAGGGGATGCGGGGTGCGATCCGACGCGCCAAAGAACTGGTGGCCAGCGATAAGAAAGCGTTTATGGCGGGGCAGTTCGAGAACATGGCGAATCCGGACTATCACTACGAGACGACGGCGGTGGAAATGTTCGAGCAGATGAGCGGGAAATTGGATGCCGTGGTTCTAGGGTGCGGCACCTGTGGAACCTTTACTGGCATCGCGCGCTACATGAAAGAGAACGTGCCGGGAGTCCGAGCGGTCGCGGTAGAGACGCAGGGCTCGATTCTGGCTGGTGGCGAGCCGGGAGCCCACAAAGTAGAAGGGATTGGCGTGAGTTTCATTCCCGCGACGTTTGATCGCTCCGTGTGTGACGAAGTGATTGCGGTGACGGACGAAAATGCCTTTGCCACGGTGAAGCTGCTGGCGGCGCAGGAAGGCGTGCTGGCGGGATCGAGCGGAGGGGCGGCGGTGTTTGCGGCTCTGGACCTGGCGCGCCGGCTAGGCGCGACGAAGCGGGTGGCCACGATTATTCCGGATTCGGCGGAACGATATTTGTCGAAGAAGATTTTTGAAGGTGGGATCTAGGAAGAAGCTCAAGCGCAGCTGGTGCTCAAGCCCGCGCGGAGAAAACGCTGAGAGCGAGTTCCGCAAGAAAATATTCATGAAAAAAAACAGACCAGCTGGTTTTGCTACGCGCGCGATTCACGATGGGCAACACCCCGACCCTTTGACGGGTGCGGTCAACGTGCCCATCTATCTGAGTTCCACCTATGTTCAGCAAGGGATCGGAGAGAACAAAGGGTACGAATATTCTCGGGTGTCGAATCCTACGCGGGATAGGCTTGAAGAGAATTTGGCATCGCTCGAAGGGGGCACGGCCGCGCGGGTATTTGGCAGCGGAATGGCAGCCATCAACGCCATTGCCAGCATGCTGAAGGCCGGCGACCATGTGGTGTGCGGCGACGATCTTTATGGAGGGACACCGCGGCTGTTTAATCAGGTCCTGACGGGATTCGGGCTGGAATTTTCCTATGTGGACACTTCCGATGCGCAGAACGTAGAGCGCGCGATCCGAAAGAATACGCGGATGGTGCACGTCGAGACGCCGACCAATCCACTGATGCGCCTGAGCGATCTGCCTGCGATCAGCCAGATTTGCCGGCGCCAGACAATCGAACTGGTGGTGGACAACACGTTCATGTCGCCCTACTTTCAGCAACCGCTGGCGCTGGGCGCTGACATGGTGGTGCATTCGACCACGAAATTTCTGAACGGACATAGTGATGGGCTAGGCGGTGTGGTGGTGTGCAGGCGGCCGGAGCAGGCCGAAAAGCTGGCGTTTTTGCAAAAGTGCGCGGGGGCAATCCTTTCTCCCTTTGAATGCTTTCTGTTGCTGCGCGGGGTGAAGACGCTGGCGGCGAGGATGGAGATCCACGACCGCAACGGACGCGCGGTCGCGGAATTTCTGGCGAAGCACAAGAAGGTAGGACAAGTCCTGTATCCCGGATTGAAAAATCATCCGCAACACGAGTTGGCGAAGCGGCAGATGAGCGGTTTCGGAGCCATGATCACTTTTGAGACGGGATCGCTGAAGAATGCCAACAGGATGCTGAAAAAATTGCGCGTGTGCTCGCTGGGCGAATCGCTGGGCGGCGTAGAGACGCTAATCTCGCATCCGGCGACGATGACCCACGCGGCGCTGGGTGAAAAAGGGCGCAAGGCGATCGGGATCACGGATGGAATGGTGCGGATTTCTGTGGGGATCGAGGATTTGCGGGACATTCTGGAGGATTTGGAAGCAGGGCTGGCTGCGATATAGACGCTTTTGGCGCCGGATCTGCACGCATCAAACTATCTCAAGACCTACTCTCCTCTCCTCGGGCGACGACAGATTCGCCGACCCACGCCAAATAACTCGGTGATCCGTCTTCGACCGTCAGGCAGATACATTCTGGCAGCTCGTAGGAGTGGAGCTTGGCGATGGCTTGGCGGACATCTTCGAACGCCGCAGCTGTTGTCTTGATTACTAAGAGCGACTCGTGGGCTTCTTCGATGCTGCCTTGCCAGCGATAGATAGATGCGACTTGCGGAATGATGTTGACGCAGGCAGCCAATCGCCCTTCAACCAGATGGTGCGCGATCATCTGAGCTTCTTCTTGCGAGCCGGCGGTAGTGAGAACGATTCGTTTGTCGGTCATATGAAATCCGCGTTCCGGGGTCGGCGAGAACCAACCAACGTGGAGAGAGTAGCACCTCGCGCTGATTTCGAACGGCTAATTACCTTTGAAGGCGCTATGTAACTAAGTTGGTTCCCGCTATTCACACCGGTTAAGTTCCCCTTGACGCCAGAGCTGGAGGGGAAGTCCACTGAGAAGTTGAGCGCGAAGAGAGCGTGGGTTGGAGCATTTAACTCCGGCGGCCAAGCAATGGATTTTCGAATAAAGAACATGACAAATCTCCGGCGATTTCCCAGTCCGCAAGACGGGCTGCGGGTAATGGCCGAGCAAGCGCCGCGGGCCGAGGCATTGGCTGCCGCCTGGATGGAAAGTGTGCGCCCGACTTTCGCACGAGCTTATGCTCTGCGGCGCAGGATGGCGACGATTACAGTCACATTGCTGGCAGGCGTGCTGTTCGTGCACGTGATGTTCGGCGCAAACGGGATGGTTGTCTACAAACAAAAGCGGGCGGAGTATGAGTCGCTCGAAAAGCGAATCATGCAGGAACAGAAGGAAAACGAGCTTTACACGCAGCAGATTCAAGGATTGCAGACGGACGAAAAAGCCATCGAGAAAGAAGCCCGCGAGCAGTTGCATTACGCGCGGCCCGGCGAGCTGGTGTACGTTCCGGCGCCGCCGAACCCCCCGCTACCACCATCCAGTCACTCAGCGAAAAGGTAAGTTGGTGACGAATAACCCAGGCCGGGCATGACAATCGGGAACATCCCCTGTGGTATAGTTCCCGCAATCGACGAATCGGTGGAAGCTTGAGTTGCTGCCGGGCGCGCGATTAAAATCCCTCCTGTCCTCTGCGGCGTGGGACCGCGATCGAAAGATCAAAAGGAGAAACACCGGCCATGAGAAAAGTTCTAGTGCTGACTCTTGCAATGTGTTTTGTGTTCGCCCTGACGGCGATGGCGTTTGACGATATGGGCAAGGCCACTACCGTCAACGGTTGGGTGAGCGATGACAAGTGCGGTGCCAAGGGCGCCAACGATAAGGCTGAGGCCTGCACCAAGAAATGCCTGGCCGCCGGCGCGAAGATGGTGATCGTCACCGATAAGGATTCGAAGGTTCTGATGGTGGATAATCCAGATGCGCTCAAGGATCATGTGGGACACCACATCGCGGTAACGGGCCATGTGATGGGCGATAACATTCACGTGGAAAGCGCGAAGATGCTCTGAGGTTTTCCTCGCGAAAAGAGGGCGGCCACAGCCGCCCTCTTTTTGGTGTGCCGAGCATGTCCGACAGCTTAGAGGTGCAAGTCCTCTTCACAACGTGATGGACGTGAAGTGATAGCGAAGCGCAACGGCGAAATCACACTCGCCGCGAGGCGGGGCCGGAAAG
>JBAUXO010000004.1:0-10199 GCA_049584315.1 Candidatus Sulfotelmatobacter sp. | reverse complement strand
GTGCGCGCAACCGGGTGATCACTTCGGACATACGGTTGCCATCGCGAATCGTGCGCCGGGCGGTTTCACGAGCGCCTTCAACTTGGGGAGGATCGGTCGCCAGCATCCGCAAACAGGTGCTGGCGTTTGTGATGATGCCGGACAGCGGCTGGTTGACTTCGTGGGCGATAGATGCCGTCAGCGTTCCGAGGGTCATCACCCTGGCCACATGTGCAAGTTCCGATCGAGCCTTGTCGCGTGCTTCTTCCGCCAGCCTGCGCGCCGTGACATCCTGAACCGAGGCGATGTACTCCAGCTGACCATCCTGGTCCCGGGTCGCATGAGCGACAGCATGCATGTACTTGAGCGAGTGGTCCGGCATTAGCAAGCGGTACTGCCATTCAAAGTCGTGGACGTGCTCTCGTGCCTCGTCCACCATCTTCATTTTCTCGATCAAACTGACGTCTTCCGGATGGACCCGGCTACGGATCAGTTCGAGTGTCACGGGCACGCCAATCTCAAGTTCGTAGATGCGATAGAGCTCCGCTGACCAGGTGATTTCGTCTGTCGCTACGCGCCAGGAAAAGCTACCGATTTGACCGAGATGTTGACCTTCCGCGAGGAATGCCTCGCTGCGCCGCAAAGCCCTCTCAGCTCGCTTTTGTTTGCTCAAATCGAGCACGAAAGCGACACCTTTGTTCCCACTTCCTTCGAAGAGTGCCCCGCCGAGAAGTACCGGTACTCGGCTGCCATCTTTCCGGAAGTACTCCTTCTCGAAGGGTTGAAAGATGCCGGTCGCCTTCAAATCAGCTACCGCCTGTTCGTCATGGCCACGCCATTCGGCCGGTGTCAGGTTCGCCCAGCGTAAACGACCGGAGGCGAGATCTTCCCGGTCGTATTGCACCATGCGGAGAAATGCTTCGTTGGCTCCGGTGATTGCACCTTCGAGCGTAAACATAACAATCCCCACAACGTTGGCCTCGACCAGACGCCGAATCTTGGCTTCCAACCCACTCGCCAGTTGACGGACTTCTGCTTCCGCCTTTTCGCGCTCGGCCACCTGAATTTTGAGGTCTTCTATGTGTGCCAATGCTTGATACGCGGAAGACGCAAATTTCCCTAGAGAGGCCATGACCCGGTCATCCTCCGCATCGAACTTGCGGCGGTCGCTGTGCATGATTCCCCATATGGTTCCTACCGCCTTGCCGTCGACGTAAAACGGGACCAGCAGGCACTCTTCAGCAGCCGGAATTACCGGCCGTAAATAGGGGTAGCGCCATTCGAAATGTCTGAACAGCAGGGTACGATTTTGATCAAGCACGTCTCCGCAAGGCCCGAAATTGCGCGGGGTACCACCTCCGACGTGCGGATTCCACATGCCGGCGATGGCTGGCCAATAGAACCTCTTGCCGTCAACGTGCGGCGTTTTGCCGTCCCTCGTCAGCAGGCTCAGTCCAGCGGAGTCACATTGCGTAATATCCCGGATCGTCTCCGCAAGCGTCCGAAAGATGGTAGTCGGCGAGTCAGCTAACGCACTCACCAGCTTCACGAGCGCCTGGTTCTCCTTTTCATAATCGGGCGGATGCGATGGGCGGCGTTGCAACTCTTCTGTGCAGAGGATCGATTCCAAAGAGGCAGGTGGAACTGAACTGTCCACTGGAACACCATGCGATTTGGCAGAGTCGGCCATGTTCTCACCTCCATCTGTGCGGTTTACGAGGTTCGAAAGCTCAAGCGTTAACAACAGCCATAACACTCTCTTCGGCTTTGGGTCGGACGTTGTCCGCGAATTTAGGCCGTCTTCACAAGTCATTACGACCGTGAACACAGCTATTGGGCCGCAGTCATCGTTGCTGATGCGGACCGGAACTTCGCGGCCATTCTCACCAGGTCGGCAAGAGAATCGGCCTCCATCTTCTGCATTACCTTGCCGCGGTGTGCCTTCACCGTGATTTCGCTGATACCGAGTTCCCCACCAACTTGTTTGTTCAACCGGCCAGAGACCACCAGTGCCATAACCTGCCGTTCGCGACAGGAAAGAGACGCGTACCGGTCCCGGAGCACTCGCATCTCCGCCTCCCGGCTCAGAGCAACGCGGCTGCGTTCGAGGGCCGCCCGGATGGCGCTCAGCAGCACGTCATCACTGAATGGTTTGATCAAGAATTCGACGGCTCCCGCCTTCATCGCCATGACCGTCGTGGGCACGTCGGCGTAACCGGTGATGAAGATGATTGGCATGGCAGTGCGTTCGACAGCGATGCGCTTCTGTAGCTCAAGACCGGTGAGGCCCGGAAGTGAAACATCCAGTACCAGGCAGCTCGGCATGCCGGTTCGCGGGCGCTCGAGGAATTCTTCCGCCGACGCGAAAGTCTCGGGCTGCCACCCTTCACAGCGGATCAACAATTCCAGCGACTCGGACACCGAGATGTCATCGTCGACAACGAAGACGATTGGCGTAACGTTCGACATGGGTGGTGAGCCCAATTCAAGGCCAAGTGTGTGCGTTAAAGTCATATTTCACTCCTCAATTTGTCCTCAGCAATCGTCCCGGTGGAAGGAGCGTAAGGCTGAACGAATGGTTTGGAGAAGCTGCTCGTCGCTAAAAGGCTTGCCTAGGAAAGCAGCAGCGCCCGCTTGCATCGCTCGCTGACGGGAATCTTTGCTGTCGTAAGCGGTGATGAAGATGATAGGAATCCCGCAGCCCGTGGCAGCGAGGTGGTTTTGGAGCTGTAATCCATCCATGCCCGGCATCTGTACGTCAACGATGAGACACGAGGTGTCCTGTAGTTGGCCAGATCTCAGGAAAATATCGGCAGATTCAAAGGCTGCCGCTCGAAAGCCAAAGGACTCGATGAGTAGTGTTGTGGTCCTGCGGACGGATTCATCGTCGTCAACTACCGAGATTAGATTTTTGGTCACTCCCAATTCTCCCCGTAAGGCTGAACGAATGGTTTGGAGCAGTTGCTCGTCGTTAAAAGGCTTGCCCAGAAATGCAGCAGCGCCGGCTTGCATCGCTCGCTGACGGGAATCCTTGCTGTCGTAAGCGGTGATGAAAATGATAGGAATCCCGCAGCCCGCGGCAGCGAGGTGGTTTTGGAGCTGTAATCCATCCATGCCCGGCATCCGTACGTCAACGATAAGACACGAGGTGTCCTGCAGTTGATCAGACATCAGGAAACTTTCGGCAGATTCAAAGGCTATCGCTCGAAAGCCAAAGGACTCGACGAGTAGCACAGTGGTCCTGCGGATGGACTCATCGTCGTCAAGTACCGAGATTAGATTCCTTGTCACTGTGAACCCTCACTGGACCGAAGGTATTCGCAGAGGGAGAAAGAATCTATTGGGCGTTGGTAGATCTAGGTCCTCAAAAGGATGATGCGGGTAAGCTTTCGCTTACGAGGCTTTTTGCGTCGGGCCTTTGAGCTTCTCGATCATTCTTGCCAGGTCGACGAGGGATTGCGCGTGCATCTTCTCCATAGCGCGGCTGCGCTGAACTTTCACTGTACTTTCCGCAGTTCCGAGTTCACCAGCAATCTGTTTATTGAGCATGCCCGAGACAAGCATGGAGATCACCTGCTGCTCGCGAGAAGTCAACGAGTCGAAGCGCTGTTGGAGGTCCGTTACTTCTTTCTCCTGTTCACGTCTGGCCCGATCCTGCTCCAGTGCGATACGAACAGCGTCGAGCAGATCCTGATCGCGGACCGGCTTGGTGAGGAATTCGACCGCCCCAGCCTTCATGGCGCGAACACTCATTGGAATATCGCCGTGGCCGGTGAGAAAGATTATGGGGATACGAATGTTTCTCGCTGCCAGCTCACGCTGAATATCGATGCCACTCAATCCGGGCAGTCTGACGTCCAGCACGAGGCAACTGGGCACGCCTGCGGGTTTCTTGCGCAAGAAGGTATCGGCCGAGTCAAAGCTCTCAACCTGCAGCCCGACGGTGCTTAAGAGGAACTTGAGCGAAGAACGTACAGATGCATCATCATCGACGACAAAAACAACCGGAGCATCAGTCATGACGCACTGCCGCCACTTACTGGCAGCGTAAAGGAAAACACAGCACCAATGGGAAGATTCGGCGTGGCCCAGAGCCGCCCGCCATGGTTTTCAACAAGTGACCGGCTGATCGACAGACCCATTCCCATGCCGTTCGCTTTGGTTGTAAAGAAGGGAGTGAAGACGCGATCTGATTCTGATCCAAGGCCAGTACCCGAGTCGCGCACCGCAACCAGTATGTCGCCAGATTCGTCGATCCGGGATTGCATGCAGAGTGAACGCGGTCGATTTGTGACAGCAGCCATAGCCTCTATGCCATTCATGATCAAGTTCAGCAGGACCTGCTGCATCTGAACCCGATCAGCCAACACCAGCGGGAGAGCCTTCGTCAATTGGCGTTCGAGCAGAACTCGATTCTCATAAAGCTCATGGTCAGCTAGAGCCAGCACCTCTTGAATGACGTCGTTTATGTCGAGCTTGTTCTTTTCGGCAGGTGCCTTCTTTATGAATCCGCGGATTCGAGCAACAACGGCGCTCGCTCGATTGCCATCCGCAACGATTTCCTCAAGAGCTCGACGCAGAACCTCAGGTTTGAGGTTATCAGCGGCCAGCAGTCTCAGGCACGCACTGCTGTTATTGGTTACGGCGGTCAGAGGTTGGTTGACTTCATGGGCGATGGACGCGGCCAGTTCGCCCATGGTTGTCAGTCGGGAAACCCGGGCCAGCTCCATTTGCGTCATCTGCAAAGCTTGTTGTGCCTGCTTTCTTTCGCTGATATCGCGGATGAAGCCGGTAAATACCTTATGCCCATCTCTAGATAGTTCTCCAAACGAGATTTCCACGGGGAATTCTTGGCCGTTCTTGCGCAGTGCGGTCAGCTCAGTGCCTTGCCAGTTGATGTGCCGCTGGCCGGTGGCCAGATAGCGGCTGAACCCTTTCTCGTGCAATTTCCGCAAGAATTCCGGCATCAGTACGGTCAACGGCTTCCCGATCAACTCCGTCGGATCATACCCAAAGATTCTCACAGTGGCGGGATTTGCAAACAGAATTGCACCGCGCTCGTCAATGCTGATCACAGCATCCGGGGCCGTTTCGACCACGAGACGATAGTTCTCTTCGCTGTAGCGGAGGGCCGATTCCTCGCGTTCACGGTCGGTCTGTGCAGGTTGTCTTTCAGCGGTCATGTTTTGCGAGCTTTACACGACCAAGGCATTCTAAACCGAAAGGGAGACTGGGGCCATCAGGGGTCGACATTCGACACAATCTCGTCGGCAAGGATACCTGGGAACTGCCCTCCGATCACCGTGGCCTAGAAGAGTGGCGCTCAGCCGATACCAAGGTATCGACGATACTATCGTCCAATTGTTCATCTTCTAAGCTTCTGTTCTGATGGCTTGCGTCGAGCGGATTCAATCGATGCCAGCATCGGCTCGTCCTCGGTGTCGGTTATGCCGGCCAAGATCATTAGGTGTCCCCTTGGCCGGTCAGTCCCGCGCTTCCGTAGCGCGCAGCAAAAGGAGAAAATGAATCGTGGAGCATACAAAATCGACGGGGATTTCACGTCGTCGTCTCTTGGCAATGGCAGGCGTTTCCGCGGGAGCCGCAATGGTTGCCCGATCCCCACTCTTCGCGGATTCAGGCGGAAATTCGCCGGCGGCTAATGAGACAGCCAGCACTAAGAGCACGTCATTTTCTTCACTGAAGCAGATCGACGCCGGCCTTCTGAATGTTGGTTACGCTGAGGCTGGCCCTGCCAATGGCCCCGCTGTAATTCTTCTGCACGGCTGGCCCTACGATATTTACAGTTTCGTCGATGTCACGCCATTACTGGCCTCAGCCGGATATCGGGTGGTCGTTCCGTATCTGCGGGGCTATGGCACTACCAGCTTTCTCTCCAGCGCAACCATGCGCAACGCCCAGCAGTCGGCCGTTGGCCTCGACATCATCGCTCTCATGGATGCACTCAAAATTCAGAAAGCCACAGTCGCCGGCTTTGACTGGGGCGCGCGCACAGCGGACGTAATGGCAGTGCTATGGCCGGAACGCTGCAGGGCAATCGTTTCCGTCAGCGGCTATCTGATTAGCAGCCCTGCGGGCAACCAGACACCGTGGCCGCCCCAGGCGGCATTCGCATTTTGGTACCAGTACTATTTCGCCACTGAAGTCGGCAAGGCCGGCTATGCGAAATACCTCGACGAGTTCAATAAGTTCATCTGGCACCAGGCTTCGCCGAAGTGGAATTTCGACGATGCCACGTACAACCGCACAGCGGCTTCCTTCAACAACCCGGACCATGTTGACATCGTGATGCACGATTATCGCTGGCGGCTCGGCCTAGCGGATGGTGAGCGGAAATATGACGACCTCGAAAAGCGGCTGGCCGCGCTTCCTCTCGTCGCCGTGCCGGCCATCACCATGGAAGGCGACTCCAACGGGGCAATCCACGCGCCCAGCACAGCCTATCGCAGCAAGTTCTCCGCCAAGTATGACTACCGGCTCATTACCGGAGGCGTCGGTCACAATCTGCCACAGGAAGCTCCGCAGGCTTTTGCCCAAGCGGTCATCGACGTTGACGGTTTTTGATTGGGATTGCCATAGATGAACGGATCGGTTAAATAAGCGTTTTGGAACGGAGCACATTGTATGACACGGGTCGCTTACTTGTTGGTTGCAGTTGTAGTTTTGTCCGGCGTGGTCTACATAGCCCACGCATCGGGAGACTCCGATGAAGAGGCTGCCCCCATCTTCGGAATCACAATTCCGGCCGGATACCGCGACTGGAAGTTGATCTCAGTGGCTCACGAAGAGGGCAACCTAAACGATCTTCGCGCCCTTCTCGGCAACGATATAGCCATCAAGGCCTACCGCGAGGGGAAGTTGCCGTTCCCGGACGGCACAATCATTGCCCGGCTGGCCTGGAGCTACGTTTCGTCTGAGGAAAACAACAAAGCCTTTGGCCGTTCCCAGTCTTTTGTGGCCGGGGCTGCCACGAACGTTCAGTTCATGGTCAAGGACTCAAGGAAATACGCTGCGACGGGCGGTTGGGGGTTTGCTCAATTCAAAGACGGCAAACCTGACGCCACGGCGGCGCTCAAAACCTGCTTCCCGTGTCACGAGCCTGCTAAAGCTCGCGACTTTGTCTTCACCCATTACGCACCCTGATGCGGGGGAATCCTATGAATACGAAAGAATCGTTTAGCAATACGACCTGTGCTGATCAGATTCAAATGGCGGAGCGCGAGTTGTCGGCGTTCATCAGAGCAGTCACGGAGCTGTTCGGTCCACAGCACGCCAGGATTGCGGCAGAGGACTGGCTCGACGAATCGGAGTCAATGGATAGTCCGGCTCGACCGACGAGTCGAGACTGGCGCGCGGTCACAATCGCGGCGTCAGCTGGGCTTGCGAATCGGCTGACCGCCGCGGTGAATCGTCGAAGCTCGGTCGGAGCTCTGCTCGTCGCATCGACTGACAGGAAGGTGTCGGCAATACCATGTACGAGTCTGGTGTGATGGGCTTGCCGCGCGGGCCGAAGTGGTCGGATTGCACGACACAGGCAGAAAAGAGGAGAAGATAATTTATGTCGCACCATTACTCCGGTCCGGACTATGGCTTTCCCCACGGCGACGCCCGCCTCGATCTTACTGACTTGTATGCCTTCCCCAAGCCGGGGGACGCAGGCAAGTCGATCCTGATCATGAACGTGCACCCATCCGTAGGTGTGAACCCAGCCGGACCCACGACAGACGACCCCTTCGCGACCGAGGCGGTATATGAGCTGAAGATTGACACCAACGGTGACCTCATTGCCGATGTCGCGTACCGAGTGCGCTTCACCTCAGACAAGAACGGAGCCCAGACCGCAACATTGCGCCGGGTTCAAGGCGAGCAGGCCGCCGGCACTGGCGACGGGCAGATGATCATAGAAGGAGCACCGGTCTCGACCGCACGCGAGGCACGTGTAACCTCGGCCGGAGACTGCCGCTTCTTCGCGGGCTGGCGCAGCGATCCCTTTTTCTTTGACACGATGGGGGCACTTAACAATCTGCAGTTCACCGGCGACGATTTCTTTGCCGACAAGGACGTGTGCAGCATCGTCCTGGAAGTGCCTAATTCCTCCCTGGGCTCCGGAAAGATTGGACTGTGGCATCGCACTGTGGACGGCGCGGGCGGGAAATGGATTCAGGCAGACCGCGGCGCCTTGGCCTCTCAATCCGTATTCCTCCCTGGCGATGAGAAAGCCGCCTACCAAGCCGGGCAGCCAGCGGACGATGCCCGTTTCATCCCCGTCTTCGCGCACTCGTTAGAGCACACAGGGGGCTATACGCCGGACCAAGCAAAGCGAGCGGCAGGGATTCTGCTGCCGGACATCCTCCCTTATGATCCCAGCAAGCCGGCGTCGTATCCGTCCAACGGCCGGACACTTACCGATGACGCAATTGATGTCTTTCTTTCCATTCTCACAAATGGGGAGGTGACGCGAGATAACGTGGGGCCGCACACAGACTTGCTCACCTCCTTTCCTTACGTCGGGTCGCCACATAAGATACGGTCCGCGGAACGGGTGGCCGCCTAAACATGCACGCAGCCAGGTTTAGAATTTTCGCATCCCCACGCTGCATTCAGTCCTTGCGTTCTCCCCGCATGCTACTGGCGATTTCTGTCATGCTCGCATGCTTGCAACTGCTTGCCCAAGTCCAGGAACCCCAAATCCAGAAGCGACGAGAGGAACAAACCATGAAGTATCCGACTTTTTTTCGCACCGCACAGATCGATGGGCTGTCGATTTTCTACCGGGAGTCCGGTCCGAAAGACGCTCCGACGATTCTCCTGCTGCACGGTTTGCCGTCTTCCTCGCGAATGTTCGAGCCTCTCTTCACCCGTCTTTCCGATCGCTATCACCTTGTCGCGCCCGATTACCCGGGCTTCGGTCACAGCGACTGGCCGGATCCGAAAAAATTCGCGTACACCTTCGATCACATCGCGGAAATCATGAATCACTTCACCGAGGCGCTTGGTCTCTCCCGCTTCACGCTCTATATGCAGGATTACGGTGGCCCCGTCGGCTTTCGCATGATCTTGGCTCACGCGGACCGAGTCGAAGCTCTCATCGTTCAGGACGCGGTAGCACACAACAGCGGCCTCGGCGAGAACTGGAAAACGCGGCGCGCTTTTTGGGCCGACCGCGCTGCCAACGAAAGCGCACTGCGCACAAATCTCCTGTCGCTTGCAACCACGAAGGCCCGCCACGCGGGGAACGACCCCAACGTGGAACGTCATAACCCCGATCTCTGGACCGACGAATTTTATTTTCTAAATCAGCCCGGCCAGGCTGAGATTCAAAGCGACCTCTTCTACGATTACCGCACCAACGTCGATTCCTACCCGAAATGGCAAGCATGGATGCGCGAGAAGCAGCCGCGCCTGCTGGTGATCTGGGGTAAGGATGAGTCTTCGTTCGACCCCTCCGAGCCAGAGTCCTATCGCCGCGATGTCCCGAAAGCCGAAGTCCACATCGTCGATGGCGGCCACTTCGCCTTGGACACCGCCGCAGACGAAATCGCCGCACTAGTGCAAGGATTCGTCGGTTCTTCACGCGAGGGCTTCCCGGCGCGGCGAGCAGGATGAAGCCGCTTTGAGAGAGCCCGGTGAGCCAGTCGTATATCGGGTTCGGATCTTTAGAACGAAAGGTTATTTATGTCGGGCAAGAAAACAGCAATCGTAACGGAGCAGTGGGCGGTGTTGGCACGGGTTTAGCGAAGGTTTTCTGGAAGAAGGTTATAACCCAGTGATTGAATCTCCCGATCTTCGGCTGACGAGAATGCCGCTCAACAACGGAGCGGGCCACATGCCCGCACTCGGCTTTGGCACCCTCATTCCCGACGCTGCCCTGACGAGAACCGCGACCCGAGACGCACTGGACGCCGGATTTCGACACTTCGATTGCGCGGAACGATACCGAAACGAGCGCGAGGTAGGCGATGCGTTACAGGCAGGACTTGCCGCTAATGGGATCGCGCGAGAGAACATTTTTGTTACCACGAAGTTGTGGAACTCCAACCATCGGCCAGAACGTGTCGAACCGGCTTTCGAGGCGAGTCTCCACAGACTCAGTATCAAGTATCTGGATCTGTACCTCATCCACACTCCCTACGCATTCCAACCGGGCGATGAGCAAGATCCGCGGGATCAAAACGGCAAAGTCATCTATGACAACAGAATGA
>JBAUXO010000003.1:0-7382 GCA_049584315.1 Candidatus Sulfotelmatobacter sp. | reverse complement strand
GTGGCTGCAGCAAATCGTAGAGCCAGGCTGCCCACGTCCCTTCTTCCAAAGTCACATGCAACTCGCCCCGCAGACCGTGCAGGAACTGCAGAATGCTGCTGGCTTTGGTTTCGATGACCGTTTCCATGACCAGCTTCCCGCTGTCATTCAGCACGGCGATCGCAATCGCTTCCTTGTGGACGTCCAACCCGATATATTTAATATCGCTTCTCATTTGAGTTGCCTCCTTGGGGGAAAGGTGATTCGTGCCAACGCTTATCTTTCCCTCAAGGTAACGGTGCCATTCTTCAGCTGATTTGGTCCATTCCCTCTTGCAGTTTTCTTCTGCCCCCGAGCCCTGTTACTCTCTAGCGCCGCCTCCGCTGCGCTGTGCAGGGCTCCGCTCCGCTGCGGCGGCGCCACACCCGGCCTCGACCTTTTGAGGGGGCGCTCTCTCATAATGCATCCTGTAGCAGGGACCAGGGACCGTGCTTTGGGGCCCTTGCATTGTCATCGATCAGTTTTTCGACAAAGGCGTTCTCAAAGCAGATTCAATCTTGTTGTTACTCGAGCTCAACCGTCGGGCTGGACTGCCGAGGGAAGCTGTCCCCACACAAGCATCTTCACCACGAAGTTGCTGTAACAAGTAACAGATTCTTCGACTCTCGCAGCGGTAGCACGCTCTGAAGCAGCTGCTTGACGGTTTCTTTGTCCACAGTGGTACGTTGTCGGTTACCGGCGAAAGGGATTGAGCAAATCTGGAATAGACCAAAAAAACCCCCCTGGGAGTTATAGGAGACGCGCTGGGAACCGGTGGGAACCGCCGTTTCCTTGACTTGCAAACGCTTTATTTCTATCCTTGCCAGCTTGCCGTGGATGCGGCACTGGTTCTTCGCCCAAATTATCTCCAGGTCGTTTGGGGGTGGGCGACCTGGACGAGGTGGGCCTGGCGCTCGTGGAGACCTACGAGAAAGGAACCCTAGACGCCTCGCCCGCTTGTGCACGGAGGTAACCAGGGAGTTCTGGTCAATTCGATCGCACGCCTAGTATGCTTGAATTTGGGTCTAATTTTGGCTAGAACAAGGGGACGAACCGGAGCTCCGACGCCGGATCTGTAGGAACATGGGCAAAACTATCAATAGGATCCTTTACGCAATAAATTATGTGCTGGAAAGAGACATCGCCGGCAGGGCTTTTCACGTTCGCTCTGACGACATTTTCCTGGTTTCCTACCCCAAATCCGGCAACACCTGGATTCGGTTCCTTCTCGGTAATCTGCTGAATCCCGAAGAGCGCATCACGTTTGCCAACGTGGAGCGCAAAGTCCCTGACATCTACGCAAAATCGAGACAAGCGCTGAAGAAAATGCAAGCCCCGCGTCTTATCAAGAGCCATGAGTGTTTCGATCCGCGCTACCGTCGCGTGATCTACATTGTGCGCGATCCCAGGGATGTGGCCCTCTCCGCCTATCACTACGACCGAAAGGGTAGGAACATCCCCGACGGGTATCCCATCGAGACCTATATAACGACGCGCTTCATGAAGACCGACGAGTATTTTGGCACCTGGGGAGAACATGCCGGGAGCTGGCTGGTTAATTCCAAGAACGTTTTCCAAATCAGCCGCCTCAAGGATGAATTCCTCGGGACGGTGGGTTCCTGGGGTGAGAATGTAATGAGCTGGCTCGGAGCCCGCGGTCATGACCGCGAATTCCTGATCGTAAGATACGAGGACCTTTTGGGAGATGCGCAACGGGAGATGATCCGGATTGCAGAGTTCCTGGGTCTAGAGGCCTCCGCAGAGAGGATCGCCAAGGCTATCGAGTTCAGCTCCGCGGAAAATATGAGGAAGCTCGAACTGGAACAGAGCAACCTGTGGGTCACAACCAAAGAGAGCCGCAAGGATATTTCGTTTGTGCGCTCGGCGAAGTCTGGCCAATGGAGCCAGGGATTGCCGGCTACCTCCGTTGCCGAGATCGAGGCGGCCTGGGGACCGGTCATGGAACTCCTGGGCTATCCGATGAGCCGGGAAATGCAGGAAAGCGGAGCTCTACCGGCAGAGCGATCTTAAGATTGCTGGGCGATTTAGAATCCATGAACAAGAAGAGGATTGTTGTGATCGGAGGCGGACCCACGGGCCTGGGTGCGGCTTACCGTCTTCACGAACTCGGCTATGACAACTGGGTACTCTACGAGAAGTCCGATTACGTGGGTGGGCATGCATCCTCTCACGTCGACCCCCATGGGTTTGTATGGGACGAAGGCGGACACGTCATCTTTTCCCACTATCCATATTTCGAAAAGTTAGTTGACCAGATGCTCGGCAGCGAAGAAAACGAACTGGTGCGTGAGAGCTGGATTGTTTGTGGAGGATCATGGGTCCCGTATCCCTTTCAGAACAACCTGCGATACCTGCCAAAGTCCGTTCAGGTGAAGTGTATCCTGGGTGCGGCTAAGGCCGCGGCAAATGGGGGAACTAAGGAGTCGGCGAACTTCCGGGATTGGATCCTGGCCAGCTTCGGCGAAGGTATCGCGGAAGCTTTCATGTTCCCCTATAATTCGAAGGTCTGGGGTACCCCCCTTGATCAGATGTCCAAGTCGTGGATAGGCGAGCGAGTTGCGGTCGTGGACTTCAAACGGCTGCTGGAGAACGTTTTGCTCGATCGCGACGATGTCGGCTGGGGGCCAAACAGCAAGTTCAGGTTTCCGCTCCACGGGGGTACGGGAGAAATCTACCGCCGTATGGCCGACCGCTTCACCGTGAAGGTGTGCACCCAACGAGAGTTGGTCGAAGTAGATTCCGCCCGCCGGAGAGTCTCTTTTGCAGACGGGAGCGGCGACGCTTACGACATTCTGATCTCGACATCGCCGCTCGATCTTCTGGTGCGCATGCTGAAGCCCGCGGATGACGAATTGCGCGAAGCCGCTAGCCGTCTCGAGCACAACAATCTGCTTGTACTTGGTGTCGGATTGAATAAGAAAATCGAGACTGGCAAGTGTTGGATCTACTTCGTGGACGAGAGCATGCCCTGTTATCGCGCCACGCATTTCTCCCACTACTCACGGTTTAATGTCCCGAACGGAGATACGGAGCACTACAGTTCTCTTATGTGCGAGATGTCCCTCCGAGTAGGAGAATCGCCGGACCCTGAGCGAATGCTGGACCGAGTGATCGCTGAGTTGATCCGGGCCACGATTCTCGAGGAGTCCGACCGGGATCGCATCGTTTCGCGATATTCACGTGTTATCCCTTACTCTTATCCCATCCCGACACTTAGCCGCGACCATGCACTTGGAATTCTGCAGCCGGCGCTGCTGCGACAGGGAATCTACTCTCGCGGCCGGTTTGGTGCGTGGCGTTACGAAATCGGGAACATGGACCATTCCGTGATGATGGGTGTCGAAGCTGTCAATCACATTTTGGCCGGGGAGAAGGAGATCGTTTTCCACAGTTCCTGACAGGTGAAGTGATGGAATCCGGCCAAGCTAACCAAGTACCCCGAGTCAGCGTCATCATCCCGGCCTACAACACCGCTCGTCTGATCGCGGGTTGCCTCGACTCGATCCTTTCCCAGACTTATCAGGACTTCGAAGTCATTGTGGTGAACGACGGTTCACGCGACACGGTCGAACTGGAAAAAGTCTTAACCCCTTACCTAGAGCGAATCGTCTACATCAAACAGGAGAACAAACGCGCCGCAGGAGCCAGAAACACGGCCATACGACAGGCGCGTGGCGAGTTCCTGGCATTCCTAGACAGCGACGACATTTGGCTGCCCGATCACCTGGCTTCCCAGATGAAGCTCTTCAACGAAGACCCTGCGCTCAGCATGGTCTATTCCAATGGCGTCAATATCGGAGACCATCGCGAATTTATGGACTTATGCCCTTCCGCTGGCCCGGCGAACTTCGCGGCACTGATCGTCGAACGGTGCCAGATTCCTGTTTCAACCGTGGTCGCCAGGAAGAGCGCAATTATGAAAGCGGGACTATTTGACGAGACCTTGCTCCGCTGCGACGACTACGATATGTGGATACGTACGGCTTTCCACGGAGCCAAGATTAAGTACAGCCTGAAGGTGCAGGCGCAGCTAAATATAGGCCGTCCCGGCTCACTGAGCCAGTCAAGTTCTAAGATGGCGGAGGCTTACTGGATAATCCTCGATAAGGTCAGCCGAACCCTTCCGCTCAACGATTCCGATCGTGATGTGGTAGAGAAGCGGAAGCAGGATGTCAGGGCGCATCATCTCGTTGAGGAAGGAAAATTCCAGCTCCACCAGCGGCAATTTGAAAAGGCCAGAGCGCTTTTTTCCGAGGCCAACGGGCATCTGCGAAAACCTAAATTGAACCTGGTCCTGCTTGGTCTGAGGATTGCCCCCAAGGCGACGAGCAGAATCTTCTGTTTCTTAACTCGGATTCGGAGCGGAGCGCCTGTTTGATGAGAGACGTCATTTGGCGCTCTCAACCCCCATGGCAGGACTAGGATCCCAGATTCCGGTAAGTGCGCCTTCTCGACGCGCGATTCGACCGCGCTCCTCATGAGCGAAAGACTGCAAGAATCGTCCCTCCGAACCGGTCTTCGCAAGGCTTCGCAGTTCGGCGGTGGATGGTTGACACGGTACCTTCTTCTCCTACCCGCTGGAGACAGAGTTCGCGGCGACCGGCTCGCGAAGGGAAAGCAACTTAAGAATCGCTCAACGGGCCGTGCGCCGACACAAGATTATTTCCGGTGGACGCTGGCTGCTCTAATGCTCCTGGCGGGAATTGAGAAGCCGTGCTCACCTGGGCGAGGGCATCGCCACTACTTGGCTTGTAGGGCACCTAAACTATCCCACGGAACCACGATATCATGACCCGTGGTCAGCATTTTGATCCTTAGGTACTTCGTCGTCGGCGGTGCCCACTTCAGGTTTTCATATAGGGTCAGAGTGGTAATAGGAGGGTCCACGTCGTTCCCTTTTATCGGAAATCTGCCCAGCTCTTTGTAGGAAGGTGTCTTCACGAGATCCCGCAGCGATTTCTGCGACTCAAAGTCGAGAGGAATCTGGTCCGAGATAACAATGAAGCGTACACCATCCTCATGAATCAGATCCTCGATCTCCTGTGAGCTATGAACCAACTCCACGAAGCCACCGCTTTTCTTGATTTTGTAGGCGTATAACGCCTTTCGAAGGACAAGGAACCGCCGATCGGGATCATCTGCACGCATGAAAAAAATGAAATTACCGGGCAGCGGTCCATCAAACAGGATGACGGCAGACTTGCTCTCCTCCAGAATCCTTTTCGGGACCGCGGCGTATCCGGTCACGTAGGGGCGATGGAACGACCAAGCGGACGCCAGTGTTGTACCAAGCAATACCACCGCAGCAGCGGCCCCCGCTACTTTGAGCCATGGTTTGCGAAAGAAACAAACCAGTAGTCCGGAAGCAAAATAGAGCAACGGAGGAATCCAGTAGATTACGTATCGAGCTTCCTTGTGTCCGATGAGTGTCAAGGTCACGTAACACGCCAAAATCCAACTCAACATGATCCCAGAGACACTCGCTCGTCCCCATCTCCGACTAGTCACGATCCCGAGGAATCCCAGCCCCAGAAGGCTCCATCCCAATTGTCCGGGGAGCGCTTTGAAATAGAAAAGCCAGCGATTGCTGCCTCCGATGCTTTTCTGGCCCAGATCCATCGCCACGGCGTTCCAATTGACGAAGTAGGCGAGAGTATAGAAGGGTACAGTGAGCAGGAAACAAATGGCTACGGTGCGCAGTACTTCCTTGCGTAGAAACAGCTTCCAACCTCGACACAGAAAACCTGATAAAACACAAAATGGGATTAGATAAACTCCGTTTTGCTTGGTCAGCAAGGCCGCGCTGGCAAACACGGCAAACCAATAGATATCGGATTTCTTGCTCCCGAGGAGGTACGAGATCCAGAAGAAACTGGCGGCAATGCAGCATGATAGTAATGGAATTTCGAGCATCACCGTTTTTTCAAACAAAAGCACAGAAGGCAGTAACCCCAGCAGTGCGGTGGACAAGGCGGCTGCCCACTCGTTCAAAAGCTCCCTTGCCAGCAAGAACCAGAAGACTAACCCGAGCAGTGCAAAGAACAGGATCGCCAACCGTGCGGCCAGCACCGTCGGGCCGAGAACCAGGAAGAACAGCCCTTCGAAGCAATAAAAAAGTGGCGGCCAGTGGACTACTCCGCTCAATGCGGGATACTGCGCGTAATAGCGGTACGTGTACTCGACCGGATGGGCAAAGGGATGGTCTCGCACCAGATCCGCAACGTAGAGTCCAGTAACAGCGTGCTGGGTTTCATCCACGTTGTAACTGAACTCGCCAAGGCGGACACCGCGGAGCGTCACCACCACCGTAATCGCAAGCACGCAAAGCAGCAGAGCCGTGGAACGGTGATCCCATCTCGCGGTCGCCAGCGCGTGCGGCTCCTTCACTGCGGGTTCCCCGGCAAGGAGGCGAACATCCTGGCCCAAATGGCTTCTCTCACCCAAGCCCATTCATAATACTACTTAAATACTTCCTATTAAGCCGGGCGGCAAATCGTCTCTGTCAGTATCGCCGCCTTCTTCATCCCTGGCATCGCAGCATCGTCGCTTTTCCTTCTCAACCGAGACTCTTTAGAATTCTCAGCGGGAGTGGTTGTGAAGGTATCTTGCGGCTATATACGCCGTAAGACCAGCCAAGAAAAATTATCTGCTTTCGATCACTCCCCCGCCGAAGTCGTGCACCAAGGCAGGTGAAGGCGGGATTGGGCATTTGACCCCAGGTTTTGAAAAGCGTAGCCTGTCGCATATGGCCATCCGAAAGAACACCCCCCCAAGGAACAGATCCCGGAATCAGTCGAGAAAATCGGTTTCCAATCGCCGCTAGCAGGGGATACTGAGCGAGAGTTCTTCGCGGGCCGACCCATCGGGGAATGTCAGAGAAAATGCCAAGAGACGTGGTGTCGATTGACGTGGAAGACTACTTCCACGCCGAGGCCTTTTCCGACGTTGTGCATCGCGCCCGCTGGGACAGCTATACCAGCCGGGTGGAGGCGAACACCCGCCGCCTCTTGGAATTGCTGGCAGCGCTCAATGTACACGCTACGTTCTTCGTACTGGGGTGGGTTGCCGAACGCTTCCCTGCGCTTGTGCGCGAGATCGCAGCAGGTGGGCATGAATTGGGCTGTCATTCCCACTGGCATCGCTTGATCTACAAACTGGATCCCGCGGAATTTCGCGAAGACACCCGGCGCGCCAAGAATGTAATTGAACAAATCGCCGGCCAACCGGTATATGGGTATCGCGCACCAACTTACTCTATGACTGATCGTTCCGTATGGGCGCTTGAGATCCTGACCGAACTGGGATTTTCCTACGACTCCAGTATTTTCCCCATCCATCACGAC
>JBAUXO010000002.1:0-15147 GCA_049584315.1 Candidatus Sulfotelmatobacter sp. | reverse complement strand
GACCGGCACAGCACCCACATCCCAACAACTTCAGGCACTTCGAATCCAGCCGCACGAAACCCTACCTAAGTGGAACTACACTATCTCACCCAATCTGTGAAATTGTTTTTGCCTCGACCCTAAGTGGATCGAAGAACATTCTTAAAGAGATCTGGTCTGACTGCGTTGCTGCCGCTTTGGCCGCGTTCGCTGTTTGCCCGCAAGACCTTTCGCCGGAGGCGTCCAGCAGATGCAGACTGGCCTTCCAAAGCGGCGTGGAAACGGCTCAATGACGCTGTTGACGGAAACCTGATTCCTGTGGAATTTCCGATCGAGGCGTGCATCAAGGATGTCGATGGTGCTGGCTGCAAGAGCTTGATCGCGAACATCAAGAATCCATACTATATCGGCGAGCAGCTTGGCCTCACCCAAACCCTCGGATGGGTCGACGCGTGGTTCACGAAACCGAGCGTGTTCGCGGTCGCAGCGAGGGATGCGAACCACGTTGCGGCAGCGATCAACTTCGCCCGTGACAATGATCTGCGTCTGGTGGTGAAAGGCGGCGGGCACAGCTATCAAGGTACGTCGAACGCAGCCGATTCTCTCCTGATTTGGACGAGGCACATGCACGACGTCACGATGCACGACGCATTTGTTCCACAGGGCTGCGAAGGGAAACAAGCTGCCCAGCGCGCCGTGACTTGTGGCTCCGGCGCAATCTGGATGCAGGCGTACGACGCCGTAACCACGAAGGCTGGCGCATACGTGCAAGGCGGCGGATGTACGACGGTGGGCGTCGCAGGCTTGGTGCAAAGCGGTGGTTTTGGAAGCTTTTCCAAGCGCTATGGGACCTGCGCCGCGGGCTTACTCGAAGCTGAAGTGGTGACCGCCGACGGAAACATTCGGATCGCGAACGCGTGCACAAATCCGGACTTGTTTTGGGCGCTCAAAGGAGGCGGAGGCGGCACTTTTGGCGTGGTGACCAAGGTGACGCTGCGCGTGCGCGACCTTCCCGAACACGCGGGCGGTGCGATCTTCCGCGTCAAAGCTTCCTCGGATGACGCCTTTCGCCGCTTATTACGCTACTTCGTCGGCTTTTATCGAGACAATCTCTTTAACGAACATTGGGGCGAGCAAGCACACATCGGTTCGGATAATGTCCTTGGTCTTTTCATGGTTTCGCTAGGGTTGACCACCGAAGAAGCTCGAAAAGTCTGGCGACCCTTCCTCGATTGGATTGCGGGTTCGCCCGGAATTTCCACGGTTGAGCCAGGTATGGATCTTGGCAGCATGCCCGCTCGGCGTTGGTGGGATGTTGAGTGGAGGAAGGAGCAGCACCAGCACGCTTTCGACTCGGACACGCGACTCGGCGCCAGCCCGAATAATGTGTGGTGGACGGGAGACGGAGGCCAAGTGGCCTGGACCATCTACGGCTACGAATCGCTCTGGTTGCCGGCATCGCTACTCGAAGATGATTCGCAGGAGCGGCTCGCGAATGCATTGTTTGCCGGATCTCGCTCCCAACTGATCGAGCTGCATTTCAACAAAGGGCTCGGGGGAGCGCCGGGCGAGGCTGTCGAAGCAACAAGGGATACCGCGACGAACCCTGCCGTGTTGAATGCGTTTGCGCTGGCGATTGTCGCGGACGGCGCAGGCGGGTATCCAGGAGTACGCGGCCACGAGCCGGACGTCGAAGCGGCAGGGAAATCTCGCACGCAAGTTCATCGTTGCATGAACGAGCTGCGAGCAGTGGGACCAAGGAGCGGAGCGTATGTTTCGGAAAGTAATTTCTTCGAAGAGGACTGGCAGCATTCTTATTGGGGCAGCAACTGGGCGCGTCTGACAGTGGTGAAAAAGAAATATGACCCGACAGGATTGTTCTTTGTGCATAACGGCGTCGGCTCAGAAGAATGGAGCGGCGACGGTTTCACTAGGCACTAAACCGGACGTAC
Organism: Candidatus Sulfotelmatobacter sp.; assembly: GCA_049584315.1. GTDB lineage: Bacteria > Acidobacteriota > Terriglobia > Terriglobales > Acidobacteriaceae > Sulfotelmatobacter. Next base: position 13,216 of record JBAUXO010000002.1, on the reverse strand, counting down.
CGACTGTCAACTGTTGTAATCAGGTTATACTCAGAACCGTTTGGTTATGAGCGTAAAGGCGAGTGCTTGTTGAAATATCCCGATGGCGCTTATTTTAAGCGAACCCGGGGTGATACCGGTGACGTTTACGTACAAGTTGTGGTTCTGTTCGTCGGCTCCGACGTAGTAGATTGGGGCATTTGTTAATCCGCTGACCACATCATCGGTACGGACAAAATAGTCGTGTGAAATATATCCACCTCCGCCAAACTGTAAGGTATGGCTATGGTGTACCCAAGTCATATCCTCGGCAATGTACCAATCGTGGCCGTCCCAGACACGTGACTTCGCTTCGGCCGTGTTGATGTTGACGGGGTCGGCCAGAAGTTTGCCAAGGCTAAGTGAGCCTGGGTCTCCCTCGCCAGCGATCTCTAGGGCCGCATCCGTGCCCGAGACGAGTGGGTGTGGCGCGGTCCGCACCCAACCCCACCAATTCTTAGGAACGAGCCGTGGGTAGTCGCCAGGAAGTTGGGGTTAATCTGGCCGTCAACCTGAAGAGTGTAAAAGTCGGCATAGTACGGATCGCCACTCACTGCCTTGGGAGTTCCCAGAATATCGATTTGATCCGTGCTGGCGCGGTGGGTCGAGGAGTACTGCCAGGTGGCAAAGGCAGACCACTTGCTGTTAAGCGTGTAGTTGAGCTTCAGCTTGCTGACATCGGTGGTAATCGGCGTCGCCACGAGAAGCGCAAACCCCGTCACATTGGACGTTGCGGTAGTCGGGCCATCGTTTTGCGAGGGATCGTTCCCGGTCGGGTAGAGCGCGAGCTGCGCCATGATCACTGGACTGACGCCGAGATTTCTTGGATCACAGGGCAGATTCTGTGCTGCACCGCAGTTAGCAGCGAGGGGGCCATTTACAGGGTTAAGGTTGTACGATACGCCATCTACCTGGAGGATGCCTTTTTTAAGAGTATCTGTGGGAACGATCTTCTCGAACTGGGCTCTGTCGTGAAAGCGGCGCCCCTCATAGAAGGCGTAATAGAACAACTTGTTCGTAATAATTGGGCCGCCGATCGAAACTCCGAACCGGTTATCTACGCTGGGCGGCTTAGTGATGTTCAGAAGGTCGTTGCTCCAGCTATTGGCATCCAAACCGTCATCACCATGATATTCGTAAAGTGCACCATGGATGTTATCGGTGCCGGACTTGGTGATGAAAGAAACCTGCCCACCAGAGGAACGTCCAAAGGTCGAATTCGGGTTGTTGGTAATGACGCGAAACGCGTCGACTGAATCCTGCGGAACCGGGACAACAGGTGATACCGCGGGTGACTCACGGTCGGGCGAGTTGTAGGCGTTTGACCCTTCCAAGTTGCTGGTGGCATCGCCGCCATCAACCGTAAACGTAACTTGCTCGCTGCGGGCGCCAGCGATCTGCCCGCCGCCGACATCCCCTGAGCCGTCGACGTTTTGTGGATCATTCGGCGCGACCGCAGGCTGCAGGAAAATCAGTTGAGCGGCACTGCGCCCGAGGATAGGCATCCGGTTCAATTCTGTGCCGCTCAACACGGCTCCTACGCTTGCGTCCGTGACTTGTAGTTGGGTGATTGCGGGAGCGGTGCCCTTGATGGTTTCATCAGCCGACCCAACTTTCAGGGTTTGATCCACGATGCTGGTCTTAGTAACCTCTACTTGCAGGTTGTTGATGATGGTTTTGCGGAAGCCGCTTGCGGAAAACGAGAGCGTGTAGCTACCGGGCGCCACCGCCGGGAAAACGTAGCGTCCGCCTGCATCGGAGTACGAGGGTTGGGTAAGATTCGTAGCCGGTTGTACCAAAGTGACAGTCGCCCCGCGTACAACTGCTTCGCTCGGGTCCTTTACCGTGCCCGCTACTGCGCCCGATGTGGAGTTCTGGGAGTAAAGAAGCGATGGAATTGAAAGTAACGGGGAAAGCAAAACAATGGTTGATATTTTTCTGACCATCGGGCCACCACCGGAGAAATGTTTCCCTTTCGAAACCACCCAGAGGCCGGACCGTTCGACCTAACAACCCAAGAGACGAGAGCCTCATACTCTTCTCGCCTAACCGAAACAAGAGATTTGTTCGCCGGAGGCGCGGGCTCCTTTGATCTCCCAGCTTAGACTGAAGCCACTTGAAACATCTTCCTGCGTCTTTGCCCTACTCCGGCGCGAGATCAATCAGAAATATATCGGAATCTTCGGTTAACCGGTCGAATACAATTCGTTTGCCATCGGGTGTGATATCAAAGGCCCGCATTACCGCCGAACTGCTCAGTTGAGTCAACCGCCGCGAGTGCATCGTGCCAAGATCGAGCAGCCAGAAGTCCTGCTCGGCCAGCGTATTCCCCAGCATGTAAACCAGTGCTGTGCCGTCAGGCAGAAAGCGCGCCCGCTCACCCTCGCGCTGCACTTTGATCTCCGGCAGCTTCGCTGGCGTGCCATCCGGGTGCACCGCCAGCAGCGGCGCGAGCGTGAACACCTGGGGTCCGCTATAGACAATTAAGTCCCCACGCGGCGACCACACGGGATCCAAGTACGGCCCAGTTGCAATCCGGACCGGTGAGCCGCCGTCAACCGGAAGTTTGAATAAGCCCGGTCCGTTGCGATCGCCGCCGGCCACGACAATCCATTTGCCGTCAGGAGACCACGAAGCTGTGCCTCGAACATCGACATCGCTCGAAAGAGGGCGGAGCTGGGTTCCATCCGCCGCCATTACTTGCATTTGTTGCTTTCCGTTTCGCCTGAGTGCAAATGCGACTCCTTTTCCGTCCGCAGACGCCGCCGCAGGCGACTGCAGTGCACCTTCGGGGCCCCTCCAGATCTCCAGCACTCTTCCATCGCCATAGCTCCAGAGTCCGTCAGCACCGTCTCGCGAAGATAAATAAAATAGTGTTTCGCGCCCGAACCGCGGTGCACGGGAGCGTGTCGTGGGTAATTGGAAAGCCTTGACATCCCGTTCTTCAACGAGGCGGCTTGTGATTGGAACGCTCCACAAGTTGACTTGGGGGTTCACGACGCTTGCCGCGAGACGTCGGCCATCCGCTTTAGCCGCTAGCGCGCTGTATTGTTCCAAACCCGAACTCACGCGGCCGGTAGTTCGCGCTCTTACATCGAACGCCCACAACCATGGTCCAGCTCCGTCTTTGTTGTGGGCTACGAACAGGACCGTCCTCTCGTTGATCGGTGTCGGGTACGCAATATCGGTGTTGAGATGTGTGAGCTGTTCTGGGTTTCCTCCTTCCGGTAATACCCGCCATAGGTCCATCTCACGCGTGGCGGGTCGCCCGCGCACAAAGTAGATCCAACGCCCATCCTTCGACCAGACCGGATAGTGGTTGTGTAATCCGGGTTCGTTTTCGAGGATCAGGTGTGGATTGGCGCCGTTGCGGTCCGCCACAAACGTCGGGTCACCTGCTTGCCAGGTGTGATAGACCAGTCGGCTGGCATCCGGAGACCAGGCAACCTCGGCGGCTTTTTCATCCGGAAAATTGCGTGGCGCACCTCCAATCAGCGGCCACAGCATGAGCCTCTTGCCTTCTGTTCCCCCGCTGCCTTCTGTTCCCGCACTCCACACTTCTAATCCATCTCCGGAGAATCCCACGGCCCGGAGCGGCGCCCGAGCATCCCCGATTTGGCCCTGAGTGAGGTTTGTCAGGTTGTTCCCGTTCGTTTGCATCAGCCAGATGTCGAACGAGCCGCTCCGGTTGGAGATGAACGCAGCGAAGTTCCCATCGGGCGAAATAGCGGGATCGGTTTTGGCCCCATTGACGTTGGCAAGCCTTGTAAAATAACCACCGGAAAGCGGGTCTTGAATCCCCAGCCGGGAACGATTGGCGACGGCGAACCACGCGGCCAATCCCGCCACCACCAGCGATACCATCAGAGCCCACAGCAACCAGGTGTGACGCTTCGGTGTGGACACCGCAGAAGTAGGCAGTCGCACACTGCCGGAATCAGCGTCACGTTGGAGCCGCCTCAGGTCGGTGCGGATCTCCGAGGCATGCTGATAGCGCAGTTTACGGTCTTTGTCCAGGCATTTCTGGATAATTTCTTCGAGCTTTGACGGCACATCAGGATTCAGCCGGACGGCTGGCGTGGGCGTTCCGTCTAAAATGGCTTTGAAGATTACCCCCGAACTCTCTCCACGAAACGGCAATGTTCCAGTCGCCATCTCGTACAAGACGGCTCCGAATGAGAACAAATCGGTTCGTGCGTCCAACTCCTTGCACCTTACCTGTTCCGGCGACATATAGGCGACAGTTCCCAGCGTTGTGCCCGGACTCGTCAGATGTTCATCCTGTGTAACCGTCGCTTGTGTTTCTCCAGCCGCTTCAGGCTTGCTGAGGGCAGGCGTCATTTTGGCTAAGCCAAAATCGAGAATCTTGGCGTGCTCGCGCGTGGTGACGAATACATTGGCAGGCTTGATGTCGCGATGCACGATGCCCTTGGCGTGGGCCGAATCGAGCGCGTCAGCGATCTCGACGCCCAGTGACAGCACCGCCTCGATCTCCAAGGGCTTGCCCCCAATGCGGTGTTTCAGCGTCATCCCGTCCAGAAACTCCATCACGATGAAAGGATGGCCTTCGTGTTTGCCGATCTCGTGGATGGTGCAAATATTCGGATGGTTCAAAGCTGAAGCGGCACGCGCCTCCCGGCGAAAGCGCTCCAAAGATTGCGGGTCGTTGGCTAGGTCATCAGGCAGGAATTTCAGAGCAACAAAACGTCCGAGTTCGGTGTCCTCAGCCTTATACACCAAACCCATTCCACCGCCACCGAGGCTTTCAACGATGCGGTAGTGCGAAATGGTCTGGCCCGCGAGTTGGGACTGACTCGGCACTGCGGAAAATGTTAGGTCTACCATTCGCGCGTGTCAATGAAGGCTGGCAGTTCGTAACGTACTCAAGGTCGATCGGTGAAGAACCTCCCCTCGACTCGCCTCGGACGCTCCAGCTAATTACGCCAGCACCTGCCAGTGCGCCGGGGGCGATCCCTTTTCCTGGCTCGGCGGCAAGTGCCGACTGCGCTTTGCGAACATTGCGACGAATGCTGCACAAAGCGGAATAGTGGAAGATGATCGGCCATGCTCCAAAAATCAAAATGATGAAAGAGCATGGACGACACCCTCGGCTTGATGATGAAGCGGAAAGGGAACTGATGACGGGAGCTTTGGCGTGCAACTGGCGCCCACGAACTCGCGACCTTTTCCGGCACATCATCATCTTGATGCGCGACACAGGAATGAGCAACGCAAGAGAACTCTTCTGGATGCGTATTGAGAACCTGGAGTGGCACAACCGCGTGATCTTTGTGCCAGACAGCAAGACCGCACAGGGGCGGCGAGTTGTTCCAATGAGCGGGCAAGTCTTCGAAATTCTGCGGATCAGGTGCACTGAAAGACAGGAGGGCTGGGTATTTCCATCCAAGCGCTCTGCGTCGGGACACCTAAGGTCAATTTGCAATCTCTTCCGAAAAGCGCGCAACAAAGCGGGCCTTCCGAAAGAATTGGTTCTCTACTGTGCGCGACACGACTATGGTACGCGAGTTCTGATGCGAACCGGCAACCTTGCTGCCGTAATGAAAACGATGGGGCACCGCGACGTAAAGACCGCGATGCACTATCAGCACCCGGAACTGTAAATCGTGCGCGGCGCGCTCGATTAGCGTCCGCCAACGTCTAAACAAGCGGCATAGCAAATAGGGGTTACAACACCTTTTGCGACACACCAAAAAACCACAATCTCGGCAAGTCATTGAACGAGTGGCAAGTCTGAGAACACGGGATCTCTTGGCCGGCTGATCGGCCGTCAGCTGGGGTCGCGAGGCGCAGCGACCTTTCTGACTCGGCACCCTTCTGGCACACGGCCAACTGCCGACACCGGGTCAGTTGATGGTGCAACAGGAACGATTCTAGTCTTCATTTTAAGGACTATTTGCGAAGAGACCAGTCCCCCCAGCATTAGGCTGTCGGATTCCACGTTTTCTATAAGTCCATGATAATAAACACGTTGTTTTAATAGTTGCAAAAAATAGCTTGTCGCCTTATCAAATTTGGAGTATTATTTAGTCATAAATGGAGGAACCCTTCATGGCTACTATGGCTGCGATACAACAGGCCGTTGTTGGTTTCTCGTGGGATACAGCCGTCGATCTGTCGAGAAAAGAAAACCGAACCCGACTCAGTCCGGCTGCCATCAAAGGCCTTCTTCGGATCGCGACGCATTGGAATTTACGGGACGACGATACCCGACGTCTGTTAGGCGGCATATCCAGTGGCAGTTTTTACGGATTGAAGAATCGGGCTGCCAAGACTCTGGATGAAGATCAGCTCACCCGAATTTCGCTCTTAATCGGGATCTACAAGGCCTTGAACATTCTTTATGGCCAGAAGCTCGCAGATGCGTGGATGGCGCTGCCGAACACGAATACCATGTTTGGGGGAGAGTCGCCCCTCAGTTACGTGAAGAAGGGCGGGATACCTGCTTTGCTAAGGGTTCGGCAACTTTTGGACGCACGACGCGGCGGCAGGTGAAATCTCCGAAACAGAGCAAGGTGGAACAGGACAGGACTCATCGTCTTATTTCGTATCGCTACAGTGATCGTGGTCGGCCGATCCTCAATCTTCTCGCACAAGACGACGACGATCTGCTCAGCGATCTTACGGTGCTGGAGGGCGCCACGAATGATCGATTGCTCGGCGAGAGTGGGAGGCTACCGGGCGCCAGCGCAATTGAGCTGGTCTCCGGCTTCCGCCTTGCGCATATCGTCAACGCATCCTTCGCTCATGCGCGTCCGTCTGTGGGACGGTTTAACAGCGGGGGAAGAGGAGCTTGGTATGCGGCTTTCGAAATGCAAACCGCGCAAACGGAAGTTGCCTTTCATAGAGCCGTCGAGTTGAAAGAAGTCGACTGGAAAGCCCAAGAGGTCTCTCGATACATCGACTATCTGGCCGATTTCCGATACGAATTTCATGACATTCGGGGAGATCGAGATTTCATGGAATGTTTAGACCCGAACAGCTACTCCGCTTCCCAGGCGCTGGGACTCAAGCTGCTGACGAGTGGCTCCGCTGGAATCGTGTATCCGAGCGTTCGGCAGAAAGATGGCGCCTGCATCGCCTGCTTTCGTCCTCCCTTGGTGCTAAGTGTGCGGGAGGGGCCTATGGTGACTTTGACTTTCATTGATGCGGAAATGACTGCTGTAGTCGTCGAAAGCTGACACTGCACAACCTGTGCTCCGCAAGTAATTTCGTCGGTGCGCGGAATTAGGGATCGTTTCCGACTCGCCAGCCCATGCACTTCTCCAACGGCCAATACAGACAGCCGGAGGTTTACATCGCTCCCGAGGTCTGTGATCACAAGCCGTCGATGCGGATAGCGGCCCACGAGCCGAAGTCGATTAATAAACACGGACCGCTCAGTTTCATCGGAGAAGCAATCAATGTTCGCTTTCCTCATCGCAGTTGCCTCATGCGGCGTTCCTCTTCAGGGAGTATTCATGACGCAACCCACCGAGGATCGGCTTAGCCCTGATTTCACATCGCTGGGGCAATCGATGCCGATTCATCGTTCTCGACCTAGGCAGGGCCTTATCCTTATTAATATGATTGATATGCTGATCCGCTGGATTATTATGCTCGTCCCCTGGCAGCCCAGGCCCTAAGGCTGATGTGTGGGCGGCCTTCGTTGTAATGGCGAACCCACTGTTTCAGCATTACTCGCAGATGACTCTCACGGAGGGGAATCAGGAAGTCCAGATGACCCAGCCCCCAAGAACTGTACCAGTTAAAATGTGAGTTTCTCCCGGACCTGTGCCGTAGGTCGACGGAGTTGGTGATCGTTGCTCAGCGGCGCTCCTAATGCAAGATCTTTTGGCCGGCAAACGAGCGCAGGCGCGAAAACATCGGAGAGGAGAACCAGGCATGAAGGGGACACGACACAGCGAAGAGCAGATCATTGCCATCTTGAAGCAGGGCGAGGCGGGATTGACGGCGACGGAGTTATGTCGGCAGCACGGGATTACCGAACAAACCTACTATCGCTGGAAGGCGAAGTACGGAGGGATGGACAGTAGCGATGTCAAGAAGCTGAAACAGTTGGAGGACGAGAATCGGAAGCTGAAGCACGTGGTGGCGGATCTGACGCTGGATAACCGGGCGTTGAAAGATGTGCTGTCAAGAAACTGGTAGAGCCTGCGGGACTTCGGGCAGCCGTGTGCGCCGCGTCAATGGCTCCGGTTAATTGACAACCTGCGACACCGTGCCGCTGCTGCTCGTGAAATCGCTGTTGCCCGAATAGCTGGCCTTGATGGTATCCGTGCCCTCGGTCAGCGATGTCGTGGTGCATGCCGCCTTGCGCGACGAGGTCACGGTCACCGCCGAACAGCCGGTAATGGTCGTGCCCTTCGAGGTAAATGCCACCGTCCCGGTAGGAACCGGAGGACCTGCCGGCGCAACCGTCGCCGTAAAGGTCACCGATTCGCCTACCGTGGATGGATTCTTGCTCGAAACCACGGTTGTGGTCGCGGTGGCTTTGTTCACGGTGATGGAGGCAGTTCCTTTCGACGCCGCGTCATTGGCTCCGTCTCCGCTGAAACAAGCAACCGCACTTTTGCTTCCCACTCCGCCGAGCTCAGTGCCGGTAACCCCTGACAACGAGGCGGTAGAGTGGCAACTTGTGGTGCATGCGTTTGCCGGCTTCATTGCGGAGGTGCCCAAAGCCTTGCCGCTGCACGCGGTGCCAGCATAAAACGTCACAGTTCCGAGGGGTGGCGCCAGGCTGCCTCGGCCAGTTGCCGTTACGCTCGCCGTCAGCGTAGTTGTGCCCGTAACCGCAATGGACGTTGGACTGGCAGCCAGCGTAGTGGTACTGGCAAACTCCGTGGTAACCGTCTTCCAGCCATTTACCAGGTTGGCCACGTTGACGCTGCCGAGACCGGTCGCGTCGTTGTAGCCTGCACTTTGCGGAAAGGCAGGATCAAACACGGAGGTCGAACGGGAGAGCAATCCAACCTCGTCACCCGCCGTGGCGGTAAAGCAGTCGGTGGTGCCCGTCACACAAGGCTGAACGTTGTTGTCCACGATGCAATTCGTATTGCTGGCGCCGACACAAGTGCTCGTGCCCGCTACCGGCGTCCGGTTCAAATTGTGGAAAATGCAATTGGGAGCAACGGAGCTGTAGGTACTGATGGCGAGAGGGTTGGATTCACACGTGTACACACTGGGTTTAGTTGTCGAAGTGTTCTCGGCGCTCGTGGTTCCATACTCGTTTCTGGCAAGGGCATAAAACGTATAGTTTGCCTGTCCCTGGCGCGTGGGCTGAGACGGATCGCCTGATGGGTTGGCTTGGTTGATGAGCCCGATGATGCCAGTGAGTATGGGAGCGACAAAAGAAGTGCCGCCCCCCGACAACGCGTACGCGTCCGAACCGATTGAATATATGCATGGAGCTAAATTGGAGTCGCAAAGGACCAGCACATGATTCCAGAACATTCCGTCTGAGGCAAACAAGGATAGGTCGGGCAAATTCCGGAAAGACTTAGAGGTGAAATTGCTGCTGAGCCCCACGCCGTACGCGCTCTGCCAGGTGGGAAGGGAGTAGATCGTACTGATGCCGCCAGTACCTCCGTCAAGCGTCAGACCTATTTCGCTGACGTTACACATCCGTTCCGGGGTTTCACCGAGAAACGCCGCTGCCACGGTGCTGCCACAAGTGTTGTTCCACGACATTTCCGGTATGTAAGAAACCGCCGATCCGTAGGGCGAGGTGTCGTTCGTATTCCAATATGGTGTGGGAAGAGCCCCGCCGTGTGTGTAGACGTCGGAGAAATCAGTCCCGCCCGCCGAGACATCGTAAGGAGTCGAGGACAATCCATTGACCGAAATGCCGGTCTGCCCGATGCCGGATGAATCCCCGCGATCGCAGACATCGTCGCCGGTGTCGCCAGCGGCGACGACCGGGGTCTGCCCTTCCGCGACCGCCTGTTCCCAAAGGGCCCGATAAAAGCTGTTCGTTTCGAAACCGGTCGAGTTGGTCACCAACTGCGCCTCGCAAACGCCGTAGCTGACGCTGATCGCCGACACCGAGCTGGCCAGATCATTGACCACGTACGTGCCCGCAAGATCGACCCCGGAAGTGGTCGAGGTATCGGCGCAAGCAACAAAATCAATGATCGCGGCCGGCGCGGCAGTCCCGACCCATTCGGTATCCAGGGAAGCTTCAGCCTGGGCGTCGCCGCCCACGCTTCCGGGATTGTTGCAGTAGCTGCTGATGCCCAGCATCCAGTTGACCCCGCCTTGCGTATCGTTGGCGGTGGCTGGATAGGCCGGCAGCCCGAATTGAGATCGAAACGTTGTTACATCCGTCTTGTCAATGTCGGTGGGCTCGATCACCGCGAGTGTCTGTCCCGCGCCTTTGATTGGTTTCGATGCCTTCAGCAGCGGATTCTCATTGTAGATGGTGTAAAAATCCTGCGGGCCGACTGCCAGATACTCGGTGTCATTGGCTTTAAAAGTGAGTAAGGGACTGGCGTTGGACTCAGGACCCTTGCCCAGCACACGCTGCCAAGAACCCGTTTTTGCATCTCGATGGATTGGGCCGGCCACACGAACCATAGGTTGGGGGAAGAAATTGTGAAGCGAACGAAAGCCTGCAATCACGGGTGCGAGGGCTGTCGGTACCTCAGGCGAACTCATGTTGGCAATGTGTTGGCGGCCATTCACATTCAGCTTGTGAATCTCGGTATGAAACGCCTCACGCACCTGTCCGGCCGTTCCGCTGAAAATGATCGACATCCTGCCTGCCGGAACCGTATCCACACTGAAACCGTGACCTTCGAGCCATGTGGTCACGACGGAAATATCTGCATCCGCTATCCCATAACAGGCGCCGAATTGTTCTGCACTGAGCCATTGGTGAAACTGGGGTGAGCGGCCATTGTGCATCATGTCGATGTGCGCGGTCAGTGCCACCTCCTGTTCGGGGCTGCGCCGAAGCATCATGATGATGTGCTCCATTGGCAGGCTGTCATCAACGCTGCCGCGGTCGAACTCGGCGCGGGCGAGCGGGTGGACGCCGCCCTTAAGCGGAGTGTGCACGTCATCATTCACCTTTTCGGTGATGCGGGGAATTGCCAAGGACGAGCAATCGGCGGCCGCGAAGCTGCCGGCGACCATGGGGATACTAAAGAACGCGATAGAGAATAGAAGGGCGGCTTTCGTCGTTGACGGCCAGTTCCATGTTCCTTGCATAGTGACTCCTCATTTTTTCAGCTCTGCGAGTTGCCCCGAGGGATTTGCCCCGTCAGGTAAAGCTTTTGGGGCACGGCACTGCAAGAAACTGCCGAACATTTGTCGCAAATTCTCAGTCACCTTTTGAGTGGAATCCCCTCGTTGACGGCGAAAAGTGGCTCCAACTATACACGTATTTCCACACGGTCGCCAAGCTAATCATAATTATCTAGTGTGGGCTTGCGTCGTGCTTGCGCTTTATCCGCTGTGCCCGTGGCGGAACCACTGCCGGCAGCAAAGCCTGAATCTGTTGGCCTTTCATCAAGGCGTCTGGAGCAGATCGGCTGGGCTCTGCGCGCCGAGATCGCTCGCGGTACGATGCCAGGGGGGTGATCGCTGTCGCCAGAAAAGGCAAACTCGTTTACTACGAGTCCTTCGGCAAGCGCGGTGACGCCGCCGGATCGCCGATGCCCAAGAACGCGATCTTTCCGATCTTTTCCATGACCAAGCCGCTGACGGCAGTCAGCGCGCTGCAGCTATTTGAACAGCGACGACTGATGCTGAATGAGCCGATCGGAACCTATTTGCCCCAGCTGGACAAAATGGCAGTCGCGACGCAGACCGGTACGGAACCAGCGAAGCGCCCGCCGACGATTCAGGACATGATGCGCCATACGGCAGGCGTGAGCTATGGGTTTATGGGTACGACCGACGTAAGCAAACGGTCTTCGGAGCTGACATCGGACTTAAGCGGAAGCGAGTTTCTGGCCAAACTGGGCGGCTTGCAGTTGCAGTATCAGCCGGGAACACACTGGAACTACCGCCTTGGCCTTGATGTTACGGGACTGACGATTGAGGCCGTCACCAACCAGAGGCTCGGCCAGTATTTGCAAGCGCAGATCTTCGAGCCCCTGGGCATGAGTGATACGTTCTTCACCGTACCTGTGGATAAGGTCGGGCGGCTGGCAAAGCCGTTCCAGAAACCTGCCGCAGGTGAGCGGGATCCAACGTCTCAACCCAGCCATGACAGCGGCGGTGGGGGCGCTTTCTCAACAGCGGCTGACTACTTGCGATTTGCGGAGATGCTGCGACGCGGTGGCAGCCTTGACAACGTTCACCTGTTAGGCCGGAAGTACAGTGGAGTTCATGACGTCGGATCAGTTGGGGTCAGAAGTAAACGTCGACTAGCCGCTGCCGACGATTCGGAAGCAGCGCCGTCAATTTCATGATTAATTTAGAGGACATTGGCGAAGTATCGAATCGACAGTTTGGACGATTGCAAGACCGAATCGTCGCAGAAGCCCGTACCAGTCCATAGGCTCGTTGCCAATGCACTCATGTCATGGCGACAACAATCAGCTTATACAAACCCCGACGACTGGATTTTTGCGAGCAGACGGCACCGAGGGCGGTATCCATTCTGGGGACAAGCGATTTTGCGAAAATATGTTCGACCAGCCGCCGAGAAGGTAGGAATCCAGAAATGCATTGGCTGGCATACGTTTCGTCACACATATTCGACACTGTTGAGAAATGTCGGCACTGAGTTCAAGGTCATGCAGGAGTTGATGCGGCACTCAACTCTGCGGTCCACGTTGGATGTTTACACTCAGGCAATCACGCCGGCTAAACATGCAGCACAGGCAGCCGTGTTGTCACTGGTGTTTGCGAGTGAAGCGAATGGAGTATCGGCGTCCGGTCATATCTCACCGTGAAGAAAAATGGAGAACGCAAGCGGGATGCGACAAAAGAGACACAAAAAAGGGCACAAAAACGTGCCCTTTTGGGTCCTCGATGGTTTCAGTGAAAGCGCCACAACTCTTTTGGAATGAATGGCGGGGACGACGAGACTCGAACTCGCGACCTCTGCCGTGACAGGGCAGCGTTCTAACCAACTGAACTACGTCCCCACTTTGTTTTCACCGGGTTAGCGGTAAACCCTTGATTTTCCTATCTTTTCTTACTGTCCACACAGTCGCCTGTGTCAACC
>JBAUXO010000001.1:0-7619 GCA_049584315.1 Candidatus Sulfotelmatobacter sp. | reverse complement strand
GACCGGCACAGCACCCACATCCCAACAACTTCAGGCACTTCGAATCCAGCCGCACGAAACCCTACCTAAGTGGAACTACACTATCTCACCCAATCTGTGAAATTGTTTTTGCCTCGACCCTAAGTGGGCAGTTTGGTCCTCAGAAAACGATCCACGGGCCCAAGGAATTCGCAGCCTTCGCCGACAAGATTCGTGATGCGTTCCCCGATATGGAGATCCAGGTACAAGATGCTTTCGGGATCGGCGATAGAGGGTCGCCGTGCGATGGTCAGCGACGATGACGCATAAAGGAACTGGCTTGGGTGTTCCGCCTACAAACAACAGGGTTGTGATCACAGGCATGTCAATCGCTCGGATTGTCGATGGAAAGATCATCGAAGGGTGGGACAACTGGGATCGACTCGCGATGCTTGAACAAATCGGCGCGTATAGTCCGCCCGAAGCCGTAATCTTGGCTAAGAGCGCCTGATTCCTTTTCTCGGGCAGCCTTTCCGCCACTCTGCAATAATCTTCCGATGTGCGGGCGTTACCGACTCTCGCGAAGAAAACAACTCGTCGAAGAGTACTTCGACAGTGGTGGAGAAGACGACTGGACGCCTCGATACAACGTCGCACCGACTCAACCTGTTCCGATTATTCGCCAGAATCCTAAAGAACCCCGCCGCGAATTGTCGTTAGTCCGTTGGGGACTCATTCCCTGGTGGGCAAAAGATCCGTCTGGTGCCGCCAAGATGATCAACGCAAGATCGGAAACAGCCGCCTCGAATCCCGCATTTCGCGATGCGTTGAAATTGCGGAGATGTCTGATTCCTGCAGACGGTTTTTACGAGTGGAAGCCAGACGGGAAAGCCAGACAGCCATATTGTTTTGAAGTCAATGAGGGAAAACTGTTTGCGTTTGCGGGAATATGGGAAACGTGGAAAGACCTGGATCGAAAGGCACTAGAGACGTGCTCGATTCTGACTACGACGCCGAATGCTGTGACCTCCGCCGTCCACGACCGTATGCCAGTCGTACTTGATCCAGATTGTTACGATTTATGGCTTGACCCAGGCATGCACGATGTCAGGATAGTGTCGGAGATGTTGAAGCCGTTTGACGCTCGGCTAATGCGGTCCTATCCCGTGAGCAGTCGGGTCAATCATGTCGCGAACGACGATGAGGCGTGCTCAACGCCCGTCCAACTGACCAAGGCTCAGGCGGGACTCTTCCCCTGATCGCTTACTTTGGCTTACTCGGGTAGGTTACCGATTCACCATGAGTTGCTAGAAATGGTGGTACGCGAATCCCTCCCTCTCCGCCAGTCCTCACAATCCCAATCACTTAACGCCGATTGAACCGCGGATGGCTCCATGGGCGAATCGTTTTCTAGTGTCCTGTTAGTGTCCGATTGAATCGGTCTCGCCTCTGCTATGCGGCCTTCCAGCGTCGCCATCGCTTTGGACATCGTCGGCGGCCGTCTTGATGTAGTACGTCGCCGTCGCGAAGCGAAGTATTGCGGGAGCGAATCCGATGGAGTCCACGCATCAATTGCGGTACATTTTTCAAATGGCCAACGGCGGAAGACTACGAAGAATGGGACTATCTGAACCGGTTGTCGACATGGAGATTAAGAAGGCTGGAAGGCACTCGCCTGCTACACCTGATTGAGCACACCGATACGGTGTCGATGTCCTCACCCGAAGACCTGGCCTGCTCAGGGCTCATATACTCCGGGGTCCCGACCAACGACCCACCCGCTTAAATATCGTGTCCGCGGTCAACCTCTGGGACAGTGCCTTGGCTACTCCAAAAATCGAAAATCTTCGGCGCTGCCATCTACTTCCATGACTAGAATGTTTGAGGGCTTCAAGTCACAATGGATAATGGCTTTCTGGGCGCGTGCTGGACTCCTTCACAGACGTGAATGAAAAGTTCCAGCCGTTATTTTCGGTGAGGTGCGCATGTCGTTGACGAGGCGAGAAATCTGCAGTCTCATTCCGGCGCTGGTAGTCGCTGGAACAGCAGCCCCTGTGCTTGCCGCTCAGGATGACCCATTACCGTCGGCAACCTTTGCATTCGAAAGTTTGCCCGTTCAGGACTTCGGGCATGCACAAGTGCGAAAGATCATGAAGGGCAGACTGGCAACAGGCGAGCATATCGAAGTACATGAAACAACTCTGTCCCCGAATGGATATCCGCACACTTCCCATCATCATCTCCATTCGGAAATGTCGCTTATCCGCGAAGGAACGGTTGAACTTACGATCAATGGCATCGAGCATCGTGTGGGCCCTGGCGGTCTCGGCTTCGTTCACTCGAATGAGGAGCATGGCATCAAGAACGTCGGTACAGGTCCCGCAACCTACTATGTCGTCGCCATCGGTTCAGGAGCGGACACGCCATGATGATCTGTTGCGAACCATAATGATGGAAACGAGCTCAATGCGCACAACGCGGACGGGGCTACGACCAGATCGTGGCTGACGGACAATTTCGATGATTGAATGCTCTTGGAGCTCTCCTGAATGAACCCGGTCTCAACGACCACGCGATTGTCCCGAGCTGTGAATATCGAGGACCTGCGCGAACTGGCGCGCCGTCGGGTGCCGAGAATTGTCTTCAACTACATCGACGGGGGGGCGGAAGACGAGTGGACGCTTCGCGAAAACCGCCGAGCTTTCGACACGATTACGTTTCGGCCCAGCCACGCCGTCGCCGTGCCAGCGTGTGATCTCCGAACTCGCGTGCTCGGTATGGAACTCTCCATGCCACTGCTCCTCGCACCCGTGGGGTATCTCCGCGTGCTGCACCCCGACGGCGAAATCGCGGCTGCTCGGGCGACTGGCAAAGCCGGCGTTGGCTTGATACTCTCAACTGTCTCCGGTCACCGGCTCGAAGACGTGAAGGCTGCTTCTATCGGACAGGTCTGGTATCAGCTTTATCTGACCGGTGGCCGCGCTGCCGCGGAGAATGCACTCCGGCGAGCGATGGACGTGGGATACACGGTGCTTGTGATTACCATCGACTCGACCGTTATTGGACAGCGTGATCGTGAACTGCGGGACGGAATGGAACAGCTTTTGCGGGGGAGTATTTGGTCCAAGATTCCTTTCCTTCCGCAGGTTTTCGTTCGGCCCCGCTGGTTAACACGTTTTCTACTTGATGGAAGTCTTCCCGACATGCCCAACATTGTCAGCCCGGAAAGCGGCGTACTCCGGGTTCGGGACGCGCACACTGCGATGAAGCGCGAGGCATTCTCTTGGGACGACATGCGGTGGATTCGGGCGTTGTGGAAAGGACCAATCGTCATCAAGGGTGTTCTCTCGGCAGAAGACGCCAAGCAGTCGCTCGACAATGGGGCCGCGGCGGTGGTTGTTTCCAATCATGGGGGCCGCCAGCTTGACGGTGTTCCTGCGAGTCTCCAAGTCCTGCCGGAAGTGGTCGCGGCAGTCAATGATCAGGCCGAAGTCCTGATAGATAGCGGAATCCGGCGGGGATCAGACATTGTCAAGGCAATCTCTTTGGGTGCGCGTGCCGTCCTCTGCGGGCGTGCGTATGCATATGGACTCGCTGCCGGTGGCGAAGCGGGCGTTACACGAGCACTCGATCTGCTTCGGTCCGACTTGGAGAGGTGTCTCAAACTGTTGGGGTGTCCTTCGGTTAGCGCCTTGAACAAATCCTACGTGCGGGTGGCGTCGCACGGCTGACCGGCGGCCCAGTCGCGCATTTTTGCTGGGATCAACTCCGCAACGCTATCTCGCTCCTGGGCAGTTCTCTCGACCAGCGCAATACTTAAGCGCGTCGGAGAGCGAATGCAGTTACGTCTGAGAGCTTCGGCTTTCGAGCAGCCGTTTGGTGGCATGGAAGAAGATTCCAGCAGAAGTTTTATTCTGAGCGGCAGAGGGCGTGATAACGTGCTCTCGCCCCGGATTTCGTCTGCCTGGAGGGAAGGAATGCAAAGACGCACATTTATGAACATGGCTGCCGGTTTTACAACGGCGCTGGTGTTTGAACCGCTCGGCTTTGGAGCGGAGCAAGAACAAAAACATCCGGTGCTCTATCCTGATCCGGCGGTCGAAGTGATTGATCCGCGTTTCACAAAATACAAGGTTGCTAACGCCGCGGTCGAGCGCCTATATACCGGCACGCGATGGGCGGAAGGGCCTGTGTGGTTCGGTGATGGGCGTTATCTGTTGTTCAGTGACATCCCTAATAACCGTATGCTGCGTTGGCAGGAGGAGACTGGAGAGGTCAGCGTTTTCCGCAGTCCGTCTAACTATAGCAATGGCAATTTTCGCGACCGGCAGGGCAGGTTGCTTACCTGTGAGCACGATACGCGCCGGCTAACCCGAACGGAATACGACGGCACGATCACGGTGCTGATGGACCATTTTCAGGGAAAAATGTTTAACGCTCCGAATGATCTGGCAGTGCATTCCGACGGGGCGATCTGGTTTACCGATCCTGGTTACGGCATCATGTCGAATTACGAAGGCCACAAAGCTCCCTTTGAGTTGCCGGACAATGCCTACCGCCTTGACCCGAAAACACGTGAAGTGACTGTGGTTGTCAGCGATTTGGACAAGCCCAACGGTATATGTTTTTCCCCGGACGAGAAAAAGCTCTACCTAGTGGACACCGGTGTCCCAAAGCATCCCACCGATCCACATCCGATTTACGTGTATGACGTAGTCGATGACGTTCGACTCACCAATCGACGGCTTTTTGTAAATATGGCGCCGGGCAATTCCGACGGCATTCGTTGCGATGTAGATGGCAATGTCTGGTCCGCTGCGGGATGGGGGGGTGAAGGGTACAACGGCGTGCATGTATTTGCGCCCGACGGCACGCTAATCGGGAAAATCCACCTCCCTGAAACCTGTGCCAACCTATGTTTCGGAGGGACTAAGAAGAACAGGCTGTTCATGGCTGCCAGCCAGTCCCTATACTCGGTTTACGTTGAGACTCAGGGAGCTCAAACGCCGTGAGTACAAACGTTCTCGCCGAAATCGCTTGCCCTAGCTAGGAGTCTCGGGGCTTCAACTCCCCGACGACAAACCAGTAGGCGAGCACCCCTGCAAAAAGAACAATCGACGCGAGTTCAAAACCCGGAACGTACGAGCCGTGCGATGCAATCAAGAAACCTACGACCAGTGGGGCCATGATCCCAGCGAGGTTCCCTGCAAAATTCTCCGCTCCAGTCCAGATTCCCACCGCTTCCACTGGTGCACACGACTGAAGAATCGCGAGCAGGTTTCCAGTCGCAAGACCGACGAGAGAACCACCAATCAGCAGCCCAATCGCGATTCCAGTACGAGCAGTGACCATCGCTGCGATAAGGAACACACCCATGGCGAAAGCGATGGTCACGATTCCTTTCCGAGTACGAGTTTCATCCCACCCGCGACGGATCATGCTATCAGCGATCCATCCGCCGATCGGTTCGGCAATCCCGAACGTGAAGAACACGAGTGAAGCATAAAAGCCCGCCTGAACGATGCTCAGCTGGCGAACAGTTACCAGATAGTCGGGCAGCCACGTCACCAGCACGTACCAGTAGTAATCAAAACAAAAGAATCCGAGGCATATGCCCGCCAAATTGCGATCGAGCAAGGTCCGACCAACCGGGCGCCGGGGAAGGTCAGTTGCTCCCCCATTCGCGTTCACGACTTGCAATCGACGAGGAAAAATCCGGAACCAGGGGGCAATCCAGGCGAGAGCTGTAAAACCCAAAATGAGAAAGGTGTGGCGCCATCCAACATGAATCAAAAGCCAGGGGACCAGGACGCCTTCGAGGACCAGCCCGGTTCGAGTCCCAAAATCGAAGAGCCCCGAGGGCAGCCCGCGTTCTTTCGGTGCGAACAGCAGACTGACGAT
The DNA here is from genome assembly GCA_049584315.1 of Candidatus Sulfotelmatobacter sp. Taxonomy (GTDB): domain Bacteria; phylum Acidobacteriota; class Terriglobia; order Terriglobales; family Acidobacteriaceae; genus Sulfotelmatobacter. The sequence goes on along the minus strand of JBAUXO010000001.1, from coordinate 1,760 downwards.
TTTCGTCCCCCCCGGCAGGTAAATGGATTCTCCGACGCCAAGGAGAAACCGGAAGGTTAGCAACGCCGCAAGACTGCTCGCCAGGCCAGTAAGCCCTTGCGCGAATGACCAAATGATGAAGGCTCCGGCATAGAGCCAGCGCAGGTTGAATCGGTCTGCGCACCAACCGATCGGGATTTGCATCAGCGCATACGACCAGAAGAAAGAAGAGAGCAGCAGGCCCTTGCTTTGCGCTGTAAGTCGGAAATCGATGGAGAGCAGTGGCAAGGCAAATGAAATGGCAGCGCGGTCCAGGTAGTTGATTAGCGATGCTGCAAAAAGCAAACTGACAATCGACCAGCGCTGCTTGTTAGAAGATTCTGACAAATGCATTTTGTAATCCATTCCAGTCTGGGACAGGATAGATCAATCGACCGCGTCTCAAGGGGCGGCTTCACGAATTGCCATTCTGCGCCTCTGATCCGAACCATGTTCGAGGTCGCCGACTCCCATCATTGGTTCGTCGCTCATACTCGATAGCAAACCTGGTGACCTTTTCCAGCGTGGGAATGGCTGTACGGGTGTTAAATCCCCATTCGTTAGCGTCAATCCACTGGCGGTTTTCTTGCGAATACTATCAACCGGTCGCGATGGAACCGGATTCCCTGAAACTTCGCGAGACACGGTGTTGATTTCCCAACCGCCGCCCTGATCTTCGATGACCCATGCGCTATGACGATTCGAGACGTTGTTCACGAGGAGGATGAGGAACGGTACAACGCCGTTGGCGAATTTAGCCCAGGCTCGATTCTCTTGGTTGTTCACAGCCTGTTCGCCGATGAAAAGGGCGAAGAAGTGGTTCGGTTGATCTCGGCCCGAGCCGCAACCGGTAAGAAGAGGAAGCCCTATGAAGAAGCTCACCAAAGAGCAGAAGCGGCAAGCCGCCGTCATCGCTGCCAAAACCCACGCCGAGATTGATTTGTCAGACGCTCGGGAAGTGGTGGACTGGAGCGGCGCGGAAATCGAAAAATTCTACCGGCCTCCGACAAAGCGGTAACGATGCGCCTGGACATCGACATCATCAAATGGCTAGAGAGAAAAAATGATAGCCGCGCTGGTGGCACGAGTGCGTTTACCGTGAAGCCTGTGCCCCGCCATAACACACCTGACGCTGGGTATGCGTGAGATTGCCATTTAATGGGGTCCAGCATGATTCCCATGCTCGAGAGATGTGACGCATTCCATTAGGGCCGGATGACCAGCTTTCTTGGAGACGGTCTTTTCTCACCAGGACCGCAAATGTCGGTTGATTCGCGGCTAATTTAATCCCAGTTCCGGCCTGGCCTGGGCCCGCTCGCGCGCCGGGTTGCCCGCTGGAAGGCATGGTCAGGTAGCGATCTGGCTGGAAGAATCTCGCCGGCTTGAAGTCTCGCAACCTTCTCCCCCTCACTCCTGCTTTTCCTGATCCTTAATCTCTCGGAGGTTCCTTCTTCGGCACAGGCGCAGGAGTCTTAGGTTTAGCCGCAGGCGCAGGAGTCTTAGGTTTAGCCGCAGACGGATGCTGCTCCGGCCTCGCAGCCGGAGTTGGCCGGGGTGCAGGCTTTGCCTCGGGCTTAGTCTGAGGCGCCGGTCTTGCCGGCTGTGAATGCGGAGTCGGTTGCGCCGGCTGAGCCCGTCGCTCCGCAGGCACGGGAGCAGGTTTCGGGGTCGCGGGAGCAGGCCGCGCCGCAGGTCGCGCGGGCTCGGCAGTCCTTGCCGGCCCAGGTGCCGCAGGCCTCGCT